>JAZUCE010000033.1:0-13526 GCA_045638905.1 Faecalimonas sp.
ACCGCGCATACCCAAGCCCACAAAGCCTACTCGTACCGTCTTGACAGGAGCGGCTGTCAACCCCAATACATGTTCTTGACCGGCCGGACGTTCTGGAGTATCAATCACGATGGTACCCTTGTCCCAATGCCACTTGGTAGACGATGACAATGATTGTGCATCTACCGTTTGAATTCCCATAGCCGACATTGCCAGCAATGCTACGGCTAAAAATTTGTTCATTTTCATACTTGTTATAATTAAGATTAATAAATAATTATTTCGCCAAACTATAGACTACATCCATAATCTTCTGACCGATTTCATCGGCTGCTTCCATCGTAGAAGCCTCAGAATATACACGGATAATCGGTTCGGTATTACTCTTGCGGAGATGAACCCACTTGTCAGGGAAGTCAATCTTCACACCGTCGATGTCGTTCACTTCTTCATCTTTGTACATTTCCTTCACCTTTGCCAAGATTGCATCTACATCGGTTTCAGGAGTCAAGTCGATGCGGTTCTTTGCAATGAAGTAAGGAGGATAAGTAGCGCGGAGTTCGCTTACGGTCTTGCCTTCGTGTGCCAAATGGCTCAAGAACAAAGCGATACCGACCAATGCGTCACGACCGCAGTGGCTTTCCGGATAAATGACACCACCGTTACCTTCACCACCGATGACGGCGTTGGTAGCACGAATCTTAGCTACTACGTTCACTTCACCTACAGCTGAAGCATTGTACTCGCAACCATACTTGCGGGTTACGTCACGAAGCGCACGAGTAGAGCTGAGGTTGGATACGGTATTACCCGGAGTATGCTTCAATACATAGTCAGCTACTGTTACCAAAGTATATTCTTCACCATACATCTTGCCGTCTTCGCAAATCATAGCCAAGCGGTCTACGTCCGGGTCTACTACGAAAGCTACATCGTAGCCACCCTTAGCCATCAATCCCATGATGTCACCGAGGTTCTTTTCCAAAGGTTCCGGATTGTGTTGGAAGTCTCCTGTCGGTTCACAATAAAGACCTTCTACCTTTTCTACGCCCAAGCGTTCCAACAATTTCGGAAGAATCACACCGCCTACCGAGTTCACGCAGTCGATAGCGACCTTGAACTTGGAGTTACGGATGGCTTCCACGTCCACCAGTTTCAATGCCAATACAGCATCGATGTGCTTGTCATCGTAAGTGTTGTCTTCACGATAGCTTCCGAGGTTGTCGATGTCTGCATATTCAAATTCTTCAGCTGCAGCGATACGGAGCACTTCCTGTCCTTCGGCTGCATTCAAGAACTCACCGTGTTCATTCAGCAACTTCAAAGCATTCCATTGACGTGGGTTGTGGCTGGCTGTCAAGATGATACCGCCGCATGCGCCTTCCATTGTTACGGCCAATTCGGTAGTCGGAGTAGATGCCAAACCGATGTTTACTACATCGAATCCCATACCCATCAAAGTACCGCAAACTACGTTCTTCACCATTTCACCTGAGATACGGGCATCACGGCCTACAACGATTTTGTTGCTATTTACAGTGGTTGTCTTACGAATCAGCGTTGCGTATGCTGATGTAAACTTAACAATGTCAAGCGGATTTAGGCCTTCACCTGCATGGCCACCGATAGTTCCGCGAATACCGGAGATAGATTTGATTAGTGTCATTTGATTTAGTGAATTTAAGTTAATAATTTATTTATTGTCAATACCATTATATATACAGACTGATGACCCAGGCATGGTGATGGTCAACGGAATGTCGATGTCAATCTTCTGACCGGTTGCCAAGCCTGCCAATGCTTCCTGTTGGAACGCATCGCTCAGCGTGATGCTGGTCTTCACGTAAGCCGGGATGTCGAGTGCTTCGCGGAGAGTCAGCGTGATGCTTTGTTCCGATGCTGACGGGTTACGGAGTGTCAATACCGCCTTCTTCGCATTCCAAGCTGCCCAACCGTAGATGTTGGCCTTCTTGCCGTCCCATGGATTGCCGCCTACCCAGTGGATGTCAGGCAATACATCGGCATTGGCTTCCTGCCAAGCGATACAGTCTGCCAAGTCTTTCCACAAGGCACCACCGTTGATTTCGTTCATCAGCTTGTAGTCGTTGTAGAGTTCCACCATACCCGAACCGCAAGCGAAGGCACAACGCATTTCACGCACGATGCCGTCATAGTCCATATCTTTCGATACGGCTCCCCAACGGGAGAGGATGAATCCGTGGGTCATCATCATGTTGATAGGACAGAGCGGAGAGTTCTGTACATAGTTTTGGTAAACCAGACGGTCACGGTAAGTAATCCAGCGTTCACGGTCGCTGCCTTGGTTGCCTATTTCCGAATAGTCGGCTTCCTGACGCCAAACAGCATCGGTGAATTGGAACCAGAACGGCGATGCCCATGTACCTACGGTGGTATTCAGGAAGATGTCTTCCTTGATTTTACGGGTTTCACGTTCGATGTCGATAATCGCTTCGGCATTTTCTTCACCTCTTGTACCTGGGTCCGGACCTACGGCACTGAACTGTGCACTGATACCGTCGTACTTGAAGAAGCGGAAGTCATAGTTCTTGATTATATAGGTACAAGCATCGAGGAACATCTTGTAGTATTCCGGGTTGCTGAGCTGCATACCGCCTCTGTCTGCCCAATAAGCACGGCGATAGTCACCCGAGCGACCGTAACCGCCTACCGGACCTAACCATGCACCGATACCGGTATTCATCAAGCGGGCTACTGAATCGATTTCACTGAATCCGTTCGGGAAGTTCTTGTTGAAAGTCCATGGGCCGTAGAAATCCCAACCGTCGTCCCACACGAATGCCTTCACGTTGGTCTTATACTTGTCGAAGAACTGCTTTTTCCATTCGGCAACCACATCGGTACATTGTTCCACATTCATGTTGGTAGTATATTCACGATCGTTGTTACGGTCGATGTTCAGTTCGTACCAAGAGATGTATACCGGCATAGCACGCCAAGGTACGGCACGTTCACGTTCGCTGTAAGCCAGGAACGAACGGCGAGCTTGACCTTCGGCGATGATACCCACTACGGCACCCACGTTCCATGTCTTGCCTTTCTGGAGAGTGGTGTTACGGCTCCACAAACCTTGGATAGGAGTGATGCTTTCATTGGTCTTGGCCACTTCGGCCTTTTCTGCCACTTTCAGTTTCACGTGGATGTCACCGTTCGATACATTTTCTTCGGTCTTGTTTTCGCAGAACAAGCGGAGCTTGAACAGGCCGTTGTAAGGGGTGGTCAGGCTATACACGTTCTTTTCCAACTTGCCACCTGCAAAGCCCTTGTGATAGTCCGATGCCACTACGTTGTTGTCGGCATCCAGCAAGTCCATACCCACGATGCTCAAGCCACAAGAACCGCTCTTGTAGAGGAATTCGGTAGAGAGTACGCCCGGTTCGTTTACTTCCAGGTTCATGACGATGTTCTTCACGTCGTCACCATAGAAGCCCAGTTCGTTGATACGTTTCGGAATGTTTGTCAATCCCTTCCAGTCAGTCGGGTTCCAAGTGCCGGTCAGCATTTCGTTGGCACCAATCTTGTTTTGCCATGCCACATTCATTTCTCCGGTCTTTACCGGTACCCAATTGTCATCACCGGCTTGTACATTTCCGGCTGTATTGATACCTGTCGGTGTTTCCAGACCGGCAAAGATACGGCTGCTGGCAATCACTGCACCACGGGTGTTGCCTACCACTTCAGGCACAGCTTGGCCATTCTGATTGTCTACATTGTAAATCATCGGTACGATGGAATGCATCGCCACGTCTTCTTTAGCTGTGAGGTCCAATTCGGTACGGAGGTAGTGCGAACCGTCACGCAATACGGCACGCCAAACGATGTCCAGATCACCGTATGCAAAGTTGGCTTCAATGGCATGTCCATTGAACTTCTTTGCACCCTTTACAGCTTTCTTGTCACCCTTTAGCGGTATAGCTTGTACGCCTTCCAATTTCATATCCGAAGCCAATACTTCGGTACCGTCACCCAATCGGATCTTGAAGATTTCCGTACCTGGTTGCAATCCCAGTTCCGGAGTTCCGGCAAACATTAGCTTGCCGTTTTGATGACTGAATTTGACGGTCAGTAAATTATTGTAAAGCATAAACTCACCTTTTTTCCCCTTAACATTGGCTATTCCCGGTTGTTTAGCTTGTGGAAATATTACACTTTGAGCATAAGCGCTATTCCCAGAATACAATGACATAAAAGCCATACATGCACAAAACCAGTTTCTACAATTCTTTTTCATTTCTACTTATATTTAAGATTAATCCAATTCATCACTATTTCTTATAAATAAATTCATAAAAGAGTTTAGAATTTTATTTCCTAGATAAAACTTACCTACAATAATTCCAACGTTTTTATCTGAAACATTTCCGTCAATTTTATCTTGTCCAATCGGAAATTTCGCTTTAATCTGAAAATCCATCTTATTAAAAATACTATCAACTTTCCCAACCAACATCTCATTTTTTGCCTTATTTTCTATAATGACTTTTTGTCCTATATGTAACTTAGGCATATCATGTGGTTCTATTAAAATTAAACACTCAATAGAACTTTGACTTACCGATGTAAATCGAACTTTTCCCCTAACCACAAGTGGGTAGGATATATAAAAACTTAAACTTATAAAAATGATCATAATCATAATGACAATAGATGTACCCCATTTTGTCAAAAAATTAGGTGGAGAACTTATGATCTCATGTATCTCATCAGTTCTTAATTCTTGTTTTCTTATTCTTTTATTCATTGTGAATTAAATATCCAATTGGTTCTTTACTAAATTGTAATATATACCCTTTTTATTTATAAGTGTTTCATGTTGCCCTATTTCTTTGATACAACCATCCTCCAGTACGATTATTTGATCAGCATGTCTGACTGTACTCAATCTATGGGCAATAACAATTGCCGTTTTTCTTTTCAAAAAAGTGTTTAGTTTTTCAATAATGCTTTTTTCATTATTGCTGTCCAAAGAATTTGTAGCTTCGTCCAAGAAGATATAATCCGGATTCTTATATAAAGCACGAGCAATCAGAATACGTTGTTTTTGTCCTTGACTTAACCCTGAGCCATCCGCTCCAATTAAAGTATTAAAACCCAACGGCAAACTTTCCACATATTCTTTGATGTTCGCTATATCAACAGCTTCAATCAATCTATCTTCATCAATTCGTTCTTCTCCTAATGCTATGTTTTTTGCGATTGTATCTGAAAATATAAAGCCGTCTTGCATTACTACACCACATCTTTTTCTCCATTCTCGTTTGTTATATTTATCTAAATTAATTCCATTAATTAAAACTTCACCGGAATCTGGCTTATAGAAGCCCAACAGAAGTTTTAATAAGGTAGTCTTGCCACTTCCACTTAATCCGACTATTGCTGTCATCTTTCCTTTGGGGAAAGTTATATTAATGTCATCCAATATTAATTTTTTGCTTAGTTTTTCATATTTGAAGGACAAATTGTTTAAGGTAATATCTGCATGACATATATCTGTGATAATTCTTTCCTTTTTGTTATCTTCATCTTCATTAATATATATGTCTTTCAAACGCTCCAAACTTAATTCCGCATCTTGAAAACTACGAAAAAAAGATATTAATTGACTGACCGGCCCATTCAATTGCCCAATGATATATTGTACGGAAAGCATCATTCCTAATGTCATACTTCCATCAACAACTAAAGTCGCAACAAAGGCTGTTATTGTCAAATTTTTCATTTGATTGATGAAAATGGCACCTGATTGTTGCCCCTGTGTCAATGAAGTACTTTCAATCATCAATTTAAATATACGTGCCTGTATATGTTCCCATTCCCATCTCTTCTGTTGTTCGCAACCATTCAACTTGATTTCCTGCATACCAGTAATCAGTTGTATAACATAATTCTGGTTTACGGCACTTTGAGTAAAAATCTTATAATCCAGAGCTGCACGTTTATCCATAAATACCCATACCCAGGCAACATACAATCCACTGCCTATGAAGTAAATAAGAAAAATCTTCCAATTATAGATAAATATAATAAAGCCCAATATCAGAATATTAAACATGGAAAACATAGTTTGCAAACTAGTGTTAGCTAAAAAGTATTGTATCCTAGAATTATCATTCATACGCTGAAGCAAATCCCCTGTCATTTTTGTGTCAAAAAATGCAATGGGCAAACGCATTAATTTTACTAAGAAATCCGATATGAGTGAAATGTTGATTCGTGTACCTACATGAAGCAAAATCCAGCCCCTAATAAACTCTATAGCTGTATTTCCAAGGGTTAAAGCTAATTGAGCTAATAATATTATATATATATACGACATGTTCTGTTCTGATATCCCATAATCTACAATGGATTGTGTCAGAAACGGAAGAATTAATTGAAAAAAGGAACCTGCTAACAGCCCTATAAACAATTGAGTAATCAAACCTTTATATGGTCGTAAATAGGACGAAAGAAACAATAGACTACGCTTCGATTCTTTTTCTGTTCCTTTATTCTTGTCATAAAAAGATGGTGTAGGTGCAAGACTCAATAATATACCTGTTTCCTGTCCTTTAACCTGTGAATTCAACCAACATCTTTCAAATTCCTTTTCTGTATATATCACTTTCTTTCCAACAGGATCTGCTATGTAAAATAGATATTCACCTTTTTTTTTCTTTATTTTGTATAAAACGACGAAATGCTTCTGATTCCAATATAAGATACAGGGTGAAGTCATTTTTTCTTCCAATTGCTGGATTGTAAATTGGATACCAACTGTATTAAAATCTATTTTTTCTGCAGCTTCACTTATTCCAAGTAATGACACACCATTTCTTGAAATGTTACACATATCCCTTAGCTCACCTAAAGAATATGTTTTTCCATAATAGGAAGCTATCATCTTTAGACATGCCGGACCGCAATCTGTGACTTCATGCTGAATATATAAAGGAAATTTTTTCATAGTTTATTTTTACTCTGTTAAAATATACCCAGAAAGTCCTTTACGCAAAGATAAAGAATTAGCACTCATCGGTTTAATAGGTGTGTAAGATTGAATAAATTGTTCTAAATTAAATTCATAACATAATTCCCCTCTTAAATCCCATTGTAAATATGTGTCTTTCAAAACTTTCAAATTCGGTGTTGTTGAATCTGGAAGATTGGATAACAATTGAAATAGACTGGATAAATATATATTATTGAAAGGTGTTCTCTCTTTCCTTACAATGCATCCGTTTATATGTGCAATGATGTAATGGAGTAAACCTTCCAATCCTGATTCTAAACTCAAATCTGACAAATCCAATTTATCTGCCATGATAATTTTATCCAAATCCTCCAATAAATTATCGGAAGCATTTTCGATGAATCCATTATGAATAAGATATTCAATTCCCCATCCGATACCACAAAGACCGTTTGCAAAATCTTTGGATAAAGCAATGTTAAGATTCATTAAAATGCTATCCAATAACTCATCCCCATAATTAGAGTACAAATCTTCTTGGAACCTGCTGCCTAAAGTATAAAAGGTAACTACAAATCCCATACGTCCATAAAACAGCCCAAAATTCTCATTTCGAAAAGATTGTATAATTAAATGATTTATAATCCTATTTGGGGTCATAACTAATAATGTTTTTATCACATAGGTTGCACAAAATATTTATCACATTTTGGTTCTGTCCCTGCAGCTCCACCACCACAAGCATAGGTATCAAAAACTATACATGTAGTATTTTTCAGAAATTCACATTGGTAATATGTACTACAATTATCACCACCTAAAAAATCAAGTAGTTCACTACTTTCTAAAGTATTTTCTTTCGGGGCATCAATAATCTGAATTTTTTCGATTTTCTTTTTCATAAGCTCTATATTTAATCGTTAACTATAAAAAGTACCATCATCTGTAGTAAATTGTCCGCATTTTACTCCGTTTAAGTCTATTCCAGCGCAAAACTCAGTATCATAAATGGTACAAGTTATTTTCTTATTATTAAAACATGTGCTAACATCATAGGTCGCACAATTATCACCACCTAAAAAATTGAGTAATTCATCACCATCTAAGGTGTTTTCTCTCGGTGCATCTATGATGCAGATCTTTTCAATTTTCTTTTTCATTGCTATAATCTTTTATTAAATTATAAATTATACTATATCTGTAATATATGTTCCACACTTTACATCACCCACTTCCGTACCTAAGCATGGTATTTCACTATACATTATACAAGTTGTTAATTTTGATGATATACATGAACTATTATCATACGAGCCACAAGATTCTTTTCCAAAAAATATCGACATATCATCAATGTCTAGTTTATTATCTTTAGGTGGATTTATCAACTCTATTTTCTTAACATTTTTCATTATAAATCTTACTTTTTAGGGTTAATACTAAATCTATATGTCAAATGACAAAGGAAATAACTCGGTATAACATTTGTGTAGGTTTCTACACGAGCCTGTGCATTCAGCGTACGGGTGACGTTGCTGATTTGTCCGAACACATCGAATCCATCTAATGTGAGTAAAATCCGGTTCTTGAGGAAAGGACGGCTTACCCGAATGTTCCAAACCAAATCGTCTGTATTCATGGACGCTTCATTATATCCCCGACGGGTGTACATTGTTAAGTCGGTATTGACCTGCCATTTGTAAGGCAAGTTACACTGGGCTGTCAGACCATAGTTCAAGTCCAACGCATTGATCGGTTCGAAACCTTCCCCCTTGCTGCGGCTGTTACTCCATGTTGCCATCCCCTTGAAACCGAAAGTGAAATCCTTAGCCTGATACTTCAAAATCAGTCTTTCAGACAGACGGAAAGTCTCTACCGTGCTTCGGAAGTGAGTATTTGCACCTTCTGTACCCATCAAATCCACGTTGTGATAATAACTTCCTTCCAATGAATTCTGCAAGGTAAGTTTTTTCTTCTTGTCCAACGGAGTGTTATAGGTCAACAATGCTTTGGCATCCCAATTACCATTTACATTTTCAGGACGAATGGTTCTCGCACCTGTCCCTTTATTGTAAAGTATTCCCATTGCTATGGCATTTCGGTTGATGCCATGCGTTAAATAGATGCCCGATATGGTTTGCTTTTCCTTGTTGGTGTATCGATAGTTCAAATTATATTCATGTCGGTAAGAGTCCTTCAAATCCGGATTCCCCAATGTGATGTTCAATGGGTCTGCATCGTTCTTCACATCCACGAAGTAGCGCATATCCGGTGCTTGTGAAGCGATGGCATAATGCACACCTGCACTATGTTTACTGTCATTGGTTTTCCAAGTCAAGAATGTATCATACAAATTAAGGAGCAATGTCCGGTGACTGAATACCGTATCTACTTTCCCTTGATGATAGCTCATGTGCCGGTCATGATAAGAAAGAGGCAAGGTCATTTGTCCCCACCATACATGGTGATCTGTACTTTTCTGATAGACCAATGCCATGCTTGCTTCATGGATTCTGTCCAATTGACGGCTGTCGTAACTGTTTGATGCATCCAATGTCTGTCTATAAATGTCTTCCGACGGCAACATACCTATTTCATGGTCACTGTCTTCACCCCATCCTTCCAATTGATCCAAGCGGTAAAGAGAAGAACGGCGTGAATCATACTTCTGATTATATAGGTAAGAGAAGGTAAAGTTGGGCCAATAGAGGTTGCCTCGGATATAGCTGGCTTTGAGTTGATAGTCGTAGCCTTTCCCCGGCTGATTGTTCATATACAGGTTGCGGAAATCGGACTTTCCTGTTTGCATTCCTTTATAATAGTCCACCAGATTGTGGCTGTATTGATCAGCCTCTCCTCCCTTGAAGGAAAGTGAACCGCTCAAGCTAATAGCGTCGGGCGTATGCTTGATTTTGATATTGGAACCGGCTTTTACCGTCCCGTTCCATTCCATTCCGTTTCCTTTCCCTTTTTGAAGATTCCGGTTGATCAGGATATTCCGCAAGGAACGTCCGAAGTCAGGGGTAAATACACTGTCCAACTGTTCTTTGGTAAATCCGGTCAATTCTTCGGTAAATGTTGCCGATGAATAATGATTCCAGTTCTTGTATTTCTGGTATTTGAATGATGGTGCGATGTTGAAGTCCATGTCGCTGCCCCTCAAATAAAGATTGTGTTGGGTAGTGATATGGGTATTCTTACGCTCGGTTTGGTTCTGTATCCAGTCATAGGTATTTCCATCGTTCAAGAAATTGGTCCGGTTGGTATGGCTATCCAATTCGTTGTCCGTATGGGCGAATTGTACTTCTCCGTTGAGGTTGAAACGTTTTTGACGGTCATCAATGGCATAGTTCAATCCTGCCATGTGGGTAGTCAACAAGCCACCGCTCATTTGTGCAGGAGACCAGTCACCGGCCTGTCCCGGTTTTCGGTTATCATTCAGGTTATTCGTATTCCCGTAGAGAGTAACTTGCGAATGATTGGTAAAGCGATTCAGGAACAAACGCCCCAAATAGCGTTCCTCTGTACCTGCTCCACCTTCGATGTTGCCAATCCAGCCGATGGAATACTGCTTCTTCAGCTTTACATCCATGACATGTTGTTCGTCTCCTAAGCTATATCCCAAGAACTCGCTTTGTTTGCTTTGCCGGTCATATACGTTCACAGTATTGACCATGTAGTTTGGTAAGTTATCCAGCATGATGCGATTGTTCCCTCTAAAGAAATCTTTTCCGTTGAGAAGTAAAGCATCAATCTTCTTACCATTGACAAAAATTTGCCCGTCTGTCCTCAGTTCAGCTCCCGGCAATTGTTCTATCAAAGCATCCAACATAGAACCTTCCGCCAACCGGAAAGCATCCGCATTGTATACCAACGTATCACCTTTGTAGTGGAATTTCAGTTTGGTAGCGGTAACGGTCACTTCGCTCAATTCTCCTGTCATGGTACGCATCAGGTAAGCCGTAGGAACCTTTCGGCTCATTTCTCGTTCGTAAATACCCGTCACATCCATATTCACATATTCCGGCTCATAATCCTTGTGTGTAAAGCGTAGGATATACTTCTCTCCTTTCTTCACTCCAAACCAATACTTGGCAAGCTGGGTTACTTTCCCGTTCGTTGAGATTGTACCACCCGCCTTCTTCTTTTGCAACAATATGCTGTCATTAGAAAGAAGTTCTATCAGTGTGCCAGCAATCGGTTTATGGGTAACATAATCCGCAACTTCTCCTTCCAAAGCTATCATTTTTTTCATGTCCTCTTTGCTTTGGGCAAACAAGGCAAAGGGCAGAAAAGACAATAAGAGTGATATATATAATTTCATAACTTTTTCTTTTTTATATTATAATGCGTCAAAAGAAAATTTGTCATGTTTTTCTTAAAAAGACTACACGATTCTACATTCACATCTTCATATTCCCTTTTTAACCTTATGTAAGGACACCCTCCACCACATATTGGTAGTAATATGCACTTCTGACAATTTTTATCATCAAAAGGATCTGCACCATTTAAGTATCTTATTAATAATTTTTCATTTATAATTTTACCATTTAAATATCCTACAATTCGTTCTTCATTTCCAACATCATTCCAGCATTTATAGATTTCGCCATTAGGCCCAATTACTATAGTATTGGGATTCCTGACAGGACATTCGTATCTAGAATCTGAAGGATAGAAATAAGAGAAATCTAAGCCATACTCTTCTTGCATTTCCATCAAGAATTTTGCTTTATGTTCAGAATTAAAAATACAGTCATCGATATTACAACCTGTAATATCTTCAACAAAACCAGGAGAAACAATTAGATTCGGATATTGTTTCTCTTTAAAAAAATTGTAAACGCTTATAAATTCTTGTTTATTTGTTTGGTCAATGTTCACACGAATTGATATTCGTATTTGAGGTACCAACTTCTGTAATAATTCTATATTTTCTACAATTTTTCTGAATGTACCTTTTCCAGATTTTAAAAACCTACGGCTATTATGTAATTTTTCAGTTCCATCAATAGTTATTTGGATCGATCTTATATCTAATGAGGGCAATAGTAATATATTCTCTTTATTAAATAAATAACCATTAGTAATCATACCCGCATTGTATTGTAAATCCAATTTCTTCATTTTATTAGTTAAACTTACAATTCGGTCAAAAGCAAGCATAGGTTCCCCCCCAAACCAAGTAACATGAAGAGATTTGACGGATGAATGTTTTCTAATATATTCAATTATTTGATTTTCCACTTCATCTGTCATGTAAAGATTTGAGTGTTTACTTTCAAAACAATATGGACATGCAAAATTACACTGTAAAGTAGGATTTATAGTTAATCCCATATGTTTGTCGTAAAAACGTCTTTTTTGAACCCGATATTTAATTTTATTAATTTCATCTCTATCATCGTCCACTAACACCTTCATTGATTGAAGTGTTTTTGCTAAATCTAAGTCCAAAATATTTTCAATATTGTTGTTCTCTTTCATTTTACTCAATAATTGAAAGGTTTCCTCATTCAATTCCGCAAAGCTATTTGTTAGTGAATTATAAATCAGGTATTTGTCCTCTGCCTGAAATAAATAGTTATACTTTGACCAAACCATAATATATTTTTTTAAAAGTCCTTTTGGAAAAGATAAACTTTTCCAAAAGGAATAATAATATAATTAATTGACACCTATCGGATCTGTGACATATGCACCACATTTCATGGCATCTTCAACTCCATCACATGCTGTACCTCCACTAAATTCGACACATGAAACTTTTTTATTCCACATGCATGAACTATCATCATACGAACCACAATTATCTCCTCCTAAAAAATCCAACAATTCGTTATCTGTTAAAACATTTTCCATAGGAGCATCTATAATATGAATCTTTTCTATTTTCTTTGTCATAATCGTTTATTTCAAGGTTTAATACTTGTTTATTTCAGTTCTTCTCTTTCCAAAATAAATCTTGGAAGTTAACACTTCATTATCGAAAAGTTATAATGAAGCTAGTAGTCTTCATTGGTTTATTAAATTTATATAATTATTTTCCATGTGATTAATATTATACATAGTTTCATAACTCTTACGAGAATTTCTTGCTAATTCTTTTCGTTGATTCATTGGCATTTCTAATATTTTTATAATAGAGTTAGCTATGTTGCATAAAATCTCTTCAGAAGATTTTCCCTCTATAGCAATCATTCTTGCATTGTTTTCATTAAACATATTCTTTACACCGAAACTATTTGAAGCGACAATAGGTAATCCAAACATTTTCATTTCGATTCCTACATAGCTGCATTGTTCATAATAAGATGCTACAATACCAATATCGGCTATTTGATACCATTCATATAATTCTTTATGAGTTATATCGCCAAGTATATGAATCTTGTCATTCAAGTGGTTTCTTAATGATAGTATCGGCGAAGCGGTACCATCATAGCGGAGTAAGCGGTACCATCGTATCACTCAAAGCGGTACCACTGTAGCGCTTGAAGTGGTACCATCCATATCGCTCGAAGCGGTACCAAGAAAATGTAGGGTTTGCTCA
>JAZUCE010000034.1:0-1210 GCA_045638905.1 Faecalimonas sp.
GCTCATACAAAGTGAATTTCGGTGAAGAAGAATTTGAAAATTATTTCAAGGACTTCCTTCGTCCACAATTAGTAGAAATGTTGTTTTAATATAGCTTATGACAAACTATTATTGTCTGGTAACCGGTTTGCCTGAATTGTCTCTTGAGGACGGTAAACTGAGCTATACAGTAGCCAACTTTAAGACAGAAATTTATCCGGAATTGTCGAAAACAGACAAGAAATTGGTTGACTTGTTCTATTTGAAATTCGACAATGCCAATCTGTTGACACTTCTAAAGGATAAAGAAGCGTTGGTAGATGCTTCGTTGGGTAATTATTCTGCCGATGAATTGCTGAGTGTAATTGCTTCTTTTAAAGAAGAAACGGCTCCGGACAAGAAATTCCCTACCTATTTTTATGAATTTGCTGAACTCTATTTGAATACACCAGACGAAGAACGTTGGGGATTGGAAGATAAATTGCATGGCTTTTATTATAACCATGCCATGAAGAGCGGCAATCCATTCGTTTCTGCTTGGTTCGAGTTGAATTTGGATGTCAATAACATTTTGGCAGCAATGGCCGCACGTAAGTATAAGATGGATGTGGCAAAAGTTCCGGTAGGTGAGAACCTAGTTGCGGAAGCTTTAAGAAGTTCCAATGCAAGAGACTTCGGTTTGGCAGATGATTTGGAATACTTTGAACAATTGGTGCGTATCAATGATACTGCTGATTTGGTAGAAAGGGAGAAGAAAATTGATTTGTTGAAATGGAACTGGATGGAAGACAATACTTTCTTCAATTATTTCACAATCGAAAAGATTTTTGTATTCCTAATGAAGTTGGAAATGATTGAACGTTGGATTTCATTGGATAAGGAAAAGGGGAATGAATTGTTCAGACAGTTGATTGACCAACTAAAGGATGAAGTGCAAATACCTCAAGAATTCAGAAAATAAATAAACAAATAATATATGGCAACAAAAGGAACTGTTAGTGGCGTAATTGCCAACATGGTTACACTTGCTGTAGATGGCCCAGTGGCACAGAATGAAATTTGTTACATTCTGACAGGTGGTGACCGTTTGATGGCGGAAGTAATCAAGGTGGTAGGCAGCAACGTATATGTTCAGGTGTTTGAAAGTACACGTGGATTGAAGGTAGGTGCTGAAGCCGAATTTACAGGACACATGCTCGAAGTGACTTTGGGTCCGGGTATGTTGTCGAAG
>JAZUCE010000035.1:0-37394 GCA_045638905.1 Faecalimonas sp.
TGCAAAAAGCATATCAATATCCAATTCAGACCAGATTTTTATGTCAGACTCGCTCATTCCCCCTGCAAGGCCAACAATTTTTCCGTGTTTTTTCAACAATTCTGTTGCATATTTTATTTTTGACAATGTTTTATCGCCAAAAACATTCAGCATTTCTCCAAGTGAGCCCGAAAGGTCGTTAGGACCGAATATAAATCCATCAATATAAGGGGTTTCAGCTATTTTCTCGAGATTTTCTATCATATCTATATGCTCAATCTGAACAAATCTGCACATATCAAAGCTCTTGTCCATTACATAATCTTTTGCATTTATAGCACCATATCCTATAGCACGAATCGGGCCAAAGCCTCTTGTTCCGTATGGTGGATATAACGTCATATCAATTAAGCTTCTAATTTCGTCAACAGTTTTTGCCATAGGAAAAATTATTCCTTCCGGTCCCATTTCCAGCACCTTTTTTGTTGATGTAAGGTCGTTTTGAGGCAGACGTACAATGGCAGGAATGTCCGCCGAACGGGAAGCATTTAAATGACACAACGCTTCTTTAAAGCTAATATATGTATGCTCCATATCAATCCATACACAATCAAAGCCGATATTTCCTACAATTTCACACAAGCACGGGTCGGTTAGACTTACTAAAGTTCCCATAATTTTTTCTTTACACTCAATTTTTTTATGTAATATATTCAACTCTATTTCACCTCAAAATTATTATACTAACAAATATTGCAACTAAAAATAGCAAAACAGGTAAATTATATTGTAATTTCTGCAAATTTGTTTTATAATATGTTTGTGAGGTGTTAATATGGATAATCTTTTTGAATACTACATTGAAACTGAAAAATTTCATTTGAAATATGCTAAAGGTGAACCTGCAGTAAAAGAACAGGAATTCCACAATTATAATGAATTTGTTTTATTTATAGACGGATATTCTTCGCTTGTTTCAAAGAACATTCAGCAAAAGCTTACTCACGGCAGTCTTGTTATAATACCAAAGGAGCATTTGCATCACTTTTATGTCGAACAACCACATACTTATGAGCGCCTGATTATAGGATTTTGTGGAACGACGGAAATTAACGGACTTGTTTGTGAGGTAATGGATACTATTAAAGTTATTCCAATTCCTGATGAAAATGTCTTTATTATATTTGAGAGTCTGATTAAAATTGTAAAGAGTGATATTTGTTATGAAGATAAAAAATTGTTTGTTTATTCGGCTTTAATGCAGCTGCTGATATATTTAAAGCATAGTTCTTTCGGGGTAATCAGCAAAAATGTTCTGTTGTCTTTTGAAGTAAGTCAAGCACTTAGTATAATAGACGAAAAGTTCAATGAAAATTTATCTGTAGGGCAAATCGCAAAGGCTCTTTGTGTTTCCACTTCAACACTTTCTCATAAATTCAGTAAGGAACTTAACATCTCGCCATACCGTTACATAACAAAAAAACGTCTTATAGAGGCACATAAGCTTATCAAAAATAACGTACCATTATCTTCTGCTGCTATAAAAAGCGGGTTTTGTGATTACTCTTGTTTTTACAGACTATATAAAAAATATTATAAATAACAATCCCTGTCTAATTTTTAAGACAGGGATTGTTATTAGTTGATTTAATTTTTTACTCTTCAAGCATGTTTTCTATAAAAATCCCATAACCACGAGTGGGGTCATTGACAAAAACGTGTGTTACTGCTCCCACAATTTTACCATTTTGTAATATCGGTGAACCGGACACGAGTGATGCCAATATGGGACAACAAAATTTTTTGATAAAAATTTTACCAGATTTAAAAAAATGCAGATACAAAGCCATTTTCGGCTGTTTTGAAAGGATAATAACGAAAAACTAAGGAAGACCGCAGGAGCTTAAGAAACTTTAACTTCTAAAGCCACAGTATCCGGTTCTATTTGATTATGGAAGTTCCATTCAATGTTAATCACATTATTATCGAAAATAGTTATTTTCTTAATGAGCTCTTTAGCGAGCTCTGGTGTCAACTTTTCTATATCTTTATATTTTGTCAGATGCTTATTTTCAGTAACAGCTTGTTGCTGCTTTTTCACATCGGCAGTTATCTTGGATAATTTATCATTTACTAATTTGAGCTGAAGTTTGAGGTTTTCTTCCTCAATATTCAGTTCTCTTTTTTTCTTCGCGAAAAAGTCTTTGGATATTTTACCATTGACATATTCTTCATAGTATCTCATCTTGTCTGCTTGTATTTTTGATAGTTTGTTTTGATATTGTGTACTTTCTGAAAGGAGGATTTCTCTTTCGTTCCTACAAGTTTTATTTATGGCTGCAATTTGTCTGACCTTTTCATCCAACAACTTACATTGAGTATTTATTGCACGAAGTACAATATCATGCAGCAACTTTTCGTTCATACGAATATTTTCACAGCCGTACTTAGTGGTATATCTTGCAGTCGCACATAACCAATCTTTATTTTGTGCCTTACCTTTTTGTAATTTATTTCCGCAGCAACCACATACTAACAAAGTTGCAAATGGGTTTTTTGAATCCTTAGCACGGGATTTTTTTACGGACTTAATTACTTTGCGAGCCTGATAATACAGTTCTCGACTTACAATGCCCTCATGTGTATTTGGCACAATTTCTCTCAGCTCTTCTGGTATCTGTTTTACACGGTCGCTACCAACACGAACAACATGAGATTTAAAAGGTTCTGTGTCTCCGGTATAAATCCTGTTTCCAAGAATATTTCTGACAGATTCAAATGACCAGTGTTCACGAACCTTGTATTTATCTCCGCGAACAGGTCGTAAATATAAAGATGGAGTCATTACATGAGCAGCATTAAGCTTTTGAGCAATTTGGGTTACTGTTATACCTTCGGCCGCCCATGTGAAAATTCTCCTTACAATAATTGCTGCTTCGTCATCAATAACGATTGTATTTTTAACATCGCCTTTCTTATAACCATATGGTGCAAATCCATACACAAATTCACCATTATATTTTTTAATATCTACGGCGCTTTTGATTTTTTTTGATATATCTTTACTATACATATGGTTTATAAGATTTTTTATAGCAAGTTCCCAACCGCCAGTATCCTCTCCAAGTTCAGCTGTATCAAATTCCTCGTTTATTGAAATGAATCTGATACCATAAGCAGGGAAAACATATTCCAAAAAATGTCCGGCTTCAAGATAATCTCTTGCAAATCTTGATAAGTCCCTAACGATAATTGTACGAACCCGACCTTCTTCAACCAAACGCAAAAGTCGTCTCATCCCAGGTCTATCCATACTGGTTCCGGAATAACCATCATCCGCAATTTCTTCAAAATCATTTCCTAAGTCGCTACGATTTTTAATGTAGTTGTCAATACACTTTCGCTGGGACGATATACTGCAGCTCTCTTGCTCAGAACCCGATTCGACATCACCATCTTCTAAAGATAATCGCATATATTTTATATCCATTAAATCAGCTAACATTTGCGATCACCTCAACTTTCTGGAGATAATCCATAATCGGTTTGTACGGATCACAATATTTAAGGTCAATTTTTATTGCTTTACTTTCTGATATATATATTTTATCAACCAACGCATCTAAAATAGACCTGCTGATTTCAGGAAGCTTCTTATATTCCTTGATAGCGTTTAGCCATTGCTGAGTTGTAGAAATGACGGTAACAAGCTCTTGAGATTTTTCCTTTAGTTTTTCCGACTCCTCACGATAGTATTCAAGTTTTTGATTGTACTTAACTTTCATATATTCATACTCATCACGGTCAATGACGCCATTAGTTAAGTCTATGAGGAGATGTTCAATCTTTTCTTCTACATTTTGAATCTTAATGGTTGAGCTTTTTACTTGATCCGTTATGGAAGATTGATGTCTCACTACAGGGGGCATTTTTTTTACATCAGAAATTAGTTTTTCTATATCAAGAGCAATTTCGACTTGTTTATTCAAAAGATTTGTAATGGCAGTCATTATCGCTTCTTGCCTTATATAGTGGTTGCTACATTGCTGATTATTAGAATATTTATACCCATTGCAGTTATAGTATATCCATGTAGGAACAGGCGAAGTAGCACGACCAGTTCCTTTTTGAGCAATCATTTTTGCCCCGCAGTCTGCGCAGAAAAGCTTGTCCTGGAATAAAGAGCGATAATCTGAACTCGGTTTTTTGTTTTTTTCATATTTACTCAAGCGTTCAAGTTCTTCAGCATTAACTTTTTGCACCAAATCATAAAGTTCTTGTGAAATAATGGCAGGATGTGTATTTTCTATAATCTGCCATTCGTCTTTTGGACGTCTTGTTTTCGGCATTCCAAGTTTATCTCTTTTTACCTTGCCATGAATACGATGCCCTAAATACACAGGATCGTTTGTGATTTTTCGAATTGTGCCTCTTATCCATTGAGCATTTTCCATTCTTGGATCCTTAGTTACGCCACGAATGAATCTAATTCTGCCAGGCGAAGGAAGTCCGCGACTATTAAGTTCTTTTGCAATAGCGTTGAACTGCATACCTTCAGCACGTAAATTGAAAATAAGTCGAACAGTGCTCGCTACCTCTATATCTACATCAAAGGTATTTTCCTCTGCATTTCTAAGATATCCAAAAGGAATACTGCCGACAGGAGGAAGGAATTCACCATTATCCATCATAGCAGTTATGCTTGAACGTATTTTTACAGAGGTATCTCTTGAGTATGCATCATTCATTACCATTTTGAATGGGAGCATAAGAGCACCGGCATCAGCATTTTCATCCGCACTGTCATATCCGTCATTTACGCAGATAAGTCTTACACCCAATTCAGGGAATATGCGTTCTACATATTCGCTTGTCATTATAAAATTTCTTCCAAGTCTGGATATATCTTTTACAATAACGCAATTTATTTTTCCAAGCAGAATATCTTCTTTTAAGCGAACAAAATCAGGGCGCTTAAAATTCATTCCTGTATACCCATTATCAGCATATACACCAACCACATCAATATCAGGATGATCAACAATATGGTGTCTTGCGATTTTTTCCTGATTGACCAACGAATCAGCTTCCATATCGTCACCGTCTTCGTCAGAAAGGCGCTTGTAAATTGCTGCTTTATATAAAAACATATTTTGTATTTCAGGGATTTCTGCAATACCAACTCTACTTTTTCTTGCCATATCAACTTACCTCCTTAACTGATTGTGTTAAAAGCTCCTGACAATATGCTAATTCATCACGATAGTTAAAATCTATCTTGATGCGCTTATCAGCAAAAACATATACTTTATCAATAAGCGTTATTACAACTTCTCGTGTCAGGTCTTCTATACCATGAAACTTTGCAAATTGTTCCATCCATCCGGTATCGTGTTCAGCCTCTTCTAAAATTTGTTTTCGTTCGGCACACATTTCATCGACAACGGCTTGGGTACTATCAATTTGAGAGGTATATTTTTCTCTCATTTTATTATATTCTTCGCGTGTAATAAGATCTTCGTTAAGAGCTTCATAAAGTTTCATACGAAAATCTTTATAACTGTCAATATCCTTATTTTTCTGAGCAATCATCAAATCAATTCTTTTTAGCTTTGTAGCAGTAATATCTTTTTGTCCGATATCACTTATAAGTTTGTCCATTTCAACAACAGTGTCAATTTGATTTTTTATTGCTCGAAGAACGGTTTCTTCTAATTTGTATTGCTCGAAATTATGACTTGTGCAGCCATTTCCGCGTTTATTTGTAGAACATACATAATAATAGAATTTTTTGTTTCCTCTTGTCACACTTCTTCTGCACATTATGCGATGGCAATCGGGGCAATATAAAACACCAGAGAGAGGAAGCACAACTTCCTCATTGGGAGAAGTACGAGTATCTCTTTCAAGCATTTTTTGAACAGCCATGAATGTAAGCGGATCAATTATTGCATCGTGATTATTTTCTACAACACTCCATTCAGATTGATTTCGTACTCTCATTTTCTTAATTTTGTAATTCGGGGTGCCGCGTTTTCCTTGTATTAAAGTTCCTATATATACAGGGTTTATCAAAATCTTTTTAACAGCAACAGCACTCCATTTGCCGGTTTCAGAGGATTTAAAACCAGACTTATATTTGAGACCTATACTTTTCTTATATTCGGCAGGAGGAAGTACTTGATCGTCATTAAGCATGTCTGCAATTGCTTGTTGGCTATAGCCGTATACTTTAAGTCCAAAAATACTTTTAACTATTTCTCCTGCATATTCGTCGATAATAAGTTTATGCTTGTCTTCGGGATTCTTTAGATATCCATAGCAAGCAAATGCTCCTAAAAATTCGCCTTCATCACGCTGGATGCGGAACTGTCTGCGAAGTTTTTTTGACTGCTCACGGCAGTATGTTTCGTTCATGATGTTTTTTACAGGAATTACAAAGTCATCGCTGGCTTTTGAGTTTTCACTGTCAACATCATCGTTAATAGCAATAAATCTAACTCCGAGCGAAGGAAATACCATTTCAAGGATTTTACCTGTCTCAATGTATTCTCTTCCTAATCGGGAAAGGTCTTTAACTATAACACAATTAACTTTATCCGATTTTATCAAATTCATGACATCACGAAAGCCGGGACGGTCATAATCCGTTCCGGTAAATCCATCATCTATAGCTTCAGCAACCAATTTTATTTTGGGATGATTTTTAACATATTCATTAACGAGCTTTCGCTGGTTGGCAATACTGTCACTTTCATAGATGTTTTCTTTATTTTTAATTTTTTCTTTTTTTCGTGTATCTTCTTTAGATAAGCGGTAATAAGCGACCGCATAATAATATTCAGAATCTAATGATGCAACTATTTCATCAAAATTTTTTGTCAGAATAAACATAAAAAACAAACCTCCTAACTTACATAGGAAATTTGTTTCTGGTTATTGCCGATGGCGACCAAGCCATCCATATTTCATTGACAATATATATTATGCACTATTTTCGCCGATTTGTCAATATGACTTGGTCTTTTTGTAACAATTGCCATCGGAATATTTCATAACAAATTCCCTTTACTGTTAATGTTACTTGCGTATGATAATAATCTTTCATGTAAGCTCACTGTTGTATCTGCATATCCAATTTCAACAACAACACCGTTATCAAGATAGCAGTACGGATTTCCGATTTGGTCAATAAAGCTTCGTATCCGTTCAGCACAAGGTTTTGTAGTGTCAATGACGACATCTTGTATGTTTCTCAGTGATGAGCGGTCGATAGCAGGGGTTTTATTCTTTAAATCTAAATTATTCATAAAATTCTCCTTCCTGACACCATTAATAATTATTTCCAATCACAAAATTCATATTCATTTACAGAACATGAAAAATTATCCTTCCGGCGCCTGCGGCTCACAGGTCCATAGAAATTTCATCTCTCCGCCTTCACTATGGCCGAGCCGCGGTTTACGGAAGTATCATTATACCCCTGGCTTGTCATCGCGTTATATGGTAGCCAACCATATATAAGTGCTCTTGGTTCTGCTGCCATGCAGACGGATAGCCGCTCTCAACCAGGGAATGTACCGGGTGGATCCAATATTCAGTTATCAAAGAGCATTGGGATGTCCTCTCATTAGGTAAGAACACTTAAAAAACATAGAATTAGGTCACTTTTTAAAAATTTTTTTAAAAAGGTCCTTGGAAATTATCCAAGGACCTCATATCATATGTCAAATTTTGAGATTTTTAGTGCTATTCGGATCAATATGTACTGATGTAAATCTTCATCAAACTTACCATCTACATAGCTATGTTTTTTTATAAGATATTCATACATATAAAAAATGATTTCTAAAGCCTCATGATCTCCACTCACAGCAGCATGTAAAATTCGACGAAAATTATTATCTGCCATTACTTATCACCTCCGTCAAGCAATTCTTTTCTTAACTTGTTAAGAGCACGCTTTTTTTGAAGGTAAACATATTGTGGGGAACAATTAAGCCTTGAAGAAATTTCTTCTGGCTTAATACACTCAATGAATAAAAGCTCTAAAATCTTTTGTTTCATTAAAGGTAACTTGTAAAAAGCCTCAGCAAGACGCTCTTCTTCAAACTCAAACGAATCCTTTGCATTTGGAATAATTACATCGTAATCACCAATAGGTTGTTCGTCTTCAAGTAGTTCCTCGATTGAAACATAATCAAGGGTTGCATTGTTTTGCCGTAAATAGTTTTTTTTAGCGTTTACTATCAATTTTTCTAACCATACAGTGAATCGTGCGCGCAAAGCGTCATGTTCACTATCCACCTGTCTGTGATACATGATGATGCCTCCTTTTTGGCACACCACCATGACAAGTGCGCAACATGCCACGATGGCATGCTGTGATTAATAAGTATTGATTTGGAAACCACAGTCATTAGAACACTGGAATCACCCCCTTTTTCAAAATATAACAAAAAACGGCCATACCTCACCTCAATGAGATATAACCGTTTATAGCAATATAAACAAGGGACACCTGCTATTAAATTGGTCCCGTAAACTCTATAATTATTCTTTCCTTCAGCGCGTTCTCCTTAACATAAGAAGACCTCCACTCATTACTTATTGTCAAGTTTATCAAATGTGTCTAATAAAGATGTTATTGCCTCACAGAGCACAATTCGATGTGGTACAGAATACTTTTCAAGCCTTTCTGTAATTTCTTTCATATAAATGCGTTCTGGATACACAATATCCTTTACAAGCAATTGATCAACGGTAACGGAAAGTGCAGCAGCAATCTTTACAAGTGCTTCTAAACTCGGCTTTGTTCTTGCGTGTTCAAGTTGACCGATATAGGAGTCGCTGTATCCAGTCATCTCAGCGAGCTGAGCCTGGATTAAGCCCGCACCTTTACGAAACCTCTGTATGTTTTTTCCTAAAGCAACATAATCCACTTTAATCTTCTCCTTCTACTGTATATTATACTATTTTTTATATCAAGTCGGAAGAGAGCAAAAGTGGTTTACCAACAGTATATATGGTATTTTATAAATTTTTTATTGAAATACCACACTCAAAATAATAATAAGCCTGACTGATGATAGTTCAGGCTTATTAACACTTTAGTTATCGAAGATACTTATGTTGTCAAGCATCGCCGTAATATCCTCATCCAAAATGCTTGAATGTATATTATCACCATCTTTCTGTATAACTTCCGATGCTTGAGTTGAAGCAAGTTTTTCTTCAACCAAAGCCCTAATCATTTGCTCTATATCCGTCCTGTTATACGCAGACGTAGAAGTAAATTTTACTTCTATCTTACAGTGCGGGTTCTGTAATTCTGGATGAGAAACCATATATTCATTTAACGCCGCAACAACTATTTGACTTTTTCTGTTTCCCAACCTTTCTAACAATTCTCCTGCTTGTACCTGTTCTTCAGTTTCAGTTCCAAATTGCAATGAAAAACGATACTTGCCGTCTTTTTTCATTGAAATCCCTCCTAAGCTCTACTGTTCATAATCGAGAGCTTTTTTTGTCCAAGGAGTTTGTAACCAATAGCATTTGCATTAGGCGAATCAATGAAATGTGCTTGTGCAACCATCGGTGAATTTTCAAAGAACGAACGCAACAAAAGACTTCCACCGCCAATGAATATGACGGGATTAGAACGCAGATCAACTTGGTGTTCACGAAGATTATCTAATATATCCTTGGCATGCAATCCAGTTGCATTAGTAATTGTTTCCTTAACCTCGCTTGGCAATATTGTTTCTTTACCGCTAAGAACGGCGCTTATGTGTTCATCCTCTATTCTCATATCGTGCAGAGTACCGACTTTTCTTACAATTTCACTGTTCATTGTAATGATACCAGTTTCAAAACTTCTACAAAATTGTAAGTCGGGTTTACCATTACGAAGCAGGAGGACATCAGTTGTGTATCCGCCTATATCTACAATAAACACTCGCAATTCATTCATTACTAATGAACTATGAGGGACTACCGCAGCGTATGCTTGAGGAAAAACCATAACATTATTTATTATAACATTATACGTTTTATCCTTGTAGATAAACTTTATCGGTTCCGGTCTTTCAAAGTAATTTGCAAACTTTTCTTTCAAAACACCATAATGCTCTGGCGGAAGTCCTACTGCAAGATCAATATTTTCAACAGGAGAATATCGGCCAGCAGATTCAAGCTCTTTTGCAATTGCAAACAAACTGAGTATGAAGAAACGTTCGTCTTGAGTTTTGTCCTTCATATAATTTAGACGTTTACCGCTTAATGTCCAATATGAGCCATTATACTCCAGGATATCTTCTGCCATCGGGGGCTTGACGGTGTGCTCTACCAAACCAGACACAAAAGTGTGATTAATGGTTTTTATAGCGTAGTTTCCATGATCAATTGAAATTAACATTTTACATTACCTCCAAATTTTATAATTCACTTATATTACACGAGCATCTGTACGCATTTGCAACTGAAATGCGTTTTATCTCGCAATATGTGCATAAGAAAAGAGGCAAAGTTCGAAAACTCTACCTCTTAAAAGGATTACTGTGATTTTTTCTTTTTGAGACAAAACTCCCAAATATAATCATCAAGACCTTTATATACAGGATCCCATATATAGGTTCCAAACTTGAAATTCATTTCGTCCAAGAGGAGCAATAAATTATTATATGCCCCTTGAACATGAAAGTTCGTCAGCATATCCATATCAAAAGCTGTTTTTATCTCTTCCAAACCAAGCTTGCGTAACTCTTCCAATGCCAGCTTTAAATGAGTCAATGCATTCACTCCAGGAACGGCAAGAACTGTTGCCCCAGTAAGTGCATTTATTACGTCGGCTTTCATAGGTCCTTCTGTTAATATAATCAGCTTTCTGGCAGGACCGACAAGATGCGCCCAGCCTTCAGCACCGCAACCATCCTGTCTTTCTGTGCTTGAAACCCATCTGAATTTTCTTCGGGTTACATTATCTCTTCGTATTTGAAGTCCTTGAATTCTTCCTTGTGTATCACGAACCGGAATTAAAATACCACGACTTTCGTGAATAAAGGTCCATTCATTTTCATCATTACGATAGAAACCTGGTATTCCTGCTAAATAGTAACCCTCGCTATGAAGCTGTCTGGCGATAGCTGTCATACCCACAACAGGAGTTGTCTTATAACCCAGACGGGTAATATCATCACTTGTAAGTCCGCGGTTTAGCAGGTTATCCATATGGTCTTTGGCAAGTGATAGTTTTGATAAAAGCGCCGAATATGTTGCATGACGTGCTTCTATGTCTGTAACCGGGCATTCTTTCACGGCAGGAACAATAGTTTTTGTCTTTGGACGCTTAATTGTTTCAGGTGGCCCTAATTTTTCGATAAGAGCCTTTCTGACCTTATCACGAGGAATACCTGTGTATAAGGAATATAAGTCGAATATTCCACCAGAAATTCCGCATCTTGGACATCTGTATACTTCTTTTTTTAAGTTGATATTCAGATGCTTCTTTCGTGGAGAATCGTCACAGCAGGGACACTGAACATAAAATGAGCTTCGTCCCTGAGCAGGAGCAGAAATCCCTATAAGTGAAATAATATCCGTCATATGAAATATCTCCATACAGCCTCCTTTCCGGGGATGGAATTAACTCCATCCCCAAGATAAATATTGTGCCTATGCATTTGCTTGGGATTGCTGAAGGGCATATTCACATATGAGTGTTGCTGCCTCCTTGACTTTTTCGTCACCGGAATATTTGGTAGCAGTCCACTTGATAGCACCGGGATCAAGCCTTAAAACCTCGCCCAGTGTTTTATCGGAAAACTTATCAATAGGACACATAACCTGCATTGCTGCATTTACTTTCTCTTCGTATGAAAGCTCAGCAGGAGTTTCAACCTTTGCTTCCGTTACAGTATATTCCTCTGTGCCTGCACTGTCAGATGCGGGTTGAGGCTCTTCTTTTGAAATGGGTTTGGTAGAATCCAAAACTGTTTTTTCCGGATTAATGCCAAGCTCATCGGTAGCAATATCCTCAACCTCATCTCCAGCCATGTTAAACTGAAGACCGAAACCAGCATTCCTGAGTGCAATACCTACTGCAGCCGTCTGTGCCCATTCTCTTGGGGAAACAGATGGTTTATCGTTACAGTAGCCTCGTGAAGCGGTTGCTTCGGCTAAAAAGCATTCAGCAGAGTCCTTATAATCAGGATAAATCCTCGCTGTTGCTACGAAATGATCCTTTACAGGAGTAACCTGAACGGCAATTCTACCTGTGGGATATTTCATACGGAACCAGGCTATCTGTATCATAACAGGAAGTCGTTTGCTTTTTTCGCCATTATTGTTGAGATCTGAAAATTCTACTGCAAACGGTGCAGGATCGAAACCTTCAACCTTATTGATTTTTTCTATGTACGGCATCATAGCCGCTTTGTCATTCGAGTTATTTTGACTCATAACTTAAGCCTCCTTATAATTTTACATATGTATCTCTGTACTGTACCCACACAGGTAAAACTGCATTGATATAGTTTGTGATACTTGTTTTGTACTGGTTTTGTGTCTGTGCTGCAAAGCTTGCAAAACGCTTTTGATTGTCCTTAACTACTTTATCAAGGGATAAAGCTGCTGTTTCTCGTTTCTTTTTACCATTGTCATCCGTTTTGGTTCCAAACTTGCGCTCTGTTAAAAGATTGCAGATGCTCAAATTGACAAGCTGGTAATGATTTACGAGAACTTTTGTGTCGGTTGTAAGGGGCGCTGCCTTGCAGAAGGTTTGGAATGTTTCCAAAATACTTATACGGTAGTCAAGTTCCTGTACCAGGACTAAATCATCCGGTGGTAAACTATTCTCCGCAACTTGAGAGCGAAATGCCTCACGTCTTTCGTAATACTTTTCAATTAAAAAAGCCATGATAATTCTCCTTTTCTGAATTTAATTCGTGAATGAACATAATCTTTTGGCAAGACGTGTACCGCGTCGTTCTGTATCAGTCTTTTTTATAGCCGTACAAAGAGCTTTTCGCTCGCCGACAATGGTAACTCGTTCTTTACCTCTTGTTATTGCAGTGTATACAAGCGGTCGTGTAAGCATAATGTAGTGTGCGTTCTGCAGATTGATAATTACGGAACGGTATTCCGAGCCCTGCGATTTATGGATGGTGGAGGCGTAACCCAAATCTATCAAGTCAAGCTCTGTTGAATCATATTCCTTGAGCCTGCCATCTCCAAAATCAATATACGCAGTAGTTTCACTGCCACAATGCTCAATGCGGGTAATATATCCAATATCGCCGTTATTTACATCATCACAGTTTTTAATCTGCATTACCTTATCACCACATCTGAAAAGCCGTTTTCCGTGTGTTATTTCTGCTTTGTTTGAAGCTGCGGGATTTATGATATCCCGTATCCTTTCATTCAAGGCATTTGCACCCGTTTCGGTTTTCTGTCGATATGGTGTTAAAAGAGCAACATTATCTACGCCATACTTTTTGACCTCTTCAACATATAGATCTGCAATCTTTTCTGCTGATTCTTCAATGTCCGCAGAATCAATGAACTGAAAGTCATCTCCGTATTCCAAACCCAAATTACCGTGCTTGATAAGCCTTGCATTTGTAGCAATACGGCTGCCTGAGGTTTGTCTAAAAACCTTATCCAGTCTGACAGTGGGAATTTTCTCACTTGCAATCATTTCACTGAGCACTGCGCCGGGACCAACAGAAGGGAGCTGGTCAGAATCTCCAACAAAGATAATCTGATTACCGTTTTTGAGTGCCTTGAAAATATTACCTGAAAGGTAGATATCAAGCATAGAGCATTCATCAATCAGAACCAAATCTGCATCAATGTTTTCAGGATTGCTGTATTCACCGTCTTCACTCGCCATTAGGCAAAGAGTTTTGTGGACGGTGGAGGAAGCATATCCTGTAGATTCTTCCATTCGTCTTGCAGCTCTTCCCGTGGGTGCGCAGCAACAAATGATATTCTTCGGATAGTTTCGACTGTAAATATCAAGGATAGCTCTTTGAATCAAAGTTTTTCCAGTACCAGGTCCACCTGTTACAATGGATATTCCGTTTGTGAGAGCTGTTTTTACAGCCTCTCTCTGTTCAGGAGCAAATTTGATATTCAACAGTTTTTCCTCTTTATCCAGTTCTGCATCAAGATTGCTGTAATAATAGGTGCGATTATGGGTTAATTGCTTCTGCAGGTATATAGCAAGGACCTTTTCAGCAACAAAGGTTCTTCCGCTGTAAAGACAATCATCATAAACACAAATCCGCTGACTGCGAATAAGTTCATTTGCCTGAACCGCAACCATATTATCTGTAATTTCAGGGGTATCCAGTGTCTTAAGACATTCCTTGATAAATTTATCCTTTTCAATACACAAATGACCTTTGCCTTCCGCATCGGTTAAAGTATACAGGATGCCTTCATCAATACGCTCAGGAGACAGAATATTAAATCCCATACTCATTGCAATCTTATCAGCCGTCTTAAATCCGATACCTGCCAGTTCGCAGAGTCGGTACGGATGATTTTTTACAATACCCATTGTATCGCTGCCATATTCCTTATACAGCTTTACAGCACGCTTTGGTGTTATACCATACGGCGTTAAAAAAGCGATTACATCACGGGCACCTCTGTTTGCAAGGTAGGAATCACATATCTTCCTGAGTTTAGCCTTGCTTATTCCTGAAATTGCGAGTAATTTTTCGGGAGCGTTGTCCAATATATCAAGAGTGTCATTACCGAACGCCTCATAAATTCTCTCGGCAAGTTTAGGTCCAACACCTTTTATTTGTCCGGAAGAAAGGTATGCAATAATGCCTTCTCGTGTGGGTTTGATAACCTCGTCATAGCTTTCAACCTCAAACTGAAGACCATGCTTAGCATTCTTGTTCCATTGACCTTTCATGTCATACTGAATTTGCTCAGAGACCGGCAGCGCATATCCAACTGCCTTGATTTGTGTAACAGCATTGCCTTTGCTGTCGATGATCTTTTCACATGGTTTATATACCGCAACCATATAACTACCGGAGCTGAGTGCCCCAATGCTTTGCGGATAAACCAGTCTTTCAAATTGACATAGCATATCTTTGCTCCTTTCACTAAGCTATGGGGACAAGAACTTTTTGCGTTTTTGGAATAAAAATTTCTTCTTCCTCAACGACATAGTTTCTTGCATACTCAATTGCATGTTGCACTATACTGTCGGCAAGAGCGTCAAATTCCTGAACCAGTTTGACACGTTCCTTAAGCTCATACAAATCCCAATCAGCAAAATCCTCACCATCATCGGTACCACGACCGGGAAAAGTGTTGATTTGCATAGGTGGCTTAATATAGTCAACTCTGGTCGGGCTTTTGCATTTTCCGCATATATTACCGGATTCAGCAACGCTTTTGAAATTCTTTTGTCCGCATGCTGTGCAGTATGATTTATAATCAGAATACTTTGTTTCACCCTGATACAATACAAGATAACCGCCACTGCGACCATTAAACCCAGCTTGCCAACGATAGTTGTGCTCTCGACCAAACTCGTTAATCAGCTCATTTATTCCATAAAAAAACTCCTGAATTCCTATCATGTCGAAGAGCTTGTCGGTTATCTCAGAATTTAATCCAAGTTTATGGATTTTGAGATTACAAGCATATGACTGTGATAAGTTCCAGGAGTTCATTGTAGGATATCTGAAATGATTTATGAGAAATTCTGTCATTGCAGTTCTCGAACGCATATCAACTTGCTGATAAAACTTCTTCAAGTGACATCACCATCCGTTTCATATAAGCGTATATTACACGCTAAAATCGGGTGGTTTCTGTCAAGCGAAACAATGGATTTATCGCCACCGTTCATGGTTACGATTTTCTTTGTTTGTGTGTACACATCATCATCAAAGACGAGTATATCCATATTCAGTTTGGTTGCCCTTATAATTTCTGAAAGCATTCCATCACTGATACGGCTACCGCAAACAAGAAGGATTTCGCACTGTTCAAGAAGCTTTAATCCGAATTCAAGTGCCAGAGCACGTTCTGCAGGTATTTTGTCGCAAAGCAGTGCAGGAAGATAAGCATGTGGCGCTCTTGCAACACATCCAAAGTTTTCGGATACGTAATACATGTACGCCTTTGCCTCCATCATATTCTGCAATACCTGCTCTTTTGTTGATGCTCCAAGCGGAGAACAAACATAAGCTTTCTTTTTGCAACGGTTGTAAGTTAACATCTGCTCGTCAAGACGGTTTTCCCACCCGTCTGTAAAGATACTTTTATTAAAGATATTATTTTTCATAATAGCTCCTTTCTGTTTATAACGGTTGAACAGACAACTTAAGGTTTCTGCTTTCAGAAGTAGATACCAACTCTCCATGTATAAGCGGATACTTTTTCTTAAGCAGCGTTGTGTCTGTCCTTGTTTTGGTTTTTGTTGCAAAATCAATGAGTATCTTATCGGTGGTAGTTTCCATAACCCCGTGTTCGTGATTTTTCATTAATTCTGCGATTCGCACTGAATGTGCCTCGATCTCCTTTTCATATTTTTTGATTTCACTTTTGCAATCAGCAATGCTATCTTGCAAAGTAAGGATGCGGCGAGCATGTTTTTCATATTTTCGTGGCAAATCAATAGTTGGAAGTGTGGGATCACTCTTACCATAGATTCTTGCCAGCGACTCTAAAGCAAGCTTTGGTGCAATGCTATCCATTTTCGGAGGCTTATCGTTTTCAAGACTCCAAATCCATTCCTCAAGCTTTTCGAAGATCATATCTTCTTTTGCCTTATCACGCTCAAGACCGGGAAAAGCCATGTCATTATCGGGATTATTTCCCCAAAGTGCGGAGAAATCGCCGATATTAACATCTGCCACTGCCAAATAGTACCGAAGTTGAAATTCATAATACAACGGATACTTATTGTCAGCCCATTCTGATGCATTGTGATAGGTGCAGCTTTTACATTCCAGAATACCTGGTTCACCATCCGATGCCCTTGTGAATCTTCGGTCAAAGTTTGCCAAAGCATAAGGGAAATCAGCATGTTGATATAGGTTTGTATCCTCGGTTACTATGTTACCGGTCTTCTTTTCGTAAAAGTGTGCTGCGATAGGCTCAAGAAAATGTCCCATCTCAAGCTGGAGTGCATTGGATTTAACAGAAGGTTTTGCACGTCCTTTTTTAATCATCCAAAGTTCCAAAGGTGTAGTCCATGGTGATACACCGAAAATTACCGCTACATCACTGCCACCGACTGTGTACGGAATAGTACCTTTTGGTCCGTGCATTCTGCACGCAAGCCAGGTTGCATTATCCATGCCTGCAGTGTTACAGAGAGGAATCGGTGCTGCCATTAGTAGCTCACCGCCTTCGCTAAGTCAAAATCACTCCATTTCATAGAGAGTGTTCGAGCGAGGTTTTCTTCAATGATTAAAAGCTTACCTTCGGGGAACCCGTCTGTTTTGAGTATGAATGGAATTTCCTGCAAAGCCATAAAAACATCATGAGCTGTTGCTGGACCGCCGCCGTATGCCATCTCATACATACTAATCGCCTCAACTGCTGCTTTTTTCGGCATACTCAATTTCTTGCAGATGCGTGTCATTGCATTTACAGGATAATTAAGATATTCCTCAGCCAGTTTTTGAAGTTTCGCAATTGAATCTCCAAACTGAGCAAAAAGCTGGTCAAGTGCATTGTCAAAGTCTTCAATCTTTGACTGATGTCTGTGGTCAACTGCTATACAGCCTCCGATATGAATCGGGTATTGACCTCCAACCAGAAGTGCAGATACTTTCGCCGATGCAACGCCGGTATCGGATGTCATAAAACGAATTCCCGGTATCAGTTTGGATGCCATTGAAGTCTGACCTTTTGATTCAAGCAGCTTTGTGTAGCTACCGATAAGGTCATCCTTTTGTCCCGGCATTGTCCAAAGCGCACTGGTTAAAGAATGGTCTGAATAGCCCTTCTCAAACTCATTGCCCGGAAATCTTGCATCAAGCTTATTCTTCAGGGTGCTTAAAAGCTCATCAATCGGAAGAATTGAATAATCGACTGTATCACCGGAGTGAACAGCAGAAACCTTTTCGTCACGAATGAGAAGCAATGCATCTGACGGATAAAGCTTTAGGCATTCGTTTAGTACATCTGAAAGTACCTTACGGCTCAGCTTCGGTAATGCTGTACCGCTTATTTTCGCTCTGTCGAGCAGGCTCTTGTAGGCGGTGCCTCTGATAGGATAACAAACTCCATCAATAGTCATAGCCAAACCAAGATTTTGTGCTGTGTCTTCCACAGCTGTGTCGGTAGTTCCCGGTGCGAACGAAGATGGACTTGTGAAAAGTGGCGAAGCTTCATCAAGTGGCTCTATCTGCAGTTCATTTACCTTGCAGCGAGTCCACAGACTGTTCTTTGCCAACTGTTCATGATAGTCTATCATCGTTGGATAGGAACTGAACGTGGTGTTAAAATTGTCCTGACATTGTTTTAGCATAAGAATGCTCCTTTCCTTGTGGGCATTGCCCGTGATTTATAACAAAAGCCACCTAACCTAAAAGGAAAGATGGCTTTATGTCCAGATTAAACTAAGACGAGAAACAAAAAAGTGCCAATAAAGCACATGATTGTGCTCATTGACACTTTGTAAACTCTGATAACTGTGATTTCTCTATGGAAACCTTGAAACTTATATATTTATTATATCAGAATTTTCCTCAATAGTCAATCCATTTGGGCAAAAAAGCATCTTTATATCGAAAAAGGGTGCTACCGAAGTAACACCCTAATCTTGGTAAACTAAGCAGTTTTAGTTCTCAGACACCACATACCTTTATCGGTATTAACAAAGTGTGCCGGATTACACTGCAATGTCTGGCGGATTTTTTCTTTCCACCATTTATTCGATTTGGTTTTTTCATGACTCTCTATCTGTTCATAAAGATAGGACAATGGAACTGCTGATGAGCACTCCTCAAGGACCGCTGCAACAACATCTTTCCAAGTTACCATACTCATATCCCTGATGTCATCTCTTGTTTTATTTACGGAGATGACCGGGATATAAAGTGCATTGTCTTTGCGTACAATCATCACATACTCATGCAAAATGGGAATAAAGGAGCCACTATAGTTGGTATTATCCGAAAAACAGTTATGCTGGGCCTTGATAATTATATTCTCAAGTGTACCAGGCTTAACAATCTCGGAAATCATACTGTAGAGTTTACCTTTTTTCTTAATATCTCCCATAAGAACAGCCATACGACCGCCTTTTTCAAGAGATGCAAACTGCTTGAGCATAGCATGATTCATAGCTTCGACAAAACCATCCCAATCAGGAATACGGGATAAGTCGAATTGCATAGGGTTATATCCGTATCTGGATTCGACATCTGAAGCCTTATACATAACATCCGAATACTTAATAATATCCCAGTACGGTGGATGCCAGAATATGAACTCAGGTCGTTCCTGGATTTCGGAGTTCATAATATCAAATCCACTATGCAAATCATAAAGACGACTTTGAATACCGCATTTATCTGCAGCATCCTTTGTAGTACCGCTACCACACATATAATCACAAATCTCATGAGGCTTAAAGAAATGTATTAAGTCCTCAATGAGTTTTGGAGAACAATTGCCACGGTAACGATTGTTGCCGCCTTCACCACGTTCCGGATATGAAACTATGCTTTTAAGTGTTCTTTTGATCTCCATATCACACCTCTTAATAAGGCAACCAATCATCTTCTATGTTTGCCTTATGTCTTGTGATACATTCTTCTTCGGTTTGAACTTCATATTCAGTATCATAAAGAATAAGCGCTTCCGATTCCAATGTCGAATCAACATCGTATGGAGTTCGGATTATTTTTGTAATTTCCTTAGTTCTGACATTAACTTCACATGGAGTTACTACCTTAGAACCGTCTGTCCATTTTGTAACATAGTAAGCGTGATGTGTGACCAAATCTGGATTGCGTTCTTTTATAATACGATTGTATTCCTTTAGTCTGTACTTAATAATCAAAGTTGATATTAGAGCTACAAGAGCCAAAGAAAGTGTATTTGTTACCAAGAACATATATCCGCAGCCACTTTTGTGCAAATCAACTGCGTATATTTCCATTAAGCCTATACCCAGTGTGAGATACAGATATGTTTTTAAGTTAAGATCATCGCAAGATTTTGTGCGAAGTAATTGTCTGATTTGAGGTATGTAGCCAAGAGCTAATATTAATCCTCCGATCAGTTGTAGAAAATCAATAAAAGTCATAAGTGGGACCTCCTTATAAAAATCTGATTTCAAGTGCGTTTATAACGCCTTGTTCGTTTTTTGAAGCATATACGGAATAACAACCATCGCCGTAACCTGAAGAACTCCAGAATCCTTCTTCTGTAAGCCATTCATCGCCATCCTGAATCTTGTTACAGAACTCTGACCATTCAGTGTCGGTATAATCTGGCTTGTTATGAAAGAATCCTGCAAGCCCCGCATCAACGCCGATTTCACCGATTATCTCCATATCATCTTGTCCGGGAATATTAGCATCAAGATAAATTCCTATGATGGAAACTCGTCTGTCAGGATGTTTGCCACGCTTACGATATATCCATGTTATACACAGATATTCACCGTCCGCGATTTTTACATCGTTTTTTCTACACCAGACATCCTTGTCATAACACGGATCGGTAATGTCTACGCTTCCTTGAAAATCATGCCATCCGATTTCTTTCCTTGCAAGCTTCATTTTGACACCTCCTTGGTATACTCACGAACAATCTGATGAGCAACTTCGGAAATGGTTTCCCAATATGCATCCCAGTAAGAATCATTTTTGCTGAGACCACTGGCAATGCGTTCAGGCACTTCAGGATCGTTAATCATTTCTTTATACTGAGCATCAGTCAATAATTCAAGTTCAGGCCACTGTATGATTTGAGATATAAAATCCTCACGGTGTATGAGTGGTTGAAAAATTCTTTTAACTTGATCCATACATGATGGTGTTAATTGAAGTTCCTTTTCTTTTACTGTAACCGTATAGTGGTTGTCTATTTGAAAGCCATCAATATAGCACTCATAAGACTTCGCACCGCTTTCCTCAACATAAGATGAACTACATTTTATATCACTGATAATTCCATTAAGGGATTCTGTAGCAACAATTGTTTTGAACTCTTTCATTGCTTCTTTTTCGGTTGCAAATAAAGTCATATCATAACCATAATTATCATTGTTTGCCCAATCCTCGGTTACTGCATATACTTTAATTTTCTTGGTATCCTGATGACGCTTATCTGTTGAAAGTATCATCTCAGGAGCCATTATGACCATATCTAAAACAATATCATCAATCGTTTTAGGTTCGTTATAAAGGTCAGAAAATGTTTCTTCAAGCTGCTTTACATCTTCAGGAAAGATTGGCACCTCAAATGAACAATAAATATCTGGAGTTTCGTTTTCTGTCTCTTTATCGTCATCATCTCTGATTTCAGTAATGGTACCGATTAATCCTTCATACTCACTTGCATTTGTACCTATGATAGTATCGCCGATGGTGTAAGTAATGCCGTCATACTCAAAAGATTTGCCATTTTCGTTTAAAATCATTTCCGGCACCTCCTTAAATATGACAGTCAACGCCGACAAAGACTTTTTCATCATCAGATTCATCAAAAAGTGCTTTAACTTTTTGATACCAATCTTCGTCCTCAATAGCCTTGTATTTACCATCTTCCATTACAACACTTTCTTCGGTAACATAGTCATATTCGTGTAAGTATCCATACGGGAAAATCTGATACGAATAATCTTCCGTAACCTTGTAGCGTTTCAGAAATTCTTCAAGGGTTTCGCCTTTGACATACAGCATTTCACCCCATGACTTTATACCGTCAAGGGTAACTTCAGCGTACCAATCTTTTGGACATTCACCTTTTTGAAAACATTCCAAAAGCTCGTTATAGAACTCTGTTTTTTTCTTAAGGTTCCAATCGAAATGAGCTTGCCACTCAATATCTTTCTTGCGAGCCGCAGCAACCCACATATAGCCTTCAGGTGCTTCATATTTTTTACTTTCGTTACACCAGCTACGTTCTCCGATAGAATACTCTTTGCAGGTATCTTTGACAAGAAACATCTTGGGCCATCTGCCGCCAATCTGGTACCAATCCCAAAAAGCATCAGGATTATATAAGTATCCATAACCTTTGTATTCTTCGTTATAATCAAAGTATTTTTCCTTTGTCGCGAAATCGTCAAAGGTTTTATATAGCTTTTTATACGGATAATCCTTATATGCAACCATCTTTTTTGCACGCTTTGAACGTTTAGGATGCTTGAGCTGTCCGAAGTATTTCTGATAAACTTTTCCGTCTTCGCCAATAATGAACTTATCAAAAACAGCACGATTGTTCACACTGACTTTTCTACCCTCAGGTAGTTTAATGCAGTCTATCGTTCCGTTTTCGTATTCTTCACGAAGCTCATCGGTATGATCTTCAAAATGCAAATATTCCGGATCCTCCGTGCTTTCTGAGTACGGCTCCATTACAGTGCATATTTGTCTACGCACCTCGCGCGCAAATTCATTACGAAGCCCATAAAGTTCTTTGAGAATAATATCCCTCATAATGTTTCTGCTGCTACCATCATCTTTCAAATCTTTCTTAATATCAGCAATTTGATCCTCGATTTTTTTATCCTGTTCAGGATTTGGTGTGATTTGTGGTATATCTACTGTTACTAAATATGAAAAATGCATAAATATATCTCCTCTCGTGATAGACACACCACGGGCAACAGCAGATGTTGCAGTTGCCCGTAATGGTCATTGTTTTACCCTTATCGGGCAACTGTTATTTGTTATTAGAATTGTAAGTGTTTCTTAATTACAGATGTCAGCTTCATCGGCAATTGTGTAAGGTCAGTTATATCAAGGAACGAGTTTCCGTAAATCCTTTCAATGTTTGGCTTATCATCACCGATTGCTGCAGCTATAAAAAGAACGCCTTTTCGTTGATATTCTTGTTTAATGCCTCGTAAATCCTCTTCGGCAGCAGTACCACCGTATCCGCTGTCGGCAGGTTGACCATCCGAAACCAGTATGAGGATTTTAACCTCTTCAGGTCTTTTGGTCAGCTGTTCAGCTACAAAACGAAGTGCAGCACCATCTCGGTTACTGCCTCTGGCATGAATATCAATAAGTCTGTATTTGTCGTTATTGTCAAAGCCCTCAAACTCCGCATACGAATATAGGTCAACACCGGAATAACTGGTGGAATGACCATATATCATAACAGGAATATCAAGACTTTCACAAAAATCGTGCAGAATAATTGCAGCAGCTCTTGCATATGTACAGCGGTCGCTACAGCTCATCGAGCCAGACTCATCAAGGAGTAAACCTACAGATAAGTGTGGGATTTCGTTGGGCAAAGCATTCTTTGAAAAGATTTTACCATCATTTCTGCAAAGAGTGCGTACCTCAAGTCTTCGTCCCATCATAAGACCGGTCATCTTGCCGCCTCTGCGATGGTCCTCAAACTGTCTGAGAATACTTCTTTTAAGCTGCTTTGATATTGCAAGAAGAGGTGCTGCCACCTCGTTATATTGGTCCACAAGGTCTTCATCAACAGAATTTATACGATGCACTGTAATGTTGACACCTTCATGTATATTTCCGTATGAAATGTTCTGTGCTACATCTCGAAGTTCCTGAATTCTGGCATTTTCAAGCTCTTTGCAAGCTTCTTTTTCAGCCATTTTATCAAGGATTCGTTCAATGTCAGCAGAAGCATGCTCATACTTTTCACGCTGGTAGTCTTCGTCTCGTTCTGTTGTTCCGCCTGTTGGATTTGAGAGTCTGTCCGTTTGATGATATGGGATACGCTTACCTTCAGAAGATGAAACTTCTTGCTTGCCACCGGAACCCATATTTCCATCCATAGGGCTCAAGCCTTCAGAGTCAGAACCATCAGGTTCATCTTCGCCTCCAGACTCAGATGGATTTTTTTTATTTTCCGTCTCAGTCTGGGGAGGTGGATTTTCTTCATCTTCGTCATCACCGGAACCTGCAGCAGGTTCTTCGGTTTCTTCTTCGGCTTCGGCATCTTTTTTGGTTTTAGCACGGTTAATACCTGTTGCAGAAGCACCGGAATTGTTCGGACGTTCTGCTACAGGAGTACTGTCACCACTTCCAATCTGCGTTGAGCCTTTTGCTGAAGAACCGAAAATACTTGACATTATTTCTGATAAGGTTTCGGAAGAGCCGGAGGAGGTTGCTTCCTCGTGTCGCTTTTTACAAAGCTCAAGGAAACCTTCCATCTGGTCCCAACACTTTATCATAATATAATTTACAAGATCTAATCGGTCCTTTGCGTTGTTGCTTGCAAGCGCAGTATCAATGTCCGCAATCAAGTCAAAAACCGTTTTGATACGAATATCATTAAATGGTTCGTCGCCATACTTAATCTCACCGAATTTCACATATGCCAAGATATTCTGTAGAATGCTTTCAAAAAGATGCATTTCACCATTATCCTCATGCTCTATAAGCTGGGTAACAGTTGGCATCTCATTAAAATGCAATTCTCTTAAAGTATCAAGCCCATATCCCAATGTACCGGGAAAGTTAAGTAACATTCGGTTTTCGATGTATCCATCATCAATGATATTGCTGATATACGCTGCTACATATTGAACTGCTTCCAGGTTCTCAGGACTGTCTTTAACATAATCCCAAAACGCTCTTTCATGCCTTATATCGGCATTTGTTGCAAGAAGCGGAGTGTTTGGAAACCATTTTCCTGCAGCAATGTAATTGACATGGCTTTGAGCTGCAAGGAAATCAGTATAAAGAACGTGTCCAAGCTCGTGAGCAAATAAGCCGCATACAACCTGATAACGATTTTCGCGACCTTTTCTTTTACTTACAAGTGGATGTCCACAGTTTATAACAATATCCTGATTATTTGTTTTTGCTGGAACAGGATCTTTCGGCTCCCATATCAGATTAACATGAACCCGACGGTTATATTGATACCGCCGGGTTTGTGCTGCCGCCATATCTTCAAAATGTCCCGCCAAAAGACGGGACGTGAAGAACTGACGATCAGTTATTTTGCTGCGTTTTTCATTTAAACGCTGCTTTACTAATTTGTGATTCACCCTTGCCATTATAGGGTATCCTCCTTTCGTAGAAGTTAGACAGCTTTTCTCCTCGGTGGAGCGAAGATGGGCTCAAGCACTGATGTGATGATTGCCTCGCGCTCATTTTCCTCAGAGGTTGCTTTACTGATGATTGTATATAAAGCGGATTCATATACATTACCTGTTATTTCACTGCTGATAATCCAGTCAATAAGGCTTCGCATACCGCAAGAACCATCTGTAACATTGTTCTTTCTGCAGTATTCTGCGATGTCATTTACAACCTGTACCATCTGACCGACCTCGTATTCGTCAGTAGCCCCTGTAACGCTCATTGCTCTCTGAATCATAATGTCAGCTGTAGGAGCTTCAATATCACGAACCAGACTCATTCTATCAAGAACGGACTGATTCATGCCTCGACAGCCTTCGTAACTGATATTTGTAGTAACAACTACAACAGCATCAGGATGTCTTTCAATTACTTCACCTGTAGGTAATGTAATAGAGCCGGTCTGCTCCAAAAGGGAATTAAGACCAACCATAACACCAGGCTGCATAATCGTCGTAGGCTCCTGAATTTCGACTACGTATCCGTTTTTCAAGGCCGTAAGGAAGTCGGTTTCAACATAAGTGAAGCTCTGTCCGTTTGATGTGGATTTTTCATCCTGTTTTGACAATGCTCGCACCTTATCCGTAACCTTTTCAAGTACAACAGCCATACAGTCCTGAGTTGTTGCATTGGGCTTATCTATACCTGTAACTGACTTATATACGCCCGACGGATCATAATCCATATCATCCAAATCAGGAAGATTCATAAGCTTAGCTACATTGGCATAATTTATTCCACCCATCGCCTTGAGCTGACTGCGTTCCAAATCAAGCTGTGCGTCTCCAGTAGAGATACCGTCTGAGTCTGGGAAAATCTGACCGATGAAGTCATATATTTCCGTTCCTGCAGAACAGGTATACTTCATATACGGAAGACCAAGACCAGCTGCAATTGCCTTTGCACCCATTGTTTTACCGGTACCTGCCGGACCACGAAGCAGGAAGTTTCGCATCTGCATTGACCTGCCTGTTGTAGCCTGAGCGTGCTTACATATATCCACAACTTCTTTGGGTATGATATACCATTCAGGAAGTTTAGGAACGAGCATTTCTTCAGTTGCGGTAAGACTTCGGTTTCCGAAACCATATTTGCCCACAAAATCATTATGCTCTATGTATGTGCTTGCTTTTTTAACTACTGCAGGTCCGGTCGAAGCGAATATTGTAAACTCGCCTGCAACAACCTGTGTGGGTGAAAAATTTCCCGAATCAATATGGGTTCTGGATACTCGCATCATATTACCGGATTTATCTACTGTAAACGGTAAGTGTGCCGGACAACTGTCGTCCTTAACACGTCTGTATGCGTTATCGCACATATACGCCATACTGTTTGTTGCAATTGTCATATCGGAAAATCCCGATAAATACTGATCATAATAAATGTCAAAGTTTTCTTTGAACTCTTCATCAGAAAGCAGTGCAGGAAGCATTGCCATTACAATTGCAGAACCATCTCTGCTACTGTTATGAAGCGTGTAGGTCTCAAGCACCTCTGTACTCTTATCATACACACTTGCCAGCGTAGAACCACTTGATGTGTCATAAACAACAAGATGGTATTCATCCTCACTGTTTGATGATTTATATTCTGCAACACATCGGTTGTCGATGATACCAACTGCACCTTTTTCTGCAAGGTTGTTAAGCTTGCAAAGCATATTGACTGCTTTGATAACAGTAGCACACAAGGTTGATACCGTTCCGTCTCCATATTTTGATGACACAGATATCTTTTTCTTGGTTACTGTATCGAACGGTTCGGGGAGACTTCTGCTGAAATTAAATAAACTATTAGCATTACTCATTGTAATTTCCTTTCTGCGTATTTAACGCGTGAGTTTAATCAGTATCCCATCAGGAATACATTTCGTGTCGGCGATATTCTCTTTTTCGAGTTCGTAACGAATATCGTCCCAACTTTCCCTTGTGGGGAGTTCATCTGATTTTAGAAGCAATTCTGATTTTCCTTTGCCAATGGCTTCATTTACACGGGCATTAAGCTCAACAATATGAGATTCAACCCACTCAAACGCAAGCAGCTCGTAGTTTTCGTCCATTGGTTCTTCGTTCTCATCATCTTCAGTATCAGTCTGCTCTGTATCCTCTGCAGGTGGCAAACCAAACAAAATATCAGTAACCTGAAGATTTGTTATCACAACCTTAGCTCTTTTATAACCTCCGGCACTGTTAAGCAGAATATATATTTCTTCACCTTTTTCAATACGCTCTTTTGCGTTAGGTGCTTCCCATATCCAGCGTGCATTCGGGTATTTAGCCAGAACTATTGCTGTTATCTGCCTGAGTATGACGGAATAAGCAAGATTGTATACATCCTTTTGTGTTGGAATCCGTACTTCCGGAGCTTGCGTCTTGATTGGCAAAGGCTCAATTACTTCAACCTTTTTTGTCTGCTTAAAAAGCAAGACTATTAATGCAACAAAAACTGCAATAATCATGAGAAGAAGCAAGGGCCATAGCCTACACATAAACACAACCAGAAAAAGAACTCCTATCAATACAAGGACTTCACGAAGAATCGGGCTCAAATTTCTTTTACCCATAAATTTTCGCCTCCTTACAAAGAGGAATGTATATATGGATGCAGTAAATTTCCTGAGCTGATTTTTTCTTGGTGATAATTGCAGCTGTTTTAGAGTCACTGAACAAACTACGAATTTCTTCATTTGCTCCTGCAACCATACTGCCAAGAAGAGTTTTGCTACCATGGCTTTCAGATAGCATCAGATTGCTTTGAAACTCAATCGGATCATTATAAACACGGATGACATATTGCTTTTTCAAAGGAGTGTTGAACATTATAATGTTGATTTCCTCATCTGTAAGTAAATTGTTTGTCCTGTTCTTAAGAGCCGTCTTGAATTTTCTGCTTTTTTCTTCATCAGACATAAGAAGAAAAGTTTCGTTTGTCATAAGATACCTCCTTGCAAGACGCAAAAAAGCGCACACGAGAATCAGTGAAGAATACTCATGTGCGCCTTAATTACGCTTGTTCATTTTTTTGTTCCTTTTATCCTACATCAAACATGTTGCCATCGCCCATAGGCTCAAATCCGGTGAAATTATCGGATGCCGTAGGATCTGCTGCAGGTGCTTCGGAACCATTCTGTGCGGGTGCTGTCTGATTATTTGCACCTTGACTGTTGTTGGATTTTCCGCTACCGTTAGATGCATACTCAAGTTCATCAAGAACAATGACCATTGCTCTTTTTTCTTCCTTAGTCGTATCGTCAGTCCAGACATCTTCGTCCAGTTTGCCGATAATGTTGACATAGGAACCTTCCTTAAGCTGCATTTTCCTGATGCGTTCGCAGAGCTTTGCATCAAGGACCTTTACAGTGAGGTTCATCCATCTGGTGTTGTTTTCGGCACGGGTGTCATAGACTTTTTTGCCGATTCGGAATCTTGCCGAATCGCCTGTGTCCGAGAACTTGATTGCCGGTGCGCCGTTGTAACCTTTGGAAATAACGGCATTTGTAGTGAATACTTTGATCATGAATGATCGACTCCTTTCGTGCAGGGTTTGCCTGCTTGGTATAATAAAATATATATTTCAACCCGTAAACGGGGAGAAATCAGAGTAAATAAAAAAAGTGCCAATAAAGCACATGGTTGTGCTCATTGACACTTTGTAAACTTAGAAAACTGTGATTTCTCTATGGAAATCTTGAAACTTATATAATTATTATAACATACAAACCCTGAATAGTCAATGTGTTTGGATTAAATTCTTATTTTATGACTGCTTCCTCAACGGATGTCTTTGCAAATTCAAGAGCTAAACGCGCCTTGATCATGTCTATATTAACAGAACCGTCTTCATTTGCATTGTTCTCAATTGTTTTTCTTATATCTTCAAGTATTTCCATCAATACTGTTTTATCTGTATTCATTTTCATGCCTCCTTTGTGGCAGTAAGTGCGTAAATATCATTAGCGATATAACTACCATTGTTATAATATAGCTGTGCCTTTTTCGATAAGTATACAGTTATAGTATCACCAACATCTGTCCCTTTTAGTCTGAAACGAATTGGAACTTTTAAAACTTTATTTTCTGCTTTAATTGTCAGAGATTTTATTCTTTTCCTAATCGTTGTAATCTCCACACCGGAACATACCCCCTTAATCTCAAGATAGTTCCCATCAATACAATTATAAAACAAAACCGCACTTTTTACAATCATAAATACGCTAAATAGCATACACGGCAAGGCTAAAATCATATCTTTACAGAAAATTATCACAATAAAAAACAAAAAGAACGCAAGAATTGCTGTTGCTGCCTGCAACACAATTTGTTTCTTTAATGCTTCAGGCAGTTTCAAATATAGTTCTTTCAGATAAATCACCTCACAGCATAACAATTCTCTTTTTCCGTAAAAGCATTAAAATTACAGTTACTATTTCATTTCTGCATTTTGCTTTTTCCATTTGATTTTCGAGAATATTGTCATAAATATTATTTTGGGTATAGATAGTTTCAACAAGAGCCTGTCGATTTTCTTCATACATAAGTGCAGGAGTGGGCAAAATTTTGTTCTCAAACAAATATGTAAGTTCAGCAGTTGTTAACCTTATGCCTGCGTTGGAAAGCCACTCAAGGGCTGTTTTTTCGTTTTTATTGAGTGACTTTTTAAGTAACTTTGTTTTTGCCGGGCAACAGATACAACGAGAAAGAAGCCTAAATTGAGATATTGCATCCGAACGGTATTCAAATTCTGCCAGACCTTTGGCAGAAAGCGATAGTATAACATCTTCATAATCCTTAGTATCCGGGAATGAAACCATTTTAAATCTTCCTTCAAGCCAAACCTCAGCTTCCAAGTCTTCAAGTATGAAAATGTTGTTTCCTCGTGCAATATGAAGCTTATCTTCAGTGGAGTCTTTACATACAACTCCTTTTGACAAATATAACATTTCTAAATCACCTCATATACATTACACGAACTTCAATGCGTTTTTACAACATCACATTAAATACATCGCTATTACACAGATAGTAATTGCAAGAAATACACCGGCACCAATTATAATAAGGTTCTTAATTGTTGCCTTATCAAGTTGTTGCCGTTCCACTGCATCATCAGTAGGGAGAACATCATCATAGTATCCGTCATACCCAAAATCAGGATCGGGTGTTGGCTCCAGTTCGGATTCATAAGCTTCTTCAGTAACCTCAGAGGTAACTTTTTCTTTAGCCGGTTTCTTGTCTACTTTTTTCTTTTTCTTTTCTTTTTTAGTCTTTTTGCCCTTGACGGCACCATTTAAAGCTTCGCCACATTCGGCGCAAAAAGAAACGGAACCGTTTAAAACATCGGCTCCGCAATAGGGACAATATTTCATTGTAAATACGCTCCTTTACATAAAATTAAGTGGATTCAACTTGTGAACCCACTTATAGACGATACTATTATAACACATTCATATTCTCTTGTCATCGGCAAAACTGTGCCAATTTTGTGCCAAATATGTGCCAATAAAGAAAAACAGGCATTCTCCGAAGAGAACACCTGCTATAAAAGTTTACTGTAGCTTTATTAGGCTTTTGAAACTACCATATTACACGTTGCGGCAATAATTTAACAATGCGGTCGAACCTAAATGAAGGCTCACCTTCAAGTTCGTTATCAGAACTACAGTGTAAATCTGGTTCAAATTGTTTTCTGGGGTTTACATCTTTTATAAGCATTCCATCAGAAAGCTTGTATACAGGTCTATCCCACGAGTCCATACCAATGAATGTTGCTGTTTCGGCATCTCGCCAGTATTCGTCCTTCTCGTTTGTAATGTCATCTTCACCATTAACATGATAGTCTGAACCATTAATGGTTACAAATTCATCTTCACACGAACCGCGAAGCTCTACAGGAGATTTTTCTATCTCAAAAACTTCTTTTGTGGTGAGATTTACAAGGCAAGGTGTTGTAATACTGTTTCCATCCCATACTGATGTATATGATGCCTTTATAATGCTTTCCTTACAGCACAACAGATCTCGCTTGAGTTCTTCTGTTGTTGTTCCGAAGTTCAAATATGCAATAATTCCGTTGATATAATTGTCATCCCATACATTGCAGGATAGAGTTTTCCTTTCCGTACCTGCTCCTGTATGTACACAGACTTTTTCATCATAGATTTGCATCATTACTTCGGGATGTTTTGCTGTAACTATCGCAAGATTTCCTAATTGTTTCATCTTGACACACCCCCAAATTCTTCGGAATGCATATACTTAGCTGCGAGCCAAGCCTGATAATGTACCTTTGTTAAAAGCATCAATTCACTGAAACTCTCAAAGGTAAGAAGTATTGATACATGATTTTCAGGATTATTGCCAAACTTAGGAACAATAAGACCTGTAGGACCTGTTTCACCAACACCACTGTCAGCTGTAAAAAAGAGACCTTTTGCCGCAACTGACAATTTTGCGATGCGGGATACACTTTTTCCATCAGGTCTGGATTTCCCGCGTTTGGCAAGTGTCTCTGCAGAAGTTCCTCCCATAGTTTCATATATGGGCGAATTGTCTTTTGCATCTCGTCTTTGCTTCATTAGATACTTAATTTCTCCGAACTCAATTTTCCTGCACAGCTCTAAGAATTCATCCACGTCAATGTAAATATGAATGTTATTAGTCTGACGTTGTCCGGCTGGCTTTGATACATCATAGGTTGCAAATGCAAAATGTACTTTGCCAATAGAAAACGAGTCATAAAGACTTTCCACAAAACAGTTTTTCGCATCTTTGCGAATGATTTGATAGTTATTATAATTATCCGACATTTTTCTTACCTCCTAAGTAAAATTTTGGTATTGTTCTTAAAAAGCTCATCAGTTTATCTCGGTTGCTTAAAAACTGCGGAAGGAACTCTTTGGTTATATCGTAATCTTGATATAAGGCAACATAAATGCCATTCCATAGAGATTCCAATGTACTTTCTTTTGCAAAGTTTTTTTCTGCAATTTCGATAATGTTATGTAGCTCCGTGACAGTTTTTTGCCATTCGATAAAGAATTCGTCTTCAATTGGAATGCCAAAAGATGCAAACCATTCACGAACAGTATGAGTTTCATCGTTGCCACAATGAGCACCGTTGAAAAAGTATATAACATTTTCAAAGTTGATACTTTCAGGTGTATATTTATCAGCTTTAATCATAAATCCACGACCAATAGGATACATTGCACATACGCCCGGCTTTGAATCATGAACCATGCATTTGCGTTCCTTAAGGAGTGGACATCGTTTGATGCTTCCGCGTGGTTTGAGTCTGACAATAACCATTCTTGAACTATCACCGATATATGACTCGCAGTATTCTTTTATGAATTCGTGCGGAGCCATATTGAGTTTCTTTGATGCTCTGAACAAATCAAATGGAGTCAGTATAATATCATCACGGTTAATACAACATTTACCGCATTGCTTACAACTGAACCTGAATGTGTCATCAGCTCCAAGTTTCATCTTCTCCATGTTATCTGCTATATGTTTTAATCTTTGATCCATTGAATATTACCCCCGTATTTATAGATTGAGGCACCGGAATAATCCGATGCCTCTTTGTTGTGTCATAATGACTTGAGTGTTTTGATTTCTTCTTCGAGAATTGCCAACAGGTCTTCGTTGTTCTGCTTATGCTGCTCAAAAAACGGTTTGTCCGTTTCATAGTTGAAATAGCGAAGCATCAGGATTTGCCTGAGCAGACGTTCCTTATTGTATGAACTATGACGAAGTTTGTTAAAAAGTGGTGCAATTTTCTCCATAGCTTTTGAATCCTCAATAAGAAATCTTTTTTCTTCTTCAAGAAAATGTTCACGCATCCAATCCTTAACCTTAACGAGTGAACCTTTCGGATGATGTCGGCGTTCTGTAGAAAAGTTGTATGTAAACTCTTCCGCAGTTTCGCCTGGACCAATCCAAAACGGATACATTCTACAGGTTCTTGGTTTTACGTCCTGCACGGTGCAACGATTGCCTTTTAGAAAGATACAAGTTTTTTCCTTTTCAACAGCTTTAAGTGTAAATATAGGATACTGTGTGTCTTCCAGATAGTATGGCTCGGTATAGTCTGTAAAAAAATCTGATATAGTTATTCCAAGATGTTTTGCAAGGTTATATGCATCAAGACTTTCCACAACTACAACACCTTCAACATGCCTGCAACAGTCACCGCAACGAGTGCAGCGAAACCTAACTCGGTCTGACAGTTCAACCTGTTTGCTGTTTTTCATCACATACATAAATGATACCTCTCGATTACATATTCTCAAAAGTAAAGCCTGAGTGCATTATCCATGTACTTACAGCTCCAAGAATATCAAGGCTGTGCATAGAAAAGCGGCTTTTCTTTATAATCATCCCGTCCTTATCCTTAATGTTGTAAAGTACGGATTCGGGCATCTTGAGGTTACATTTTGTAAGAACAAACAGTGGTTTTGTGAGAAACTGTCGCGTGATATACTTGTTTGTATTACCACGATGCATCTGAAGTTCATATCCAATCTGGCACTGACTGTATTTACAGCGTTTCAATATAATCTTATCGCAGAAATGATCTTCAAGTCCGTTTTCGCCGACAAAGAAGATACGCATATTTTGCTTGATTATTAGCGTGTTTTGAAAGTCGTGGTTCTGGATTGGAAGCATAGCCTTATTCTTGTCAAATTCAACTTCTTTAAAGCCAACACTATCACAGTAGTAAAATTTGCTTTCCTGCGGAGTTTCCATGACTTCAAGAACATCAGATACAGACATTGACCTGCCACGATAATCTTTTGGGAAATTAGTGTTAAAAATAGCAAAAACAATTTCAAGATAATTTGCTTCAACTTCACCGCAGAACACCTGCTCGTAAAGATGTGCAGGTAATTCTTTTCCATATGCAGTATGCATATACTCAAGGTTATTAAACATAAGTCTGTCTGTGTCAAACTCAGGTATTATCTGATATAAAGCTATTTTCACCTTTTGTCACCTCGTTTCATTAAGTGACATGCAAGAGAGTTGAGGATGCGTGATGTTGTATCAGTAAATTCATCCCAGTTGCATTTAACATTGAATACTTCGCGAGAGTTGAAAAGTTTTGCATCACCAAGAGCCAGTTCTTCATCTCTGTCGTAAACATGATTATATGGAAGACTCAATACTCCGTCACGTACCAGTACGAAATAGTAGCCCTCATGGTCCTTACTGGGTAATGGACAATACCAGTAAAGCTTTGTCCCATACTCAAGCAAATTATTTTGACAAAATTCATCCAAATCAGAGCCCATACCATCAGTTTCCTCAAGATATTTCATAAGCTCATCTTTTGATATGAGTTTTGTGGTATCTACAAAGCAATCCTCGACATAAATTACATCTTGACTCATTTCGGGTAATTTTACGGTTTCGGGTTCAATTCCTATAAGCCAAAGTCCATCATCTGATATTGACAAGTGTTCCCAAGATGAACCGATACAATTTTCAAGAAGTTTTGCAGATAGTCCCATGCCAAGGCTTCTTGAATCGGCCGAGTCAGGAGGGAGTGCTTCGTCATACATTAACTTGGTAGCGCTTACTGAACAAAGGATATTCTTTAGTTCCTGTACGGAGAAGGTATCGTTTATTGCAGCAACACCCCAATAGGCATCATCTTCAAACCCTGCCTGACAGGTGATTTTTCTGCCGATGAGACTTGAAACCTTTTCACTAACATAAAAAGCGATTTCGCCCCAAGTAAGCAACAGGGCATTTTTAATTTTATTATCCATAGTGATTTCCTTTCTGCCTTTTAAGGCTATGAGATTTAATTATTCAACCGTGATCTTGTGTCCGAAAACAGCCTTGATTTCACAAGCTTTAAAATCTCTGGCATCCTTTGCAACAACTTGTTTGACTCTTTCGATAGCTTCGTCCTTATTTTCTCCAACAGAAAGTTTTCTACAGTCTATCAAATTGGAGAAAAACATATCCCATTCACGGTATGATACAGAATACAATTTCAAGAATTACACCTCCTTATCCTGAGGATCACGAACATATTGCTCATAAAAAACAGGATCATCTTTGTCGCTTTGATAAACGCCGATGCAAACCTTGTGACAGGAGCTGCGTTCCGGATTATATTCAACAAAGCAAACTTGTTCGGTTTTCTCAAAATCAATCAGGTCAATGTTAATTGCCGGGAAGTTTTCATCATCAATTGCAGATGCCCTGATTGTTGTTCCATCAGGCAACTGCAAATCAGTGTGAGGATACTCTGGCATTGGTTCCTCAGACTCATCTGAAAGGGAGAACGGCTTTTTGTCACGCTTAGCAATTGAATACTTTGCACGAGCTTTATACAGTTCATCATACAGAGTCGAGAATATTTGACCGACCTGTTCCTCGGTAAATTCATAATTGCACTTCATGGAGCAGTTGCCGAGCAGACGAATCATTTTGATGAGCTTATTAACCCTTGCTTCAGCAAGTCTTACAAAACGGTCAGATTTAGATTCCTTAGCCATTAGCATCCCCTCATTTCAAACATTTTTTTAATCATCATGCCTGCGATGGGATTGCTCTTGGTCTTGCGCAGCGTATAAATGCTGTTTTGCGTTTCAAATCTGACTTCTGCATCCGAATTGTTTTCTACACTTACTACAACTGAGGTTCTTCTGGTTGAACCGTCAGACTCAGCTATAAGAGCGACTTCGCCGACCGTAATCGGATTAACAGCGGATCCTGTTATTGTGATTTCTTTTTTATTGGTCATATAAATTACCTCCATAAATGAAAATAGGCGGAGTAACTACAAAGAGTTGCTCCGCCGCAATATTGTTCTGGCTTATTATTCATCAAATACCAGTAGGTTCTCAAATTCTTCTTCTGTCAGTGTTCTGATGCCGAGCTGCTGTGCTTTAGTAAGCTTGCTGCCGGCCTTTTCACCAACAATAAGGTAATCTGTCTTTCGTGTCACAGATGATGCAGGAGTAGCCCCCAACGAAATAATCTTCGCCTGAATTTCATCACGGGTATAGTTCTCAAGCTTTCCTGTAGCAACGATAGTTTTACCGAAAAATACGGTTTTCTTATTGATATCCATAGAACGATTCTCCTTTACAAATTCGATTTTATCAAGTAGCGGACGCCAAAGCTTTGCTTCGTCTTCGTCTGCATACCAGGTGTAGATGTTAGCTCGCATTATCTGCCCGAAATCAGGAAGTGCTGTGAAGTCATAGCCATCAATGATAGCCTGCTCAAAAGCATTCCAGTCTCCGTCAAAATAGTCGTAAATGATTTTTCCTGCATGTCTTCCAACCATAGAAATACCGAGACCTGCAATAAATTTATCAAGCGTACACTTACGGCTCTTTTCTATAGAAGCCTGCAAACGCTGATAAGACTTTTCGCCAAAGCCGTCTGTGTTTACAATTTCATCCTTGTGTCTCTCAAGCTCATACAGGTCCCCAAAGTTACGAATCCATCCGTGACCAATGAACTTTTCCAAGGTTCTTTCTGAAAGACCTTCGATGTTCATACGGGTTTTCTCACAGAAGTGAACGAACTTCTGAACCAGTCTGGCAGGACATTCAGAATTATTGCAATACAAAAAGCTGGTTCCGCCGGATGTAGCATTAACAACAAGTGGTTCTCCGCAGCATGGACAGGTCATAGGCAATTGATATGTATTACTCTGCGTTACATTTTCCTCAATTTGCGGAATAATCATATTTGCCTTGTAAACCTTAACCGTATCACCGATACCAAACTTGAAACTGTTAAAAATATCGAAATTGTGCAAGTAAGCACGAGATACAACAGTACCTTCGATAGTAACAGGTTCCAGGATTGCTGTCAGGCTTACCATACCGGTTCTGGTTGTTGCAAGCTCTACGCCGAGGAATTTGGTTTCAAACAATTGATCTTCCCATTTAAGAGCAATCAAACGATTTTCATGGTGCCCGGTAGCTCCGAGTGATTTACCATAATCAATATTATCATACTCCATGATGAGTCCATCAACAGGAAACGCAAAATCATTGGGATTGAATGTTTCGATAATTGATTTGATTTCGTCAGAATCCTTTGCATCTGCATATACATAAGGAACAACATCGGAGCCATT
>JAZUCE010000036.1:0-28758 GCA_045638905.1 Faecalimonas sp.
ACCGTCAGCTACTGCCGGCAGGGCAGATTCATTCCAGTCTGGGAGAGTTGATTACAAGCTATGAGCATGAGACTGAAATCGAACGCGATCATATCCTGGATTTTCATGTCCGGTTCGAAGAGATATTCCCTTTCGAGGACGGAAACGGTCGTGTTGGCAGACTCATTCTGTTTAAGGAATGCCTGCGCCACGACATTATGCCTTTCATCATTGACGATAAACCCCGCTCCCGCTACCTCCGTGGCATCAAAGAGTGGCACGAGGATCATTATGAGTTGCTGGATGTGGTAATGGAAGCACAGGACCGCTTTGAGGCTCAAGTTGAGTTGCAGAAGCTCCGTGCTGCAGGCCAGCTTTGGCTGCCTGCTGATTATAAGGAGGACTGAACTATGGATATGAAGAAATACTTAGCCGCCCTGCAGGCGAAGGAAGCCGCCCAGCAGGCACCGCTTTGCGCCGATGCCGACACTGTCCTGGAACTCCTGCACAATACTTATTACGAACATGTCTGCACAGACGATACCGACGAAATCAAACAAGCCTTTGATGACCTCTATCACTCCATGACCGGTAAAACCCTCAAAGAAAAGGATGAAATCATCGACACTGTCTGCAGCCTCTGCCGCCTGCATCAACAATCCGGCTTCATCGACGGCATCCGCCTCGGCTTACGTTTGGCTCAGGAACTGAATAATTAAATATAGCAAAGCAATCGGGCAGTTTTAAACTGCCCGGTTTTCTTAGGACATTGGAGTATATTTGATAAAGACGCTATTTGTATGTATTTTTGTAGCGTGACATACCGGGAATGGTATGGTATAATAAAGAAAAACTATCGTTCAATGATTTGTAGAGTAAAAGTAAGAGCAAGTGATTACCAAAGTAGTATGCACGAAGGTTTGATATGGAGACAAATGAGTATACAATAATGAACGAACAAGACTATATCTCACATTGGGGCGTGAATGCTAAACAGCACTTTGATAATGGCGATTATGAATGGCTATGTGGCTTTATAAAGCATTTTGTTGGGAATCACTGTGGCATTGCTGAGATTGGTTGCGGAGTAGGGTATTCATCGCTTGCTTTTATACAGAATGGGTTTGATGTTGCTGCAATCGATACGAATCAAGAAGCGTTGAATGCAACATTACAATTATTACAGAAGCACAAATATCAAGACAGTATTGTAACAGCCCAGCTCGATGCTGTTCATGAAATGAATGGAATCATTAGCTTTCTTGGTGGCAATAGATTTCCGGTTGATATAGTTGTCCTATGCAATCCTGGCGGGAATTTAAAACCCGATTTGAGTCAAGCAGAATATAAATTGCTGCGCATGTTTGGATTTAAGGAAGACGAATTGATTCAGCATGTCCTCTGTGGAGAAATACATTTATTACATAAATGGTCTCTGATATATGCGGCTTGTTCATTATCGATAATGATGGACAAAATGTTGGTAATTGTTGACAGAGGGAGTAAAGCGGAACTGGAGCAAGCTCTTGAACTGATACAACATAATGCTGGTATTCACAGAATCGCCTCTGATTTAAGAAAAATCGAAAATGAACCAGATGGTGGTATTCCATTAGGAAAGACCGATACTGAGCAGTATTGGGGAGTGGCATTATATAATCCCATTGAAGGCGTATTATCTCAAGAGGATAATTAACTGTAAAACTTTAGCATGTTACAGTTGAGGTGATGTAATGAGAAATATTGAAATGAACTATTATAATGTCTATTATTATTGCAATATTATTGATAATTTGCTGTATTACTTTACGGGACATATTGATTGGATTAAGACGGGTGCTCAGTTTACAGAACCTTATTTTGAAAATGGAGTTTCTAATTTTGCGAAGTATTCTGCGTTACATGAGTTTTGCTATTTTGCGGTAAAAGTGTTAGTTGACGAGGATGCAGAGGGCTCTCTTGAAATAATCCAAGAACGGTATAATGAACTTGTAGACGAGAAGAATAAGGCGAAACGTCTTCGCAAGGCATTTCAATTTGATGATGATCATCGGGATGGAAAGATTGAAGTTGATCGAATTTTATCTTTACTTAATCCTAAGGCGCAATTGTTTTTCTCGTTTTTAATGGATTCCGAATGCAAATGCATTTCTGATGATTATTTGGATTTTGTGTTTTTTAATGGCGACTTGGAAGATGTGCTCACTCAAATGAGTCGCGAGCTTTTTTATGTGCTTTTTCAAAACAGGGAATTTTTGTTTAGATTTAACACTTACATGGCCAATGCAAACCCTTCAAAGCTTTCAAGATGCAATATCCCAATGTGGGTAAAGCGTGCCGTAAGATTTCGGGATCGTGGAAGGTGTGTATGTTGTGGTGTGGATTTGTCTGGTCATTTTGACTGCGAGGATGAGGGGGCGGTCCACTATGATCACATTGTATCGCTCCATGAGGGGGGGCTTAATGATGTAAGCAATATACAATTGATGTGCCAAAAGTGTAACCTGTCAAAATCAGGGGAGTCATATACCTCCACAGTATATAAGGATTGGTATGACTTTGAACTGTGAGATACTTTATATGACATAATATGCATTAAAGCGACAGTTCCTACTTGGAACTGTCGCTTTAATATTACTTGTTGACCTGTACGTGAACGCGTTCAATAGACTTCTTGGTTAGAACTAATGTTCTCCCGTTTGATAGCGGAATATCGGTAGAATTGCTGTTTAACCAATATGTATCTTGTGTGTCTTTAACATTGCTGCCGGAAGCAAATGTGTTTACCAAAGTATCCATCTGCTCCTTGTTGATTATCCAAGGTAATGATTTGGCTGATCCCTTATCCCGAGCAATAAATATATCAATATCAAGATTGATACCCGTAGATCCGTTGGAGAAAAGCACATTCATTGTCTGCATTCTTGCCAGGTTAATTGTCTCAAACGGCAAGCGGCCTCGATGCTCAAGATATAGTTTATACACATACAAATAGTAATGGTCTTTTACTCGAGCGACTCGTTTGAGCCCATAAGAGAGGGTGTTGCCAGCTTCCAAATATTGCGATGGCTTAACAACTCTACTAATATGTTCATCAGCAGAAATAATGTCGTAAAAAGGACGAACTTCCGAGGAACAGATTCCATGCATTGCGGTGAAGTATTTTTGTAGATCAGAAAAATAGTTTATCTGATAGGGCTGTAACATACGAAGACTGTTCTCAGGGATCTTTTCGTCCAAGCATATTCTGCATTCACCATCAATGTTGAATGAACACAAGCTTACAACCTCATTGTCCAAGAAATACCTGTGGGTATAATCAATTTTTAATGCAGATGTTGTTCCGTTAGATTTGAAGTTATTTATCCAAATGTGGGTTAGATTTTCTTGCGTTTTTTCTTTCCAAATTAAGGGAGTGATTTCTGCTTTGACCAGCTCGCATAGACCATTTCTCCGTTTGCGCTTGTCAGTCATCATCATATCGCATGCCTGGCCAACAAGGATATACATATCGCCGTCGGTAGTTTGGAAGATGTCACCTGGAGCAACAGGCTGATAGAAACGGTTGATTTCGTAATCAAACGCTTCGTGCGTGTTAATATCACTCATATCTCCCATTGATTCAAAATCAGGTGACTCCTCACATGCATCCAGCATATTGGCAATAGCAACGAGTCTAGGTATGTCACAACTACTGCTAAACCCTACCTCGCAAATGGCACTAATCCACTGCATCAGAATTTCATAATTGCTAATTCCTTCGATTCTTGCCATAGTGGCGAGATAAATCGCTATGTTCCTGTGCGAGGAAGCTTTTTTAAAGGCATCTATAACCTGACTGGATAATTGGTCTTTGAGCATACGCAGAAGATAGTGGTATGCGCTACGAAGTAACGCTTGCTTGAGTTTTGCAATATTATCTTTATCGACATGCTCAATAAATAGCGTCTCACTGATTTTTTCGATTGGATCTTTAGAGGTTACAACTGCACCGACAATCCGCTTAGTGACAGTTTTACAAATGCGCTCCATTTCGTTGATAATATCATTTGCTCTGTTCTCGCCCCTAATACTGTTATCAATTATGCAAGTAACGGTATTATTAGGGTCAGGCATATTCTCAATCAGTGATTCGACTTGTGTAGCGATATCCGTGTTGTAGTTATCGAACACGACAAATGGCTGCCATCTCGACTCTGCTTCAATGTACTCAGAAAATATTTCTTGGTATTTTGATGGTATAGTACAGTGGAGGCCAAATTGAAATAGGACAGGCAAACTATTATCACAGGGAACAGAAGTTATTGCACCCAAAGCTGAATCAACAGCGTCTGCTAATTCCGGATGGTTTTCCTTATATTGAGATAAGATGTCTTCAACATCGGCAATTTCTGCCCAGTCGGCAACATCATCGACTGCGGGTTTGCACAATTCTAGGAAAGCTTTCAGTGCAGATGAAAAGGGCTTATCTGCAACATCCAGTAAGGACAACATTTTGCTCTGCAGATCTTCATCCATACGGATAGCCTTATAAAGGATATCACAAATTTCCACTGTACCAGGTTGAATGAAGTCATCTTCAAAGAAAACAACTAAACCGCAGTCAATATTTTCGAGAATCTCTTTATATGTTATCTCTCTCATTATTTTTCCTCTGCTAAAGTAAGAACAAACTTATATCGATTACCATACTGATTACGTTCGTTAAGAAGATGAATATCGCCGCCAAAAGATTGCATGATTTGCCGAACAATATACAGTCCCATTCCGCGGCCTTCCGCATGTGGCTTGCCGGACTGGAGAGGCTCAAAGAGGATATCCTCCATATCAGTAGCTACGCCAGGTCCACTATCATAGACAATCAACTCATTATCTCCGCAAGGTTCAACGATGATCGCATCATTATCCGCCAAAGCATACTTGGGATCGTGCTTTGCGTACTCTCTTCGTTTATCAATCCAGTACATAGAGTTGGCAAACAGATTATAAAAGACATGAAGCAAGACACCTTTGGGCGCATACCAGCATAAGCCATCGGTTCTACAACTGATATCAAGATTAGTAAGTTGGTTAAAATTCAGAAGGTTATCGAAAACATCATCGACAAGGTCAGCAATATTTTGTTCTTCAAAATCATCATAAGTTCCTTTGCGAATAAAGGTCGTTTCGAGGAAAGAATATAGATCAGACACTCGATTGATCTTTCCAGCCAAAGTTTGATAACCTGTTTTGATCGGCTTTACATGAGTATTGTACACAGGGATGCTTTTTTGCTCGCGAAGATGAAGCTTAAGCGCGTCAAAATGTTCCGGAATTGAATCGTCTGTTCCACTGCTACTAACAGAGTGTAATTCGTGAGTGATTGTTTCTGTAATGAGGCCGTTCGCCATAAGCTTGAAATTATTATACGATTCGACTTCGATTACTTTCAGTTGCTCATTTGCTTCAGCTAGCAACTGGGCTGTTTGCTGTGACAACTGAACGTTTTCAGCAGCACTACGATCAATATCACTTAACATAGATGCAGCAGCAGTGTACCGTTGTTTCGGTATGACAACATTTTCGCCATGCTGTGTAATTTCAGCAGACAACTCCAGCCCAATTCGATGAATCAAATCGAGCATTTTCTTATTCTGCTCCAAAACCTTTTTTATGGCATCATCATTTTTCTTAACACGTTTTGAAAGAGGCTCTGCCAGCAAACCTTCTTCTTCCAAAATGGTCTTAATCAGAGCATTTGCAGAACGGTTTAGCTCGTAGAACAATGTGTTAAAAACAATATCGATTAGCGTTTTAAAAGCAACAGAAAACTCATTTTCCTGGATATCCAACCGGGAGCTTATCTCTTTGATACGCTGTTGTTCTGGGTCATACAGAGATACATAACCAACGGTATTGCCCAAATCAAAACGGTACCACTGTTGACCTTTTGTTCTAAACTGCTGGAGCTTAATCCAGTCATTTTCCTTATTGCCGAGGAAACCTATACGATAACTACCTCGATATAATTTTATACCGTTATAGTTAGCTAAGAAAGCCTTAAGGTTATTGATGTTGTAGGTATTTTCGTTGTCAACAGTCCAACTGCCAAGAGACTTTCTCTGATCTTTTATCGAATCGATAATGATATCCTTTGCAATCTTAGAATTCTGCTTGAAGCTATAAATTTGGCTGCTTATCGGAGCAATTGTAGATAAAAGAGAAATGCAATCGTTTGCCTTTTCGCACCATATTGCCTGATAAGCATCGAGAATATCGGCATTCTTACAAGGTATTGCTTTGCTATAGAATCGCACAAGTGAATCAAATACGATATCAGGACTAAAAGATTTTTTCAAAACCGTAGCAATTCGGTCCGCATTACGCTTAAGCAGTTCAGTATAGAAAAAATGCGGCTTTCTTAAACGTTTAAACGCTTCATCCTTTACTGTGGCAAGATGAATTCTTTCGATATACCACGGTGTAATTTCAAGACCATACTCCAAACCGCTATCAGTATAACGGAAATAATGTGTACTTTCTGATAATTCGAGCATTTCGCCGACAAAGTCAATAGGGACCAGAGTATCATTGTATTCGAGAGTTAACTCAGGTGCAGCAGAATTCTTAAAGGGAGAAATAAGGAAATTAAGCGCAGATTGCAGTTCTTTATTGCATGCATAATTTATATCGAATGCAAATTGCACTTGATCAGCAACATCTAAAAAGTCCGCGAGATCAATGCCGATAATCCAAAGACGGGTATACGAGGTATCTCTGTCAATAGATTCTTTCAGAAAATTGACCTCTGTATCTCCAGCAAAAACTCCGTCCCAGTCAATGAATGTATAGAGTACTGTACCGGGAGAATCAGCGGAAACAGTTTCGACAAGAAGAGCCGTTCCTAGCCGTTGTGTTGCCAAACGACCGATGCCTTTTTCTCCTAGTGCGGTCGGATCTTCGGCACTTTTGATGCCTGTTCCCACGGTTAGAAAGCCGGCAATCAGCTGATGTTCATTCATGCCCTTGCCTAGGTCTTCTACAAGACAGACGGGCAGATTATGTAGGGCATCAGGAATCATTAGATAAGCACTTTCCGGGACACTGGTCAGGAGATTGGAAGAGTGCACTACTCTTTGCAAGGAATCAAATAGTCGCAGTGCAATTTTGGGCGCACCTGCATCAATAGAGTTTTTAATCAACTCGACTACAGCCACATCAGAAGATGTAATCAAGTCCTTTCCTAAGTGTTGTATGACTCTAGGATTGATTTCAATTTGCTTCTTTTCGATGTTCATAGTTCTTCCCCCTTTAGTTGGCAACAATCTCGTCCAACAATTCAGAAAGAGTCTGAGCAATTGCGGTTGCCATTAGTACTGGGACGCCATTTCCGATGACCTTAAACTTGTTTGATAGTGTCATATTCGCGGGCAAAGCGAACCAATCTGGAAGAGATTGGATAGCCATAGTTTCTGCAACACTGAGCCGCCTTACACGGTAAGGGTGCAGGTGAACTTCGTTATTTCCATAGGCTGCTGTCGGTGAATATCTCCACCTGTGCAAGCGCTTAAAGGATTTACCGCTAACATCGCCTTCAGGAATGGTTTGCATCTTATGGAGTCCCTGCTTTACACGGAAAACATCATTAGCATTTGGATGGTTGTCTACATGGTTGCGTCTAAACCACGTCTCAACACATAGTTCGCGATACCGATTGGGTGTTTTACGTGGGAAATATCTATTACAATTTTCACGGAAAGGATCTGTTGTTTTCCATTCTTCAGCTTTTATTTCTTCTGGATTTCCGAAAACTGCGTGTTGTAGCCAAGGGAATTGCAGACCATCCACAGGCGCAGCTTTGTGGTTTCTAACATAGAAATCCTGATGAATGCCAACAAGAATAATTCGGTCTCTATCCTGAGGAACACCAAAGCTAAGTGCATTAAGAACTTGGTCGGATATATAGTATCCAGCCGCTTGTAGCTGTTGCTTTAGCTCATCAAAATACACACGATGTCTTTCTGTTTTTACTAACCCTTTTACATTTTCAAAAACAAAAAAGTCGGGAAGGAATTGTGTGATCAAATTAACATAGCTTTGGGCAAGAATTCCGTTCTCGCCGTTTCGGCCTCTGTTCTTTCCTGCGATGGAAAAGTCCGGACAGGGTGGGCCACCAACAAATCCGATAATATTGCCGACATTCCGTTCCAAATGGATACTGTGCTGTAAAAAAGCAGTATACGAACAAGTGAAAAAGTCATCGATGCTACAGCGATGATATCCATAGATCGGATCCGCAATGCGATTCTGTCGAGCAAAGCGATATGCATCCAAGAATTCTTTTTTATATTCATTAACAAAAACTATATCATATCCTGCTGTATCGAATCCGAGGTCAAGCAAGCCGACACCGGAGAAGAAGGAGAATATTGATTTCGGCATAGCTACACCTCGTTAGTACATTTGTGGGAAATGAGTTGCAAATGATTGTATGAATCAATCATCTTCATTATCTACAAATGAATAGTCGTTCAATTCATCAAAATTGAGGAATTCTGCTAGAGTCATATTGAAAGCTAATGCAACCTTATGAAGTGTAGATGCACGAGGATCTTTGGTTAAGCCTCGAACAATGTTATCCAGCGTAGATTGATTTATTCCGGCGCGTTTTGCCAGTTTATTAATAGCAAAACCGCGTTCTTTACAAAGTTGGCGGATTCTGTTTACGTATATCTGTGAATACTCCATCTTCCACACCCCAATTCGTCGTTACCCATTCACGGGTTATTTAAATAATACCAACGAAACAGGGCGAAGATACCCGAATACGGGTTAATTGACGGAATAAATATAAAACGCATGTGGCGTATAGTTCTATAAAACTTTAATTATAAAATATGTCAGTAGGTTTGGATGCTAAAAAGCAATACTTGCAAATGAGGAAAGCAACTTGTGTGACAGAGAAAAGGATTACCCTTATTTGTTTCACTAGGGCATACCCTAGTGACAGACAACGGGGCAGCTTGCTAGCTGCCCCGTCAGTTTGCATAATAAATTAAATATCAATGCCGATTACGTAAATTGGCACCTGAATAGCACTTCTTATATGAGGAAGATACTTGATGACCTTTTCGTATGTGAGAGAGCCATTCCATTTTAGTCCCTTGGCCATAAGGTGCTTTTGAAATGCTTGTGTAGTTGTAATGTACACGCCGAAATCAATAGAGTCAAGGTGAGAATAAGACGCAACTTGGAATTTCAACAGGTCAATGCCAACAAAGGAGGGGTGACCAAATTGTACTTCAACACCAACACGATCTTTTAAGAAATCAAACCGTGCATATGCATCGTCTTCGGCACCAAAAACGGAGGGTTGACACTCCCAGCCATGTGCTTTAAATGCAGCATCGAGAATCTGATTAAAGGTGGGGCGCGACAAGACATCGAGATCTTTGGTTGCCTCGTAAAGTATCTCCTCCAACTCGTTTTTGAGAGCAACTTTTCCATTAAATACTTGCTCAGCAAAACGGTACGAATACTTTCTTAATCTAATGCTCATATTTCTCTCCCGAAATTCCAATAACATATTATTTCAGTTCTTGCTCTAACTGGTCAAACTCTACAGTGGAGAAGAATTCGCCAAGAGTGATGCCTAGACCATCACAAATCATTTTAATGGTGATGAGTTTAGGGTTCTGGCTTTTTCCGTAAAGAATGTTTTTGATGCTGGAGGGAGGAAGTGCAGAAATCGTAGCCAGCTTGTTAATGCTGATCTCGTGTTCACCACATAACTGAAGAATCCGGTTTCTGACAGCTGCAATTGTATCCATAAAAGTTGCCTCCTAGTTGGTTTTATACCAATAGGATAAACAATTTGGTTGCACAATATAGGCTATGTGTGCTACTATTAGGCTATACATAGCCGGAAAAGGAGCAACTATTATGGCAGCGTGTACATTTTTTGGTCACCGGGATTGTTCGGAGTCGATTAAACCAAGGTTGCGAGAGGTGCTTATAGACCTGATAACCAACCATGGTGTGGATATGTTTTATGTGGGTCACCAAGGTCGATTTGATGCCTATGTGCACAGTGAGCTGAAGAAATTAAAGCAAGAATACCCACAGATCATGTACGCAGTTGTGCTGGCCTATATGCCCGGCAAGAAAAATGAGTACGACGACGACTCCGACACTATGCTCCCGGAGGGGATTGAGTCTGTCCATCCGCATTACGCCATCTCCTGGCGCAACAACTGGATGCTCAAACAATCCAACTATGTTGTCACCTACATCACCCACACCTGGGGTGGTGCTGCTCAGTATGCAAAGAAAGCAAAAGCGGCGCATAAAAGCATCATAAACATAACCATATAAAAATGCAGGCCTTGAATGATCTGCATTTTTTGCGCCCTAAATAAACGGGTAATTTATTGGATTGATAGATGGTTATGATATTGTCACAAACCAAAAGAAGACGTGCAACAACCGTATAAGAAGGAGTGGCAATATGAACTACATCGTATTAGATCTGGAGTGGAATCAGCCGTATGATATGAATAGTATGGTCAAGAAGCCGGTAATGCTTCATGTCGAAATCATTCAAATTGGTGCAGTGAAGCTGGATGAAAATTATCATATTCTGGACATCTTCAAAATTATGGTTTCCCCTAAATATTACTCCAAGATGCGCAAGAAGTTGGCCAAGCTTACTGACATCAAAACCGAAGATAAAGAAGAGAGGCACTAACTGTTACGGTTAATGCCTCGGTGGATTATACTTATTTGTCGTTATCTTTTGGCTCCGCCGATTGTTCATTGGTAAATCCCAAGATTATAACGGAAAAATTTTGGCTACAAATTTATTATAATACTTATCGTTTTGAGGACTATCTGGCAAACTTATCACCAAAATTGCTTTATTTACATGATGATTATTAGGTGCTGTGTAATATTCGGGATCTGTTACAGCCAGATTAGAATACTGTGTGCCTCGATATGTAAAGGTCGCTTTCGTGGACCATTCCGACGGGTGGTAAATAGTTAAATCGCTCACGTTTACCAAAATAAGCGATTCACTAACCTTGTATATTCCGGCTTCAGTAATATACGCATACTGATTGCCTAACAAAACATCGTGAAATTCAGCAGGATGAATTTCCAAGACCCTTCCTATATCTATCGTTCCGACTTTTTCCAAATACTTCGAAGAATCAATCAATGCATTTTCAGGCTGATGCTCTATCGGGGTGTATTGGTCAATTGCAACTCTTACAACATCAAGCGGTTTGCAATATATGCCATCTGAATATCTCACATCTTCTTTGCTTAATGCTCCATGTGTATCTACATCATCTGATACGAGTCTTATCCATTTGCCATTTTGAAGGTCAATTCCCGCAACACAATAGCCATGATTTTTTGATGACATAGTTAATATTGCTACTTCCCGTATCATACACATCCTCCTTCGTTAAATATGCTTAATACTAATGTCGGGATTGCCTTTAGCAATCATCTCAGCAGCTAACCTGCGATGGCATTGCGTGGCGGTAGCCTCACTACATAGCAAGCAAATATTCGAATATGCCTCATATTTCTTGTGAAAATCCTTGTAATCTCCACGCTTAATCATTAGCGCTGAATACAGTTCGACATACTTCTCCCAAGTTATATTTCCTTTTTTATAGCCATCTAATATGTCTTTTGTTGGGGCATATTCTAAGCAGTGCTTATATTGACAATCGCAAATCTCTGCTAACAAATACTCCAAGTCGTTTCCTTTAGTAAATCCAGCAAGCTGAGACTTGTTATTTAATCTGACGTCTATTAGTAGTTCTATTTGGTTCGCTTTGAGTAGTTCGAAGAATTGTTTAGCATTTTTCTGGGTGAATCCTATAGTAAATAGTTTCATTATGTTTCTCCCTCTATACTGTATCCGATGCTTGCGTTTTGCTTTTTGTAAGCCTCTTCAATATATTCTTCCGTTGTTAACATTGGGGCAAACATATTAATTTGCTCTCTGTCCGGGAAAAACATATTTAACAACCTTTCTTCAATTTCATCCTGAGTTATACTTTTTCCTTCTGGCAATAGATGGATAACTTTATAATCTGCATTACGAAAAGCACGAGCTACAAGAATTGATCGGTGACATTTTATGGGATCTTTTTCACTGCACATCAATGCTATAACAAAACCTTTTTGCATTGATTTTTCAACCTTATCAAATCCAGACAAAAAATCCTCCGATTGTGCAAACATTTCAAAATCAAGATATCCATTAGGATAGAATTTTCGATTTTCTTGTCGTGCTCCGAATTCGGCAACATAGTTGCGGTAATAAATTTTAGATTCCTCTAATGTTCGGGATAGGTTTTCTTTATTGTATTCAGAATGAAATTGCGAATATGGCAAACTTCTTACATCTATTACGACAGAAACTCCATTTTTCTTAAGGGTTTTCACGAAATCGTCTATTTTGAAGCCAGAATATCCAATAGTATATATTGTATCAATCATTGCTTTACCTCATTTGTGGCTCTTAACCCAAAAGCTGTCGTATTTTTTTAGAAAGCAGTGCCTTTCTCTTTTCGTAAAAATCTTCAAAATGCTCAAGTTCAAAGGATACCCCGTCCGGTATGAGTGCCTCTCTGCAGAACTCGGCTTTCTGCTCATCATTCATATCGTTATAATAATCCACAAGACGCATAGCATTTTTACTACCGTTACTTCTGCCTTCGAGTAACTGAAGGTTTGGTAAGCGATTTCGATTACTTCTCCATCTGCGCCAGTCATCCATAGAAACGGAGATAGGCTTTGTACTATCAAATCTATCGTATGGATGCAAATGATCTTGCTCATACTTGAAATTTCGGTTGATCCAGTCAACTCCCAAGAAATACAGCGCTTCTCCTGCAACACGGCTACCTTTTTCGGAATTGATGATGTCATCAATTTTGCCGTCGGTCACACGAAGATCATTCATCTGTTCAAGCATATCAACTGTGATTTCATAATCGTTGTCGTTGATGTTACTCTTCATTTGCTGCAACTTGCTTGTCGTGCCGGACTGGAAGTATGTAAACAATACAGCTCGGATCAAATATGCTTTGATACCGTCTAGGTTGTTCCGATATTCCGGGTTATAGTACATGAAGTAGATGATGGGCAGCAGTACGTTCCAACTACTGGAGAAACGGCTGACCTCAATTTTTATGTCTTTTAATACTTCCTCAAGGTTTCTAAGAGTTTTCTTAAAATCCTGCCAGTTGTTCTTTAAGTCTTCTGCAATCTGTTTATTGATGTTCGACTTAACAACATCACCGTAGAGCATAAGCGCAGCACGAACAATAAAGTCTGAGCCGAACCCAGTGTAAGAACCATCGAGTAGCTTTCCGAACTCTGTTTTAGCATTGGGCCAGTATGCTTCAAGAATGGACATAGTGATTTCGTGTTTTTTCAATGCTTTGCCACCACTATTGAAACGGACAAACATTTCTAAAGCATCATCTTGTTTCATGTCTTGAATTTCTGTATATCGAATCAGTTTTTCTACAAAAATTTTGCTATACAGTTTGTTCAAGATGTTGCGCGCATATTCCTTGCTGTCTGCTGGAACATTTGCAATGGCATCCTCGATAGCCTGAGCCCTGGTGTTATCATCCTGGAACTTGGGACTAAGAATATTATTGATTTCAAACTGCGTTGGGCTGAGTTTTCCTACTTTTTCAGTAAACTTAATATCAAACTTTTTGCTGTTATACTCTTCCTCATCTACAGTCAACCTATGTTTGTTCAATTCAATGAGGAGCTTGACCACCGTGCCACCGGCAATATTCCTTCTTGCGTGCTTTTGCCTGATAAAGCCTCGTCCATAAAGAGAAAGAAACAAAGAGGTCAATCTTTGTTGGCCATCCAAAATAGCTGTGTCAGTTAGTTTTACATCAATACTACTCAGCTCATAGTTAATGCTATCAGCTTGTTTTCTGCTGTCAAATGTAACCTCATGGAGAAAATTGCAGAAGTATGTGTCCCAACTCACATTATTATCATCTACATGCCAAAACAGAAAAGTGGCAATAGGATAATCCAAAAGAATAGAGTCCCATAATTTCTCAATTTGCTCCATGCTCCACACATACTGCCGCTGGAAGGCAGGCATGACATACTTGCCATTTTTAATATGCTCAAGTGCCTCATATATGGTAATGCTGTTATCAATTAAAACGCTCATTGATTACTCCTCTCAGGCATAAAAACTGATTTTGTGCTGCAGCAAGGTTTATTTAACCATTTAGCAAGCCGTTTAGATATTCCAATAACCCTGTTGGTTGATCTCCAGTTTTGGAGTCCATAGCAAATGTCAAACTATTATCAATAGCAATTTCGAGTTGATGGTAAAATCTGTCTTTGTTTTCGTTGCTGTTGATTTTATTGCATTTGTAATAAACGTTGTTTGTGCCGTCCTGCGTGGGAAAAATATTGCCGATATGCTCCGAGTCAAACATCAAGCCGTATGCCAACACTTGCATTCTATCAGATCGCGAGAATCTGGAGTTTGCGGAATCCTTATACTTTACATCAAAGACAATATGTTTTTGATTAGCGGGGTTATAAACAATAATGTCTGGTTTGACATTGCCACTAATATAGTTTGCATAGGCCTTATTTCGCTCGGTGAGAACTGCTGTCTTATCATCGTACCTCGCCAAATGGATACCCTCATCCTCGGAATCGAAGGACCTTACGCCAGCTTTTTTGAGGTAGGATCTAATATACATTTCAAACAACTTTTCCATGGATATGGCATAGGGAATTACATAGCTAGTTAGGGTTGTATTGCCGTTCGCAGCCATAGTAATCTCATTTAATACCATTTTCGCTGCATTAATTACTGGTTTGTACGAAACATATACACCGGTTGTTTTAATGCCATTGAGATCGAAACGCGAAATTTGTTTGTGCGTAATGTGGGACAAGGAATTGTTACAATAAGCTATCATGTCCCTGAAAGAATTGTTGCTACCAGAAACGGAGCGAAAATACTGACTAAGGTATGCTTCTGCCTTTTTTAAGGCAGCTTTTAATACTTGGTTCTCTACAATATCTTCAGTATACTGCAAATACCTACAGTACAGACGATCATCTCGCCCTCTTAATGAGTTGTATCGGATATTTTTGCTGAATACAATCTTTCCCTTAGCTTTACCAACGAGGTTTTCTTCTTTGCTGACTGTTTTTCCCATTAGGGGTCGTTGGCAAAGATTTCTCAACAATGACAAATAGACCGTTGCGGTGATGATACTACTTTCCTTTGCGATTTCATCATGCAAATAAATAGGATCCTCGTCACTAAAGAAGTGAAAAACTTCGTTGCACATTAGATCTTCAACATCACGTTCTGAAGTTCCGATGCGAGTTGTTTGAGGAGCTAGATACCGATCAAATTCATCATCTTCCCGAATGGCATTTAACATATCTACGACAGAAAGGGGGAATCTAGGTTGGATTTTTAGAACCACATCTCGACCGTCGTAAGTATAAATAGCTTTACCGTTTATATCTCTGAGTCGACACACACCAACGTAGTTTCCTGCATATAACCTGCCATTAATTCTCCTCACACCGAGATTAATGATTGCTGAACCATCGGCACAATACACTTCGTTTGGGTCTACCTTCTCAGATAGACCCTCAAGCGAACTGTTATCGGCAGCGCAGAAAATCCACTGATGTCGTGGACCTTCAGCCCAATAGTTACTACGTTCCATGCTAACCCTCTCTTAAGCAATATTGGTGAGTTTGTTGAAGACGTCTCTTACTCTTGCTTCATCGGTATTGGGATCAATATCACCTGTAATACAACCAAGCAGTCCACTCCAACCATCGCTGTCAGAATCAGGAGTTTCAAATTGGAATATTCCGTCTTTGTAATATTCTCTGAGGATTGGCAGCATTTGATATTTAAATCTCAAATATAGTTGGTCCTCCGAAGATACAAGGAAATAGGTGTGACCAATTTGAACGTCATCCTTGTAAAATTCTGTGTTTAGGTTGTCGGCGTTAAACAAATCAGCAATTCTGTCAAATAATGCAACTGCCTTTTGGTTTACAGCCTTTTGCCGAATAGCCTCTTCTGTTACAGCACTTTCACCTACATTATAATTTAGAATGATATTTCTATCGGGCAATACCTGGAAGAACAGGAAACGGCGACGGATAGCGTAGTCAATTCCTCCGATAGATTTATCAGCGGTGTTCATAGTGCCAATAATATAGAGATTGTCGGGCAATGAAACTTTGTTGGATTTACCCACTGTATAAGGTGTTGCTACGCTCTTATTGCGATACTCTAGGCCATATATTAGTTCGCCAAAAACAGTTGCGAGGTTTGCTCGGTTAATCTCATCGACAATAAGATAGAATTTGGTGGCTTTGTATTGTGGCAAAGCTGCCTTTGCTGCGATTTTTCCGAGGATTTTATCCACAGTATCGTAAGAGATAGAGGAAGCAGCTGTTCCATTTGCTTGTGTTGTACTTACTTCGATACCACGTACAAAATCTTCATACCCATAAGATGGGTGGAATTGTACAACGTCCCAAATAATTTTCGGGGTGTGTTCGGGGTTGCTAATTTCCCAGTCGGTTAACTTACCGTTAGTGGTATAATCTTTAACCTGAAGGGAATCCAACTCTTTGTCAGAAAGGAACACTCCTGATTTAATATCGCCACCAATGTATTTCAAATATTCACGTGCAGAGTAAGTCTTCGATGTGCCGGGAGGGCCTTGCATAATCATTTGATGGATGTTCAGTTTCTCCATCGCCTGAGAATATTCCTCATATTTGCTCACGTTATCCACTTTGTACACTCCTTCCACGGTGATGGTTTGACCACCGATTGAAATGGTTTCTCCTCGATTTTTCCAGAAAAAAGTAAGATTTTGGATTACATTGCGAAAAGCAATATTTGCTCGTTCATTAACATCCGCTTCATCAGAAACCTCAGGATGTAGTTTCCTTGTTTCTGCAACCAGATTGCGATATTCCTGTTGCACATAAGATTTAAGCCTAGAGATATTTTCGTCGCCAGGGAATCTTGTCAGATACTCGTCATATCGCTTTTCTAAAGTCTTATAATAGTGCCGGAGAATACGGAACATAATGGAGTTAGGAGAAGAGGAATAGCGCTCGTTTCCGTCGCTTCCACTGTCTAATTCCTCATACCACCGTGTATACTCCTTCGGTTGCATCTCCGAAGCGATCGCATATTCTATACCATCTAGAGTAACTGTATCATCTCTAGAATAGAAGAATCGAGGCCGTTTTGGCTTTCCTTTTCCGTCTTTCGTTGTTCCGTAAGTATAGATATCTCTCGCACTTTTCTCGATGTAAAGATATCCTGGCGTTGGGAAGAAACGTTCTGCGCCATCTATTTTTGCTTTAATTCGGACAACGACTTGAGGGTTAAACATGATTTGTGCTGCAATGTCCGCATCATCAAGCAATCCTTGTTCCTTGATTCGAGATACCAGATTTACCATAGGCTGGTGAGTTAGAATTTCTGCACCAAAGAGTTCTTTGGTGACACCTGACTTCTTTAACAAAAGCCTGCTGGTATCTGCGAGTCCGTAGTCTTTGGTATATCCTCCATCAACCAACTTTTGTAGCGCGGAAATACTAATTCGTGCTGTACGATTCAAAATGCCATCTTTTTCGTACTGCAGCAAAGTAGGAATAACCTGATGCTTAGCAACTAGTGTTGGTGCGACTTCCTTAAAAATGCCATGTCCAATTACATACTTAAGTCTTTCGCGTCTAGATATAGAAAAACGATCTCGTAAATTATCCAACACGATTCTTCTTGCACGATAATAGAGAGCTTCTGCGGACGTATCATAGTCCGAATAAGCACCAGCAGGAGAATCTGTCATGTATTTATAGTCGTTTTCTAAAGGGTACTCATAGAAGTGCCGAAAGAACCCATAGTTGTGATGTTCGATAGGCTGAGTAGTATCGCTCTTTGTAGCAATAATGTACATGTTAGGAGGGATTTGCCCCCCGTTTTCTCCGTGAGGTTCGATTAGCGATAGTGTATCACCCAGAATTCCCGAAATCTCTCCTCGTCCAATATCATCGAGTATCAGAAAATACTTCTTGTGATCTTGGGCAGACCAACTTGCTTTAGCTCTCTTAAGCAACGACAGGAATATTTTGTCCTCATGCCGAAAAACTGCTGAACCATTCTCGGTGGATATAGTCACTCCGGAAACAAAGTCCTCGTATGTCCTTGATGGGTGAATGGGAACAATCTCAGTGATAACATCGTAACCATTTTGTCCGGCGGGCAAGCTTCTTTGAGAGTTATATTGAGGACGGGCGCAATTCTCTGCAATAGCAGAAGCAAGAAATGTTTTTCCTACACCAATGCCGCCAGAAAGGACTAAATATTTATTTTTATCAATCAGTTGACTAAGTTTGTCAATCAGTTCGATAGTTGTGTGGGTCATAATTATTTCTCCACTAATTTATCAAGTATCTCAGCAACTGCTAGTGCTACGCATTTTGCAAGTAGCGGAGGCACTGCGTTTCCAATCATAATATAAGTGTCGGATTGTGTGCCAATAAAGTCAAAATCGTCATCAAACGATTGAATTCTAGCAGCTTCTCTTGGCGTGATATCACGGCTCTGCTTGGAATCATAATGAATGAATCTATTTCCGTCACGATCCAGGTGTGAAATAATGGTCGTGCTAGGCTCGTCCTTCCTGAGAACGTGATACCTGTGTATGGGGGATTTTCCGCCGACACGCTTCTCGTATAACTCGCTAAGCGATGCGCTGTCAGCGTATTCATTGCGACCGGAGGAAATATCTTCGGCCAGCATGCCGTATATCTCTACATCACGCAAACTGTGATGCCGCGCATTATGCCAAGTGGTGAAGCATTCTGGTTTTGTGTAACCGATCCTTTTGGGAGAAGAATGTTCATTAATAATGGGATAAATTGCGGGCAAGTCACCAATTGCATCTTCGACGGTCCGCTTCTTTGAGACTTTATGTTTGGGCAAAACAACCGAATAAAAGTGATGAAGCACGCTTTGAGGATTGCAGAAAATATCTTTACGAACACCCAAAATGATGACACGTTCTCTGTGCTGCGGAACCCCGTAATCACTGGCGTTGATTTTTGCGTATTTTTTGATGTCATCAACAATTTCGTAACCAATGTGGGCGAAACCTTGACGTATTAAACTTGTAATGGGAGTTCCGTCGGGCATGGCGCTAAGAATGCCAGGGACATTTTCAAAAACAAAGACCTTAGGCTTATAGCGATTAACAACGCTTAGATAATGCTCGAAAAGATAATTTCGGTAGTCATCCTTCATGCCTTTTTCATCACGAACTCTGCCGGCTACAGAATATGCTTGACAAGGAGGTCCGCCGATGATGACATCAATCCCACCGGCTTTGTTAACAAAGAAATCCAATCCTTTTCCATTGCCATAGGGGCCCGTTTTATAGCGACTTTTTTTGCCATTAGGAAGTAGCTCGGCAGATGGAGATGCGGAATCATCGTGCCAGCCTGCAAACAGCTCATCTTCGCGCTGTACGTCAAAGCACATTACACGGTCTTCGGCATCACTTATGCCCCATTTAGTTTTTAAACGGTTTACCAGTGTTTTTACTTGAGGTTGTAGCCATTCTACAGCAGCAACATCTTCAAATCGTCCACTTTGTAAAAAACCATCTTCTAGGCCACCACAGCCAGCAAAGAGGTCAATCATTTTGTATTGCATATTATGCATCCTCTTCTAGGTATACTTTTAACTTTTCGGCAATTGCTTTGCCGAGAAGGGGAGGTACTGCGTTTCCAACTTGCTTAAACTGCGCTGATTGGTTACCGTAAAAAATGAAATCATCAGGAAAACTTTGCAATCTTGCACTTTCTCTGACAGTAGGAATGCGATTCCACTTGTAATGAAAATGAGAACGATGACCGGTATTGATAGTAAGAGACGGTCTCTTGCTGTGATACCGTGTTAGTGCTTCGTGGTATTTATATAACCCTCTATACTCATCAGGCAAAGCAAGATAATTTTTGCCCTCAGGTACCAACGCAATCATCTTTCTGGTTTTCTCGATCGGAATTGATCCGATATGATTGTGAACGATGCGCATATTATTCCGCATGATTCGCTGGTATTCGGAAGCGGGTTCCGTCATATATTCTTGCTCTGCGGAGCCTCGTAAAATCATACCATTTTCATCTTGTAAGCTGGGAAGGTCACTAATAGCTTCTTCTGTCGTGACATAATGTTTTGCATCCAAAATTGCAGAGGGAAATTCAAATTCCTGTTCTGCATCACGTAATCCGACAAAGAAGACTCTCTTTCGGAGTTGAGGTACTCCATACTCTGGTGCAAACAATACTTCTTTTGTCATATTATAACCGATGGCAGAGAAGTCATCAATAATACGTTTAGCTCCGACTCCACCATGGGCTTCGACTAAGGCCAGCACATTTTCAAGCAAAACAGCTTTTGGCTTAAGGCGTTCTGTCAGCTTTACCATTGCTAGGTAAAGGAAATTTCGCTTATCGTCGATTTCCATTTTTCCTGCGTACGAAAAACCTTGGCAAGGTGGGCCGCCGATCAATACATCAAGATCGCTAATACCTATGCTTTTCAGATACTGCACAATTACGTCTATATTTTTCTCGTCGTACAGATCCAACTTCATGGCATGTGTGTTACCATGGTTTCTTTGAAATGTTTCTAATGCGGCATCATCGTAGTCAACGCCTAGAACGACATCATATCCAGCATCGAGAAAACCTCGAGAGAAACCGCCCGCACCGCAGAATAGATCTACGCATGTTAATTGTTGCTTCATTTATGTATCATCCTTGAGTAAAAATGTATAAGGAGTATGCTCTTCTAGAGCATAGTAAAGTTTCTGTCCGATAAAACGGATATTAAAATGATAGAACTATGCGTTACTCCTTGTCGGGAATAACTTCCATAATGTCATCAAGGGTACAATCCAAAGCGGCACAGATCTTAACTAGGATTTCAGTGGTAACGTGGCCGTTCTTGCCCATCTTGGTGACGGATGCAGAGCTGATGCCTGCTTTAGTGCAGAGATCTTTCTTTTTCATATCTTTATCAATAAGTAACTTCCATAGTTTTTTGTAACTTACAGCCATCTTCTATTCCTCCTAATAGGGTGCTAAAATGGGGTCTTAAATTAGAGATCGTTTTTTGCCTTGAGTAAGTAAAAATCCTGTTTGTAATCAACAGGCCGAATGCGGGCCAATATGCGGTTGCAGACTTCAGGGGACCAATAAATGGTTAGGTGCTTTCTTGCACGAGTAACCGCTGTGTAGAAGATGTTGTGTGTGATCTGATCTTCTGTTTCATCTGCAATGACAATCTTCACGGAATCATATTCAAGACCTTGCGCCTTGTGGATAGATACCGCATATGCAATTTGGAACGGAACAATATGTTCGTTCGTTGAACGTTCCTCGTCGCTTGAATAAGGTTTGGTCCGGTTGACCCAGAAGCCCACGGTGGTACTAGTTTCGTCGGAGTTGATAAAATCCAAACCGTTGCAAGCAGCTACATCAAACTCATCAAGAACGATATCAACAACTACAGTGAAGTAAACGGAGTCTTCACCGTCCAGAATAGATAGGATTCTACCTTTTAGATTGTTGTAAAGAACATCAAATCTGTTTGAGTCGTTAAATAGGATTGGATCGTTGGCTTTGAACTGCCATATTCCTATATTCACGGCTGGGCTTGGATTGTTCAGCTGAAGCAAACGATTAATGTTATTCAAACCATACAAGCCGTTGTAGTTAAGGCAAAGAATGATTTCGTCGTTTGCTCTGCTGTCAAAGATATCGTCGTCAATGGGGTGAGAGTAATCGCTACGGACCATTTTCTCCAAGACAGTATTGTCATCATCCATATTGCGAACTTCTTGCCAAAGCTTTTTCAGATGTTCGTCTGGACTACGGTGTGGGACTGTTAATTCGTGGCAACAATACTCGGGCAGTACCAATCTGCAGATACTAAACCAATTGCCAAAACCAATCGCCTCTATCTGGTAGGTATCGCCAACCAATACAAACGAAGCATCACTTGGATGATTGAGCACCTTAATGATGTCGTCATTCTTTACAGTACTACATTCGTCCACAACAATTAAATCATAAGCTCGTGATGCGAACCAATTGTTCTTGATAAAACGATCGATAGTAACAAAACTGTCTCCGTGCTCTGCAGCAGTTACTTTTCTGCTGAGATTGTCTTTCGCAGGATGGGTTTTAGCCAAATATGCTTTGAACTGGCTACCTGTAAGTCGTGAAACATGATTAACAAGCGTTGTTTTTCCCGTTCCGGCAGCACCATACACTAAGTGGACTTTAGACTTAGAGAACATAGTGTTCAAAATGGCTTCTTTTGCATCGTCGTCCAGCGCCTCTCCCTTTGGCAGGTCCTTTAATGCATTGATACTCTCACTAGAAAACAGATCTGCAAGTGCAGAGGATTCAGCGGACAGAGAAAGTAGTTTTTTTAGTATTTGAACAGTTGTTATTTCGCTTCCTTTGGAATACACATACTCTCTGTAAATTCCTAGTTCGCAAGCGGGACGGAATGTTTTGTACAACGAATTGTTGTATTGTCCTACCAACTGTGCGATTTCTGCTGGTGTCCCAAACATCTGAAGATCCTTAATGGGTGTGAAAAGAATACCGTTTTGATTAGTATTCTTTTCAATATAGCGGGCAAGCAGTTCCTTTTTATGACTGTCAGGATTTATACACTCAAACAAATCATACAAGTTAGATGTGTGGGCGCGGGGATTGAAAGAGTATGGGTTTCTGTCAAAAGGCATGCATTTGGCAGACAGGTTTAGGCCGGCATAGCATTTTTCCTCTCCGTGAGGAAGTTGATCTTTAATAACACGGTTGTTCATGCGATACAACAAGTATCGAAGAATGTTTTTGCCGTCACGATTATTGAGAGAAATATCACGGCATTTATCGAGAATATCAAAAATGTAAGAATGCTGTTTTTGTGTGGTTACAGCAATCCTTTGCTTAGAAACGGCATACTGGATATTGCCATAATCGATAATATCTACAAGAGATATTTCCTCTTGCTGTAAATAATCCATCAATGCTTTATATTCCTTATGGCCTCTGTTGACAGAGAGCGTCTCGTCCAATAGACTTGCGAAATTGGAAAGTTCGCAAGGTCTGATAGAAACTTGCCACGCGGTAATAATCTTTATGGGAAAATGGACATTAAATACATCAATAAATGAATCTACAAAAGAAAGCGCTACACAGTAGTTTGTTGTGATTTCGCATTTTGTAAAAGCGGTAATCCGATTAAACTTATTGGGTTTTTCATCGGCAGGTTCTAAGACTACCTCGTAGTAAATTTCGTGATTTACAAAGAACGGTTTGATCTTATCAACATAGTAATTATCAAAACTAGGTGCATATCGTTTCAATGCGTGGAACTCAATTTGGCTAGCTATTTTTCGATAATAATCTTTTGTTTGATCATCGAGATCTTGAAGAAATTTATCGATGTTTTTCAGAATGGATACACCATACCGGTCGTGCATTACCTTTTTGAGCTGCAACAGGTACTTATAGTACTTTATCATTAGGCGCTCAGCGCCTTCTTCGGAAGGTGTGAAGTGTGAAACAGAAGCTTGTAGGAAGGTGTTGAATCGAGAGATAAATTTATACTGAGGGATGTTGTTGAAAAAACGGGCAACCTTGTTGATATCCCGTGGCTCATTGGGGCGGAGCTCTTTCCAAATCTTATCAGCAATATGATCGTTTAAATTGCGTGCAATCAATACAATACGGAGCGCAATTTCGCCACGGTTTTCTCTAGTAGCTGAAGCCAGCGCTTTATCGATGCTGTCACTGGCCTTCATAATTTCCCTATCTGTCAAAGAAAGCATTGACTCACCACCTTGAGTATATAAAAGACCCTACCATATTTGGCAGGGCTTAACGTTTAGCCGTTCTGCCAGGCTATATTGTCAACACCGACAGCGTTGTATTCTACTATAACAGATAATTTGACAATTTTCAAGAAAAAATGATGCAATCGCAGTAATTGCTTCAAAATAGCAAGAAAACGAACAACAATGAAACCGAAAAGTAATGCAATAAACGGCGTGTTTTATTGGACTGATTTTAATCCATAATGTATAATACAATCTGATAGTTGCCCGTAAATGGTGTTCCTTGACAGATTTCATAAAAGCCTTAAAATATAGATAAAAGAATTGATAGAAAGGAGTAGTATGCTATGCCCTTTGAAATTGTCAGAAATGATATAACTAAAATGTCGGTGGATGCAATTGTAAATACTGCGAATCCTCGCCCTGTAATCGGTCTGGGAACTGATTCTATGATCCATGAAGCTGCTGGGCCGAGCCTTTTGGTTGCTCGGCAGGCAATTGGTCGCATTGATGTGGGCTGTGCAGCGATTACTCCCGCTTTTGCACTGCAGGCAAAATATGTGATCCATACAGTTGGTCCGGTATGGGATGGTGGCAGCTATGGAGAGGAAGAATCGCTCCGCAACTGCTATGATAATTCTTTAAAACTGGCATCAGAGAACAAGTGTAAATCGATAGCTTTTCCACTGATCTCTACTGGTAATTACGGTTTCCCAAAGGACAAGGCTTTACAGATTGCCGTTTCTGCGTTCAGCACATTCTTGCTGGAACATGAGATGCAGATATATTTGGTGGTGTTTGACCGTACATCTTTCAAGTTGTCAGAAAAACTGTTTCAGAGTGTTGCCAGCTACATAGATGAAAACTATGTGGACGAGTGCGAAGTCGCATCCTATGGGGTCAGAGAAAACATTCGATCCTACAGGCAACGCCGTCGGGATATGGAGATCTCCGAGAGTAGTGCAGTTCTTGAAGAAATGCCGACAGTTGGAGCCGTTGAGGAATTACGTCCTTGCGCACCGATGGCAGCATCTAAGGCAATGTCCTTGGAAGATATGCTCAAACAGGCAGATGCGGGCTTTACGGAAACCCTGTTGAACCTGATTGATAAGACCGGCAAGAAGGATTCGGAGATTTATAAGAAGGCAAATATCTCCAAGCAACACTTTTCCAAGATCCGCAATAATCCAAACTACAAACCGACGAAGCCAACAGCGATTGCATTGGCGCTTGCCTTGGAATTGAGTCTGGAGGACACAAAGGACTTAATTGGCCGTGCCGGATATGCGCTGACAAATAGCAGTAAATTTGATCTGATTATTCGCTACTTCATTGAGCAAGGAAACTACAACGTGGTGGAGATCAATATTGCGCTGTATGAGTTTGATCAAGCATTACTAGGATCTTAAATTCGCGAAAAACACAAGGCATATTATGGCATCATTACCAAAGGCTTGGGGATAGGAGAAATGATATGAGTAACAATAACGATTCGCTGGTTTTACATGAGTTAGCAGATTCCGCTACTAGTTTGAGACCGAGTATCCAAGTCGAACACGCCCTTTCTGAAATTAAGGATACATATTTAACTTCACCGCTTGCTAAAATACCGTTCACAGAAATTGCTGCCCTTGGTGGATCATTTGCTGGCGTTGTTGAATCAATGGTATCTCCCGCGGCAGAAGGGCTGTATCGTTGTGTGTTTCCCAAGGGCGTAACTGGAACACTGGCAATGGCAAAGGATGGTTCTGGCGCATTAGGAACCATTATGAACGATGGTATTGTTGGGCAAGCAAGGTGGGTTCCAGTAGAACAAAGTATCGCACCGGCTTGTTTAAAGGCAACGTTAGTTGCTGTAGCGGTACTTGCAGTAGTAAAACAGGTTCAGGATATTAAGGACGGACAAAAAGAAATTGTTGGTATCCTTGAGCGGGACAAAAAATCTCAGCTCCTCGCAGATTATGATTTGCTCGCCTCCTATATGGATGACTATAAATACTATTGGGAAAACGAGGCAAGTCTTGTTGTTAATCTGAACCAAGTGAAAAATATTAAGCGAAACGCAATGAAGGACGTTCGATCTTACACAGAACAGATTGAGAGCATGATATCAGCAAAAAAGAATCTTTTGAAAATGCAGTCTGCATCACAAAAAATTGGACAGCTCCTTGATAGATTCGTACATTACAAATTGGCACTTCATGTGTTTGCACTGTCCGAATATATGGAAGTAATGCTGTCAAAGAACTTCCAGGCAGAGTACCTAAGTAAAATTGCTGAAGAAATCAGAGAATATGCCTTAAAATTCCGCAATCTTTACACAGCTAGCTATGATAAAATCGAGGCTTTGAAAAAGGAGGCCATTACAACGCAGGCTGCGAACAAATTGGCAGACATGTCGCGGTCTGTGGGAAATCTGATAGGTAAGATTCCGGTAGTAAAAGATGGACCTGTTGATGAATTCTTAATTGGTGTCGGTGATTCCATTAGCGATGCTGAAAAGAAACAGTTGGAAAAAGTGCTGGCATTCTTTATGCAATATAAAGATAGCGGACTTATACCAGTTGCAGAACACATCGACATGGTTAATTACTTGTCTAACAAGCCTGTTGTGATGCTTTATGACAAGAATGTTATTCACTTCCATGAACTGAAAGAAGCAGTATAGTATCAACTATCAAAAGTCCCCTGGCAGTTGACCAAATGAATATGGAAACCTCCTATAATGTGGGTGTAAGCTAAAACACGCGACATTGTAGGAGGTTTTATTATGAAGAAGAATTTGACAGAGTTGGTATTCATCCTGGATCGTAGTGGATCTATGGCCGGCCTGGAGGGCGACACCATTGGTGGTTTCAACGCTATGATCGAGAAGCAGAAGAAGGAACCCGGCGAGGCGGTTGTCTCCACTGTGCTGTTCGACAATGAAACTGAGGTCATCTACGACCGTGTGGACTTAGGGAAGATCGAGTTGCTGACAGATCGCGATTATTATGTTCGTGGCTGCACGGCTCTACTGGATGCCGTTGGTGGAGCGATCCACCATATCGGTAACGTTCACAAGTATGCCCGTGAAGAAGATATTCCCGAGAAAACGCTGTTTGTGATCACCACCGACGGCATGGAAAACGCCAGCCACAAATATTCCTATGACCGGGTCAAAATGATGATCCAGCGGCAGCAGGAAGAGTACGGTTGGGAATTTATCTTCCTGGGCGCTAATATTGATGCGGCAAAAGAAGCGGCCAGATTCGGCATTAGTGAAGATCGTGCAGCGAATTACCATGCTGACAGCACGGGTACAGCTGTGATCTATGAAGCAGTCAGTGAGGCTGTATGCAGCGTTCGTGCCTGCCGGCCGATATCCAATAACTGGCGTCGAAAAGTGGATGAGGATTACAAGAAACGGGGCAAGTAATATGGCTGAACTTAGTGCAAGAGAAAAGAACTGGATTATTTCCACAGTAAACTGCAGAAAAACCCCGGAAGAGGCTGGGTTAAAAACGGAAGCAGAGCTCGCTTATTACAAAATGATCTGGGAAGAGGCACAGGGGTATTATGACCGAGGAGGCGTTTGGCCTGTTTTTGATCTTTGGGAACTAGATTGAGGAGGGTAGAATATGTACGGAGCGATTCTGGGCGATATAATTGGCAGCCCTTATGAATTCGATCAAGGAAACAAAACCAAGGACTTTCCTTTGTTTTCGGAAAGATCCACATTTACCGACGATACAGTTATGACATTGGCTGTTGGTTGGGTGTTTTTGGATGCGCAACCCAATGCGGATGAATGGTGGATCCGGTTTCGACTCGTCAAGGAAATGCAACGATATGGAAAGCAATATCCCAATGCCGGTTATGGAGGAATGTTCCGACGCTGGTTAAGGGAGAGAGATCCGCAACCATATAACAGCTATGGAAACGGTAGTGCGATGCGAGTATCTTCGGTTGGCTGGCTCTACAATGACTTAGAGACTGTGCGAAGTATGGCCAGACTTTCTGCGGAAGTGAGCCATAATCACCCGGAAGGCATCAAGGGTGCAGAGGCAACTGCCAGTGCAATCTACCTTGCTCGCACTGGTAGCACTAAGGCTGAAATCAAGGCTTACATTGAAGAGAACTTTGGATATGATTTGAGCCGTTCTTGCGATGAGATCAGACCCGGTTACTACCATAAAGAGTCTTGTCAGGAAACCGTCCCAGAGGCAATCACAGCCTTTCTGGAAGGCGAATCCTTTGAAGATGTGATTCGTACTGCGGTATCTCTCGGCGGCGATTGCGATACACTGACCTGCATTGCTGGCAGCATCGCAGAAGGTTTTTACGGTGTGCCGGAAGAACTGAAAGAGGAATGCCGTAGCCGCCTGCCGAAGGAACTGCGTGTAATTCTTGACCGGCTTGATTCCTTTGTTTATCACAACAGAATCATCTAATTTATTGCCCCATTATAAGTATAATGCTCGTTATACTTATAATGGGGATTATACTTATAAAAAGATACGAAAAAGCAAACCGCCGTGTATGAATAGAATGTAAAATGTTCGGAAAACGCTGAAAAACGATTGAAATAATAGACTTATCGTGATATAATGTACTCACAGAAACAAATGTTGCGCCCAGGCTCTCGATCCGATAGAAGTGCACCTATCGTTTGACACACCCGGGTGGGTAGTGGAATCGTTACGGATCGGCTCCCGGAAAGCACGATCCTTAATGGCGTGGATTTGGATTTGTAAATTGCCGGAAGGCTGCACGGCTGCAAACTCCCATTGAGAAGACGTTCTCCTTGCGGGTTGTG
>JAZUCE010000037.1:0-2440 GCA_045638905.1 Faecalimonas sp.
AAGCGACAAATGATGAACTGCTGCAAATGCTACCACATAAGTGGAAAAAGGAATGACTATATATGGCAAAGGCTGCATATCCAACTATAGGAATTGCAGCCTTTGTTATGTTTGGTATAGTGTACTTTATCGGATGCTTACTTACCTGTATTCATCGGACTGAATAATGGACGGGGGTAGCTTCATTCATTTCTGTTGTAGTGACTGGTTCTATCAGTGAGGAATCAAGATTAAAGTATGCGGCAGTTCGATAGGCGATGTCTGCAACGCTCATTGTTTCACCACCGCAAATATGATAGATGCCGTTATGTTTAGAGGATAAGAGCAAATCGGTACCGAGAGCAATGTCTTCCACCCAAGTTGGGGAACGGAACTGGTCGGATACAACCCGAATGCTTTGTCCGTTTTCTAATTTGTTTTTTACTAATTGAACAATGTTTCCGTGTTGTCTTTCAAACGGTTTCCCATATACGACTTCAACTCGCATAATAGCGTAGTTTTCGCAAATTTGTTCTATGAATTTTTCGCTCCATCGTTTGGTCTTGCCATAGTAGTTTACTGGATTGGGTATGTCGGTTTCTACGTAGGGGGTGTTTTTGATTCCATCGAAAACAAAGTCGGTTGATAGGTGTATCAATCTGCAATTATTAGTTTGACAGTATTCTGCTATATGCCTTACGGCAGATACATTTAATGCGTATGCTTCTTCTTGATGTTGTTCGCAATAATCTACTACTGATAGGGCAGAAGCATTGATGATGATTTCAGGCTTGAATTTAGCTAATAAAATGTCTGTTGCTTCGAAATTGAGAATGTCTAGTTCGTAAAATTGGTAACCTTCTTCCGGTAGGATGTCTTTATGTAACGAACAAGCTAATAAATTATGTTCTTGTTTGTGGACTAGATGCTGCAAAATGCGTCGTCCGGTAAAGCCATTGGCCCCTAATATCATGATTCTCATAGGTGGATATTTTTTGATTAGTTTGTAAAGTTAATCATATTTTGGAATATTTTGTAGGTTTGATGATTATTGTACTTTTTTCTTTATAGTGAGTATAACTTGAAAGGATGTTATGGAGAAAGAGGGTGGGAGGTTATATGAGAAGACGGATTTTAAAAGCGTCTTTTTGTTTTTTCAATTTGCGAAGACATTTATACTTATGGATCGGGGAGTTTTGGTGCCATTCTTTGCCTTTACTTATTCTTGTGCTTTTTTGATATGACTTGTATTTTCATTATCTTTGCCCTATATAAATATAATGTATTAATGGAATAAATGATGGAAAATCAGAAGAACAACAACCAATTGCAAATAGAGCTCAAAGATGATGTAGCTCAAGGTACTTATGCTAATCTTGCTATCATTACTCATTCGAGTTCAGAATTTATTGTAGATTTTGTCAGAGTTATGCCTGGATTGCCAAAGGCAGGCGTTCAATCACGTATCATTTTGACTCCAGAACATGCCAAGCGACTGATGTTTGCTCTTCAGGAAAATGTAGCAAAGTACGAACGTCAGTTCGGTGCTATCCGTATGCCGGAAGAAATGAACGGAGGACAAGGTGGTCCTGACGGGAAGACCTTTATTCCGCCATTAAGTGGTTTTAAAGGGGATGCATAAAGCGTCTGAATAGTTAAAAAAATATAATAGTCTATCTTTCGGAGTCTTTTTCGGGGGATAGACTATTTTATTTTTATCCTTTTCATTGCTGGATAAAATATTATCCGTAACTTTGCACCCCGAAAAAGTGTGTTTCGACTCTCGGCTTATTGAATAGCTGAACTTTACATTGAAAATATAATAATATAATATATAACAATTAAAATTTAACAAAATGCCTACTATTCAACAATTAGTAAGAAAAGGAAGACAGGTATTGGTTGAAAAGAGTAAGTCACCGGCACTTGACTCATGTCCACAAAGACGTGGTGTTTGTGTTCGTGTGTACACTACTACTCCTAAGAAACCGAACTCTGCAATGCGTAAAGTTGCTCGTGTGCGCTTGACAAACTCTAAGGAAGTAAACTCTTACATCCCAGGTGAAGGCCACAACTTGCAGGAACACTCAATCGTTTTGGTACGCGGTGGTCGTGTAAAGGACCTTCCGGGTGTACGTTACCACATCGTTCGCGGTACATTGGATACAGCAGGTGTAGCAGGTCGTACTCAACGCCGTTCTAAGTATGGTGCTAAGCGTCCAAAGCCAGGTCAGGCTCCAGCAGCAGCAAAGGGTAAGAAGAAGTAATACCCCGCTCCTTAAAAGAAAAAGTATTTAAATTTTAGTTTTGGTTTGTTGGAAAAAAGCTATAAAGGTTGAGTAAATGCCTCGGAGGAGGCGTTGAAGGAAACGAAAAGAAGCAAACAGCCCCAAACAAAACATTATTTTTGAAAGAAAATGAGAAAAGCAAAACCAAAAAAACGTGTGATCCTCCCGGATCC
>JAZUCE010000038.1:0-41832 GCA_045638905.1 Faecalimonas sp.
GGAATACAATAATTGCCTTCTTCAGCCATTCCAATAATTTCTTGTAACGTAACTAACATATCCGTCCTCCTATTCACCTAGAATTAATTCTTCAATAGAAATGATCTTTACGTCATTCTGCTCTACTGCTTTCAACGATGCATATTCAGAAACGCTTGCTGTCACAATCGTATCTGCTCCAACACCCTTTGCATTGCGGATACGATCTGATGCAACACGAACCATGACATCTTTCATCCATTCTTTCATCAAGATATTGCCAGCCCACATAGTGTCTTTTCCATGACAAAGCATTTCCTTTAATATTGCAAATGAAGATACTACTTTTCTTGGTTCTTCGATTTCGCTCAAATCTCTTGCTAATTGGAATGGATCCTGATATGTAACTTCTTTTCCACTGTTTGCAGCTGCCAATCTTCCTTCAGCAAGTAATTCTGCCAAATATGTAGTAAATGTAACTGTCTCTGCTTCTAAATTTACGCCCCATTCTTTATATTCTCGTTTGAAAACTTTTGCATCTTGTGGATCATATACAACAACCTTTGCAAATGCTTTTAAAGCATCTGCACATGCTGTCATTTGTTCCTTTGTTTCATTTGCTGCACTAATCAAATATTCCAGTTGTGCACCACTTGCAGGCTCCTCTGCAAGTACGGTAAAATCCACACCTGCTTTTTCTAATACTTTGATTGCTTTTACTGCAGATTCAGGTACTTTGTAACGAACATCCACACCCAAGAAAAGAACAATGTCTTTTTTATCTGTATGGTTTGAAATCGCCTCTTTTAATTCAGCATCTAATTCAGTAATGCCGTATGCATTCCCTTTTTTTAAGCAATTATCAACCAATACGTTAATATATTCTGGAAGCGCACCTTCCATCGCTGCATGAAGTCTTGTTTCTTTTGTAAACATTACTGGGTCCCAACCTGTTGTACAATCGTGCACACATGCACCACAGCAAGCGCACTCATAAATGTTATCCATAATATCACTAAGAACAAGTGCCCCGCGATTTACAAGCGAGATTCCAAGTGCTCTTGCCTTTGCTGTATTTCTTTCTAATCCAGTTGCATTCCCAATCGGGCAAATGTGGTGGCACATCCAACAAAAACGACAGGAATCCACATGTTCTTTACATTTTTCTGACATCATCATAGTTATTCACCTCCCACATTTCTTACAGACCTAATTTGAATGGGTTCATGATTCCATTCGGGTCCAATTGTTTTTTTATACCTTCCAAAACCTGCATTGCTGAACCATACTGTTCTTTTACATAACGGCCAAGTTTGATTCCTACACCATGATGATCGTTTACAACACCGCCGTTATCCAGTGCAGCACGGATTCCAGTAGTCCAAATTTCCTGATGAAGTCTTAATGCTTCCTCTGGATCTTCTGGAACAAATTCAGGTTCGACAATAAATCTGTCATACATCATTGCTCCCCACTCATACCAATGCGAGAAATGTGCGATAAATTTTGCTTGTGGGAAGTTTGTCTCAATTGCTTCCTTCATTGCATAATATATCTTTTCGATTTTTCCATACGGAGCAATTGTATCCATTGTTCCATAAAGTTTTGGTAAATCAAGAGCATGTCCTGGATAAAAGAATGTAATCTTTTCTTTCCACCATTTTTCGCCATATTCGCTTCCAAGGTCTTCTGCACCATACTTTGCAAATGTTTCAAGTAAAATTTCTTCTTCTACATCTACCATTTTTGTCAATCCTTCGTAGGCAATGTTCATAAATGCACCTTTGCGTTCAACACCTACAACTTGTTTGATAAGCGATGCTGTTTCAGCTTCATCATATAGTCTCATAACAGATGGTTTAAACTTCTGTAATAACTCCTTTGATGCTTTAAAGGCTGCGTCCATATCTTGGAATAAAAACGCTCTGAAACGTCTCTCTTCTGGTTGGTCATAGATACGAAGTTGCGCTTTTGTAATAACACCCAGTGTTCCCTCTGAACCAATAAAGATTTGATTCAAATCCGGACCAACTGCATGTTTCGGTGTCGGAGATGTATAAATAATATCTCCGTTTGGAAGTACAACTTCCATTTGAAGCACCATGTCATCAATTTTCCCATATTTGTTTGAACACACACCAATACCTCTATGTGCAAGGAAACCACCTACAGTAGAACATGTGAGTGATGATGGATAATGCATAGTTGCTTTTCCCACTTCATTTGCAGCCCATTCAATATGTTTGTAAATAGCACCCGTTCCACACTCTATGTACATTGCTTCTGTATTTACTTCGTAAATTTGATTCATTCTTTTGGTATCTAAGATAATACCACCACATACAGGCAATGCTCCGCCCTGTGATCCACCACCGGCGCCCCATGTAGTAACCGGAATTTTGTAATAGTTTGCAATCTTTAGCACTTTTGATGTTTCCTGTGCATCTTTTGGTGCCACTACATAATCCGCTTCCGGCATTCTTCTTCCTCGGTCAGCCCACATACGTGAGAGCCAATAATAATCAACACTGTGTGTTACCTTGTCAATCTGTTTCACTGAGCAGTTCTCTTTTCCAACTGCATCTTCTAACTCAGTCAAAATCATTGCATGTAAAAAATCATTTATGTGCATTTTTACCTCTCCTTCTACTTCTCCAATGTTCTATCAATACTAAGATTTGGTACATATTTGCAGAATTCATCTAATTCTCTTCTGTAATCACCCTCAATTTCAATAAAGTGATGTATGTACGGTCCTTGCATTAATCGGTCCTCCACCTTCTGCAAATCCTCAAATTCCGCCCATATATATGTACCATTAGTTGCTGGTCCGTCTGTTGTTTTGCAAATCAGTGGTAACAGCATATAATTGCCACTCTCTTGGTCAATACGTGCTGCTGTATATGTACCGTCTTTTCCACGGAACCATTCTCTTTGGTTTACTAAGCATGCCTCGCAATCTTCTGCTTTTTGTGACAATGGGAATTGTCCGCAATGCCACAGTAATTCTACATTCTTCTTTTCCGGATGACGCACAGTGAATTCCCCAAATACTGGAACACCTTTTCCTAATGTTGCTGCCTTTAACACAGCCATTGTCATTGCACAGTGGATATCACTTTCACAAGAAATCATATAACCCAAGTCATTTAGCATGCCAAATACTGCACATGGTGCAAGTCCGTTAAACATAATTGGAGTAGCAGTCCAACATTCTGCTGCCATAATGTCTAAATCAAATTCCTCGAATAAATTCTTGTACATCACTGCCATGGTTGCTAACCCTTCCACATACTGTGGTGTCAGCTCATCCATTTTAAAATTAGAACGAAAATATTCTGCAAATGTAGCAATCTCTTCTTTGCAATTCTCTGCTGCCTGTTTCATTCTCTGCTCTACCATAGCAAAGTTGATTGTAATAATGCGTATTCCAAATTTCTCTAAAAGTTCACCTTCGTTGTAAATAACTGAGTAAAATGGTGCAGGACGTGTCCCCACTTGACCAATTCTCATTCCCTTAAAATTCTTGACCATACAGGAAACACGTATAAATCTCTCAAATCCGTCTCTAAACTCTTCGGAATCCACCTTACAACTTGGAATATTTGAAAATGGTATATGAAGACGTTGTAATTGACGGGACACTCCAAACAAACCGCATTGCGAATCAGTTGTTCTTGTTCCATCTGCACTATATTCCTCATCTAATGGTGCCCATAATAAGACCGGTTTCCCAATTGCATGTGCAATATCACCTGCAGCCTCTTCATTACCAAAATTACAATTAATAATAACTACAGCATCAACTTCTGCATTTTTCATACGCTCAATTGCCTGCTTGGCAGTTGCAGTATCAAAAATCAAATTTCCAATACCCAAACCTTTGGTATCCACAAATTCTACATTTTCATCAGTAAAATGTTCCTCAATATATCCAACAATCTCTTTTTCGCGTTGCTCTGGTGAATACCAGTTCCAACTTGCTCCACGTGGTCGATCTGTGGTGTTTCGTCTCATTGGTACAAGACCAATTTTTATTTTATAATTTAACATTTTTTTCTCCCTTCCAAACAAAATTCTTTAATCTACCCACAATATCATTTCCAATATTCTTTTTGCACAAGCGGCAACTTCATTTCTTGTAATTTGTCCTTCCTGAAGTGCTTTTCTTAAGTTGGAAATATCACATATTGGCATGCGAATATCATTTCCAGCTTTTATTTCTTTATAATGTTCAGCTGAATTTACCCAATCAGTCGTAAACATTCCTCGGAATCCCCATTCCTCTCTCAGAATACCGGTAAGCAATTCCACATTCTCAGAAGCTCGCACTCCATTAATCAAGTTGTAAGAAGTCATAATCATTTTAGGGGCTGACTCTTTCACACAGATTTCAAAACCTTTTAAATAGATTTCTCGCAAAGCACGTTCCGATACAATAGAATCGCTTTCTAATCTATTTGTTTCCTTGTTATTACAAGCCAAGTGTTTTGGCACTGCCACAATCTTTTGTTTCTGAACCCCTCTAACTATTGCTGCAGCCATTTTTCCAGTAACAAAAGGATCTTCTGAATAATATTCGTAATTTCTTCCACATAACGGACTCCTATGAATATTCATTGCCGGAGTCAACCAGACAGCCATATTATTTTCTTTCGCTTCCAGTCCCCCTGCTTTTCCTATCTGTTCCACAAGCTCCGTATTCCAAGTACACGCTAACGCAATACCTACCGGGAATCCCGTTGTATGTACCATCTTTTCCGGCAAAATACGGACTCCGGTAGGGGCGCCTCCTGTCATTACATTTGGAATGCCCAACCGCTTATTGTTACCCATTCCTCCGGCATGCGCAATACCTGTATTTTCTTGCCCCTTAACCAAATCAAGTAATTCCTCATCTGTTAATTGCGTCATAAATTGGTCAAGTGTAATTTTACCTTTTACGACATCTATGAGCATTTGAGGCTTTTCTGTTTCACAATATTCACAAGAATAGGTATTTGAAAATTCCTCTTGTATTACTGAAACATCTTCTATTTTCTGATATGTTCCATCAGCCTTTAAGCGCTTTCCTAAGCGTTTTGGCACACAACGTGCTTGTAATTTCTTTACTATTTTGTTTTCTTTTAATTCATAATAATAATCTAGACAAATTGTGTTACGAATGGAGTTACCCAAGTACAACTTATAACAGCCCTTTTCCATAACATACGCGGATCGCTCTACATCTCCTATGTCATCATAAGATGCCATATCTTCAATATCGTAGGTTAAAATAACTGATTGTGTTTCTCCCGGCTCTAATGTCTCCGTTTTTATAAAAGCACATAATTCCAATGCCGGTTTAGTGATTTTTCCCTCTGGAGCCTTATAATAAAGTTGTAGTATTTCCTTGCCGGCATAATTTCCTGTGTTTCTTACATCTGCCGATACAAAAACTTTTCCTCCATTATCACATGCTGCGACATTTGAGATTTCAAAAGTAGTATAAGATAAGCCAAATCCGAAAGGATAAACCACACAGTCCTTTTTGCCCGGAATTGTCTCAAAATAACGATATCCCACAAAAATATCTTCTGTATATTTTGCATAATCATCAGATTCATGAAATTCCTTCGATGAAGGATAATCATCAAATGTTCTGACGTAAGTATCCACGAGCTTCCCTGATGGATTCTCGTCTCCTACTAAAAGATCTGCTGCTGCAAGTCCACCCTCCATGCCTCCTTGCCATAACAGCAAAACAGCCTCAATCTGTTTTCTCTCCTCCATCCACAAGGCATCCATCATAACTCCCACATTAAGAAGTACAATAACATGCGAAAAATTAGCACAAACATCATCTACCATTTTTTCCTCTTGTTCACTCAAGACCACATATTTGTCTGTTCCATCATTTCTGTGATCTGCTGTCTCCTCTGAGTATCGATTAATGGTAATAATTGCTGTATCTGTAAATTTGGCCGCAGATTTCAAAAGTTCTTCAGGAATTTTCGGCTCTTCTAACTTTCCATTTAGCGGACACTGTTTATAAAACAGCTCATCGTCTTCTAATTTCCCAAGTGCATTTAATAACTCCGCATTTTTATATTGTGTATGAACATAATCCTGATAAAATAGAGAAAGGGCATCATAAATTTCTACCTTATCTTGTTTCATTTTTAACCCTTCATATATATTACGAACATAGGCAACCATAACATCTCCGGAGCCACCACCACACTTTACATAATCAATCTGTGCCTTGCCAAAAACTGCAACCTTCTGTCCGTTCTTCAAAGGCAATACATTATTTTTATTTTTTAACAATACTGCACCTTCACAAGCAGCTTTCCTCGATAATTCGATATGCCTCTTACATCCTGTAATCCTCGAATTGTTATCGCCCAAAGGTAAGGAGGGTTGGTACATTGACCTTTGCCATTTCATATTTTATTTCCCCACTTTACATTTTTTCTTTAATATAGCAATGCATTTTGAAAAAATCCATGTTATATTAAACTAAACATGGATTTTTTGACACATATGTTGTATGATAAAGAAAATTATATGGGGGATTGCATCATATGAAACGATATATAGAATTGAATGATTTAACACGTATGGACATCAAAGTACAAAACATAGAATGTGTAGAGCAATACTGGCCCGGCGAACATCCCCATTATGATTACACAAAAAAACCTCGTCCTAACAGTGGTTTTTTATTCGTATATACTCCAATGGTTCTCACTTTTTCTATTAACAATCGTACCATTGTGGCTGGCAATGGAGATATTATTTATCTTCCAAGAGGCCTTTATTATTATTTGGCGCTATCTAATATTGATTCATTGAGTGAACCTAATTCATATGTTGTTAATTTTGATATGTTTGATGAAAATGGGAACGAATTGTTCCTAGATGATACCATAAAAATTTTGACTAATGTAACACCTCGAACCTTGCATAAAGAAATTGACCTTCTTTATTATGCTGTTCATGATGTAATGGAGAATTGTTTAAAAACCAATATTGCTTTCTTATCACTTTTAAATTCTGTAATCAATGTCACTTCTCTACAAGCAAAGGACCTCTATCCAATTCGACGGGGTTGTAAAATATTACAAGAAGAGTGGCAATTGAATGAACCTATTTCAAAATATGCTGCTGCTTGTGATGTAAGCGAGACTTACTTTAATGTGCTTTTTAAAAAATGGTCTGGTTTAACACCGGTAAAATATCGCAATAAATTACGTATATCTCACGCTCAAACTCTGCTAAAAAACAGCAACCTAACCATAAATCAAATTTCAATTTTAACGGGATTTGAAGACCCTTTTTATTTCAGTAGGGTCTTTAAGAATCTAACTGGCATATCACCTAGGGATTATAGAAAAATATAATCCCTACACAATATCCCTCTCAAAGTTATTCCGCTTTCTCTTTCCCATCAGTCAATATCCAGGCCGCTATTTTACTTTCTTTGTTCCATAATTTCCCTGCCGATGCATAATCCGTCACACGGAAATAGTGCTTATTCTTCATAGGAACTTCAAGTTCTATGATATTCTCATACGGTGCAATCTCGTGATTCGAAAATCTAGTTTCCACATATCCGTCTTCGGTAACATCAATATCAAAGATATTTCCCGCATCATACCCTAATTGACTATCCACTGCTAGGATAATTGGGCCCCTACGGAGTGCTAAATGATATTTGGCTCTTGAGTCTTCCTCGTCATAGGATGGCAACATGTAGTCATATTTCCCTACCCTTTCATTCATTAATATCTGATGTCCATAGGAAATCGGATAAATAGCCTCCGTTCTCATATCAAAGTTCAATTTAATCACATCATCTCCTGACCACATTCTGTTCAAAGAAATGTAACCTTCTGTAACATCGACACTCTCATCATTTACATTAACCTCCGTCTCTTTACTCCATGCTGGATTCCTGAGGCTAATTGTAAATGGTTCCTTATCTTCTGTAGATATTCGAATTCTTATCTCTCCACTCCTTGGATATGTTGTTTCTAGTATCAATTTCACCTTCTTCCCTGAAGGAGTCAATGTCTCCATAGTTCCTGGAATATAAAGATTTACTGCAATTCCTTCTTTTGATTTCATCAATGCCATCTTTGGCATTACCCCTGCTCCCGCAGAGCCAATGCAAGCACAGCAGCCATAGTAATGCGAATCCGCCATCAAACGTATGCCTCCAATACAGATTCCCCTAGTTCCAACTGTCAAAGGACTATAACTATCAAAAGGAAGGGGTTCAATCACTGCATTCGGATAAATTTCTTCTATTGTAGAATCAATTGATTTTTCTGTGTTTACCGCTCCCAAATACGCATTGTACCAAGAACGCTCAAAGCTATCTACATACGAAGATTTCCCCGTCAACAATGTCATCTGATAGAAAAATTTCATCAAAGTAACTGTTACACAAGTTTCTTGCATGATTTTATTATTGTTTGTATTCGCTTGACGCACAGTAGAATGGTCAAACAGTTCATGCGTACAACCACATCCTCCAATAATAGTAAAATCACTTTCTAATATGCGATCTGCAAAATTTTCAAGGGCAATTCTATACCACTCAATTTGCTTTACTCGGTAAAATTCCAAAAGCCCTTCAAAGCAAGAAATCATCTCATATGCTTTTGTCACAGGATACTGATACGGATAAAACTTATTCTCATAAGCAAGTTTAAAAATATTTGCTATGGACACACCTCCCTCATCTACAATATACTGTGCAAAATCAAGATATTTCTCTTCTTTTGTAAGGTTGTATAATCGAACAATAGGCTCTAACAAACTAGAAGAATTCAAGCCTCTCCAAAGGCTTGTAGTCTCTGTAATCGGTATCTTTCCCTCTTCTGCTGGTCCTACCTTTGACAAAATATAATCTGCCTGCTCACACATACTTTTTACAATTTTTCCAGCCAATTGTTTATCTGTGCAGATCTCCAAAAAATACTGCATACCTAACATGACATACTTACGGCACCAAACATCCCAACCCTTAAATTCCATTTCTCTAGAATAGGTGCTTATACGTCCATCTTCTTCACTGCACTCAACCAATTTCTTCACGGTATTTGTCAAAACCTCATACAATTGTTGATTTTGAGTGTAAGTATATACAAGGCTTGCACCTCGCATCATTTTCCCCCAGTACTCGCCTCTCCAACCATTATCTTCCCCATCTGGTTGCATTTGATATTGCGCTACAAATCTCTCCCAAAGAGCAGTATCCATAAGTTGAAATTCTTCGATAAATTTAATTGTTTTATCTGCTAAACCTTCAAATCTACACTTCGCCTCCCCTGCCAGATACCTGTTGACATCTAGCTTTGCAAGGTTATTTTTCTTCATATCTATCTTGTCCATAGAAATGCTCCTTTTCTATTATTCTCTGTTTTATTTTCTGAACATCACCTTTGACGGTGGATAACCATAATATTCTCTAAACTTCCTTCCAAAGTTATTATAATCTGAAAATCCTGTTTTTTCAGCAACCTCCGTCAATCTATAGTCTCCATCCATCAATAGATTCATGGCCTTTTTCAGTCGAAGCTCATTCAAATATTGATGTGGTGCCATTCCAATAATCTCTTTGAATAGGTAATAGAAATGGTTGTCACTCACATGGATTAGTTGCGCAAGCTCCGTGTTGTTAATAGAATCTGCATAATGCTTTTCAATATAATCTAAAACCACATTGATTCGTTCTAACTTTTTGGTGCGCTTGGCCATATTTTTCTCTTCCAACAGAGCGACCGCATAATTCCGTGTTAAATACGCAATCAACATACACACAATTCCCTTGCTCATTAATCGCGATTCTGCTTTCTTTTCCTGAAACTCCTCGCATAGCATATTCATATATTCCATAATCTTCGGATCTTTTTCTATAAAAGAAGAAAAGATCGCATTTTTCCCTGCCAGTGTTTTTGAAATCTTGTCCATTTCAAAAATAATAACCATATCTCTCAATCGTTTACCATTGCAATAAATAGAATGCAAGTCATTACTGTTGGCAACAATAAAATCACCTTTTCTGGCACATACCTCCATCTGGTTTATGCCAAATACCGCTTCCCCCTCTAAGACATAAATAAGCTCCACATGTTCGTGCCAATGCGGTTTGGTAAGATATCCGTGTGTTTGCACATCATGTATATTAATTTGTACCGGGAATTCTGAATCCCGAATTTTGATTTCTTCATACAAATCTAAAGACCGCATCTTTACACCCTCCTCAGTGAACTATTTATTCCATAACATAATATCTTCAAATATTATACCATTTGCATACCTATTTTTCTATTTCCAAATCTTTCTTCAGATACTCACAAAACCTTCTCCAGTCATGGCGGGAAAGAAAATGCCCTCCCTCACGAAGATGATATCCGATATTTCCATCTTGGAAAACCTCTCCACACTCTGGCAGTCGGTTAGGATGAACAAAACCTGTTAAGTTCGTTTCTTCCCATGCCGCAGAAGCCGCTACACAACATAAATACTCTGAAACTGGATCTGCCCACTCATCTTCCTTTGCAGATGCCACATAAACTTTTCTTGGCGCAATAGAAGCAATTAGAAAATGTTGGTCAAAATCACTTTTTTTCCATTTATCCTTTGAGGTTGCAATATTTTCCATATTTTCACAAAACCAGTATGGAAACGTTTTGTATACGTAAGAAATATCTTCCCCTACTTTTCCTCTCGTAATAGCTGCTCCTGCACACCCAGAATTATTAGAAAACACATGAGTAAAACGTGTATCATTTGCCCCTGCCCAAAGAGCCGTCTTTCCTAATCTTGAATGCCCGACAACTCCCACATGGTTTTTATCCACATAATCTAATGACAATAAATAATCTAAAACACGAGAGGCGGCAAACGCCCACATGCCAATCTTTCCAAAACTATCCGCAGTTCTTATGCCATCTTTAAAATAATGAGCAGACATCAGTTCCAAAAATCTATCATTCTTATCTGGTGACACATCGTTCATAACCATCTCTGCCACAATAACATCCATCTCTACTAATTCTTCTACCGGATAATACTTGGCTTTACCAAATGAAACATATACAAAGGCACCCTTTGGTGTGTCCTTACTTGTCATACATGGTGTTGTTACATCTATAGGAAATGTGAATCTTTCTCCATCAGGAGTTGGAAATGTAATCTCTACAGTCCTCGTAATTGCTTTTCCCGCCGCATTTGGAACTTCTTCCATCACACGCCAAGTCGTTACGCCTTTATATTCAGGCATATTCCCATATACATTTTCTGATAGTTTTTGTAACCACTCTTGTCGGCTATATTTCATAAGCTCCGGTAGGTTTCGTTCTTTCATGTGTTTATAAATCATGTTTTCTCTCCTCGTAAATAGCAAACATTGCATTCATTGTATTAGCCACGTCTAACACTGTAAAATACTGATGATTATCATAATAATTTATAAGCATTTCTTCATGACCACTTCCCCAATAGGCCTTTCCGGCTGTATTTTTGTTGTCTTCCTCCAGAAGTGTTCCGTTTATCCATAATTTCTTATCGATGTATCTCGCAGTCCCTTTTTCAAAAACAATCTCAAAGAAAATATCACTATTCTCAGAGTAAGCATTGGTTGCAAAGAATATCGCTTTTACGTCATTTTCAAACTCTATGTAAGCGCTTAATGTATCTTCTACTTCAATAATATTCTGTAACGAGTAGTTGCATAAATGTGCCTTCACATTCCGAATATCACCAATAAGATAACTGAACAAATCGAGCGTATGAATAGCCTGATTTATTAAAAGTCCGCCTCCTTCAGTTACCCATTTCCCTCTCCAGCCATCCTGCTCGTAGTATTCTTTATCTCTATGCCAAGTTAATATTGCCTTTGTTGCTTTGACTAAACCAAACTCCTTGCTCTGCACAATATTTTTGAGTTTTTGTACACACGGGTTCAGTCGATTTTGCATCACCACAGCAACCTTTTCTACCCCTTTAATTTTCTGCAGTGCCACAAATTCTTCCTTTGTCATAGTAATTGGTTTTTCTACAACAACATCTTTCCCGGCCTTCAAGGCTTTCTTTATCATTTCAAAATGAAGATAGTGCGGAGTACAAATATGTACACAGTCAATACTGTCATTCTTCAACATTTCGTCATAATCTTCATATTCAATCGTAGCATACATTTCGCTGCACATTCTACGTCTCGTTGCGTTGATATCACACACTGCGTATAAAGTTGCTGTTTCTACAGTTTCTAATGCTTTTGCATGTATAGGTCCAATATTTCCATATCCGACAATGCCTACTTTTTTCATAATTAAATAAACCCTTTTTTTGTCAAATAATCATAACTCATCTTTAAAGAATCAAATGGATTACGCTTACAAATGTCTTGTTCTACTAATGCCCACTTTATACCGGTTTCTTCACAAGCCTTAATAATTGCATCCCAATCAAGATTTCCATATCCAACCTCTGCCATCGCAGGAACCTGCCAATCGTCTGTGTAAATAGCAAAATCTTTGAAATGCACAACCATAATTCTATCCTTTAATTTATAAATCATCTCCACTGGATTTACGCCACCCATCTGATACCAATACGTATCAGCAATAAAATAAAAATTCTCCGGCTTTGTCTCTTCAACAAGACGATCCATAATCGTTTTCCCATCAAATTTGGCAAACTCAAACGAATGATTATGATAACCGAAATACAATCCTTCTTTTCTTAGTTTTTCTGCAACATCATTTGCTTCTTTTATGAAACGGGTAACACCTTCACTATCATTGCAATACTCCGGAGGCATAGAACCTACACCACACACCTCACAACCTAATGTTTTGTTGTAATCCATAACCATCTCCAAATTATTTACAAAATCTGCAAACCCTTTATGAGTAGTAACCACCTTTAAATTATATTTATCTAAAATTTCTTTCATCTCTTTTGCTTCTAAAGGTGTTCCTGAAATTTGAACAGTTTTATATCCCATTTGGCTAACTTTAGAACATGTACTATCAAAATCCTCAATTGTTTTTATGTAATCTCTTAAAGTAAAATATTGTGCTCCGATTCGTTTATCCATTTGATTATCCTCCAATTTAATGTGTACTACTAATATCGTCTACTACAACTTGTGATTCTTTCTTTTTTACAGTGGAATTCTTAATCTTCTCCTGTAAAAGTTCATAATATTTATCTTCCGGAAACTGTTTGATATCTATTGTTTCCCCAGTCCATGCACTTAAATGAATTGCATTGGAAATAGTTAAACCATGAATACCTTCCTCTCCTCTTGCAAGAAGTTCTGTTCCTTTTAATACTGCTGTGGCAAAATTTTTTAAGATTCCTACATGCTGTTCTCCCCCGGAAGAATCCACTGGAATATGACAATCCCAACATTCTGGTGCTGCAAACGGTACAGTGTTCGTCTTGTTATGTTCTCTCTCAGATATTACATTGCGCCTAAATATCATTTCATTATTTTCAATAGCTATTTTTCCCATATCACAAGCGATTTCCAAACGATTAGTACCCGGCGCTTCACCGGTAGAAGTAATATATTCTCCTGTGGTTCCATTATCATATTCAAAAAATGCCATTACATCGTCTTCCACTTCAATGTCATAGTATTTTCCGAAGCCAACTTTCGCATAAATTCGATCTGGCATTCCAAATAGCCACTGCCACAAATCCAACTGATGTGGATTTTGGTTAATCAATGCTCCGCCACCTTCTGTTGCCCAAGTAGATCGCCATGTACTACTATCATGATATGCCTGCGGCCTGTACCAATCTGTTATAATCCATGTGATTCTCTTGATATGTCCTAACTCTCCACGTTCTATCATATTTTTCAATTGTTGATAAATCGGGTTGGTACGTTGGTTATACATAATACCAAATAACTTGTCTGTCTTTTTCGCAGCCTCATTCATTTCTCTTACTTGTTTTGTATATACACCCGCTGGTTTTTCTACAATAACATGAAGACCCGCATCAAAAGCTTCCATCGCATATCGTGAATGGTCATAATGTGGTGTTGCAATGAGTGCAATATCACACAATCCACTAGTAAACATTTCAGAAGCGTTTTCAAACACAGGGAGGTTCGGATACAATTTTTTTACTGCTTCTAATCGTGCAGGTGCAATATCACATATTGCTCCGATTTCCATGTCAGGCACTTTTCCATCCATCACATTTTTTACATGTCCGACACCCATATTTCCATAACCAACAATTCCTAATCTTAACTTACTCATAATTATTTCCTTTCCTATAAATTTTTTTGAAATATTTCACATAATGCCTGATATGCCAGTGTGAAAGTTCCTTCTCCTCCTTGTGGCAAATCATCCATTTTGTTATCCAATTCCAAATTTTCTAACCCTTTAAAGTTTCCTAAATGTGGCTCCAGACTCACAAATCCGTTATAACCATCTTTAAACAACTCTTTTAATATGTACTCTACATTTCCGTCGCCTGTTCCTGCCGGCACAACTTTGTCATCTACACTTCTGGCATCCTTAATATGCATATATGCTATATATGGTTTCAAGGCTTCGTAGGCTTTCTTTGTATCTTGCCCACATTGTACGAAATTGGCAGGATCAAAAACTGCCTTAAAATGACTACCATATAATTCTTGCATCAAATCTACACATCGTTCTATTGTATCTCCATAAACGTCTTTTTCGTTTTCGTGGAGCAATATGACATCCTGTTCTTTCGCATACTCTATCATTTTTCCAAGATATGTTAATACTTTTTCTCTCTCTTCTTCCGTCCAATCATTCTTACTATCATGATAAAAACTAAAAATACGAATATACTTAGCTCCTAGCATTTTTGCAGTTCTCGCTACTCTCTTAAATAATTGAAAATGCGCGCAAAAATCATCTTCTAGTTTGATTTTCCCTATCGGAGAACCAATAGAAGAAACTTTTATGCCATATTTGTTCATTTTCGTTTTTAATTCAATCACTTCATCATCAGATAAGGCAGAAATATTTTTTTCACCAATCCCCCTTGCTTCAAAATATCCAATATCTAATTTGTTCAAAACAGAGAACTGCTCATCAACCTGTTCGGATATCTCATCGGAGAATCCACTCATTTTATCGTACAGTTTCAAATTTAACACCTCTTTTCATTATATTGATTATATAATATACTCGATTTTTGAAAATATCTTTTCGCAAATTGATGTAAACATTGCGTATATTGACTTTTCGTGTTAATATTTTTAAAAAGGGAGGGTATTTATCTATGAATCCGCAAAATTATACAATAGGTGAAGCATCGAACATTGCCCCTTCTAACATGAGCGAAATCTTTCAACTTCATAATCATGAGGAATATGAATTGTTTTTGTTTTTTGAAGGAAATGCAAAATATATTGTGGAAAACAAATCTTATTCGTTAAATCCTTACGATATGATTATCGTGAGAAAGAACGAATTACATAGAGTCTATCATATTCAACCGGTGAAATTTCACCGAACTATATTATTTGTTAACCCAGCCTTTTTTCAAGAAAATAATTGTTTGGATTATGAATTGCAACTATTAAAAATTCTTGAAACAGGAAATAAAATTCCTGGTGAATTAGTGCGTTCTAGTGGATTATATGATGCTTTTTTAAGATATAAAAAATATTCTGACAACTACAATATGACTGATACCAGTCCTATTCTTAATGCTATTATTATTGAGATATTGTATCTAATAAGCAAGATAACTAAATTTTCTGCTTCAGATTATTTGAACAGTCCTATCAACCCCATCATTTTATATTTAAATGATAATTTTACGGAAGATATTACCCTAGACATGTTAGAAGAAAAGTTTTTCATCTCCAAACATTATCTTTGCAGACAATTTCGAAAAACCACAGGCCTTACTGTTGTAGATTATATCCGCAAAAAACGATTGGCTAAAGTTCAAGAAATGAAAGCTAATGGAATAGGGCTTCTGGAGGCTGCTATGAGTTCTGGTTTTAATAGTTATTCGGCATTTTATCGTGCATGTCAAAAGGAATTTGGATATTCACCAAGAGAAAAATTAACATAAAAACTCAACAACATATAATATGCTTTTAAACAGAGAAAACCCACTAACCACAAGGGCTAGCGGGCATAACTTTCTCTTAGTTATCTAAAGGAATGAGAGTAAAGTATTCCCTCGGACTCACCGAGGGTATTACTTTATGAGGGGGTGATAGTTGAGTGTTATCAACTATCTGAATTCATTATAGAAATAATTTGTGTTCAAATTATGGTTAGTTTCTAAAAAGAATCGAAACTTTCTAAACGGTCTCTTAAGAATTATCTTCTTTTTTCCAACCATTTACAGATATCAACAAACACAACCTCTCTATCAAGTTCATTCAGTATCTCATGCCTGTCATTTTCATATAATCTGAGTTTGACATCCTGCATTCCGCTTTGTTTATATTTCTTATACACAAGTTTCACACTCTTGCCATAATTGCCCACCGGGTCATCTTGTCCGGCAACCAAAAGAATCGGAAGTTTTTTGAAAATTTTTCCTTCCTTCTCCTGCTGATTCATCTTTATCATGCCGGTGAACATGTGATAATACGCATTTACAGTAAACATAAATCCGCACATGGTGTCATTCTTATACTTTTTCACATTCTCCGGATTACGGGATAGCCAATTGGATCCATCTGTCACATCAGCAAAATGCTTCTCGTATCCGCCTGCTGCCATACCATCCACTAATTGACTTCTGAAATCCCATCCATGAAGCAGTGCTTGCAATCTGCACACCATGCGCCCGGCGCGCAATATAGGTGTTGGCTGATGCCCGGTACCCATAACAATTGCTCCTGCCAAACCAGCACCGTACACGCCTATATACTGTCGAACCAAAAATGAGCCCATGCTGTGTCCCATCATAAAATAAGGAAGGTTCGGATATTTTTCTTCCGTCTGTACACGAAGATTATGAATATCTGCGACAACACACTCATTTCCGTTTTTCTCGTGGAAAAATCCAAGCTTATCGGAACTGCTGATAGATTTACCATGTCCCAAATGGTCATGCCCAACGACATAGTATCCATTTAAAGATAAAAACTCTCCGAAGTCATCATATCGTTCTATGTACTCTGCCATACCATGACATAATTGAACGACTGCCTTTGGTTGTTCCTCCGGTATCCATTCAATTGCATGAATCTGCGTCTCTTCATCCGCAGACAAATAATAAAACTCGTTTCTCATATATTTTCTCCTATAAAACCACAAAACAGGACGGCTACATTCCGTCCTGTCTACCTATCTGTCATCAATTTTCGAGTATTCTTTGTAAGGGCATAACGGCATATATGCCGGACGGATAATCTTATCCACATTTTTAAGCTCTTCTAATCGGTGTGCGCTCCAACCAACGATACGAGCAGCAGCAAAAAGTGGTGTGTAAAGTTCCTTCGGAATTCCAAGCATTCCATATACCAGTCCGCTGTAGAAATCCACATTTGCATTAACACCTTTGTACATCTTTCTCCGCTGAGCAATAATCTCAGGTGCCATGTGTTCTACCATCTCGTATAGTGCATATTCTTCCTGACGTCCTTTTTCCACCGCAAGTTGTTTTACGAATCCTTTAAACACCTCAGCTCTTGGGTCAGAGATGGAATAAATAGCATGACCCATTCCATAGATAAGTCCCTTCTGATCAAAGGCCTTCTTATCCAGAATATCTTCCAGATACTGACGAACTTGCGTCTCATCCGTCCAATCTTTTACATGCTCTTTCATATCTTCAAACATCTGCGAAACCTTGATATTTGCCCCACCATGTTTCGGACCTTTCAAAGATGCCATCGCAGCAGCGATTGTGGAATATGTATCTGTACCGGAAGATGTAACAACGTGTGTTGTAAATGTCGAGTTGTTACCACCGCCGTGGTCCATGTGAAGCACGAGTGCCATGTCAAGAATCTTTGCTTCAAGTGGTGTGTACTGCTTATCCTCTCGGAGCATCATAAGGATGTTCTCCGCCATGGACTTATCCTTATCCGGTGCATAAATGTATAAATCTTCACCTTTTCGATAATTATAAGCATGATATCCATATACCATCAGCATCGGAAATTCACTAATCAGATTCAAACATTGGCGAAGTACATTCGGCAATGAAGTATCATCCGCTTTCTCATCATAAGCATACAGCGTCAAAATTGAACGTGATAAACTGTTCATCATGTCCGGACTCGGCGCCTTCATAATCACATCTCGCACAAAATATTTCGGAAGTGTTCTTCGCTCTGCCAGCATGTCAGAAAATCTCTTAAGTTCTTCTTTTGTCGGAAGTTCTCCAAAAAGCAGAAGATATGCTATCTCCTCAAATCCAAAATGACCGTCGTCCAAAAATCCGTTTACCAAATCCTTGATATTGTAACCTCTATAATACAGGTTGCCCGGAATCGGAATTCTGACTCCATTCTCTTCTCTTGACGCACAAACATCCGAAATATTAGTAAGACCTGCAAGAACACCTCGTCCGTCAAGGTCACGAAGACCTCTCTTTACGTTGTGCTGCACATACAAGTCTCTTTCAATCGCATTGCTTCTTTCACTTTTCTCAGAAAGATATAAAATTTCAGGAGTAATCTCAAATAATGTCTCATCTAATGTTGTATTTCTCATAATATTTCTCCTTTCTCTTGTAAACACTTATAAACGTGTTTACATTATACTAAATCTTCCAAATAAATACAATGAAAAGATTCTTACGCTCTCTGAACATGCTTTATCATCCTCAGGATATCCGGACTCGCATTTAACGGAATAATCTCTAATTCAGGATATCGCGTTTTAAATACACGGAATACTTCATCTGCAAATCCTTGACCCATAAAATCAACTTCTTCGAAATCTAATTCTACTGATTTAAATTGTTCCAATCTATATAAAAGTTTTCTCGCCTGGGAACGCGCAATCGGCTCACCTTCCCTGCATACCTCTTTTATCGGAATTCTTGTCTTAACAAACCCTTCATCTATCGTAGAATACATATTAAACACCTCTTTCAGTACTCTTTTTGTTCGATTCTCCAACTTCATCATTACTGTTGTTCCAATATGCTTTAATCTTGTGTAATATGCAATCAGATGATCCTGCACGAACTTTGTTTTCGCTGATACCCCCTGCACATAAACTGCATTGTCAGACCATATAGCAAATTCATCCAAAGCTTTTGAACTAAAAAATATACCTTCACCAGAATGATTTTGTTCTGCTGTTGTCAGCTTACCTTTATATAATTCCATCAATGCATCCTGGTATGTTGCCTTCTTGCCCAACTGCTCCGTCAGATAATTCTGCACATTCTTAAATATACCGATTCCATCATCTGTAATGGTAATCTCCGTATAGAGGGCATCCTTCACAACACGACAATATATAGTACCACATCCCGAATGCTCAATTGCATTATTCATCATTTCCATAAAAGCATATCTCCAAATACGCTTTGACTCATCTGCAACTTCCTGCAGCAATGGAGAAATGTCATCATAATAAATGTCATCTTCATCCAAACCATCTTTTACAGAATATTCTAAACAATACTCCTGCTTTTGTAAACGATATCCACACTCTGCTTTGTTGTCTTCTATGATAATCTGTTTTTCCAAACATTCCTGTATATAACGCTTTACTGTCGTTACAGAAATCTGAAAATTATAGGTTGTCTTCTGAATATATTCCACGTCATCCAGCCGAATCTTTTCTAACATATAACGCTTGATGCTTTCTCGTTTTTCCTCTTGAAACGACATAGTTAATCTCCTTTTCCAAAAACTTTAAACTCTTGTTTAGCAACTATAAATATCTATATTTAAACTATAACATATCTATTTGTAACTTTCAAGCGTCATGTTCTCGTTCACGTGCAAAACGGGGTTCTTGAAGAACCCCGCCCAACTGACTTTATTCAGTTATTAGATTTCGCCTCTTCTCTTCTTTTCGATTACGAGAATTGCTCCGCATACCATAATGGATGCAAATGTCAGTGTTGACCACATTGCTGCTGATGAAGAGTCACCAGTCTTCGGTGCACTTGGTACAACAGCCTCTTCAACAAACTCATTTGGCTTTTCTGGTACAAGTACTTTTGTTTCTACAGTATCTGTATCAACTGAAATCTTCGGATTATTTCCTACTTGAATAGAAGCCACGTTATTGATAACCTCAACCGCCTTTTCATTTACAGTTGCTTTAAAACTTACTTCGCCATCCGCTTTTGCTGCCACGTCCCGAATCACCCAAGTAACCGTATGTGTTTCTTTATTGTAAACACCATCCTTTGTTGCGCTTCCTTCTACATAGGTCAAACCTTCAGCAAGTTTATCAACGATTGTAATATCCGCTGTTTCATTTTCGGTGTTCTTGTAGTTGATTGTATAAGTTAATTCTTCACCGATTTTTGCTTCTGTCTTATCTACTTCCTTGTCAAATGTGTAGTTGGTTACTTCATTTGTATTCCACGAATTTGTTCCCAATTCCACATGCGCCTGATTGGTTATCGTTGCTTTTCCTTCGTTGACTTTTACATCGAAAGTAACTACAACTTTTTCTCCGGCCGCAACATCGTCAAATTTCCAAGTGAGTACTCCGTTTACATGGGAAACAAAACCTTCTTCTGATGCACTGCCTTCTACATATGTCGTACCTGCTGGAATCGTATCTGTAATCACCAAATCATCCTGCTCTACATTTGTAAGATTCGTGTAATCGATTTCATATGTCAATACATCACCTGGAATCACAGCTTCTCCGTCAATGTTAATATCGGTTTTCCCTTTTACATGCACTTCCTTCTGTACCGGATCCTGTGGAACGAATACATTTGAGAAAACAAGATATTCTACCGGTCTGCCATCTACTGCATAACTCACATGATAAGCTAATTCTCCACCCACATCATATACTATCACAGTAAGCTGATACTCTGTGTTATCATATACAATGTCAACTTTTGGATTTGATGCATCTTCCTTTATTACAAAATAGTAGGTTCCTGCTTCTTTAATCTCATGTGTAAATACAATCTTTCCATCTGCACTGTTGTGTGCTGTCTCAATTGCGGAACTATTGATTCCAAAGTCGCTTTGTGTTTCGAATAATTGGAATGTAAATTCACGATTGATTAAATGACGATTTTCCAAAAGTTTTACCGCTTCCAGAGAAATGCTTGCCGGATTCGGTGTGTATTCATTTCTAAATACAATTGTACTATCCACCACATTCTCACGATCTGCACCGTCGATTTCTTTTATTTCTGTAATACTTGCAGTCAATTGACCCACAAGGTTATCTGTTACTTCTACGGTAACCTCAAATGAACTATCATCATATGTGTAACCCATTTTTCCTGCTTTCACTTCTGCAACGGTGTATTTGTGTGTTCCTGCAGTTGTGTATTCAATTGTCGGGAATACAATTGCTCCGTTTGCACTACTCCATGCTTTAGAAACTTCTTTTGTTCCCTCTTTGAGAACAAATTCGAACATGTTGTGCTCTAGTGCTTTTCCTGTCAGAACTTTGCTTCCGCTAATTTGAATACTTGTTGAAGTTGCTTTGTATTCGTTTGTAAATTCTACTGCATTAACAGCACCTGTGCCTACTTTTACGATAGAGATATCACTGTTTGCGATCGCAAGACCACCTGCGTTATTGTCTTTCGCAATAACTGTTACATGGTATCTCGTTGTATCGTATGTCACACCAGGAATATTACCTTGCACTTCTTCGATTACATAGTAGTGAACGCCTGCCGTTTCCACAGAATCTGTCAATGTAAATGCATTGCCACTATTTTCTACTGCTGGAAGTACCTTTACTGCTTTCGAAACATCAAAGTCAGAACCTGTTTCATACATCCGGAACTCATATTTGTCGTTGCCGATTTTACGGCCTGTTAATGTCTTTGTACCGGAAATTGACAATGGTGCCGGATCCAATCTGTATGTGTTGGTGAAAGGTGCAGCTTCACCTGTAGTAACTCCATCAATTGAGAACCTAGCAAGTTCAAGTGCGTTTCCATTAATTCCGATTTCTACTTTTACTGTATATGCCTTATCTGTATAAGACATACCATTCTCCTTCTTACCTCCACCGATTTCTTTCAATGTATATGTCTTCTCCACATTTCCTGCTGGATTCTTTGTCTGTTCATTAAACCATGCACTCGTGTATGACAGATAAACAGTTGCATCTCCATTTGCATTAGTTGTTGCAATCTCGCTTACCAAAGCATTCCCTTCATATAAACCGAATTCAAATCCTGAAGGTAAGAGGTTAACGCCTGTATTGTTATCCAGTGTCTTCTTGACCGGAACATGCACTACCAACCCTTCTGTTACTACATAGGTATTTGTAAATGTCAAATTCACATTTTCCTTGTCTGCTACAGCTACATTGTTTACAAGGATTTGGTCCACTTCCAATGAACCGTCCATATCTTTATCTGTAACTACAACTACAAAGTAAACTGCGGTATCGCTTACAATACCTTCTTCCAGATTTCCTTCATCTTCATGAACACGGAATAAATATCTTCCCACTTCTCTCAGAGAATCTTCCGGAATCTTAACAGTAAATGTTGAGTCAGTTCCGTTAGCAACTGCTGCCGTCGTTGTAACCTTTTCCCATGTCGTTCCAACTAATTTCTCAAGGTAGAACTTATATTCACGAGCACCCCAAGAAACATCCTGTCCATTTACATCTTTCAAAGTCTTCGTAACATTCACATTGATATCTGCTGCCGGTGCAAATCCCGTTGAATTGTAATCGTTGATAAGGTCAACCTCTGCTCCACTGTTATCAATTGTACCTTGTCTCTCTGCCACTGGTGTTGTAAGTGTAAATCCTGTCGGAACATTTACTTCTGCTACAGAATATGTTGTGCCCTCTAACAGATTCAGAATCGTTACGGATTCGTCATGTGCCAACTGGAACGTGATTTTTCCGTTTGCAACAGTCTTAGTTCCCACAGAAGTCTCTACCTGTGTGCCATTTGCAAGACCCAGCGTTACTTCTACATCAAATTTCTTGTCAGCCGGAATTGTATAGTCTGTTCCAAAATCATGCGTAACTGTCTTGCTGATAATCAAATCACCGTATTGACGAGCTGTATTTGTAAATTCAACATCAACAATTTCCATAGAAACGATAGTCCCTGTTGCCGTCACGCCTGTAAGTTTTGTGCCGTTCTGTGAAACACTGTCAACCTTATAAGAAGTATTTTCATTGGTTTCTGTAACCGTGTAGTTTGCACCTGCCGGTAAGTCAATAATATAAACAGTTTCATTTGCCTTTAACTCGATAACGCTGCTCTTTCCATTTGTAAAAGTGATTGTTCCATAAGTTCCATCCGCATTTACAAATCGATATGTGCCGTCATAATTTCTGCCTGAAAGTTCAACTGTAAATTTGAACGTTGCATTCGCATCTGTCACTGTATCATCAACAAGTTTCGTTAACTTGATACCTGTAGCCGGAGTCACAGTAAGGCGTCCGTTGTTTCCAAGATATGACCATATGTCATATGTGTCTGTATTATTGTCAGGGTGTGCCACCACCGGATAATCGAAATATCTTAATGTACCCGTATTATTCGCACTCTTTGTAATTTCTTCTCGGAATCTGTCCAAATTTTGATAAATCGTACCTTTTTCAATATACCATGTGTTAGACCCGTCTGTAGCAGCCTTTGCATGTTCATCCAATACCTTATTTGAGATTGGAATATATTGATCTACCATCTCCGCTGCTTGTGTGGTTGCGTTCGTCTGATTAAATACTCGGAACGTATGATAGAAATTATTTCCCGATGGTTTTGTAGCTCCTGTATATTCTTTGTACGAATCTGTTCCTGTTTTTTCGTAGATGATTGTATCTGTTGTATAGTAGTAACGCTCATTTGCTACGTTTGGATGGAAATGAGATTCTGTTACTAAATGTGCGGACGGATTAGAGTAATCAATATCTTGATTCTCATTTCCTGAACCCCACTGATTTGTATAGAATGTATAAGTTCCATCTGTATTTCTATGAATGTGCTGACCTGCCACAAGATTCTCTGCTGCCAGTTTTTCTGTAATATTTAATTCATTGATGTCTGAACGGAGACCAACCTCGAACAGTAAGCGGATTGGTTTCTGTTCATCTGTATACATCTTAAATTCTGTTGCTGTTGCATAATCGTCACTATTTAATTCTACATGATATGTGATAACCGGAATCAAGGATGCCGGAATCATGAACACAACGTCCTGATGCTGTGTGGTAATCTCCGTACGAACTTTGATTACAATATGCATCATATCACTACCCAATGATTCGATTGCACCAACGTTTGCAGTTCCGTAGAAACCATACGAACGAGTGATATATTTTGCACTCTCCGGTTGGTCCGCCGCCGTGTGATCTTCATTCCAGTATGCTACATATTTTCCATCTGCACTTTCATACCAGCCGATGTAGTTGCTGAAATTCTTGTCATCTATATAGCTAAGCTGTCCGTCTGCCCAAGCCTGCTTTAGAATTTCAATTGCTACTTCCTGAGAAACGCCAATTCTCTCGGCTACAGATTCTACCAGTTCCCATCCTAATTCTGTGTAGGTATCTCTATCACCAAATTCTGAAGAACCCATCATCTTTGTCAAGGCTGCGCCGGTAAAAAGTTGATTATCGCCTAACATAAGACCTGTGATATTTTTTACTTCCATGAACTGTCCGATTTCATCTTCAAATGTGATATAACCGTCCAAATCTGTGTTATCACCGCCAATGAGTGTCGGATAATATGCAGATTGAAGAATAATTTCGTTTACGATAGATGAAAATGCCGCTTCTAAGCCTGTAATGCCACTTGCCGCAAAATGCTCTGTTACATAATTTTGGCTCTCTCTTTTCAAGCCGTCCTGCGCATTGCGACTCACTGTCACCCATATATCTTGGTTATTGTTTGCCCTTGTACCAGGAGAAAAAAAGCTTGCACTTCCACTGTTAAACAAATTATCCCAATAAGTATCTATTGCATTCAGTGAATTTTCCGGATTAAGAACACTGTTCGCGATATACGATTCATTATCTGTACCACTTAGGTTCAGTCCTAAGGTATAGAACCTCGCTTCTCCACCGTACCATGTCTCCACTTGGGATTTCACATGTGCTGCTGTAAGTTGTGTCATAAATCCTAAACCTGCAGATGTAGAAGTTCCGTTTCCTACAGTTGAAGTCTGAATATTGGTGTAACTCGCTGTACCGGTTGTCGGTGCTCCATCACTCATAAGAACAATGATTGGCATTCTCTTCGTTCCACTTTGTACATTTCCGCTTCCGATAACCTTATCATCCGCCGCTTCAAAAACATCGCTTGCAATGCTGAGACCATTCTGGATATAGGTTCCACCGGCTGTATTTTTACTCTTTGTAGATACATTTGATCCACCTTCGAATTTTAATCCGCTTGCTATAGATACTGTTGTGTCGTCACTTCCGCTATATGTCAGATAATTTCCCTGTCTATTTGCCGTATAACGATTCAGTTCAAGAAGTTTTGTTCCTGTACTTGTTTGGGATGAACCCGAGTTACTATTTCCTGAATAAAGAACAACGCCAACACGGTTATTCAGATTTAACTCTAACAAATCTTTAATTGCTTCGTTTGCAGAAGAAACCATTTGCGGTATCGAACCACTGTTATCCATAGACTGTGATACGTCAAGAATAAAAACCGTATCTGTCGGAATTGTAGAATATCCTACAATTTCTTTATTCGATGCAAGTGCAGATAACGCTACCAAAAAATTATCTTCACTCTTCATCTTAATATCCATTGCCGTATTTCCAAGAGAAGTTTCGAATTCATCCGCATTTTCAAATACGGATTTATCTGTCCACACACTACCTGCAAATTCTGTAGTTTCATCTTTAAAATAATTTTCCCAACTATGAATGGTACTTGGATCAGTAACCTTTCCATTGGAATCCACGTTATCTGCTTTCGCAGTAATAGGCATTCCACCTAATACCAATGTAATAGTTAAAATAAATGCCAAAACTCTTTGTGCTGTCTTTCCTAATCTTTTATTCATATCACCATTTCCTCCTTCCGCTGACATCTCTTTAACGCCAGGTTCACTGTTTTTTCATCGATTGGTTTTACTGCGAAGTACGCAACTCCCAATCGGTAAGATTGCGCCACAAAATTTTTATCATTCGAGAACCAGACAACCGGGATATCGGAATGTACATTTTGTACTGCGATAACACCCTCCATACCTGCCGCATTGTCTGCCAATACAAATACGATGTCGTACTCATGACTCCTTAATTTCTTTAAATATGTGTCATAATCCTCTGCGTGTGAATATCGGACCATCCGAAATGCCATACACGCTTCTGATTTTAAATGTTGTATGAGAAGTTCCTTCTCCGTTGTGTTGCCATAGATTAAAACATCCATATCCACACCTCCTCGTTTTCTGATTCTATTATTACACCACAAGTTTTTCTTTTACAACAGTTGTGACTCGAACGGCAAATTTGTGACTCAAGCGGTCAAAAACTTGCTATTATTTCCTGCGAGGAGTATAATAAAACATATTAAAATTCAATTGGAGATGACCAAAATGAGAGTCGCATTAGTAGATGACACACCAGAAGAACTTCAGATTCTTTCCAATATTTTAAATACAGAATTGCCCCAGGCAGAAGTCTCTACATTTTCAGACGGAAAGACTTTTTTGGAAGACTGGGAGCATAATTCCTACGATCTGATTCTACTTGATATCTATATGGATGAGTTGCTCGGCGTGGATGTGGCAAGAAAAATACGGGAAACAGATTTTGACGTTAGAATCGTTTTCTGTACCACCAGCAATGAGTTTGCCAGTGAAAGTTACGAGGTGGGGGCTAACTACTATCTTCAAAAACCGGTCTCTGCGACTAGTTTTCAGAGAATGCTTAAGATGATTCGTCTGGATGATTATGAGATCAATCGCTTCATCACTCTGCCTGACGGTCAGAAAATTGTGCTTCGTAACATTACATATACCGAATACTATAATCATACGATTATCATTCATTCAAAAAAACGCGCTGACTTGCAGACACGTATGTCGCAAACGGAATGGGAAGCACTGCTTTCAGAGTATAACTTCTTATACAGTTGTTCTAAGGGACTTGTAGTGAATTTCCATGAAGTGGAACGCACGGAAGACGGAATGTTTGTTTTGAAAAATGGCGAACAGGTTCCTATCAGCCGAAGAAAAACCAAAGACGTGTTGGAATCGTATGCGCATTTCCGTTTCGAAGAGATGCGGAAGGGAGGCAAATAATGTTTACAATACCTAGAACTCTCGAAATATTATTGTTTGCATTTTGCAACTTTGCGCCCTACGTTTTTCTCTCCTACTATGTGTTCAAAGAATATCAGCGTTTTGACAAATGGATTACCATCTCAGGTTGTACATTGCTATTCCTGATTCAATTTGCGACCAGATATTGGTCAGCGATGCATGGCATTAATACCAGTGTCATTATGAGTATCATAAGACTTATTATATTTATAGGTGGATATGCCATCCTGTTTGATCGCAAATTTGGAAAGGTTCTTTTCATAGAGTTGATTTACGCTAATCTAGGTAATTTCATTTTAATTGCCGCCGTGTGTATTGAGCGAAACTTATTTCCGGACATCGACCACCATCTGTACTGTTGGCACGCATCCGTCGTGATGATGCTGCTTCATTTGGTTATCACAATTCCGTGGTTCTTTGAGGTGAGACGCTACTTTATACCGATGCTGAGTAATTCTCACATCGGAAATGAATGGTATTACTATTGGATTGTGCCTTTTGTATTCTATATCATATGGCAATACCAGATTAATGGCGGAACTAGAACCGGACTTGAAAATATTCAGGATCCTCAAAATGTTATCTTCCTCTTCATTATTAATTTTGGCGCTCTTCTTATTTACTACATTATGTTGAAGTTAGACGGGCAGCTTGCAAAGAATCTTGAGATGGAGAAGCAACAGCATTATTATGATTTGGAATATGTTGGGTATCAGGCTCTGAAAGAACGTATAGAAGAAACAAGACGTATGCACCATGACCTTCGTCACCACATACACATGGTCAATTATTATCTTTCGGAAAAGGAATATGATAAGCTTAAGGAATATGTGCATACCTACAGTGATTCCATTCCGGATACGGACCATATACGTTTCTGTGAAAATCAAACAGTGAATACTATATTATTGTATTTTGCTACTCAGGCAAAAAAACACGAAATTGATTTTGAGGTACAAGTTATAATCTCCCAGGATATGCACTTAGAAGAACACCACATCTCGGTACTTCTCGGCAATCTATTGGAAAATGCAGTAGATGCCTGTGCTGCACAACAAAGTGAAGAACGTCGCATTGTTGTAAAAGGAAAAGGGGATGCACATTCACTAATCTTTACCATTGATAATACTTTTGAAAATGAGATTAAGAAAAACAAAAAAGGCGAGTTTATCACAACTAAACGAACCGGAAATGGTATCGGTGTAAACTCTGCCCAAAAGATTGTTGAACGATATAACGGATTCTTCTCTGCTGATGCAAAAGGAGATATGTTCTGCGTATCGTTTATGTTAAATTTATAATTGCATTACTTAATTTTGCAAACTCCTCAAGCGTCAAGGCTTCGCCTCTGACGCTTGCTCCTTTTCCAAGGCTCTCTATCGCACTGATAATCACTTCTTTTGGAAGATGTATCTCCGGCGAATTATTAAGACCGTTTGCCAAAGTCTTTCTTCTCTGATTAAAGGATGCTCTGATAATCTTGAACATTAACTGCTCATCCGCCACTTGTACTGGTGGCTCTTTGTGGCTTGTCAGCCTGATAACCGCTGAACCGACATTTGGTCTAGGCATAAAGCAGTTCGGCGGAACATTTGCAACAATATACGGCTCTGCATAATACTGCACTGCAAGGGATAATGCGCCGTAATCCTTGCTTCCAGGACCTGTCTGCATACGGTCTGCCACTTCTTTTTGCACCATTACGGTAATGCTCTCAATCGGCACATGGCTCTCATACAACCCCATAATAATTGGGGTTGTGATGTAATACGGAAGATTCGCAACTACCTTGATTGGCTTTCCGCCATTATACTCTTCGGCCAACTGGTTAATATCTACCTTCAACACGTCCTCATTAATAACCGTTACGTTATCATAAGCACTCAAAGTATCCTCTAAAATCGGAATGAGTGCCTTGTCAATCTCAACTGCTACTACCTTTCCCGCAGCACACGCCAGATACTGGGTCATCGTTCCGATTCCCGGACCAATTTCCAGCACCATGTCATCTTTTGTGATATTGGCAGACGCAATAATCTTATCTAATACATGTGTGTCAATTAAGAAATTTTGACCAAATTTCTTCTGAAAGGAGAAACCGTATTTCTGCAATATTTCTATTGTATTCTGTGGATTGCCAAGTGTAGGCTTTTGCATATTTTTATCACCTTTCGTCTGTGTTATTGAATCCTAAACAATAATTTTCCACTCTGCTCTGTCTGAGCTACTACTTCCTCATATGTGACTCCCTTGATATCCGCTATCGCCTGTGCAATATGCGAAATGTAGATCGAACAGTTTCGTTTTCCGCGATATGGCTCCGGTGCCAGATACGGACAATCTGTCTCTAAAAGGATTCTCTCAAGCGGAACTGCTTCTGCCACCTCTTTGAGTTTCTTGCCATTCTTAAACGTAACCACACCACCGATTCCGATATGGAATCCCATTTTCACATATTCTTCCGCTATTTCCTTTGAGTAAGAAAAACAGTGAATCACGCCTCGAAGACCCTGTGCATACTCTTTCATAATCTTAAGCGTATCTTCAGCCGCATCTCTGCTATGAATGATAACCGGCAAGTCAAGTTCCCTAGCCAGTTCCAGTTGCTTGACGAACCATTTTTTCTGAACATCACGAGACTCATTATCCCAATAATAATCAAGTCCAATCTCCCCGATTGCCACTACTTTTTCGTTTTGGCATTGAGTTTTCAAGAACTCAAATCTCTCATCATCAAGGTCTCCAACCTCATCCGGATGCAAACCGACAGCTGCGTACATAAACGGATAGTTCTGTACCATATCTACAACTTCAGTCACAGAATCCCAGTCTGCACAGACATTGACAACCGTCCCCACACCATTTTCCGGCAGTGAGTTTAGAAGTTGTTCTCGATCTTCATCAAACTGATGAGAGTCATAGTGTGCATGACTCTCAAATATCATTGATTTCATTGTCTTTTCCTCTTACAGAATTTCTTTGCGAAGCTGCTCCGGTGTCTTCATAGAGAGAAGTGCCGGTGCAATATCGAATACACTTCTTGCTCCCGATTCACCTTTCCCTGCAAGTCTGTAAGCAGCTCTTGCATAAGCTACAAGTACACTTGAAGTAAATTCTGGATTGGAATCTAACTTCAATGAATATTCAATTACATGTTTATTACCGTCTCTGCCTGTTTCTCCGGTACGAATGACAAATCCACCATGAGGCATCTTGCTGTGGTTAGCTTTCAGCTCTTCTTCTGTAATAAATGTTACTGTTGTGTCATAATCTGCAAAGTAGTTCGGCATCGTCTTGATTGTCTCTTCGATTGCAGCGAGGTCTGCTCCCTCTTCTGCTACCACATAACATTCACGCAAATGCTTTTGACGAGTTGTAAGCTGCGGCTCACTACCACTTCTCACTTCATCAACTGCTGCCTCTATCGGAACTGTGTATTGAATCGCATTCTTCACTCCCGGAACGCGACGGATTGCATCAGAGTGTCCTTGACTTACGCCTTTGCCCCAGAATGTATAAGTGCTTCCCTGCACAAGAATAGATTCTGCATAAATTCTGTTAAGCGAGAACATTCCCGGGTCCCAACCCACAGAGATGATACCGATTTTGCCTGATTTTTTTGCAGCTGCGTCAACATTTGCAAAATATTCCGGAATCTTTGCATGGGTATCAAAGCTGTCAATTGTGTTGAAGTTTGCTACAATCTGCGGTCCCATCACAGGAAGGTCCGTTGCAGAACCACCACAGAGAATCATAACGTCAACCTCGTCTTTTAAAGTAAGGATATCATCTAAATGTACTTTTTTTACATCTTCAGTAAGAACTTTTACATCTTCCGGATTACGACGTGTTACCACTGCAACTAACTTCATGTCTTCGTTGCGCTCTACCGCTAACTCTACGCCGCGTCCAATGTTGCCATATCCTACGATACCTATTCTAATCATGTTAATCCTCCTAAGCTATCTCCGCACCTGACGGCATTTCTTTTTCCGGTGTCATCAGTGCAAGGTTACCTTCAGCATCTTCTGCGCAAAGAAGCATACCTTCTGATAATACACCTGCCAATTTCGCCGGTTTTAAGTTCACAAGTACCATTACTTTTTTACCAACCATCTCTTCTGCCGTATAATGACCTTTGATACCTGATACAATCTGTTTTACCTGACTTCCAATTTTTACTTGTGAGCAAAGTAACTTCTTTGATTTTGGAACTTCCTCACAGGCAATAATCTCACCTACCTGGAATTGCATTTTCATCCAATCATCAAATGTAATCTCTTCCTTTGGCTCAATATCGATTACATTTTCTTCAACAACCGGTTCTTCTGCTACCGGTGGGTGAAGTTCTTCTACTTTCTTAAGCACCTCTTCAAGGTCCAGACGTGCAAATAAGATTTCTGGTTTGTCTGTTACATTTCCGCCGTTTGTCTGTTTCAAAATCTTCTCTGCTGTCTCCGGAAGGAATGAAGCAAGTAATCTAGCCCCTGTCTCGATACCGTAGATTAAATTCGCAAGTACTGTTTCCAATCTGTCTTTCTGTGCCTCGTCCTTTGCAAGTACCCATGGCATTGTCTCATCGATATATTTGTTACAACGTTTAAATACATTGAAAATCTCTGTAATTGCATCTGCAACACGAAGTGTCTCCATCTTCGTATCCACTGCTGCCGCAGCACCATCAACTACTGCCTTGAATTCAGCGTCCACTTCACCTATAACGCCCTTATGTGCAACTGTTCCGCCAAAGTATTTGTTTGTCATAGAAACCGTTCTGTTTACAAGGTTACCTAATGTATTTGCAAGGTCTGAGTTGATACGTTCAACCATAAGCTCCCAAGTAATCACACCATCATTATCAAACGGCATCTCATGAAGCAGGAAGTAACGAACTGCATCTACGCCGAACATATCAACAAGTTCATCAGCATAGATTACATTTCCTTTTGACTTACTCATCTTGCCGTCGCCTTGTAAGAGCCATGGATGTCCAAAGATTTGTTTTGGCAATGGTAAATCCAATGACATCAAGAAGATTGGCCAGTAAATCGTATGGAAACGAATGATATCCTTACCGATTAAGTGAAGGTCTGCAGGCCAGTTTTTATTAAATTGTTCTGTGCTTTCGCCATCACAGTCATATCCGATACCTGTGATATAGTTTGTGAGCGCATCCAGCCAAACATACACAACATGTCTGTCATCGAAATCAACAGGAATTCCCCATTTGAATGATGTTCTTGATACACAGAGGTCCTGAAGACCCGGCAACAAGAAGTTGTTCATCATCTCGTTCTTACGAGACACCGGTTGAATAAATTCCGGATGTGTATTAATATGCTCGATTAAACGATCCGCATACTTGCTCATTTTGAAGAAGTAAGCTTGCTCTTTTGCAGGCTGTACTTCACGGCCGCAGTCCGGACATTTTCCGTCTACCAATTGAGATTCTGTGAAGAAAGACTCACATGGTGTACAGTACATTCCTTCATAATGTCCTTTGTAAATGTCGCCTTTTTCATACATCTTTTTGAACATTTTTTGTACTTGTTTCTCATGATAATCGTCTGTTGTACGGATGAAATAATCATAAGAAGTATTCATCATATCGGCAATCTCTTTTACTTGTGCAGCCACACTGTCAACGAATTCTTTTGGTGACTTGCCAGCTTCCTGAGCCTTTAATTCAATCTTCTGTCCGTGCTCGTCTGTTCCTGTCTGGAACCAAACGTCATAGCCTTGACTTCTCTTGTATCTCGCAATTGCATCTGCAAGCACGAATTCATAAGTATTTCCGATGTGTGGTTTGCCTGATGTGTAGGCAATCGCCGTTGTCATATAGAATTTCTTGTTTTCCATTTTTCTCTCCTCCATTTTTGCACTGAATTGAAGACGGGCTGATGAAATAAATAAAGCCCGCTCTTCCTATTTAAATAAGAAGACGGGCTAAATTCCGTCTTACCACTTCTCTTCATCAGCACTTCACAATGCTGACCTCAACGAGTTCTCTCAAACTCTTTCGCTATAAAGGGCGAACCCATTGTACCTAACGATTTTCTCGCTCAGCACACCGCTCAGAAGCCATCTTCCATTCTCTTTCACTTACCCCTCTCAGCCGCCGGGGATTCTCTGTAAAGCTTCCAAAAATGTACTCTTTTCGTCACTGCGTTTTCTTTTATTTAATACTTGAAAATCGTAACACAAGATAGGTTACGTGTCAAGGTTGCAATTAACCAAGCAAGTATGTAATTCCAACTCCCGGTCCGATTGGAAGACCTGCAAGAAGCCATACAACCAATAGTAATGTCCAGAATACCAGGAACAATACAGAATATGGAATCATTGTTGCTGTAATTGTACCGATTCCGGCTTTCTTATCATAGCGCTGTGCAAATGTAATGATTACTGCAAAGTAAGTCATCATCGGTGTAATGATGTTTGTTGATGAATCTCCAATGCGGTATGCCAACTGGCAAAGCTCCGGACTGTATCCAAGTAGCATGAACATCGGAACAAATACCGGTGCAAGAATGTTCCATTTCGCAGATGCAGAACCCATAAAGAGGTTCATAAACGCCGAGAACAATATAAAGATAACGATAAGCGGAATCAATCCAATATTAACACTCTTGAAGAAGTTCGCTCCCGCAAGTGCAAGGATTGTTCCAAGCTTTGTATAGTTAAAGTAGTTGATAAACTGTGCTGATACAAAAGCAAGTGCAAGGAATGAACCCATAGATGCCATAGATTTTGACATGGCATTGCAAGCACCGTCTTCTTTTGTAAATGTTCCAACTGTTTTTCCGTATGCAACACCCGGAATCATGAACAGAAGTGCAATTAACACTACGATACCATTTACAAATGGGGAAGCAGGGTTTCCGAACAATTGTCCATTTGCATTTTTCATAAATGAATCAGCCGGAATACAAGCAATCACAATCACTGCCACAAAAGCAAGAGCTGCGAAACCTGCATTTCTTAATCCCTTACGTTCTTTCTCTGTAATGGTTGTAAGACTATCGTCTTCCTCACTTGCGTTAGAAGCATCATATGCTCCTAAACGTGGCTCTACAATCTTATTCGTAACAAATGTTCCTAAAATTGTAATTAGGAATGTAGAAACGAACAGGAAGAAATAGTTACCCATAACAGATACCTCATAATTCGGATCGATAATAGAGGATGCTGACTGTGAAATACCTGCAAGCATCGGGTCTAATGTACCAATTAACAAGTTTGCAGAAAATCCGCCGGATACACCTGCAAATGCAGCTGCAAGACCTGCCATCGGATGACGGCCGTATGCACGGAAGATCATGGCACCAAGCGGAATCAGGATTACATAACCTGCATCACTTGCAATGTTAGACATAACACCAAGGAACACAACCATAGGTGTGATCAGTTTTACAGGAGTTACCTTTACAGCTGATTTTAACATTGCATTAATTAAGCCTGAGTGCTCCGCTACCCCTACACCGAGCATGGCCACGAGTACCATACCAAGTGGTGCGTAAGTTGTAAAGTTGTTCACAGCCTGTGTTAACATATAAGTTAAACCTTCTTTTGTGAGTAAGCTAACCGCTGTAACAGTTGTCTCCTGAAGCGCAGACGAACCATCTTCTAATTTGACAACCAATTCTCCTGTTGCTGACACGCCAAGAAGAGAACAGATTGCTGAAATAACAACAATGGCAAGCGCAAAAACTGCAAATAATGCAATTGGATGTGGAAGCTTATTTCCGATAGCTTCAATTCCATTGAGCCAGCGATTATAGCGGCTGACTTTGTTTGTTGATTTTGTTTTTGTCATTTGAAAATCTCCTTTATTATGTATTTATATCATACGCCGCTTTGGACGCACACTATCTTTGCCATTCTACCATAATTTTAATGCGTACGTCAACAAAATAAGGATAATCCTTACATGATTGACATTTATTGCATTTGACTTGACCAATCTTCACATAATAAGATGGTGTAGAGCATTTGCACTCATTGTGCATGACATAAATGAAACCAAAAGGAGAATTCCAATGAAAAAAACAACTATATATAACCGTTGGTTAAGTGGAATAGAGTCCATCGGAAACCGATTGCCTCATCCAATTGCATTATTTGCAGGTTTTTCAATTGCAATCGTAATAATCTCTGCCTTATGCTCTGCCCTGGGCATAACGGCCACAGGTGAACTAATCACAAACGGCAAATTGCAGGAAACAACCGTCTCTGCAGTCAGTCTTCTAACCAAGGATGGTTTGACTTATATGTTGACAAATGCAGTTCAAAATTTCATAAATTATGCGCCACTTGGTATGGTACTCGTGGCCATGCTCGGCGTAGGGGTAGCGGAGCAGTCCGGACTCATTCACACCTTGCTCAAATACGCAGTAAAAGTGACGCCTGCAAAGTTAATTACCCCTGCAATTGTGTTTCTGGGAGTAATGTCCAATGTCGCTACTGATGCAGGTTATGTAATCCTGATTCCGCTTGGTGCCATGATCTTCCGTGCATACGGCCGTCACCCGATGGCCGGATTTGCTGCGGCCTTTGCAGGTGTGTCTGGCGGATACTCTGCGAATCTTCTTGTAGGCTCTCTGGACCCAATGCTTGCAGGTATTTCACAGGCAGCCGCTTCAGAAATTAACCCTAATTACGAGGTTTCGGTAATGGGAAATTATTTCTTTTTATTTGCTTCTACGTTCCTAATTACAATTTTAGGAACCTTTGTTACGAATAAGATTGTGGAACCGCGTCTTGGAAAATATGAAGAAAAAGACTCTTTATCTGAAGACACCTCCCTAACCTCAATTTCTGCCTTGGAGAGAAGAGGAATGAAAAAAGCCGGCTTGGTTGCTCTTATTCTTGTTGCAATCGTAGTGCTCGCATGTCTGCCGTCAGACTCTTTCTTAAAAAATGAGAACGGCTCTCTATTTGGCACTCCGACTTCACCATTTCTGAATGGTATCGTTGTATTGATTACATTGCTGTTTCTCTTGCCCGGTATTGCTTACGGAAAAACTGTAGGAACATTTACAAAGGAAAACAATGTGTGTGAAGCAATGTCAAAATCCATGTCTTCCATGGGTTCTTTCATTGCATTAGCCTTTGTTGCATCACAATTTATTAACTACTTCAACTACACAAAGCTTGGCACCATTATTGCCATGGCAGGTGCAAACTTTTTAGACTCCGCCAAAATCGGTCTGGTTCCGCTGATGATAATATTTGTTTTGTTCTCAGCGTTTATGAACCTCTTTATGGGTTCTGCCTCTGCAAAATGGAACATCCTTGCGCCGGTATTTGTTCCGATGTTCATGCAACTTGGATATAGCCCGGAGCTGTGCCAATTGGCATACCGTATTGGAGATTCATCAACCAATATTATCACGCCTCTCATGACCTACTTTGCTGTGATTCTGACATTTGCACAACGCTATGACAAGAAAGCAAGTATCGGCACGATTACAGCTACCATGATTCCATACTCACTTGTTTTCTTGGTAGGGTGGACAGTGATGCTAATTGTATGGTTGACATTAGGATTACCGATTGGTTTGTAAAAGAGCTTAGGGACTTCGGTCCCTTTTCTCATACTTATCCTTAAGAATTCATACAATACATAAAAAGACTTTCGGAGTTTTTATGAAAATCCATAAAAAATTTCTTGTCCTAATAATAACTTTCACATTTCTTATAACCGGCTGTGGCAAAATCTCCATCCCGACGAATGCAAACACAGCCTTTTGTAACTTTACGCTCTGCTTTTTCCAACAAGAGGTTGCCTCCAACACCATCAACCTGCACTACTCCCTTCAAGAACCAACCAGATATGGAATCGTGGAATACCCTATTACTCTAGGCTCCTACGACATGAGTGAGGCTGCCACACTTGCATCCATTGAGAACTGGGAGGCTGCACTTCATAAATTCTCTCCAAACTCACTCTCCGCTGAAAATAAACTCACTTATGATATTCTTTCTAACTACTTTGAAACCCTTAAAAAAAATGTATCTTATCACCTATATGAAGAACCTTTAAGCCCCGTCACCGGCATTCATGCACAATTACCGGTACTGCTTGCCGAATATCAATTAAACAATAAAAAAGATGCCGAAACCTACCTCTCTCTTTTGAAGACCTTGCCAAACTACTTCTCTTCTCTTACCAGATTTGAACAGCAAAAATCGAGTGCCGGACTCTTTATGTCAGATGCAGTTGCCGATGAAGTCATTGCGCAGTGCAATGCATTTGTCGCAATGGGTGATGAGAATTATCTCCTATCTACCTTCGAAGAACGCGTGGGTGGTATACAAAAGCTGACAGACGAAGAACAGAAGAAACTCATTCAGGAAAACAGAGACATCTTCAAATCCTTTGTATTGCCTGCTTATGAATCACTTTCCTTATCCATCGCCTCACTGAAAGGAACCGGGACAAATACGCAGGGATTATGTGACTTCCCGCAAGGCAAAGATTACTATTCTCTTATGGTCGCATCAGAAACAGGATCAAGCCGAAGCATCTCCGAACTGAAAGAACTTATTAAAGCTCAGATATTAACAGACCTTCAGGATAGTCAGCAAGCCCTAAGCGAGAATCCCAATATATTAGAAGAGACGGACTCTATTACCGAATCGCCGGAGACCATCCTACAGACATTACAATCAAAGATAAGCAAAGCATTTCCTTCTTCGGCCGAAGTAAATGTCAAAGTCAAATATGTCCCGACTGCCTTGGAAGAATACCTTAGCCCGGCATTCTACCTGATTCCTGCAATAGATAACTTCAATGAGAACACCATTTATATCAACCAGGGGCATTCCCTTACCGACATCAACCTGTTTACAACACTTGCTCATGAAGGTTACCCGGGTCACCTTTACCAGACTACCTATTTTGCAAATACTGACCCTGACCCCGTGCGAAATCTAATAAGTTGTTCGGGTTATGTAGAAGGTTGGGCGACGTATGCTGAAATGTGCTCCTACTATCTTGCCCCACTTACCAAAGCATATTCAACTGTGTTGCAGAAGAATAATTCCATTATTTTGGGGCTGTATGCAACTGCTGATATTGGCATTCATTACGATGGGTGGTCATTGGAAGATACCATTGAACATTTCGCTTCGTACGGAATAGCTGATGAGACCACCATCGCAGAAATCTACAACTACATTCTCGGGGACCCGGCGAATTATTTGAAATATTATGTTGGTTATCTGGAAATCTTGGAACTGAAAAAAGAATATATGAATCAACATGAAAATGATTTTTCTCAAAAAGCGTTTCATAAAGAATTCCTGGAGATTGGCCCTGCGCCATTCGAAGTGGTGCGAAAATATCTGCTAGATTAACGTGCAAAATTAGTAAGAACTCAAACAGGATATGCAATTTCTTGCATATCCTGTTTTTAAGATTATTAAGTCCTTTACACCACTCCTGCCAGCCATACACTCGCTGCAATTCCTGCAATTGTTGCAAGCAACGCTCCTGTCATGGTATATCTCGTCTTCTTTACCTTCGCTGCCATAAAATACACACTCATTGTATAAAATACCGTCTCCGTACAACACATCATGATTGACGCAATAAGTCCGATTCTGGAATCTGTTCCGAACTCCTTGAAAATATCAAGAACCAATCCCGTCGCCGCTGATGCTGAGAATAGTCGCACAATTGACAACGGTACAAGCTGGGATGGGAATCCGATATAATCTGTCACTTTTCCTATCTGCTCAGATAAGAATTCCAAAAAACCAGATGCTCGGAGAATCCCAACTGCTACCATAAGCCCAACCAGCGTCGGCATTATCTTAATCACGGTAGAGAATCCTTTCTTTGCCCCTTTTACAAATTCATCATATACCTTTACCTTTTCCAACACCCCATAAGTAACAATCAGGACAATAACAGAGGGCACAATAAAATCACTGATGTACACGAACAAATCCATTTTAATCACCTTCGTGCCTTTCTGTTTTTCATTTTACAATACAGACATCCGACAATCGTACTGATAATGGTTGCCATGATTCCAGCGCCAACGATTCTGGTCGGATTCACACTTCCATACTGGCTTCGGTACGCAATAATATTAATATTAATGAGCTGAAGGGAGGAAATATTGACAATCAGAAAGGTACACATCTCGTCGCTCGCAATGCTTCTGTCCTTTCCCCTCTCATCTTCCAGTTCTCCAAGCGCCTCCATTGCCTGAAGCCCGGCAGGTGTCGCTGCCCACCCGAGACCAAGAATATTGGCAATCAGATTTGTTGTGATATGTTCATTCGCCTTATGTCCTTTTGGTATATTAGGAAACATAAATCGAACAGCAGGCCGAAGAAATCTCGAAAGTGTGCCGATAATACCTGCCCTTGTCGCAATCTCCATAAGTCCCATCCAAAAGGACATTACTCCAAGCATCGTCAAACACAGAGTAATTGCCTCCTTAGATGAATCCAATGCCGCATTTGTCACGTCTGCAATGTTTCCTGTAAACGCAGCGTACATGACGCCCACGATAATCATTCCTGCCCATAAAAAATTCAGCATACATTGCTCCAAATTTCTTTTTTTACAATGTATGCTGAAATATTTTATAAATTCTCTTATTCTTTTAATCCAAGTCTTCGATTCACAATTCCTCGAAGCATCGTGTATACTACCGCGGTAATCGGAATAAAGATTAGCATTCCCGCAAGTCCCATAAGACTGCCTCCAACACTGACTGCAACAAGCACCCAGATAGACGGAAGTCCGACGGAATTGCCAACCACATGCGGATAGATGAAGTTCCCTTCAATCTGTTGAAGCACAAGAAATACAATAATAAAGATTAATGCCTTCGTTGGGCTAATCATAAAAATAAGTAATGCTCCGACTCCGCATCCAATAAATGCTCCAAAAATTGGAATGAGAGCTGTAAATGCAATAAGCACACTGATGAGAAGTGCATACGGAAGTTGTAAAATAACCATAACAATCAAAAACATCAGTCCTAAAATCACCGCTTCTAAGCACTGTCCTGTAAAGAAGTTTGTAAAACTCTTATTAACAACGCTTCCAAGAGCCAACAAAATGTTGTTCCAATCTTCCGGCATAAAGGCTCGCATCAGTTTCTTAACCTGCTCACCTAATTTCTCTTTCTGCACAAGAACATAGCATGCAAACACAACCGCGATAAAGAATGTTGCCACACCGCTGATAATGCTCATGGCCGCTTCAAAAGTTGAACCTAACACACTGCTTGCTCCGTTTCTTAAAAAGTCAAGTCCTTGAGAGAGAAGTTCATCCCATTTGAAATCAATATCAGCAATCCACTTTGCTATCTCCTGATTGTCTTCAAACGTCTTTATCGCCCACTCTTGTGCTTTAGGAATAAAATCCTGAACGGTCTTGCCCAGATTCAGAATCGTATTGCCAAGTTGCGGAATGACAATCAGTACAACCGTTGCGATAATACCGATGATAACGAGCAATGCAAGAATAAGGCTAAGTGGACGGGCAAGCTTCTCCGCCCACTTTTTCTTGCGTGCCTTTGCTTTATCAAACAGCTTCACTTCGAAGAATCGCATCGGAATATTTACGATAAATGCGATAACTGCACCTAGTACAAATGGAGAAATCACGCCCCATACAAACAGGATGCCGTCAATCACCAATTCATAATTCCATAGTGCAACCAGGACGAAGATGGTAAAGAGGATTAATCCCCTGATTTTTTTAATTGTAGTCTTATCTAAATTCATTATTTCACCAATTCTCTCTCTTAGTCTATTTATGGTTGGTAACTTCTGTCTCTAGTTTAACCCAAAAAGAGACTTTTATCGCATAGTTTATGTGATAAAAGTCTCACTCTTATGTATATTCACTAGTGTGTGATTGCCATTTCAGTTTCTTTGTCAAATACATGAATCTTGCTTGGTTCAAGAGCAACCTTAATTTGGTCACCTGTTCTAGCTGTTGTGTTAGGTTTAACACGTGCTGTGAAGTTAGAACCAGCATAATCAAAGTATAAGTAAACTTCTGCACCTAACAACTCGTATACACGAACTGTTGATTCGATAACTGTATCTGCATTAGCTGCAACAGTTTCTTCATCATCGTAAACGTCTTCTGGACGAATACCCATAACAACTGTCTTTCCGTCATATCCACCATCGATAAGTTTCTTAGCTTTTTCGCCAGAAAGAGTAATCTTAGATTCTCCCAAATCAAGAACTGCCTTGTCTCCCTCTACTGAAACAACTGCATCTAAGAAGTTCATCTGTGGTGATCCGATGAAACCAGCAACGAATAAGTTGTTTGGTGTATCATATAATGCTTGAGGTGTATCTACCTGTTGTACAATACCTGCATTCATAACTACGATTCTTGTACCAAGTGTCATAGCCTCTACCTGGTCATGAGTAACGTAGATGATTGTTGT
>JAZUCE010000039.1:0-43277 GCA_045638905.1 Faecalimonas sp.
CTTGATGAAGCTCAAGCTGGTGATAACATCGGTGCACTTCTTCGTGGTGTTCAAAGAACAGAAATCGAAAGAGGACAATGTTTATGTAAACCAGGCAGTGTTAAATGTCACACAAAATTCACTTCTCAAGTTTACGTATTAACAAAAGATGAAGGTGGACGTCATACACCATTCTTCAACAACTACAGACCACAGTTCTACTTCAGAACAACTGACGTTACAGGTATCTGCCAACTTCCAGAAGGAACAGAAATGTGTATGCCTGGTGACCACATCGAAATGACATGTGAACTTATCCATTCAGTAGCAATGGAAGAAGGTTTACGTTTCGCTATTCGTGAAGGTGGACGTACAGTAGGTTCAGGTGTTGTTAAAAACATCATCGAATAATCTTAAAAACCTAGTAAAATCAAGGCTTCCGAGGATTTCTCGGAAGTCTTTTTTTCTTCAAAAATTTTGGAGTAATCGGCTTACCGGTGCCAAAACGGTGCTATCCGACTATCAGAAAGGTGGACGTACAGAAGAATTGTGTGTAGTTCATTTTACATGTATCTTTCAAAATGGTAAAATGTCTTTAGTAGATAAATTTATAGTGTAGAGATAAATAATATTGCAAACAGAACTAGGAGGGGCTTCAATGTATCACCCGATTGATCAAGTAAAAACCGGCAAAAAACTTAAAATGATGTTGAAGGCAGCGGGATATAGTGTGAAGTATATTCAGGAATACCTACACTTGTCGTGTCCACAATCTATATACAGATGGTTTAAGAGAAAGGCATTGCCTTCAGTGGATCATTTGTGTGCATTGAGTAAGTTGCTCAAGGTGCACATGGAAGAATTATTAGTGTTGCAGGGAGAGCCTGTTATGTATAATGTCATTAATTTGTCAGATGATCCGATGGCAAAAAGACTCTTGTTATATGCAAACTGTATTCAAATGGTGGCATAAAACTATTGGACTATCTGTCCAATGACAAAATAAATATTACAAAGTATCCTCTTATTAAGCTTATGAAACAGGCGAAGATAGGAGGAAATATTATGAACAAGATACAAAATACGAGTAATTGGTCGGAGCAAAATCAAGAAGAAACATATCGTGCTATTCGAGGTTATGTTATTAATGCACAGAGAAAGGTATATGCAGCCGTAAATTTTGCTATGGTAAACGCATATTGGGAGATTGGTGAACAGATTTTTATTGCATGTGGAGAAAATGATAGGGCTGGATATGGTAAACAATTGCTGAAATATCTTTCTGAGAAATTAACAACTGAATTTGGAAAAGGTTTTGATATTAGTAATCTGCGAAACATGCGCAAATTTTATATGACATTTCAAAAACGTGACGCACTGCGTCCTGAATTGAGTTGGACTCATTATAGAAGTCTTATGAGAGTGTCCGATGAAACAACAAGAGATTTTTATATAAATGAGGCAGTTAAAGCAGGATGGAGAAGTTGTGAAAACTGCAACTAATAAGGCTGATGGAACATTTACATTTGAGAAGTTGACCTTTGACAAAGTTGGAACTTACCAATATGTTGTGGTAGAAGACAGAACAAATGAAGTGAAAGGAATTACCTATGACACGGCGCAATATGATATAGAGATCATTGTAACTGATGATGGGGAGGGTCAATTGGTTGCGCAGGTGAATGGAATGGATTCTCTTGTGTTTAACAATACATATGAGTCTGCCTCTGTCACGACAGGTGACGAGGCAATAGTTCTCCCATACATAGTAGGTCTTTTGGGTTCGATTGTACTTATAGTGATGTTGGCAATCTTGTATAAAAAAAGAAAATAGAAAGAAGGATTTTGTGCAATTACAATGCAGATTCGTAAAGGTGCCCCTCACATACAACATTGATAGCTTTTGACAAGTTTTGGTGGGCAATACATAGCATCGCAAAAAGAGCAACAGCGGAGTGAATTCACTCCGCTGTTATCGTTTTGTTCTTTTTCTTGCTTTTAATCAAGACTATTGAATTATAAATTATCAGCACAAAACCACCTACTATAAAAAGACCGCCCTCAGCCACCTGTTTATCAGGATTGTTGGGGTTTACTCGAATTTCGATGGTGTCGCCCCTACTAAGGTCGGGCAAACTAGTGCTTGTATATTTAGTTGTTAATTTTTTGTTTGAATAATGTTTCCCGTCGACTGTATATTCACCATAGTATGTATGCTTGTAGGAAATGGGACCATCATCCGTATCGTCCTTCGTTTTAATATCGGTAATAGTAGCGGATACTAACAGGCTGTTGTCTTCGTATTGGGTATTTTGATATCCGCCCAAAGCAAACAAAATAAGTCCGACAAACAACCATACAATATTCTTTTTCATTTTTAACACTCCTAATGTTTTTTGTATTATATCACTATTGCTTTTAAAAGTAAATATATTCAGTATAGTCGTAATTCTACCAATATTCTACAAGTGCTATGTTGTATCTTGAAGCAACATAGACTATAATCATATCGAGGAAAGGAGGATTCCACATGAATGATTATATTTTTGGAAACCGAATTTTAGAATTAAGAACAACTTATAATTTATCGCAAACACAACTGGCAGAAAAGATTGGTGTTACAAATAAAGCGGTTTCAAAATGGGAAACAGGAAAAGCGAAACCGACCACTAATGTAATTCGGAAATTGGCAGCAATTTTCAATGTTGATGTCAGTGAGTTGCTAGATGCACGAGATGGAGAAAGAAGAATGCTAATATCAAAAATTGTAATTACAGGTGGGCCATGTGCGGGTAAATCTACCGCTATGAGTTGGGTGCAAAATGCATTCACGCAGATGGGATATACGGTCCTATTTATTCCAGAAACAGCGACTGAACTTATTACAGGTGGTGTTGCACCTTGGACATGTGGCTCGAATGCAGAATATCAAAAATGTCAATTGCAGCTTCAAATTGACAAAGAGAAAATATTTGAACAGGCAGCGCGTACGATGGCCACAGATAAGGTATTAATTGTGTGTGACAGAGGAACACTTGACAACAAAGCTTATATGAATGATGTGGAGTTCGCAGAAGCACTACGTTTTATTGGCTCGAATGAAGTGGAGCTTCGTGATAATTATGATGCGATTTTCCATCTTGTTACAGCAGCGAAGGGAGCAGAAGAATTTTATACAACAGCAAATAATTCAGCTAGAACAGAAACGGTAGAAGAAGCGGCAGCATTGGATGATAAATTGATTTCTGCATGGACAGGCCATCCGCATTTGCGTGTGATTGATAACACATCATCCTTTGAAGATAAAATGAAAAAACTGATTGCAGAGATTGCATCTTTCTTGGGTGAACCAGAACCTTATGAAATTGAACGTAAATATTTGATTGAGTATCCAGATATTAAATGGCTTGAGAGCAATCCTTCATGCCAACGTATAGAGATTATTCAGACTTATCTTAATAGCGCGGCAGGAGATGAAGTTCGTGTACGTCAGCGTGGTGTCGATGGAAATTACATTTATTTCCAAACCATTAAAAGAAAAGTTTCCGATGTGAAGCGTGTGGAAATTGAAAAACGTCTTTCACAGGCAGAGTACTTAAAACTTCTAATGGAGGCAGATACAACTAAGAGACAGATTCGTAAAACGAGATATTGTCTTACGTATGAAAACCAGTATTTTGAAATTGATGTTTATCCGTTTTGGGATAACAAGGCTATAGTCGAGATTGAACTCAGTGACGAGAATACAGAGATAGTTTTTCCGAAGCAGATTAAAGTTATCAAGGAAGTTACCGACGATGATTCTTATAAGAATGTGTCGTTAGCCAAAATGTAAGGAGAAAGATTATTGTGCAAGACGAAAGGATTTGGATAACAGGTCACGGCGAGCAATATGATTATAGTGAAAGCTTATATATTAATCCGAAAACAGAAACGGTAAACAAGTAAGGCGTGAATTTTCTCGCCCACGTTAAAGAATAAAAGCACTTCGAGAAATACTCGAGGTGCTTTTTTATACATCGACTCACATAGAGTAACATTTTCTTGACATGAACATAACAAGGTATTAGAATTTAATTGTACGCTTTATTATACTAAAGCGCAAAAGAGAAAAATGATTTTTTGCTATGAGTTACTTACATTAGGAGGATGTTATGAACGTAGGAGAAAAAGTGAAATTTTATTATGTCGATAAAAACGGAATGATGCGACAAAAGATATTGATTCTCTCACATAATATTTTGAACGAACGAGAAATGTCGGACGAAGAGGTTAAAGAAAGATTGATTTTGGATTTGAGGCAAACCTCTACAGCAGTTCTTGTTTCGAAAGGCATTATTTTTGCTGCACGAAATTTATTAAAACAATACCCAGATGCGACATCAATTGATGTTTCACAAGAAGAAAGAAAACAGACAAGCAGTTCAAATCAAAAAGGGTCTGAAGCTGCAGGAGCAATGTTATTGTTGATAATCTTAGCTGTTATTGTGGCAATTATCTGCTTCCCGCTTTTAGTTATATTAGGTATGAGAGGCAAATTATTCCTTAAAAGATTCTATGAGAAGTGCCAAGGGGATGAATATAAAAAATTTGTTAAAAATTATACCTTTGTAGGAATTGGCCTTTATGCAGTAGTAGCAATTATGATTCTTATAGATAAAATATTTGAATTAGGGGCATTGTTTGGACCTGCATTTGGAGTTTTGTTTTTTGGTGGAATAGCATATTTTATTGTCTCTTTAATGTTGATAAAAAAGAAGTTTCTTGGTGAAGGACATACATTTTCGCTTGCACAATTGTTGAAAAAGAAACAAAAAAATGAGGGTGACAATAGTGAGGGTACATCAAGCGTTTGTGAGATAGAAGGCGCTCAAAACGACTCGAAAAACTTGGTGATTTCAGAAAATAATCCATCTCAGGTTGAAGAACCTGTGCCGGTTGAGGAACCTGCACCTGTTGAAGAACCTGCGCCGGTTGAGGAACCTGCACCTGTTGAAGAACCTGCAAGTGTTGAAAACACGGATGCTGGTGTGGCTTCTAATACCGATGCTAAAGATGTTGATTCTATTATTGCAAATATCGAGTCTGCTTTTGAAGACATTGATCCTATAATAGCGGATCTTGAGCCTGTTCTAGAAAGTAGTAAGCCTATTGCTGTAGAGAGGCCAGTGGTCGTACAAGCAGTAAAAACGAATGATGAGGCAGAGAAACCAGCTCGTAAAAGTAATAAAAAAACAATTTTAATTATTCTTATTATATGCTTTGTGTTAATTCTAGGAGGAGTTGCTTATTGGCTTCTTAGTGGAAAACTAGACAAAGTGGCACAAGGAAATGCAACAAATGAATCCACAGAATCGGAAGAAGGCAAAGATGATGCGGCGGACGGACAAGTGGAGGAAATCAAGATTAATGATTATGTTGGCTATTGGAACATACAAGATAATCACGAAAAAGAATTAACAATTCACCAGGGTGTTGGAGATGTCGTATATTTTTCGTTGTGGTACTATGGAATGGATGAGATTAGCAACGTAGCGGCTCAAATGAAAGATAATGTTGCATCCTTTTCATTAGCTAGCGATGGTGCAGTAATACAAGGAATGTTAACATTTTACAAAGATTCCATTACTGTTCATATTACACATTCAACGCGAGGAGCTATGCCTATTGAAATTATGGAATTTACTGAACGACATATGACGTCATGGGTGTATGGCAGTGGCGAATATGATGACGCAATAGGAACAGATCTACCTAATTATGATATGGAATATGAGGAAATGGAAACATCAGAATACATTCTTCCTTTTAGTTCAGACACATTATTAACTGAGGAAGACCTCTATTTGTTAACAGAAGATGAGTTGAGAATAGCAAGAAACGAAATATATGCTAGACATGGAAGATTGTTCAAGGATGAAGAAATGCAAGCGTATTTTGATGCCAAATCATGGTATTTTGGTTATATAGAGTCAGCAGATTTCACTGAATCAATGTTAAGTGATATCGAGCGAGCAAATGTGGAATTAATTCAAACGTATGAGCAATAAAGATATAGGAGATACCTAGTATGAAAAATTGGGTAAGAAGAATCAGCATGTTATTGCTGATAGGAATGTTGGCAATCAGTGCCGTTGCGTGCAAAGAAAAAGAAGACTTAACTCAAGATACGACACAGCAGAACGAAGTGGATGACAAAAAAGACAAGATAGACTCTACAGAGACTCCTAAAGAAGAGGAAGAGGGGAAAATACAGGTAGACACTCCGAAAGTTTTGTGTGAGATGTATGTCATTGCAAACGTGCGAGTGAGAGAGGCTGCATCAACAGAGTCCCAGGTATATTGTACGTTAAACGCAGGTGAGATTGTTCAAGTAACCGCAATTGGAGAAGAGTGGAATAAGATATTGCTTGATGGAAAAATTTATTATGTTGCCAACGAGTATTTGCGTGAAAAAACTGAAAATACAAAAGAAAATGGCTTTGTGATTGCAATCGATGCAGGGCACCAGGGAAAAGGGAATCATGAAAAAGAACCAATAGGGCCTGGAGCTTCAGAAATGAAAGCAAAGGTTGCTTCTGGTACCACAGGAAAAACGAGTGGATTAGCAGAATATGAACTTAATCTACAGGTTTCTTTAAAATTACAGAAAGAATTGGAAGCACGTGGGTATACAGTCATTATGATAAGAACTACGCATGATGTTAACATAAGTAATTCGGAAAGAGCCAAGATAGCAAACGACGCGAAGGTTGATGCGTTTGTTCGTATTCATGCAAATGGTTCAACAGATACTTCGGTAAATGGAGCTATGACAATCTGTCAGACATCTAGGAATCCATATAATAGTCACTTGTACAAAGAAAGCAAAGCCTTGTCAGAAGCCATATTGGATGAGTTTGTTGCAGCGACAGGGTGCAAAAGGGAAATGGTATGGGAAACCGATACGATGAGTGGAATTAATTGGTGCGAAGTACCGGTGACCATTGTTGAAATGGGTTATATGTCAAACCCCCAGGAAGATGCCTTGATGGCAACGGAACAATATCAGTACAAAATGGTAGATGGGATTGCAAACGGGCTTGATAAATATTTTATAATGCATTAGAAAGTTTTTCTACTGTTTGATAGCGTTCATCCGGACTTACGCTTGTACATTTTCGCACAATGCGCCCGACTTTTCCTTTGGCTATTATTTCGCTCGGATGCTTCCCAGTAATCATAACATTCAGTAAAACGCCAATTGCGTAGATATCTGTCCGGGTATCGCTTTGTGCAACGCCTAGTTGCTCGGGTGAAGCATAGCCGACGGTTCCCATAATTACAGTATCTTTATTTGCAGCAGAAATTTTACGAGATGCATTGAAATCAATCAAAACAACTCGTCCTGTTTTAGTTACAATTACATTTTCAGGTTTTACATCACGATGAACAAGGTTACGCTCATGCAAAACAAGTAAAGCATTACATACAGATTTCAAAACCTTTTTTGCTCCTGAATATCGATAACGTCCAGTTTCCATCACTTGCGATATGGTTATTCCATCAATAAATTCCTCAAGTACGATTTGCCCGTCATCCAGATTTGTAACATCAAGAATCAGAGGTAAATTATCTGATTTGATGTAATATAATTCCTCGTATGCGGGGAATTCTTTAGGAAAGCTACGTACAACTATATCCTTTTGGGAGGAATTATTTCTGACGTGTAACACTTTGCAGTCGTTTTTATTACTTAATACAGATACTAATGAATATATCGAAAAAAATTGGGTTAAATATTGTTCTCTTGTCATAGTTTTAACCGTCCCATTCTTCATATAGTGCATTATAATTGGAAGCACTGTTTCTATAATATCTGTAGTTTCTATCAGAGCAGCCGTAGGAACAATGAATTGTTAGAGTTCCGGTGCGGTTGGTTTTGTTTGCAAAAGCATTTCCTTCTACATATATTGATTGACCACGAAAATAAATGTCGGTCAGGTTGTAACAGTTAGCGAATGCATTGCCCCATATTGTTTTAACGCTCGCAGGAACGACTACCTTCTTGACAGTATCTTTGATGTCGGCAGCGCAAAAGGCCAGTCCCATGATTGCGACAACCCTTTTGCCGTCAAGTGTTTCTGGAATAATATACTCACCATTTGAGGATGCAGTACTAACACCGATTATTACAACACAATCGTCTAAATCAGCATTTACCGAGAAATCATCTCCATATTTTGCGTCTCGACATACATATGTTGCAGTCGTGACAGATGTATCCGGAGTTGGAGCTGACTGGTTGTTGTCAACATTTTCTTGTTCGTCGGAAGGAGTAGTAGAGCCTGCATTTCCTGTAGTTGGAATCTTCGAACCTGTAGATTCTGTGGATGAGTTTCCAGATGGATTAGTGTTTGCGTTCGCGTTATTAGCTGGGGGATTAGATTGTGTACTATTTTGATTTACGTCGTTCTCACCAGATAATGCAGATTGACTTTCTGAAATTAAGTCATTGTTTTGTGCAGAATCATCTAATATAGTGTTCGTGTCATTTGTAGGTGTGTTCAAATCAGTTTCAGGTACAGTTTGGGATTCAGAAGATGCTTCGTTAGAGGTGTCATAAGGAGAATCTTTTCTTAATGCCAAACTAATACTGAAAACTACAATTACAAACACCAAAACGGCGGCAAGAATTACAAGCCACCGTTTATTTTTTGCTTTTGGAATTGCAATCTCTTGTTTATCTTCAAGAGAGGTCATACAGTAAAGGCAAAAACGCGCATTCTCTTCAATCTCTGCCTTGCAAAATGGACATTTTTTCATTTGTTCTATTACCCCAAGGTTTCTAAATCATATTCAAATAGCAGTTCATTAATTTCAACTACCGAAAGTTTCTTACAGATACCGTAAAGGATTACGCTGTCAAATGGTAACTTTACATAAAGAGGAGAGTATCCGGCACATTTTAGCAAGGTCTGTACCTCGTCAAGATTTAAGGACATGCTCACTGCAAGGCACAAAAGTTTCTTACGTTCAGGCACGCGTAATCCAGAAAAAATCTGGTATGCATATACTTCAGCTATCTCTGCGTTTTTAATGACTTGAGATTTTTTAAGGTCTTTTTCATTTAGCAGTTTCTCCAGCATCTCGGAAAGAGTGCTTGTTACCATATAGTTCTTGTTTTCGCTGTAAAAGGTGTTAAAGTCGACACAAAGTCCTAATTCCTCAACAATCTTTGAAGTGTCCTTTTTCATAATGCCACATCCTTTTGTAATCTTTGCTGTTAGCATACCATGTTCGACAATTTTTTTCAACTATGCTGACAGCATAAGAAATTTGCGAACCGTGCCATTATAATAGGTAAAGGATGAGGGAGTAGTAGGGCATAATTATAACTTCGCATCCTCCGCTGATAGTATTTCGGAAACAGGAATCTCCAGGGCTTTTGAAAAGATTACTAAATCAATGTCGGTCACAAACCTCTCACCGTTTTCGACCCGACGAATGAAATAATGGTCTACATCAAATCCAAGTAGTTGCATTTTGGATGCTAATTTTCGTTGTGAAAGTTTTTTTTCTTTTCGTATTTGAGCAATCTTCCTTCCGGTAAGATTGTTCGTGCCATCGGCGGCTTTGATTTTGAACATAGATAACTCCTTGTTTTGTTGAATAGTGTTTACATTTATCTTATTTTATGCTATAGTTTTAAAATAAATGGTGAATAGTATTCAACATATAATGGAAGATTGTAGTTATCGTTTTATGGAAATGTGGAGAAGACACATATGGTCAATAACAAAAACATACTAATTAAGGGGCATAACATGAAGGTACGTGATAAGCCACAACAATATTATGATAATTATCAATCTATTAAAAACTAAACGAAAGAAGGTAATAAAATGTCAAAGATGGAACATATTTTTGCTGTGGCCGAAAATGGTAGTAGCAAGGAGAAATTTGTAAGGGATTCATATATAGAGTTGTATTCTGCAATTGATGCACCGGAAAGTATTGATAATGTTCAATTTTCCGATGTATTTGAAGAAACTGCACAATTGGTTAGACAGCTCACCTTTTTGAATTTTGATTATACAATTGATGTTGGATATGAACGTAGAGTAGGAGACCAAAGGGTTACGGAATGGCATCCTTTCCAAAGCTCTGCAGAAGGCGTATCAGTATTTTCATATGGTTGCAATGTGGATGGAGATAATATTGACATTGGTGATAAAGATGTAAATATTAGTGAGTCATATTCTGATTATTATTTCGAACCAAGTAAAGTGCTTGCTGAAATAGAATCTAGGATAGCTACCGAGGAAGAAGAAAAAGAGTTTATCGTTCCAAGTGAACAGGATTACTGGAACGGAGCAACAACAGTAATAAAAAGTGAACACAAGCTGATGGCAGAGGTATATGGTTTGATTCCAGGTGACCAAAAACGTAATTTTCGAGTGACTCGTTGGGAGCCTACTTCTATGAGTGCAACCATTTTTGCCATAAAAAGATATAAACTCGCTTTTGATTATGAGGGACATAAGTGTTTTATCAAGCAATTTGCTACAGAAGAGAGACCGAATATTTATTGCTCCTATAAGAAGACGGACAATATTGATGTAAAAGATGTGGAAAAAAATCGATTACAAAATAATCCTGAATTCCAAAAAAATATAACGATTTATAAAAAAGGAAGCCAGGCAACCTTAGCTGCAAGTTTTCTTTTCCTCTTTTGTTCGGAGTTTCTAGGTGCGTTTTCGATTCTTGGAATATTACTTGCTATCATTGGATTCTGTGTTTTTTATCGATTTGGTAAGAAAGCAAAGGCACAAGGTGAAGCCATTCGAACAGAGGTCCAAAATGAGTGTAATGAGCAAAAAACGAATCTACAGAATAAAAAAATGCAACTTCTTGAAACCAGATTTGCTAATATGGGCTTCGAACCACTTACAGAGGCAGAGAAGGAACGTTTTATGCCTAAGAATCAACACAAACTCATAGATTTGTATTCAGAGCCTCTCAGGGAAGACGAATACGAAGAAGAAGAGAAAATATGGCAATCCCTGGAGGAAGAAGAGTCTGAAACTACTTGGAACTAGTTTTCTGAGAACTTGAATGAAGAACATTTAAAATGAAACAACAACACAAAATCTCTCTGATGCATATCTAATTCTGTGAGATTTCACGGAATTAAAAATCAAACTTTGGTATATTATTTCTCCTTTTACAGATAATAGATGTACAGTCACAGTTCAGCCATAAGCTCGAATTCGCTGCTACACAGCTACTTCTCGCTGTGGCAGAGCGCCATATGCTCCGAAAAGTAAAAACTGCTTTGTGAACAAGTTCCCACGCCGTTTTTATTTTCAGAGCGCATGGCTGAACTGTTAACAAATTGTAAAAGGAGATTTTTGTATATGAAAGCAACAGGTATTGTCCGTTGCATAGACGACCTGGGTTGGGTCATTTATAAGCAATATATCTCGAACTTTCGTCTGGAACCCCCTTTACAGTTCTTAGCGATGTCCATACATATAGGGATCTTACAACTGATGGAATGTCATGGCTTATGGAGGATGGAGAGAAAATTTTGAGATGGAAACAAGTTATGCACGGGATGTAGAACGGAGTCTCAATAGTAAGTTAAATCAAGGCAGCATGGGATGGATGCGACGATTAGAGTGTGGACAATGTGGAAGTTGTCATGGAACCGGTGTATAGAGATAATATATATTTTCCAAGGTATATTCACGCCGATTTCAGATGGACATGTTACAAATAAGAGAAAAAACTTTGTTGAATCATAAATTAAAGAAAAGCACTTCAAGAAATCTGATATGCCCCTTGTCTACTTGACAAGGGGCATATCATTAACTCATCGGCTTTTTAGTTATCCAAAGTGCAAGCAAGACGGCGCTAAATCCGCCAACCAGTTTACCCACTATTACAGGAATAACCATGTCTGGCTGAAATCCTGCTGTAAAACCAAGATGGTCTCCAAATACAAAGGCAGCAGATACAGCAAAAGCCATGTTCACAACCTTTCCTCTTTCATCCATATCCTTTAACGTATGGAACATAGGAACGCTATTGGCAAGACTTGCTACCATACCAGCTGTAGCAGTTTCATTTATTTTCAATAGATTTCCTAATTGTTTTAACGGTTTCTTCAACAGCTTTGTTAGCACATGTAGCATTGGAAATGCACCGGCCAAAACAATGACAATGCTTACCACAACAAGAAAACTATCTTCAATAGAGTTTGCCCCGTTAAAGAGGGTAAAACCTGTCAATGATTTTATGATTCCACAAATAAGTCCCAATGTACCAATTGCGATCACAAACTTTCCAAAATATTCAAATCCTTTGGCCATGGCATTTGGAATACGCCATAGTCCCAATGCAATCATCCCTGCAAATAAAATGATTGGAAGCAGATTAGATGCAATCATTTGTGCGGAAAAGCCGGCTACTAATCCACCTGCAAAACAACCGATAGGAACGGTAATTACGCCTGCTAAAATTCCTTTTGCGAGAAATTTTCGGTCTTGTTCTTCTGCAATTCCCATGGCTGCAGGGATTGTAAATGAAATGGTAACCCCCATCATAGAGCTTACTATTAAGCCACTGAAATTCCCGTCGTCTGTGCTTAGAGCCAGTGTCTTTGCAAGGGGAGCGCCACCCATATCATTTGCCAGAATGGTTCCTGCAAATACGGAAGGGTCAGCTCCAAGAAACTCATATATTGGAACTACAAGTGGTTTTAAGATGTCTGCAATCACAGGAGATAATACCAAAATTCCAACCATGGACAAGGAGAGTGGCGCAATTGCCATGATACCTTCCTCAAACTTCTTTCCAAGTCCAAAGCGATTGCCTAAGATTCGGTCCAAGGCCCCTAAAACTGCAAATATTAACATTATGTAAATAATCATTATAGCTTGTTCTCCTCTGAACTGATTTATGGATAAGTATACCATAATAATTAAGGGGAGGAAAGTGATTGTTCAAAGTAACATATCCTCTTGAAAAAGTGGGAAAAATCTATAATGCTACTCCTCATACTCAAATATGCACCGTTCAAACGCGTTGATTATTTGTGTATCTCCGCATGTATCAAACCGCACATGTTTCCTGCCGTATCTCATATGTACATGACCGTGTAGGAAATATTTCGGATTATATTTCTCTATCAATGTCTTAAACACCTGAAAGCCACGGTGTGGCAAATCCTCCCCATCATTAAGCCCGAAAGCAGGAGAATGGGTGACCAAAATGTCAAATCCTTTTTTTCTAAAAAGCTGCCAGCGTAATTTTCGCACTCTTTTTTTCATTGCAGCTTCTGTATATTGATGGTCTCCGGAAGTATATTCCATGGAGCCTCCCAGCCCGAGAATGCGAACACCTTTATATACATAAATTTGATCTTCAATGCAAATGCAACCTTCCGGTGGAGTGTGTTTATATTTTTCGTCGTGGTTTCCGTGCACATAGATGACCGGGGCACTGGTAAACGTAGCAAGAAAAGAAAGGTATTGTGGTTTTAGGTCACCGCAGGAGATGATAAGGTCAATACCTTCTAATTTGCTTTTTTCGAAATAATCCCATAGATAAGCAGATTCTTCATCCGCTATCGCTAATATTTTCATAAAACCTTATCCTTTCGTATCGATTCCTTGTTGCAAATATACCGGAATTGCACTTTCCAGTAATTCATCCTTGGTTGGAATGCGACCAATCACATTTTCGGCAAGCCAGTCCATGTTAATGAGCTCATCCGGTGTAAGTATATGGTTAGGGTCCGACTGCACAACGCCGTTTTGTGAGTAGAGAACACCGCTAAAGAGGTTGAATTCTCCATTCATAATGGTTTTCTTTAAAAGTTCAATTAGACGTTTCGTTCCAATTGGCAGATTACGTGAGCAAATCACATCAATCACGCTTGCCGACATGCCCCACCAGTAGTTGATAGCTTTGTGCGCAGAATTATCATCGTGATTCCATGAACCATCCATAATTGCACGAATAAGCTGTTCGTAGAATTTACCCCAATGTAAAAGTGGCATTGCAAGATTACGCATTTGCCCATCTTCGATTTGATAAATACCAAAATAGCGCAGGTCTTCGTCTGGCATGAGCATATCTCTGGTGGAGAAACAAGATGGGGATAGCCTTTTAAGATTTTTCATGACATCATTGTCCCTTAAACATCTCCAATCCAAATGAATCTCTGCACGTGGATTAATCATTTTGGCACCCATTGCAAAAGCATTGATATGTGCAATGGTACCATAAAGCGGGTAATCCGCTATATAGGTTATTTTATTATTTTCTGCCATTGCACCGGCGATGGCGCCCATTAGGAATTTAGCCTCATGCATACGGATATAGTATGTGCGGATGTATCGGTGTGAGGTGTTTACTGAGCAGTTTAAAAATTTTACCTGTGGATGTTCAATGGCGGCTTTCACACTTGCACCTGCAAAGGAAGGTGTAGTTGTGAAAATAATGTTACATTTCTCGGCAATTGCTTTCTCTATGTAGGTTTCCACATTTTCTTGTGTTACGTTTTCATAATATAATGTTTCTACTTCATCGGAAAATGTCTGCTCTAGGTGCAAACGACCAAGTTCATGTCCGTATGTCCAGGCGGAAGAGTGAGCAGTTTTTTCATATAAAAATGCAATTTTAAGTTTCGGAGTGCCAAACAGATGAAGTTTACCGAGCAAGGTCGGTTTGTCTGTTGGGTCCATCATGATTTCTATATTCTCATCTGTATCTAATAGGCTAAATTCTTCCCAAGTTTTATGAAGCAGTTTTCTTAATTCATCATCATAGAGCTGGCATGTATACTCATAGCCGTGAACTTCTATAAAGGATAAGAAAGCATCGCCGGTTGTTATAGATAGGTTGTTTCGTTTGCTTTCATATTCTTTTTTGAAGCGATAGTACACGGAGCGGAAATTCATACGGTCATCATCTGTCCAAACTTCCCCCGGTGTTTTGCCAACTAATTCGTGTAATTTTGTAAAGCTTCCCTCTTTGGTGAACCAGATGTAGTTGATATCGCTTAATTCATAAAATGCGAGAAATTCATAATATATCTTGTTGTCCTTATCCTCTGTGCGTTTAGGAATAATACGTGTCACATTCCCGGGTATAGAAATTCCATCAAAGAATTTGCTGACACTGACACGTTTGTTGCCTTCTTCTACGTAAAATTGATTCATGTATTCGTAGGCTTTTATAGGGTCGCGAAGTCCGTTTTCCTCGACGGAAGAACTAAGTGCTGACCATTTTTGCGCAAATTCAGAGTCCTGTTCTAAAATCGGCATAAAGTTTCTGGCAAATGCGCTGCACCTTCCGTTTGTTTTAGTTCCGATAAGTTGCTCTAATGGAATTTGCACAAGCCCTAACGGAACCTCTGAATAGGAGCCTCTGGAAGGTAAGATGTCATCTAGAGCAAGTAAGGTCGGTTTTTCTCCGTGTAACATACAGTGTTGATATTCTTTTTTCCCTAATTTATAAGCTTTTTCGTAATCTGACATTGACATAGAATCTCCTCCTAGTTATTATAAAGATAGCGCAAAAATGCAGAGAATTCAAGGAGAAACAACATGGGAATTTATGAAGAATTACAGGCAAGAGGATTGATTGCCCAAGTAACGGATGAAGATTTAATTAAAGATTTAGTAAATAATGGTAAGGCAACTTTTTATATTGGTTTTGACCCGACAGCAGACAGCCTTCATGTAGGGCACTTTATGGCCCTTTGTTTGATGAAGCGTCTTCAGATGGCAGGCAATAAACCAATCGCATTAATCGGTGGCGGTACAGCTATGATTGGTGACCCTTCAGGGAGAAGTGATATGCGTCAGATGATGACAAAGGAAACTATCGAGCATAATTGCGAATGCTTTAAACAACAGATGAGCAAATTTATCGATTTCTCAGAAGGCAAAGCGATGATGGTGAACAATGCAGATTGGTTGTTGGATTTGAATTATATTGACGTGCTTCGTGAAGTAGGAGCTCACTTTAGCGTAAACCGTATGCTTACAGCAGAATGCTACAAGCAACGAATGGAGAAGGGACTTAGCTTTTTAGAGTTCAACTATATGATTATGCAGAGTTATGACTTCTATGCATTGTTCCAAAAATACGGATGTAACTTACAGTTTGGTGGAGATGACCAATGGAGCAACATGCTTGGCGGTACAGAACTCATTCGTCGTAAGCTTGGAAAAGATGCAAGCGCCATGACAATCACATTGCTTCTCAACTCAGAAGGAAAGAAAATGGGTAAGACACAGTCAGGTGCTGTTTGGCTAGATCCGAATAAAACCTCTCCTTTTGAATTTTATCAATATTGGAGAAATGTTGGAGATGCAGATGTACTGAAATGTATCCGTATGCTTACATTCCTTCCATTAGAGGAAATTGACAAGATGGATGCATGGGAAGGAAGTCAGCTTAATCAGGCAAAAGAGATTTTGGCATATGAATTGACCAAATTAGTTCACGGTGAGGAAGAGGCAGTGAAAGCACAGGAAAGTGCAAGAGCGTTGTTCTCTAGTGGTGCCGCAGCAAACATGCCTACATTTGAGTTGACAGCAGAGGACCTTGTAGACGGTTCCATTGATATTCTCACATTGCTGTTCAAGAGTGGTTTGGTTCCTTCGAAATCAGAAGCAAGACGTGCGGTAGAGCAAGGTGGTGTTGCTGTGGATGGTGAAAAGGTAACTGACATCAAAGCAATGTTTGCAGCAGATGCCATTCCGGAAGAAGGAGTTGTACTCAGAAGAGGAAAGAAGAACTTCCGCAAAGTGGTTGTGAAATAGGTCATGGATAAATTGCATGAAAAGTCGTATCCGGTTTTTATGATTGGAAAGGTTGTGCATGGCAAGGCACTGGGAAGAACAGTTGGAATGCCGACTGCGAATATAGAGGTTACTGACAAAAGTTTATTGCCGGAGTGTGGCGTGTATGCGACACGAATTAAGGTGGGCGAAGAAACGTATTTGGCGGTGACAAATATCGGTACAAGGCCTACTGTGGATAACGAACAGCATGTGACGGTAGAGGCGCATATTTTGGATTTTGACCAGGATATATATGGGCAGTCTGTGGAGTTGGAAGTGCACAACTTCCTACGTCCAATTCAGAAGTTTAACAGTCTAGAAGAAGTGCTAAAACAGGTACAAGAAGATATAGAAGAAGCAAAGAAATGCTTGCAATAAATAAGAGTTCGCTCAGGTGTCTGAGTGAACTCTTTGTTGTAAATCTATTCTATTTTCAAATATTGCACACTATATGGTGGCAGATTGAGGACACCATTGATGGCACCACTTTCATCAGTGATTAATTCCTTGTAATTTCCATGAAAAGAAGGATGATTTGCTGTTTGTGTATCTGCCGATGCGTTAATTGCAACCAGCACCCGTTCATTGTCTGTACGACGTTCAAATATCAAATAATGATTTTGCATTACAATATTATAATAAGAACCATTGCATAGAGCATCACTATTTTGTCGAATGGAAATCAGCTTTTTGATATATTCAGTCAAATCATTTGGCAGAGGCGCATCAATACAAGGGCGAAGTGCATAGTCGTTATCCGGTGCCTTCACACCCTCCTGTGCCCATTCACTTCCGTAATATAAACATGGAATGCCCGGCATGCCCATAAGGAGCCCATATGCAACCGGAATATGATTCTTTTCCTTTAAGATGCTGGCTAGTCTGGTTACATCATGGTTATCCACAAATGTCATCAAATGCTTTCCGCGATAGAGACACCACTGTTCAGGTCCGAACTGGCGATTTAACGAATAACCAATCTCAAAGAAATTCATGTCATTCAGACTTGAAAAAATCCCTTTATAACATTCGTAGTTGGTGCAACTGTGGAGCATCTGGTCGTTTACAATCAGATTGTAATCACCAAAGAGAACTTCACCAATTAATGCGAACCCCGGCTTAAGACTTTCGCAAAAGGAACGCAAGCGTCTCATAAAATCATGGTCGAGACTATAAGCCACATCCAGACGAAGTCCGTCAATGTCAAATTCATCTACCCAGTACTTCACACATTCTAATAAATAATCAACCACTGCAGGATTGCGCAGATTCAGCTTCACTAATTCGTAATGCCCTTCCCAACCTTCGTAGTAGAAGCCGTCATTGCATCCGGTGTTTCCGTCAAAATTAATGTAGAACCAGTCTTTATACATGGAGTCCCATTTCTTTTCCTGTACATCCTGAAATGCCCAAAAACCACGACCCACATGGTTGAACACACCATCTAGTACAATCTTAATGCTGTGTGCATGCAGATGCTTACATACATCCGCAAAGTCCTGATTAGTTCCAAGACGACAATCTATTTTCTTAAAATCACGTGTGTCGTATCCGTGATTGTCTGATTCAAAAATTGGATTTAATAAAATAGAATCCACACCTAGATTCTGAAAATACGTTGTCCAGTCCGTGATTTTTCGAATGCGTGGAACACATACTCCGTCATTAGATGTTGGAGCACCGCAAAAACCTATCGGATAGATTTGATAAAATACACTGTTGTAAGCCCACATTGTTATAATAACCTCCCAATTCATGTGGTTGAAAAACTAGCTTTATTGTACCATGAAAACCTATGTTATAGTACATAAAATACATGGAAAGAAAATTTCCAAAAAAGAGAAAAAATTTCTTGACATGGAAATAATGGCGTAATATAATATAACGGCATGAGAATAGAAGAAACAGTTTACGCCAATGCCCCGGAGTGGACTGATTCCTATATAAATGAGAACAATTAATGAAGAATTTTTTAGGAGGAAACCCAATGAAAACTTACATGGCTAACCCAAGCAAGATTGAAAGAAAATGGTATGTAGTTGACGCTGAAGGATGCACATTAGGACGTTTAGCAGCTGAAGTAGCAAAAGTTTTAAGAGGAAAAAATAAACCAGAATATACACCACACGTTGATACAGGTGATTATGTAATCGTAATCAATGCTGCAAAAATCAATGTTACAGGTAAGAAATTAGAACAAAAGATTTATTACAATCACTCTGATTATGTAGGAGGAATGAGAGAAACTACATTAAAAGAGATGATGAACAAGAAACCTGAAAAGGTTATCGAACTTGCTGTTAAAGGCATGCTTCCAAAAGGACCATTAGGAAGAGAAATGTACAAGAAACTTCATGTATACGCTGGCGCAGAGCACGCACATGCAGCTCAAAAACCAGAAGTATTAACATTCTAATTAGGGAAGAGGAGGAAAAGATATGTCTACCGTAAAATATTACGGAACAGGAAGAAGAAAAAAATCAGTTGCAAGAGTATATTTAGTACCAGGTACAGGCAACGTTACAATTAATAAAAGAAGCATGGATGAATACTTCGGATTGGAAACATTAAAAGTTGTTGTACGTCAACCATTGGTTGCTACAGAAACAGCAGATAAATTCGATGTATTAGTAAATGTTCGCGGTGGTGGATACACAGGACAAGCTGGTGCAATCCGTCACGGTATCGCAAGAGCATTGCTTCATGCAGATGCTGAATTCAGACCAATCCTTAAGAAAGCTGGATTCTTAACACGTGACCCACGTATGAAAGAACGTAAGAAATACGGTCTTAAAGGCGCACGTAGAGCACCACAGTTCTCAAAGAGATAATCTGCGATGGCAGAATACAAAAGAGTTCCCCAAGTATACTTGGGGAACTCTTTTTTGCGTATTATAAAATTTTATTTCCATTTACCATCAAGCTAAAGCTGGCACTCAGCATTTCAGCGGCTGAACGGCTCAGAAGCATACGTTGTAGAAAGATGTCGAAATATTCATACATAGTACAAACGCTTTCGTCAATGATTAATTCAAGAGTAATACAGCGTTTATTTATATTGATATCAAGATTATTTTCGATAACAGCGTAGTTTACACGGTCGTGGATATCAAAGGCAGTCTTATCTGTTTCACAAACTCTGTTTCGACGCACATCGGTCTTGTCAGCAATGATTAATGCTGCTGATACTGCGTCAGTAGCTCCTCCGGTTGATTCATCATGATGAGCGATGGCAGATACAATGGTGATTCTGTCCTGTATGGAAATATCAAGATTTTTTAGAATAGAATCGGCCAGTATACCTCCGTATTCGGCGTGGTTCTTACGGTTGATGGTATTGCCGATATCGTGCATGAAGCCGGATATCTTTGCCAATTCCTGCTCATGTTCCGTATAACCGAGCATTTCCAAGATATATGCAGCACGGTTTGCTACTAAGCCGGTATGGGCGGCAGAATGGTCCGTAAATCCCAAAACTTGTAGATTTTCATTTCCTTTTCTAATAAAGGCTAAAATTTCTTCATTTTTAATAATCTCTTTGTAGGTAATTGACATGTTTCAACCTCACATATATTATAATATCTTTAACTTTACCATTTTTTAAAATAAGTGTCTAGCCATCAAAAACATTTTGAGTTATTATAAGGAAGGATAGGGGAGGATAAATAATATGAAAAAGAAAGTTGTAGTATTGGGTGGAGGCACAGGTTCCTCTACGTTGCTGCGAGGATTAAAAGAGTTCCCGATTGATTTAACGGCGATTGTTTCTGTTTGTGATGATGGAAACAGTACAGGAGTTTTAAGAGAAGAATTTAATATTCCGGCGGTAGGAGATATCCGAAGAGTTTTGGTTGCACTGTCAGAGACAGAGCCTCTGGTTATGCAGTTGTTTAATCATCGCTTTCATACCACAAGTGATTTGGACGGACATACCATTGGAAATCTGCTTTTAACAGCATCTTCTGAAATCACAGGGAATTTGTCCGATGGAATAGAGGCATTAAGTAAGGTTCTTAACCTTAAGGGGAAAGTAGTTCCGTTGACTGAAGATAATGTTGTCTTAATGGGAGAGATGGAGGACGGCAGTATTGTAGAGGGTGAGCATAATATTACCCAGTACAAGAGTAAAATCAACCGTGTATATTATAAAGAAGAACCGGTGCCAACGAGAGCGGCTGTGGCAGCTTTGGAAGAGGCAGATTTGATTATACTCAGTATGGGAAGTGTTTTTACCAGTATTATTCCGAATCTGATATGTGAGGAGATTCGAGAGGCGATTAATAAGAGTAAAGGAAAGGTCATGTATGTCTGCAATATGATGACTCAGCCCGGAGAGACGGACAAATTCAAGGTTTCTGAACATATTACATTGTTAAATCAATATTTAGGAAAACGGAAGATAGATGTAGTCATTGCAAACGATGGGATGATCGATAATTCCATGGCAAGGCGATATGAGTCATTGGAGCAAAAGGACCCAGTGGAATTAGACAAGGCAGAAACAGAAGCGCTGGTCGGCAAGGTGATATGTGATAACTATGTAACTGTCAAAAACAATCTACTTCGGCATGATGTAATGAAATTAAGTGTGCAAATCTTCGGATATTTATTGGAGCAAAAATAAAAATAGCATGTATGGTTTTGTGACCATACATGCTATTTGTTATTCTACTACTGTAAATCCCATGTCTTCTAAATTTTTGATTGTTTTCGCTAGAGAAACAACGTCTGCATTCTCAACGTCAAGTCCCATTGTGCCAGCATCTGCTAATTCTTTAATGTTGTCAGCATTTGATACATCAAGAATAATCGTTTCTACCATTTTGTCGTCTGTTTTGTTCACGCTATATGTAGCAGAAGAAAGTTCGCCATATAATTCCTCAGACTCTTCACAAGCTTTATCCAGTGTTGCGATAATATCGCTTGTAAATTGTGTAAGGTCAACCGTTGTCTTTTGATTGATTTCTTTTACTGCGTCACCTTTTGCTTTCAGGGTGTATACATATGACAATCCGTTTTCTTCATGAGTTAAGGTTACGGTTTGTTCAGCACCACCACATGCAACCATAGACATTACCATGATTACAGATAAAAGAATAGTAATAAGTTTTTTCATGAGATTCCCTCCTAAAATGATAATCATATAAATTAGTATAGCAAATCCAACACTTTAGTGCAATAAATTGCAAGAGAAAAAAATATTTATCTTAAATAAAAAAAGAGGTTGACTTTAACGGATATTTACGATATTATGAAAAAGTCGTTTGGGGCACTTGATTGTGTTCTGAATGATGGAAAGCCGGCGTGTCGGAATGGCAGACGAGGCAGACTCAAAATCTGTTGTGGGCAACCACGTATGGGTTCAAGTCCCATTGCCGGCATTACATAAAAACCTCTTTTGTCTACCAAGACAAGAGAGGTTTTTGTTTGGCTGAAAATTCATAGTTTTGTGGTAGAATCTGTTCGGGAAATAGGAATTGGGAGATATGTTTTCCTAAAATTATATCGAGAAAGGCTATAGCATATAGAACTGCACGACATAGCAAATATATATGCCACAAAATTGCAATTTAATTATTTCAATTCAAATGATAGCATATAGAATATATAGTAATAGCCTATCTATATGTTGAAATTCCACATTTTTCTTGTACTTATTCATTCTTTTGCATATATAATCGGTGAAAATCAGGAAGTTTTATGCTCGCAATAAAATCTTTACGTGAAAATCACAAAAGTTCAGTAGCTATATTGGAATATTTTTGACAAACTATATGCTCAAAATCCAATTTGTCGAACAGTTCACAACTGGTATGCTTTTTACAATGAAATGACGCCCCTTCATTTTGTTGTTAAAAACAGAGTGCACTCTAGACAAATCCAGAATCTTCTAGTAAAATATCTTTATATATTAGGAGATGAACCGAAAGGAGAAGGTCAAATGAGCAATCTCACAGAAATCAGATGGCATGGCCGTGGAGGTCAAGGAGCCAAAACAGCAGCGTTATTATTGGCAGATGTTGCGTTCCAAACAGGGAAATATGTGCAGGGATTTCCGGAGTACGGCCCGGAACGTATGGGCGCACCAATTACCGCATACAATCGTATTAGTGATAAGCAGATTCGCGTGCATTCGAATATCTATGACCCACAGTATGTGGTTGTAGTGGATGAGTCACTTTTGGAAACCGTAGACGTGACGAAAGGTCTTAAGAAAGACGGTGCCATTTTAATTAATACACAGCGCACAAAAGAGGAAATTATTCCACAATTAAAAGGATACGAAGGGAAAGTGTATATTATTGATGCCCACAAGGTTTCTATGGCAACAATGGGTAAATATTTCCCGAACACACCACTTCTTGCAGCGATTGTAAAGGTGGCAGGTATTATGGATGAGGAAACTTTTTTACAAGAGATGGAAAGCTCCTTTAAACACAAATTTGCAAGCAAGCCGGAAGTAATTGATGGCAATATGGCTGCACTGAAAATGGCAATGCAGGAGGTGCAATAATCATGGCAAGTGATGTAAATAAATTAGGCGTAAAGACAAAATGGCAGGATTTAACCGAAGGTATGATTATTGTCGGCTCCGGAACATCTAAGGAGTTTAAGACAGGGGAATGGTCCTCTGTGAAACCTGAGTTTATTGAAGACAAATGTAAACAATGTTTATTATGTGTACCGGTTTGTCCGGATAGTTGTATTCCGGTTAAGGATATGAAACGCGGTGCATTTGATTTGGAACACTGTAAGGGCTGTGGTATCTGTGTGAAATCATGTCCGTTCGGTGCAATTACGATGGAAGGAGTGAAATAATATGGGAAAAAGAGAACGTTTATCGGGAAATGAAGCAGTTGCAATTGCCCTTCGTCAAATCAATCCGGATGTATTTCCGGCATTCCCTATCACACCATCTACCGAAATTCCACAATACTTTGCAAGTTTTGTGGCAAATGGTGAAGTAGATACTGAATTTATCACAGTGGAAAGTGAACACAGTTCCATGAGTGCAACCATCGGTGCCTCTGCAGCAGGTGCGAGAGCGCTGACAGCCACATCCTCATGTGGACTTGCATATATGTGGGAGGAATTGTACATAGCAGCATCTAACAGACTTCCACTTGCATTGGCACTGGTAAACCGTGCACTTTCTGGTCCGATTAACATTAACTGCGACCATTCAGACAGTATGGGCGCAAGAGATGCAGGTTGGATTCAGATATATGCAGAAAATAATCAGGAAGCTTATGACAATATGGTGCAGGCATTCCGCATTTCCGAACACAAGGATGTGCGCCTTCCAATTATGATTTGCCAGGATGGATTTATTACTAGTCATGCGGTTGAAAATATTGAACTGCTTAACGATGACGAAGTGAAAAATTTTGTTGGTGAATATGAACCGGAGAATTATTTGCTCAATCCAAAGCAGCCTATGGCAGTCGGTCCTTATGCGATTACCGATTATTATATGGAAGCAAAACGCAATCAGGCAGAAGGCATGAAGCATGCGGTTGCAGTGGTAAAAGACGTTGCAAATGAATTTGCAAAAATCTCAGGCAGAGAATATGGTCTGTTTGAAGAATACTGCATGGAAGATGCAGAGAGAGCGGTTGTCATCATCGGTTCCGCAGCAGGAACCACGAAGGATGCCATCGATGCACTTCGTGCTAAGGGCGAAAAGGTTGGTCTAATTAAGATTCGTTTATATCGTCCATTCCCTGCAGATGAGCTTGCGGAAACTCTGAAAAATGTAAAAGCAGTTGCAATTATGGATAGAGCAGAAGGTTACTCAAATCATGGCGGACCACTTGGCGCAGATGTAATGTCTGCACTGTATCGTGCACGTTCACAGGCGCTGGCTGTCAATTATATTTACGGTCTTGGCGGACGTGATGTGCGTGTGGAAGATATGGAAAGCGTGTTTGACGCATTAAAACAAATGGTAGAAGATGGCGATGTGGGAGAAACCTATCGTTATCTTGGAATCAGAGAGTAAGGAGGAAGACGAAATGGCATATAATTTTAAAGAAACAATGAACAAACCGGAACGTCTTGCTCCGGGACATAGAATGTGTGCCGGCTGTGGCGGTACAATCGCAGTAAGAAACGTACTTCGCGGACTTCACGAAGGTGACAAAGCCGTAATCGGAAACGCAACAGGCTGTTTAGAAGTGTCTACATTTACATATCCATATACAGCGTGGGAGGATAGTTACATCCACAATGCATTTGAAAATGCGGGTGCAACCCTAAGTGGGGTAGAAGGTGCATATAATGCACTTAGAAGAAAAGGTAAATTAGACGAAACCTACAAGTTCATCACATTTGGTGGGGATGGTGGTACATACGACATCGGATTCCAATCCCTGTCAGGTGCTATGGAGCGTAATCATGACATGGTATATGTTTGTTATGATAATGGCGCTTACATGAACACCGGTATCCAACGTTCTTCTGCAACGCCAATGTACGCTGATACAACAACCACACCGGTTGGAAGCGAGAGCAATGGTAAGATGCAGAATAGAAAAGATTTAGCGTCAATCATCGCATCTCATGATGTTCCTTATGTAGCACAGACAACCTTTGTGCAGAACTTTAAGGATTTACACATCAAGGCTGAGAAGGCTATTTATACACCAGGTGCTGCATTCTTAAATATTATGGCACCATGTCCACGTGGTTGGAGATACAACACACCGGATATTATGGAAATCTGTAAATTGGGTGTAGATACATGCTATTGGCCATTGTTTGAAGTGGTGGAAGGCAAGTGGATTCTCAACTATGAACCAAAGAAGAAACTCCCAATTGAGGACTTCTTAAGACCACAAGGACGTTTCAAACATCTTTTCAAACCAGGCAATGAACATCTGATTGAACAATTCCAGAAGGAAGTCGACAGAAGATGGGAAGAATTGTTATATAAGTGTGCAAGATAAGAGATGTAGGGGCGTAATTCCAATAGGAATTACGTCTCTTTTCTGTATTATTCCTTGGAATGCGAATATCTTGAAAAGAAAAATAGAATAATATAAAATAGAAAATATTAGGAGAAAAGATTATGTTATTATATTTACTTTATAAATACGCTTTTGGCGCAGATGCAAAGCGTCTGGCAGAGGATACCGAGATTCCAAACGAAGAACAATACAAGAAATATGTGGAGGGCGTTCATCGAAATATACAGGAAATTCGAGATGCCCTGTATGACAAGTGGACGATTACTTCCCGAGATGGTACGAGGCTTGTTGGAAAATACTATCATAACGCAGACGGAGCTCCGGTTGTCATTATGTTTCATGGCTATCGCAGTAGTGCAATCAGAGATGGTATGGGAGCCTTCAAGGCGTGTAAGGAAAATGGTTATAACATTCTGATGGTTGACCAACGTGCACACCGGGAAAGTGGTGGAAAATGTATCACATTCGGTGTGAAAGAACGATATGACTGCGTGGATTGGGTTTACGAAGTATGCAAAAAGTGCGGAAAAGATGTTAAAATTATTTTGATCGGTCTGTCGATGGGAGCAACTACGGTTATGATGGCAATGGGATTGGAACTTCCAGAAAATGTAAGAGGTGTCATTGCGGATTGTGGTTATTCTACACCAAAGGATATATTAAAGACAGTAATTAAAATGATGAAATTACCGGTGGGTCTGGCTTACCCTGTTGTGCGGATGAGCGCAAAACTTTACGGCAAATTCGATCTGGAGGGAGCGTCTGCAACTGAGGCATTGGCAAAGAGTAAGATACCAATCTTGTTGATTCACGGAGAAGCAGACGAGCTTGTCCCGTGCGAGATGAGTCGCACAAACTATGAGGCATGTGTATCAGAAAAAGAATTATTTACCGTGCCGGGAGCAGGACATGGAATGAGCTATCTTACTGATATAAATGGATATATCGGTAAATTCAAAGGGTTTTTACAAAAGAATTTCGAACGTTAGGAGAGAGAATAATGTTTAACGAGTTAACACAAAAAGATATAGACGATATGATGGCAGAAGTGGAATATCGTAAATGTGTGGTTCGAAAAGAGTTGCTGGAGGATGTAAAAGTTGCACGTGCACATGGAGATTTGAGTGAGAATTTTGAGTACAAAGCTGCGAAACAGGCAAAAAATCAAAATGAAAGCCGCATTCGTTATTTGGAAAAAATGATTAAGACTGCAATTGTAGTGAGTGATGAATCCAAGGCGGACGAGGTCGGCATCAATAAGACAGTGGAACTCTATTTTGAAGAAGATGATGAAGTGGAAGAGTTTAAAATTGTGACGACTGTTCGCGGAAATTCACTCAAGAACCTGGTTAGTACAGAATCCCCGATAGGGAAGGCATTGATGGGACACAAGGTTGGAGATCGAGTATGGATAGCGATCAACGCAAATGCAGGATACTATGTGGAAATTAAATCTATTCGTAAAGCAGCTCCGGATGAGGAAGAGCAACTAAGAAAGTTCTAGACGTGGGAAGGCTTTTAGGATATAATTGGTATGTTAAGGAAAAATACCGGAGAGAAGGAGAATGATTCATGGAAATGTTATCAATCGAAAAAGAATTACAAGGCAACGCATACCCGGGACGTGGGATCATCATTGGTAAAACGCCGGATGGGACAAAGGCTGTAACAGCTTACTTTATCATGGGAAGAAGTGAGAACAGTAGGAATCGTGTATTTGTAACAGAGGGACAAGGAATTCGTACACAGGCATTTGACCCTTCTAAGTTGACAGACCCAAGTCTGATTATTTACGCACCGGTTCGCGTGTTAGGAAATAGAACAATCGTAACAAATGGTGACCAGACAGACACTATTTACGACGGTATGGACAAGGAGCTTACATTCGAACAATCTTTAAGATGCAGAGAATTCGAACCGGACGGTCCAAACTACACACCTCGTATTTCAGGCGTAATGCATATAGAAGCAGGGAAATATGACTATGCAATGTCTATTCTCAAGAGCAACAATGGGGATCCGTCATGTTGCAATCGTTATACATTTACATATGACAATCCGATAGCAGGAGAGGGACATTTCATTCACACATACAAATGCGATGGAAATCCACTTCCAAGCTTTGAAGGAGAACCAAAGTTGGTAAACATCTTAGATGATATGGATGCTTACACAGAATTGCTTTGGAATAGCTTAAACGAAGAAAACAAGGTTTCTTTATTTGTTCGTTATATTGATATCGCAACAGGAACATACGAAACAAAGATTGTAAATAAAAATCAATAAATAGGAATCAATAGGAGACATAGGATGAAAGAATTAGAATTAAAATATGGTTGTAACCCAAATCAAAAGCCTTCAAAAATTTATATGAATGAAGGGGAACTTCCAATTAAAGTATTGTGCGGAAGACCGGGATATATTAACTTTTTAGATGCATTTAACGGATGGCAGTTAGTAAAAGAATTGAAGAAAGCAACGGGACTTCCGGCAGCTACATCATTTAAACACGTTTCACCGGCAGGTGCAGCAGTTGGACTTCCATTAGATGAAACATTGGCAAAAATTTACTGGGTAGATGACGTAGAAGATTTATCTCCGCTTGCATGTGCATATGCAAGAGCAAGAGGTGCGGATAGAATGTCTTCTTTTGGTGATTTCATTTCTTTGTCAGATGTTTGTGACGTTGCTACTGCAAAATTAATCAAACGTGAAGTTTCCGATGGTGTTATTGCACCGGGATATGAACCGGAAGCTTTGGAAATTTTAAAAGCGAAGAAAAAAGGAAACTACGCAGTTATCGAGATTGATCCGAATTATGAACCGGACCCAATTGAACATAAGGAAGTATTCGGAATCGTATTTGAGCAGGGAAGAAATGAACTTGTAATCGATGATGAATTGCTAGCAAATGTTGTAACAGACAACAAAGAGATTCCGGAAGAGGCGAAGATTGACCTAGCAATTGCACTTATCACATTGAAGTATACACAGTCAAACTCTGTATGCTACGCAAAAGGCGGACAGGCAATTGGTATCGGTGCAGGACAACAATCTCGTATCCACTGTACACGTCTTGCAGGACAGAAGGCAGACAATTGGTGGTTACGTCAATCTCCACAAGTATTAGGATTACAGTTTGTAGACAGCATCGGTAGAGCTGACAGAGATAACTCCATTGATTTATACATCGGGGATGAGTACATGGATGTTCTTGCCGAAGGAACATGGCAAAATATTTTCAAAGTGAAACCGGAAGTGTTCACAAGAGAAGAAAAACGTGCATGGTTAGATAAGATGACAGATGTGTCACTTGGTTCAGATGCTTTCTTCCCATTCGGTGACAACATCGAAAGAGCACACAAGAGTGGTGTAAAATACATTGCACAACCAGGCGGTTCTGTTCGTGATGACAATGTAATCGCAACATGTAATAAATATAATATGGCAATGGCATTTACGGGAATCCGTTTATTCCATCACTAAGAGGAATCATTAGAAAGTCGCAAAACGATTTGCGACTTTCTTTTTTGTGCATGAATTTTCGAGAAAAAACAGTTGTATAATAAAACAAATGGTTATATAATAGCATGGTAGATTGTGCAAAAATTCGGCACATAAGTCAAATAAGGGAGGCGCCATAATGGGAAAATATTTCGGAACAGATGGTTTCAGAGGAGAAGCTAATGTAGTTTTGACAGTAGAACATGCATTTAAGGTAGGGAGATATCTAGGCTGGTATTTTGGTCGGGAACACAAAGCAAAAATTGTAATTGGTAAGGATACAAGAAGAAGTAGCTATATGTTTGAGGATGCTCTTTCCGCCGGGCTTACAGCATCAGGAGCGGATGTATATCTGTTACATGTTACCACAACACCAAGTGTTTCTTATGTTGTTCGTACAGAGGATTTTGATTGCGGCATCATGATTTCAGCCAGCCATAATGTATTTTATGATAATGGTATCAAAATTATTAATTCCCAAGGCCATAAGATGGAAGCAGAAGTAGAAAATAAAATTGAAGCATACATTGACGGGGAAATTGATGAGGTTCCATATGCAACACGCGAAAACATCGGACGTACTGTAGATTATTCTGCAGGTAGAAATCGTTACATCGGACATTTAATTGCTATGGCAACCCGTTCATTTAAGGATAAACGTGTGGGTCTTGACTGTTCAAATGGTAGTGCATCCACAATCGCCAAAAGTGTGTTTGATGCACTTGGAGCAAAAACATATGTAATTAACAGCGAACCAGACGGGACAAATATTAATCGCAACTGTGGCTCCACACACATTGAACAGTTACAGGCATATGTGAGAGAAAACGGATTGGACGTTGGCTTCGCATACGATGGCGATGCTGACAGATGTTTGGCAATTGACGAGCATGGTAATCTCGTGGACGGTGATTTGATTTTATATGTATGCGGAAAATATCTGAAAGAACAAGGAAGATTAAATGGGGATACAATTGTGACTACCATTATGTCAAACCTTGGTTTATATAAAGCCTGCGATAAAGTGGGACTCAAGTATGAAAAAACAGCCGTTGGAGATAAATATGTATATGAAAATATGCTACAAAATAATTTCTCCCTTGGCGGTGAACAGTCTGGTCACATTATTTTCAGTAAATATGCAACCACAGGTGATGGTATCTTAACTTCTTTATTATTGATGGAAGTTATGTTGGAAAAGAAACAGTCACTTTCAAAACTTACTGAAGATGTAACAATCTTCCCACAATTATTAAAGAACGTAAGGGTTGCAGATAAAAAGACAGCAAGAGAAAATCCGGAAGTAAAGAAAGCAATCGAAAAAGTTACAGAAGAACTTGGCGATAATGGACGTATCTTGGTACGTGAAAGTGGTACAGAACCAGTAATTCGTGTTATGGTGGAAGCGGAAACAGATGAACTCTGTGCAAAATATGTAAAACAAGTAATAGATGCAATTTGCTCCGAGGGGTTAATTGTAATTGATTAATACATCTATTCATATGAGGCGGTTTGTCAGAAAAGACAGACTGCCTTTTTGCTTTCGGTTGGAAATTCTAACATATTTTCAAAAAAACCGAGCATACTATCTTGGCAAGGAGGAGAAAATTATGTATCAATATTTGCCAATTACAGATGTATACGCAAGAGAAATTCTGGACTCACGTGGGAATCCGACCGTGGAAGTGGAAGTGCTTGCAGGTGAAACGGTATGCGGAAGGGCGAGTGTCCCATCAGGAGCATCTACAGGACGGTTTGAGGCAGTGGAGCTACGAGATGGAGGGGAACGCTATCGCGGTTTGGGTGTTACGACTGCGGTTGATAATGTAAATACAAAAATTGCACCGGAACTGATTGGAGTAAATGTGTTTGCGCAAACAGAGGTAGATCGGATTTTAATAAAGTTAGATGGAACAGCTGATAAATCGAATTTGGGTGCTAATGCGATGCTCGGCGTGTCCATGGCTGTTGCAAGGGCGGCGGCAAGTGCACTACGCATTCCACTTTATCGGTATTTGGGAGGTGCTTCTGCAAAAATCATGCCTGTTCCGATGATGAATATTTTAAATGGGGGGAAACATGCAGACAATACTGTGGACTTCCAGGAATTTATGATAGTGCCTGTAGGAGCATGCTGCTTTAAAGAGGGATTACGAATGTGTGCAGAAATCTATCATAGCTTAAAAGCAATCTTAAAAGAGCAGAGTCTAAACACAGCTGTTGGGGACGAAGGTGGGTTTGCCCCTAATTTGGCAGATGCAAAAGAAACATTGCAGTATATTGTGCGAGGTATTGAAGCCGCAGGTTATAAAGCTGGTGAGGAGGTTGCTGTGGCGCTGGATGTGGCAGCATCGGAACTTTATAACAAAGAATTTAAAAAATATGTCTTCGAAGGGGAAAATGTCATTCGTTCTGCGGAGGAAATGGTGGATTATTATGAGATGTTGATTTCTGAGTTTCCGATTATCTCTATTGAGGACCCGATGGATGAAGAGGATTGGAACGGATGGGATATGATAACAAAACGTCTTGGTGATAAAATTCAGCTTGTCGGCGATGATTTGTTTGTTACAAATACAGACAGACTTCAAAAGGGAATTGATAGAAAAGTGGCTAATGCAATTTTAATTAAAGTAAACCAAATAGGTACACTGACTGAAGCATTTGAGGCTATTGAACTTGCAAAATCTTCGGGATACAAAAATATTATTTCCCATCGCTCCGGGGAAACTGAGGACAGCATCATTGCTGATATTGCAGTTGCATTTAATGCGGGTCAAATTAAAACTGGTGCACCATGTCGTTCAGAGCGTGTTGCAAAGTATAACCAATTACTCCGTATAGAAGAAGAAATTGATTCTTTTGGAAAAAACAAGTAAGAAATGCTTGCAGATACAAAACTCTTGTGTTAAAATACTTTTGTTATATGCGCAGGAGGTGTAAAAATGGCAATTTTAGAAACTATATTGAAAATTTTATTTGTTATAGACTGTATCGTTTTAATCGTAATCGTATTACTTCAGGAAGGTAAATCTGCAGGTCTTGGAACCATCAGTGGAGCATCTAGTTCTTACTGGGGACAGAATAAAGGTCGTTCTATGGAAGGTGCCTTGGTGAAGATTACAAGAATTACAGCAATTTTGTTTGTTCTGTTAGCGATTGTTTTAAACTTAGGAGTTTTTAATTAGGCTGATAATGCGAAAATGACGAAACACTCTTATCCAAATAAGAGTGTTTTTTTTCGACTATAGGGAAGGAGTGATGGAATGGAACACACATTTGAAAAGCGAAAAAAGCTTATTTATGAGTTCATTTGTGATGAGCTATATGTACCGATGAAGTTGAAGGAACTTGCCATTCTATTACAGGTTCCAAAAGATCAAAGGGAAGAATTAAAGAGGGTACTTGATTCTTTGGAAAGAGAAGGAAAGGTACATGTTTCTTCCAAGGGTAAATATATGAAAGGTGAGGCAAGACATTTGGTGGGAACATTTACAGCCCATGCCAGAGGTTTTGGCTTTGTTACAATAGAAGGAGAAACAGAAGATATTTTCATAGCAGGAGAAGACGCAAATGGTGCGTTTCACAACGACCAGGTAGAGGTTGTAATTAAAGCGGCTCCTGCAGGTAAAAGAAAAGAGGGGAAGGTTACCAAAATACTTTCCCATGGGACAGCAACCCTTGTTGGATATTTTGAAAAAAGCAAGAATTATGGTTTTGTAAGGCCGGATAATCAACGTTTTGTCAAGGATGTCTTTATTCCTTTGGAACGTTCAAAAGGTGCTGTCACAGGTCATAAAGTAGTTGTGGAGCTTACAAAATACGGCGGAGATAACAAGAAGCCGGAGGGAAAGGTTATCGAGATTATTGGTCATGTCAATGACCCAGGCACGGACATTATGTCTATTGTGAAGGGCTATGATTTGCCGACGAGTTTTCCGGATAAGGTACTTAACCAGGCAGAACGTGTGGCAAAAGATGTAAGTGAGGCAGATATGGCAGGACGTATGGATTTGCGTGAATGGCAGATGGTTACCATTGATGGGGAAGATGCCAAGGATTTGGATGATGCTATTTCCATCACCAGAGACGGAACGAACTATATCTTAGGTGTCCACATTGCAGATGTAACAAATTACGTTCAGGAAAACAGTGCACTTGACAGAGAGGCAATCAAACGTGGCACCAGTGTTTATCTGGTAGACAGAGTGATACCTATGTTACCACATACTTTATCGAATGGTATCTGTTCTTTGAATGCAGGTGTAGACCGATTGGCTCTCAGTTGCATTATGACCATCAATGAAAAAGGAGCTGTGGTCGACCATACGATTGCAGAAACCGTAGTACGTATAGATGAACGTATGAGTTATACTAGTGTGAAGAAGATTTTGGAAGAGCGAGATGAGATTGAAACAGAACGCTATCAAGCACTTGTTCCAATGTTCGAATTAATGGCGGAGCTTTCCGGAATTTTACGCGAGAAACGTAGACAGCGAGGCTCTATTGATTTCGATTTTCCGGAGACGAAAATGATCTTGGATTCGAATGGAAAACCAATCGATATCAAGCCTTATGATAGAAATGTGGCAACCAAGATTATTGAAGATTTTATGCTTCTTGCTAATGAAACGGTGGCAGAGGATTATTTCTGGCAGGAGATTCCGTTTGTTTATCGTACTCATGAATCTCCAGATGAAGATAAGATGAAAAAGCTTGCTACGTTTATCAACAATTTTGGACATTCTTTGCACATCTCTAATAAAGAGGTAAGACCAAAGGAGATTCAGAAATTACTTGCCAAAGTAGAGGGAACCGCAGAGGAAGCATTGATTAGCCGTCTGGCACTTCGTTCTATGAAACAGGCGAAATACACACCGGAGAACACGGGACATTTTGGTTTGGCAGCATCCTATTATTGTCATTTCACATCCCCAATTAGAAGGTATCCGGACCTGCAAATTCATCGGATTATCAAGGAAAATCTGCGTGGCAGAATGAATGATGATCGAAGGGCACACTATGAAGCTATTCTTACTGAGGTTGCTAAAAAATCCAGTGAGAGAGAGCGTTTGGCAGAAGAGGCGGAAAGAGAAACCATTAAACTCAAAAAAGTGGAGTATATGGCAGAGCGCATAGGGGAAACCTTTGAAGGTGTGATTTCTAGTATTACAAAATGGGGAGTTTATGTCGAACTTCCGAATACGATTGAAGGATTAATTCACGTGACAAATATGTATGATGACCATTATAATTATATAGAAGAGTCTTATGAGATGGTTGGAGAGCATACAGGAAATACGTATAAGCTGGGACAAACTGTAGCGGTGCGAGTGATTGGCACTAACAAGTTGGAGCGAACCATTGACTTTGAGTTTGAAGCATAATTGCCATCAGTCACAGACAAGGGCCGGAATAAGGAATTGTCTGTGGCTTAGATGGTTTACATAGAAAGGGATAGATGATTATGTCAAAAGAATCAATTAAGTTAATTGCAAACAATAAAAAAGCATATCATGATTTCTTTATCTTAGATACCTATGAGGCGGGAATTTCTCTGCATGGTACTGAGGTAAAGTCGCTTCGTATGGGGAAATGCTCCATCAAGGAAGCATTTATCCGCATTGAAAACGGAGAAGTGTTCATCTATGGCATGCATGTAAGCCCTTACGAGAAGGGAAATATTTTCAATAAGGATCCGCTTCGTGTAAAGAAACTGTTACTTCATAAGGCAGAGATTAACAAGCTACTTGGCAAGATAAAGGAAAAGGGAATGACCGTAGTTCCTCTTAAGGTTTATCTGAAAGGCAGTCTTGTGAAGGTGGAAATTGGTCTTGCAAAGGGTAAGAAATTATACGATAAGCGTGATGATATTGCGAAGAAAGACCAGAAGCGCGAAGCGGAAAGAGACTTTAAAGTAAGGAATATTGGATAGGAGAGAATATATGGTACCAAGAACGAAAGAAGAACTCCGTAAATTAGTTTCAGAAACAACAATTGAAATGTATGAGGAAATGACACCTCAACTTATCAAATTAATAGACGAGACAAAGCATGATGATAGTTTGACGGAAGCACAAAAGCAGGATGAGATTTCCCTTCATTTTATGGGATACACAAAGGCGTGCACCAATGAGATTATCATTGAGGTGCTTTCACAGATATTGAATTTGGAATAATAGCACGAACGTGGAAATAAAAAAGGAGACACAGACAACTTGTTGAACTGTGACTCCTTATTTTTATTTCATGTGAGTCAAACGAACACTGAGGAAATACGAAGTATTTTCGAAGTGTTCGTTCGTGCTATTTGTTCTCATTAACAGGTTTCAGGTTCTGCATATTCTACACCTTGTGTATTTACAGTCACAGATTTCATTACTTGAGCTTCAAATGGCTTATCTCCCCAAGCAGTTGGAACTTCTGCAATCTTATTAACCACATCCATGCCCTCAGTTACTTTACCGAATGCAGCGTATGAGCCATCTAAGTGCGGTGATGTCTCATGCATGATAAAGAATTGAGAACCTGCTGAATCTGGGTGCATTGCACGTGCCATAGAGATAACACCTGGTTCATGTTTCAAACTATTAGGGAAACCGTTTTGAAGGAATTCACCTTTGATTTGGTAGCCTGGACCGCCCATTCCTGTGCCTTGTGGACATCCTCCTTGAATCATAAATCCGCGAATCACGCGGTGGAAGATTAATCCGTCATAATATCCTTTCTTTACTAATGAGATAAAGTTGTTTACTGTATTTGGTGCAACCTCAGGATATAATTCCACTTTCATAATATCCCCATTTTCCATTTCGATTGTTACAATTGGATTTGCCATAGTATTTATTTCCTTTCTGTATAAAAATATTGCCGTCATATAATTTTATAATTTATAGTTGTATTTGTCAATAAAAGCAATTTATGTTATACTTGATTGATTAGATTTGAAAGGAGCACGTCAATGAAGATGATTAAGGCGGAAAATTTGATTTTTGAATACAAAAAGCACGACGACGAAGGTAACGTGATAGGCGCGCATCGTGCCATTGACGAGCTTAGTTTTGATATAAAACAAGGGCAGTTTATAGCCATTTTAGGACACAATGGTTCCGGAAAGTCTACACTTGCAAAACATATGAATGCGATTTTAGTTCCTACAGGTGGAACTATGTGGGTAGACGGTAAAGATACAAGTGAGGAAGATAATATCTGGGATGTACGACAGAGTGCAGGCATGGTATTCCAGAATCCGGATAATCAGATTATAGGAACAGTTGTAGAAGAAGATGTGGGGTTTGGCCCTGAAAATCTGGGCGTGCCAACAGAAGAAATCTGGAGACGTGTGGAAGAAAGCTTGTCCGCAGTTGGGATGATAGAGTATCGCCATCATTCGCCTAATAAATTGTCCGGTGGACAAAAGCAAAGAGTGGCGATAGCTGGGGTTGTTGCTATGAGACCGAAATGCATCGTTTTGGATGAGCCGACAGCAATGCTTGACCCGAATGGAAGAAAAGAAGTGTTAAGAACCATTGAGGAACTTCGAAAGAGAGAGAATGTAACGGTTATTTTAATCACACATTACATGGAAGAAGTTGTGGGTGCAGACCGTGTCATTGTTATGGACAAAGGACATGTTGTAATGGACGGAACTGCAAAAGAGATTTTTAGTCAGGTAGAAACGCTGAAAAAATATCGCCTAGATGTGCCACAAGTTACTTTATTAGCTCATGAATTGAGAAGAAAAGGATATGCGATTCCAGAAGGAATATTAACCACAGATGAATTGGTGAGCGCCTTGGCAAGTTGTCAAACTGCCTGTACGCATACAATGCTGAAAGCGGAAATGCCGTCAGGCGTGATAGAGAAGAACGTAGATATGTCAGAGTTGCCAATTCTTAAGGTAGACCATGTGAACTACATTTACAGTCCCGGAAATGCATATGAAAAACAGGCCTTAAAGGATGTTTCACTTTCTATTTATGAGGGGGAATTTATAGGTGTGATTGGACATACCGGTTCCGGCAAATCTACATTGATTCAGCACTTAAATGGGTTGATAAAAGCAACGGATGGTGCAATCTATTATCAGGGAGAAAATATTTATGGCGAAAAATATCCTCTTCGTGAGCTGAGAAACAATGTTGGCTTGGTATTTCAATATCCGGAACATCAACTGTTTGAAGTGGATGTGCTGACGGATGTATGTTTTGGACCGAAGAATCAGGGATTATCTCCGGAGGAATGTAAAGAACGGGCAATCAAGGCTCTGGAACTGGTGGGATTATCTGAAAAATATTACGATAGGTCTCCTTTTGATTTGTCAGGTGGGCAAAAGCGTCGCGTGGCTATTGCAGGAGTGCTCGCAATGAAACCGAAGGTGCTTGTGTTGGACGAGCCGACAGCGGGATTAGATCCGAAAGGGCGAAATGAGATTTTGGACCAGATTGCCCAACTGCAGAAGCAGGAGAATCTGACAGTTGTCTTGGTTTCTCACAGCATGGAGGACATTGCAAAATACGTAGAGCGTATTGTGGTAATGAATCGGGGATGTAAAATGTATGATGCATCACCGAAAGAAGTATTTGAACATTATAAAGAATTGGAACAGGTGGGATTGGCGGCTCCTCAAGTGACATATCTTATGCATGCACTTAAGGAAAAGGGAATTCCTGTTAACACGCAGGCAATTACCATTGATGAGGCTGTGCAGTCAATTTCGCAGATATTAAAGAATAGTTAGGAGAAACTATGATTAGGGATATTACAATTGGACAGTATTACCCGGCAAAGAGCAAATTGCATTCCCTGGACCCGCGTGTTAAGATTGTGGGAACATTGTTGTATTTGATATCACTATTCTGTATTGGGAATATTTGGGGATATGTTGTTGCAACATTTTTTTTGGCGTATATCATTTCTATTTCAAAGGTTCCGTTTCGTTTTATTGTCAAAGGATTGAAAGCGGTTATTTTGTTACTTATGATTACGGTTGTTTTTAATTTGTTTTTGACGAAAACAGGAAAGGTACTCTTGGAGTTTGGAATATTGGAGATTACAGATGACGGAATTCGCACAGCAGGATTTATGGCGATTCGTCTGATATACCTCATTCTGGGTTCATCTATTATGACATTTACAACAACACCGAACAATCTGACAGATGGAATTGAACGCTTGCTTTGGCCATTAAGAAAAATCAAAATGCCGGTGCATGAGATTGCGATGATGATGTCAATTGCACTCCGCTTTATTCCTATTCTTCTAGAAGAAGCTGACAAAATCATGAAGGCGCAGACGGCTAGAGGGGCAGATTTGGAGAGCGGAAATATTTTTCAAAAAGCAAAGGCTTTGATTCCTATCTTAGTTCCGCTGTTTGTTTCGGCATTTCGCCGTGCAAATGACCTTGCCATGGCAATGGAGGCCAGGTGTTATCGAGGTGGGGACGGCAGAACCAAGATGAAACCACTGACATATAAAAGAAAAGATTATATCGCATACGCAATTGTTATCATGTATCTGGTTGCGGTTGTGATAATTGGAAGGTTTTTATGAAAAGGATTAAGTTGACAATTTCCTATGATGGTACAAACTATTGCGGATGGCAAATTCAGCCCAATGGTATAACCGTTGAAGAAGTATTGAATAAAGCACTGTCCAAACTGTTGGGAGAGGAGATTGTGGTAATAGGAGCAAGCCGTACGGATTCCGGTGTGCATGCCATGGGCAATGTAGCGGTTTTTGATACCATCACTACGATTCCGGTCGATAAGATTGCAGTAGCATTAAATCAAAGATTGCCGGAGGATATTGTGGTTACGAAGTCAGAGGAAGTATCCCTAGATTTTCATCCTAGATATTGCAATTGTAGCAAAACATATGAATATCATATTATTAATACGAGAATTCCCATACCAACCAAGCGCCTGACAAACTATTTTGTCTCCTATGTGCTGAATATCGACGATATGCGTCGTGCGGCTTCTTACTTGGTGGGGGAACATGACTTTGTCAGTTTCTGTAATGTGAGAACCGATGTGGAGAATACAGTTCGCACCATTACGTCCTTGGATGTTTTACAAAACGGTGATGAGATTACGATACGTATTACAGGCAATGGTTTTTTATACAATATGGTACGTATTATTGTAGGAACATTGATTCGTGTGGGACGGGGATTTTATTCACCGGAAAAGGTGAAAGAAATTCTGGAGGCAAGAGACCGAAAGGCAGCAGGTGTTACGGCACCGCCACATGGTCTGACTTTAGTTGAAATTTCTTATAATGAATAAATCTGGAAGAACAGGAAACAATTACCTGTTCTTCTTTTTTATATCAGCATAATATTTTCCCCGAAAACCATAATAATAAAGATAAAAAGATAGAGCAAGGAGGAACAAACATGGCAGAAATTTCCGTTTTGGATTTACAAAATTTACGCCATTTAATTGGTGGCTATGACACAACACATTGTAAAATGACAGATTATGCTAATCAGGCAACCGACCCGCAGGTGAAACAGCTATTTCAAGATGCGGCAAATTCAGCAATCAAAAACAAAGAAGACTTAATGAAATTCTTATAAGAGGAGGAAAAGAAAATGAATGAAAAAACAATGGTTTCCGATGCTCTTGTAGGAGTAAACGGAGAGTTGAAAATGTTTGGAGAAATGATTCCGCAAACAGAGAATAAAGAATTAAAGCAATGTTTAAAACAACTTCGTAACGAATGCGAAATGTCGCAAGAAAAATTGTATCATGTGGCACGTGAAAAAGGGTACTATGTGCCGGCATCAAAAGCAACACAACAAGAGATTGACCATGTAAAGAATATCTTAACACAGCCTACAATGAAATAAACAAAAAATGGACAGGAAGCATATAAAAAACTTCCTGTCCAAATTATTTAAAAGAATACGTTGTCGCCAATTACAAGACCGGGACGTCCGGAGCTTGATGCGCGGAAACTCAAACATCCGCCCACATTGTTTTTACCATTTAAGGCATCTGTAGCGGCTTTTACACATAAGCTTTTCACTCCTCGCTTCAATACACGGTCCACCTTTCCATCATGGGCGGGCGGAAATTGTCCGCTCTGATAAATGACACCGCGAACGGTGTTCGGGTAATGGCGGTTCCGCATACGATTGACAACAACAGAACCAACGGCCAGCAAAGCTTCATAATTGGTGCTTCCTGCTTCACATTCCAAAAGCGCAGCTAACAGTTCAATATCAGATGCTGTAGCCGATATGGAAGGTTCCTTTGACGTATCCTCAGAGTTTGTCTTCGGAGGTTCTTTCTCCGGCTTTACCGGGACAATTTCTTTCTTGGCCTCTTCCTCAGCTTTCTTGGCTTCTTCTAATGCTTTTTGCAGCTTTGCCTTATAATCGCTGAGTTCATCGGAAGCCTTGGAAATCTTTTTGTCTAGTTGCGTCTGAAGGGAAGCAAGATATTTTTGGTCCTCTAGAAGTTCAGCCTCTTTTTGAGTAATTTCCTCGCGCGTTTCTATAAGCTCATTTAGCATATCGCGATCATGCGCCGTAATTTGTGATACATATTCTGCGCGATTGACAAATTCTGCCCAAGAAGACGAGGTGAGCATTAATTCTAACAGACCGCTGTTGCCGTTTTCATACATATATTTAATTCGAAGCATCATAGATTCGTACTGCGTTTTTTCCAGGCCTTTTGCAATGGCAAGTTCTTCTTTTGTTTTTTCAAGTCTCTCGGAAGTTTCTTTAATTTGCTTTCGGACCTTATTTAGTTCCTTGTTCATCACAGAAAGCTCCGATTCCATTTCATCTACTGTTTTCGTGGCCTGAGAAGGAACCATTGACACGGATAAGATGACTAAGGAAAGCAGTAACGCACTTACACGAATCCAAAATTTTTTCTTCATTTTCATAAAATTCCCTTTCTTATAAAGCGTTCCAAATTATTATACAATAAATTGCGTTTGGAATCAAATTTTGTTATAATGCAACATAGTATGAGAAAAGAGAGTTGAATATACATGAAAAGAAGAATTAAATTAATTGCACTGGATTTGGATGGCACACTCTTGACGACAGAGAAGAAAGTGACGGATGTTTCCAAAGATGTTTTAAAGAGAGCGATGGAACAGGGATGTGAAGTGGTTGTGGCCAGCGGGAGACCGGTATCTGCTATTCCGGAGGAATTGTTACAGTTTCCAGGGATGCGGTATATGGTGACGGCTAACGGAGCTCGAATTATCGATTTGAAAGAAAAGAAAACATTGTATGAAAATTTGGTTCCGGTGGAAGCTGCTGCAAAGGCTTTGGATATACTGACAGAATATGATGATATTTATGAGATATTTGTAGATGGAATCGGATATACCAAAGCAGACAAAATGGCGCGTATAGATGAATATTTTACAAATCCTGCAATGAGAGAATACATGCTTAAAACAAGAATACCTGTGGAGGATGTAAAGGAAATCTTATACAAATATAACAAAGCGGTAGATAAAGTACAGGGAATTTTCCATAATCGGGAGGAGAAAAAACTGGCCTTAGAAGAACTTTCGAAAATCCCGGGCCTTGAGATTACCGGTGCTTACGGCATGAATCATGAGATAAACGCAGAAGGAACAAGCAAAGGTCTGGCGTTAAAAATATTGGGAGAACACATTGGTATTGACACCGAAGAAATGATGGCATGTGGTGACGGAATGAATGATTATGACATGCTTTGTACAGTGGGATTATCTGTAACCATGGAAAATGGTCACCCGAGTTTAAAAGAAATTGCAGATTATGTAACGCTAAGCAATGATGAAGACGGTGTTGCGAGTGCAATCGAACGATTTGTGTTAAATTAGAAAGGAAGATTGAGATGATTGAATTTTTAAAGGTCGTAATCCTTGGTCTTGTAGAAGGAATTACGGAATGGTTACCAATTAGTAGTACCGGTCATTTGATTTTGGTTGAAGAATTTGTAAAGTTAGATGCCAATGACGCGTTTAAAGAAATGTTTAACGTGGTGATTCAATTAGGGGCTATCTTGGCAGTAGTTGTGCTCTATTTTCATAAGTTAAATCCTTTTTCACCGAAGAAGGAACGCTCGCAAAGAATCGAGACCATCAGTTTATGGATGAAGGTTGTTGTGGCTTGTATTCCGGCAGGGGTGCTGGGCATTTTGTTAGACGATTGGATGGATGAACATTTCCACAATTATATTGTTGTTTCCATTATGTTGCTTGTATATGGTGTTCTTTTCCTCTTAATTGAGAACTGGAACAAAAAGAACACACCAAGCGTAACAAAACTAACAGATTTGACGTATAAAACAGCGTTGCTGATAGGCGCGTTTCAGGTTCTGTCTCTGATTCCGGGAACTTCACGTTCGGGAGCAACCATTATAGGAGCGTTGTTACTTGGCGTGTCAAGATATGTGGCGGCGGAGTTTACCTTCTTCCTCGCGATTCCGGTTATGTTTGGAGCAAGTGCCATTAAGCTTTTAAAGTTCTTTAAGGAAGGTGTGGGTATCACCGGAACAGAGGTTGCAATGCTCGGTATAGGTTGCGGTGTAGCTTTTGTGATATCGGTTATCGCCATTAAATTCCTGATGGGTTACATAAAGAGAAACGATTTTAAGGTATTTGGATGGTATCGGATTGTGTTAGGTGTCTTCGTGCTTGCATACTTTGCTTTGGTGGGAGTTCTTGGCTAAATGTATAAATAACACTTGACAAAAAACGTTGATTGTGTAAAATAAAAAACAATAAATGAATTTTTATGCAAACATAATTAATATTTATAAAACGGAGGAATGAAGAGATGAAAAAATTAGTAAGCTTATTATTAGTAGTAGCTATCGTGTTATCTATGGTAGCATGTGGTAGCAGTAAAGATGAAAATGAAAAGGAAAAATTAATTGTTGGAACAGAGGCTGGATTTGCACCATATGAATACATGAAAGGCAATGATGTGGTTGGTGTTGATATGGACATTGCCAAG
>JAZUCE010000040.1:0-1628 GCA_045638905.1 Faecalimonas sp.
TACAACTCGACTAGTTGAAGAGGCTGACAGTTTATTAAAAAACAAATACAAGAACAAAAAGTTCGATGAAATATGGCTAGTGTTTGACAAAGATGATAATGAAGATTTTGAGGATGCAATTAAATTGGCAATAAGTAAAAATTACAAAGTAGCCTATTCTAATCAAGCTGTTGAGTATTGGTTCATTTTGCATTTTTACGACCATCATGGAGAGCAATTATCTCGTGAGTCATATGCAGACATGATTAATTACCATATAAATCCGCTAGGGGCAAAGTATGATGATTCAAAGATTGTTTCGAGGGAGTTTTTCGACATATTAATGTCAAAAAATCCCGAATCGCAGAAGACACGGTATCAAGAAGCATTTGACAGGGCAGAAAGAATTTTATCAGATAATCCTCATAGAACAGAAGAATCGGTAACAATGGTTCACAAACTGTTTTGCTCCATAATGCCTTTGGAAACTACAAATGTTAAAAAATTGCGCAAGAAAAAGGAAGAATCAAAAAAGAAGGCAGGAATAATTTAAGAAGGAATTAAGGGTAATTAAGATAATGGTAAATGAATTTACATAGAATTACTCTTTTTACTTTTGATCATATTACATGGAAATGGCAAAACTGCAATAGGCTGTCGCAGTTTTGCCATTTTAGTAAAATTACTTATCAAGATGATAGATTACGACTACGCAAACTATTATCAATTGACAACAAGAAATTGATCCTATTTTCTTTTCGCTGGCATAAAGCCTCCAATACCTTTTGCCTTATCCTGCTTGCCTCATAGGTCTTCAACCGAAATGCCAGTACAATGACCACTTCAAGATTGTAGAAAGTAGCCCAACTTTTAGGCGTAGCCAAATCGCATCGTTGGGTGCTTACAGAGCAAAGTGTTCCACTCTTGTATATTGCTTTTATGGCAGCTTGGAGTGTCGGGGCTATCACCCCGAACAACTCCACCAACTCCATTTCAGACATCCATACATTACTGCTTGGAATATTTACATTTCCATTCTCGCTGATTGTTATTATTGCTCGTTCCATAGTTACATTGCTATTGATATTTCACTAAACGATTGATTAAGCCTGTTGCCGAACATCGTCAAATCCTTGTCGATTTTCTCGGTGGTTATCTTGGCATACTTCTGTGTTGTGGTAATGTTCGTATGCCCCAATACTCGGCTTACACTCTCAATCGGAACACCCTTACTCAGAGCAAGCGTAGCGAATCCGTGACGTGTGCAATGGAATGAAATATCCTTTGAGATACCGCACTCTTTTATCATCTTTTTCAGTGGTTTACAGATGTTCCAATAGTTGAGATTAGGGAATACCAATTTATTCTCTTGGAATCTCTCGTAACGCTTGATTATCTGTAATGGAATATCCAATAGCTTCACTTGGAAATTGACCTTTGTTTTGTGTCGCTTGGATAGAATCCACTTCTCTCCGTTAATCTCTACTATATCATCAGTAGTCAGTTCTTTAATATCCACGAATGACAAGGCTGTGAAACTTGCAAACACGAATAGGTCTCGGATATAAGCCAACTTCTTATCTGCAAATTCGTGTGTCATTACAGCCTTGATTTCATCTTCTGTAAGATATTGTCGCTCCTTAATATTT
>JAZUCE010000041.1:0-1573 GCA_045638905.1 Faecalimonas sp.
GGAAATAAAAAGGAGCAACTATCATTTGCATCTTTCCCCGAAACATTTTATCTTTGTTTTCCAAAGAATAAATGAAACAGACTCATGAAAAACGCCTTTCCTATACTCCTGATGGTCATTCTGCTGATGGTAGCCTGTGGCCGACCATCCGCCAATGCACCGCTCTCTGCCGAACTGCAACGGGCGGAGGACTTGATGTATCCTCATCCCGACAGTGCCTTGCACATCCTTCAAGCCATGACGCCTCCCGAAGATGAACTGAATCGTGCTACCTGGACGTTGCTTTTGACGCAAGCGAAGTACAAGTGCTTCGTGGACCAATCGGATTCGTTGGTGAATGTGGCGTATGATTATTTTATGAAGGGGGATGATGCGCAGAGGAAAGCGTTGGTTTTGTATCATAAGGCGGTATTGCTAAAGGAAAAGAATGAAGTAGATAAGGCTTTGCCGTATTATCTACAAGCATCAGAAGAAGTCAAATTGACGGAAGATTATCGTTTGGCTTATTTAATTTATTCTCATATTGGAATGATATATGCATACCGAAAATTACATGATTACGCTGTTTCATATTGCAAAAAAGCAAATGAGTATGCGCTTTCTGCAAAAGACCCATATTATATTGTAGAGTCGTATAATTGTTTAGCTAGAGCATACTTTGGAGAAAATAAAAACAAGAATGCGATTGAATGTTATGATAAGGCTATATATATTGGAAAAGAAAACAATGAACGTAAAGTTTTGACAACAGCTATCCATGAAAAAATAGCTGTACATATATATGAAAAAGAATATCAAAAAGCATTAGAGACTGCCAACATGTTAGACCGCTCTCACTTAATTATCTAACATTGGGACATCTTTATTATAAATTGAATCAAACGGATTCTGCATATTTTTATTTAACAAAAGCAATACACTCAGATAATATTTATACAAAAAAAAGTGCTTATCAGATTCTTTTTTATATTACTAAAAAGGCGAACGATTATAAACAGAACGCAGAATATTCAATGAATTTATGGAAAATCAATGATTCCATCAACAAAATAGACCGCAACAAAGCCCTAATTGAAATGCAGGAAAAGTACAACCAACAACGAGTGAAAGACGAAATGACCGCCAAGATGACCCTCCAAAAACAACGGATATTGATGGGTATAGGAGTGGCTGTACTTATCCTCTGCTTCATCGCCTATCGCATCCGCATCCGAAACAAGGAACGCATCAATCTTTTGGCCGAAGCCGAAGACCGCATCGAAACCCTCAACCACCTGTTGGAAGAAGCACAGAAGGAACCGTCACCCGACGCCGGACAGGAGGATACCTTCTTCAAACGCATCCTCCTGCAACAACTCGGCATCATCCGTATGGTAGCAAATACCCCTACCGCACAGAACCAAGCCCTGCTCCGTCGGCTGACTGAAATAGGCAATGACGAAGCTCCGGTAGAAGAACTTATCGTATGGGAAGACCTTTATTCCATCATCGACCGTCTGTACGACAATTTCTACACGCGACTGATGGAACGCTTTGGCTCCGTCCTCACCGACAAGGAAGTGCAGACCTGCTG
>JAZUCE010000042.1:0-80922 GCA_045638905.1 Faecalimonas sp.
ATAAAGCTTGATAATTTGACAAAGACAAAATTTGGTGTCTTTAATTAAGTCAGTGCTTGTCAGGAAAAATGACAAGTTATAGGTGAACATAAAAAGGCTCCCACAACACTTGGGAGGCATTTTTCTACCTCCCGGAAGGCAATTGGATAAATTTCACTATACATATTTACAAACCGCGAAATTTGTGATATAATAATTATGCCAAACGAACTTAATATTCGCAAGATAGGTATGTTTTTTCTTTACAGGAAAATTATACCCTTTTTCTGCATCATTAAACAAAATCCATTTTGGTAAAAATGCGACTCCCGTTTGATGGTGTGCGATTATGTTATACCTATCTGCGAAAAGTTCGTTTGGCGACAACTTGGAGTTCGCATTTTTCGGTGCGTGGCTGCGGTTGCGCACCTTTTTTATATGCTGATTGGAGGATATATGAACAAGAACATTCAAAGAAGAGTAATAGATATTACCGGTATCGAACTTATGCCCGGAGAACCAGATGTTTGTCTTGGCAACGGGGAGCGAGGCTTTGAGTGTTGTTGCGACGAGTGTGACTATTATTTGCTTTCTTTTTCCTAATTTGATGTAAAAATCAAATAAAAAATATTGCTATGGGCGAAGATAATCGTAAAGTCAGAACCTCCGGCTAAGCCGGAGGTTCTGACTCCTTTATATTAAAACGTAGAATCGTCTATTTTGTCGAGTACATCTATCAAATACGCTATTGTATCGGCAAAGACTCCTTTTTCAAAGGGAGAGCGGAGATTTGCTGTTTTGACAAGGGATAAAAAAGTCTTTGTTCCTCCAGCCTTACACAAATTAAGATAATCACGCCAAGCGTTTTTGTCTTTCTTTTCAAATCGAATAAAGAACGCAACGGCACAAATTTGTGCGAGGGTGTAGTCAATATAGTAAAAAGGTCTTGTGTAAATATGTGACTGTCGTTGCCAACGTCCGCCATTTTCCAAAAACTCTATTCCGTTGTAGTTGATATGTGGCTGATACTCTTTCTCAAGACGAAGCCACAGGGACTTTCTCTCGGCAGGTGTCATGTTTGGGTTGAGATAAACTTGCTCTTGAAATTCATCAACAAGACAGCCGTATGGAATGAAACAGAGAATATTTTCCAGTTGAAAGTAAAGGAATTTATCTGTATCTTCACCGAAAAAAGACTCCATCCACGGACGAGTAATAAGTTCCATTGCCATAGAATGAATTTCGCATGCATCAAGAGATGGGTTGATATATGCAGGAATTTCAGTTTCTTTCATAGAAAGGTACGCCTGCAATGCATGACCTGCCTCGTGAGTCAACACTTCAACATCATCTTTTGTGCCGTTAAAGTTTGCAAATATAAATGGTGCTTTCAAACTCTCAAATGTGATACAGTATCCACCATTTGTCTTGCCGGGCTTTGCCATAAGATCCATTAAGTTGTTTTCTATCATGTAGTCGAAAAATTTTCCACTTTCCTCAGACAGTTCATGGTACATAATTCTTGCCTTTTCAACAAGTTCATCGGCAGTACCTTTAGGCATGGGATTTCCACTACTACATGAAAAATCAAGGTCGTAAAAATAAAGACTGTCATAGCCTAAACGCTTACGCTGTGCCTCTTTAAGACGTGTAACAAGAGGTACAAGATACTTTTTGACCTCGTTGCGATAGGTACGAACCATCTCAAGAGTATAGTCAAAACGCTCCATCGTGCAAAAACTCATGTCAACGTAGTTTGTAAAACCGAGTTTCTTTGCGATTTTATCACGTATTTTGACTGATTTATCGTATATTTCGTCAAATTCTGCACTATGAGTTGCAAAATAATCATAGTAAGCCTTTGTTGCACGATAACGTACATCACGGTCAGGGTCAGTGCAATAAGGGAGTATCTGTGCAAGATTTAATTCCTTACCGTCGAATTGAAGTTTTGCTGAACCAATGAGTTTTGTATACATACTGTCAAGACGGTTTTCTTCTTGCATATCTTCAATTATAGATTCATTAAATAACTTTTTCTCATTATTTAGTTTTGTAAAAAACAACTCACCAATAGACTTTTCCAACGCATCTTTAACAGGACAAGTTAAAAATGCATTGTTTGCACGGTCAAGGTGCTTTTGCATAAGCGGCATTACATCGTCATAGTAGTCTTGCTCATTTGAATAAAACGTGTCTTGAGTGTCAATTGTGTGTCGTGTATAGCACAAAGCAGTTGACGTATCAAGTTTAGATGTGAAACGAAAATATTTATATGCAGAAATTACCGCATCGTCTGCCGATGTGGCATTTTCAAGTGAGGTGCAAAGTTCGTTGACTTCCTTTTCCACCTCATCTACTGTTATACGGGTATACTCCATATCTTGAAACTTCATAAGTTTATCCTTTCGTTACGACGAACTTCGACTGCAATTATATACTAATAGCGATTCAAAGTCAATATTCTAATTGTTTTCTGGTAGGTATATTTCCCATTAGTTGTTACTACATAACTTTCACAGAGCAACTTTAGTTTGTATTCCTGTGAAATTAGTATGAGATATAAGTGTCGGTTTTAACCAAAAAAACACGTCATTCCTATATGCGACATACGCCCTTATCAGGTGTCGCTATTTGGAGTGACGTGTTTGACAAATTTAATCTAATTTTTCACCTAACTCGGCGTATCTACTCTTTGCAGCACTTGAATTTTTCGCATCTCTTTGATATTTTTCAACTATTTTAGCCGCTTTATCAACAGGGAGAAGTGTTCCGGCACCTGCAACACAACCGCCGGGGCAAGCCATACCCTCCAAGAGATAGCCATTGTATTTGCCCGCCTTTGCAAGCATCATCAATTTACGACATTCACGAAGTCCCTCAGCACGTGCAGTTTTTATTTCACGTTCAGGGAATTTCTCGCAAACTAAGTCGGTAACAGCATCTGCAACACCACCTGCTACGGCAAAGCCTCTGCCTGCTGCTGTGCTTTCAGATGGAATATCAAGAGGTTCAATTGTTTCAAAGTCAATTTCCTTTGCCTCAAACATTCCCTGCAGTTCCTCAAACGTCAATACAAAATCAACGTCAGAGCGTATATCCTCACGAATTGCCTCCAACTTCTTTGCGGCACATGGGCCAATAAAGACAACTTTGCAGTCGGGGTATTTTTTCTTTAACATACGTGCAGTGAATACCATGGGAGTAAGTGTCATGGATATATTTTTACTTTGGTCGGGAAATAACTTGTAAACCATTGACTGCCATGCAGGGCAGCAAGATGTAGCCATATAATCTTGGCTTTTGGGTACTTTCTCAAGGAAGTCCTTTGCCTCCTCAACTGTACATATATCAGCACCTACAGCAACCTCAATAGTACGCTCAAACCCAAGTTTTTTCATTGCCGCAAGTATTTTGCCGGGAGTTGCTGTTTTGCCAAACTGTCCGACAAAAGCGGGTGCAACGATTGCGATAACTTTATTACCTTGTAAAATTGAGCGAATTACCTGAAAAATTTGACCTTTATCTGCAATAGCACCAAACGGACAACTTACAAGACATTGACCGCATGCTACGCACTTATCTTGATCAATAACCGCCTTACCTTGTTTGTCTGAACCAATTGCATCAATTCCACAAGCCACCTGACAAGGACGTTCAATATGAATAATTGCATTGTATGCACAAGCATCGGCACATTTACCGCACTTGATACACTTTTTAGGGTCTATACAACTTTTGTTATTCTTAAAGTAAACAGCATCTTTAGGACATACTTTTTGACATGATGCTGCAAGACAGTTCTGACAATTTTCAGTAACTCGAAAACTGTTAGTTGGACAAGCGTGGCACGCATAGGGAATTATGTTTATGAGTGGCGGCTCATAGTATTGCTCTGCAACAGCCGCAAGGTCCATACCATCTGTCATAAGAGTACGTGTCTGTATAGGACGAACACCGAGTCCCATTGCAAGACGTACTCGCTCACCTGCGATGGCACGTTCTAAAAATACAGACTCACGATGTAAAGGCGTATCGCCCGGTACGATAATGTATGGTAAATCTTCAGCGAGTGAGTAGTCACCACCGTTATAAGCCATACGAGCGACCTCTGTAAACACTTTTTTACGAATATCGGTAATGAGGGACGGAATACCTCTCATGCTCTACCTCCGAACAAGAATTTGTATGTATATTATAATGTATACGAAAAGTATTGTCAATGCGGAGGTAGGGTACAAAACTTGCAAAGACCGACACGAAATGCAACAAGGGTTTCGTCATTATCCATAATAAGAAATTTTTGAGATCTTATTCCAAACTGTTAGCATAATTAGTCTTTATATATAGATACAAAAATTGGTGGATCACCCGTACGATTGTGAAAAGTATTGACTACGACAGTATATTTTTTATTGTCTATTTTAGAAAGATATTCAAGAAGAGCGTCTCGTTCTTCATATCCGCTTTCACCACCATAGTAGATACAAAGGGACATGACACCACCATTTTTAAGTAATTTAAGACCTGATTCAATAGCCGGTATACTCGTTGTAGCAGTTGTGAAAATACTGTGGTTACCGCCAGGAAGCCAACCAAAGTTAAATACAATACAATCAACTGACAACTCTTTTGCATAATTTTCCATATTGCTATGACTGTCACGGATTATATGGGCTATATCACTAAAACCATGTTCATTAACTATTTTTGTTGTCTGATTTATTGCATCTTCTTGTATGTCAAAAGAAAATACAGTTCCACTGTCTCCCACAAGTTGACAAAGAAGAATTGTATCACGACCTCGTCCTGCTGTTGCATCAATACAAAAACCACCTACAGGAACCTGTTCACGAATGAATTTATGTGCAAGAGATAAGGTGTTAATACCCAATGCATTTCACTTCCTTTGCCTAATTATATCATAAATTAAAAATTAAAATTTTACATAAAACTAAAAAATACACATATTAAATAATTTTTTATAAATGTTGATAACTTAACTAAAATCATACAAGATGACTGAAATTAATAAGATGCCGCTAAAAATTTTAGCGACATCTTGTTTCTATTAAAAGATTTATTTGTAGATAGGACCATAAGCAGCACAAGCACGATAATCCGCAGCCTCTTTATCCTTAGTGCCAAATGCAGCCCAAGAGTGTGGACGATAGATATCGCAATCGTCAACATTATGAAGAGAAACAGGAATACGGAGCATACTAGCAAGGGTTATAAGATCACGACCAATGTGACCATAAGAGAAAGTACCATGATTTGCACCCCAGTTTGCCATAACGTCATAAACTGACTCAAAGCCCTTAGCACCAAGACGAGGAGCAAACCAAGTAGTCGGCCAAGTGCGGTCTGTACGTTCGTCAAGTTTCTTGTGCATATCGTCATCAAGAACGACGGTGTAGCCTTCAGCAAGTTGAAGAACAGGACCAATACCCTCAACTAAATTCAAACGAATCAAAGTTACAGGCATTTCAGAAAGAGTTCTGAAGTGTGAGGAATATCCGCCACCACGGAAGTATTCAAGATTTGCAAGAGGCCAATCGGTAGCCGCAAGCATAGCGTCAATGTCGGTTTTTGTAACATCCCACCAAGGTTTGATACAGCCATTGCCGTCTGCATCCTTTGATGCACCAGTACCATCAAGTGCAGCAGCACCAGAGTTGATAAGATGAATAAATCCGTTAGCGGCAAGACCTTCAGGACGTCTACCGACAACACGTTCAACAGCGTCAGGACTCCAATATGTACGAACATCAGCAAATACGCTTGCACTGCCTGTAAGCAGTTTACCAAAGAGCATTGCTACGCCGTTAAGACCATCATTCTCAGTAGCAATGATAGTAGGCTCTTTCTTGCCATTCCAATTAAATGAGGAGTTAAGGATGGACTCGGAGAAGTCACCGTTTGGAAGCCAGTCTGTCCACATTCTCTGACCTTGGAAACCGCCTAAAATACCATTTCTGCCAAGTGCTTCCTCGTGCCAACCCATTTCATCAAGTTTCTTGTTGCCGTGCATGATATCACGTATAATCATTGTCATCTTAACAACGAAACTCCAACCATCATCAACGACACGAGAAGATTTTACAACTTCAGAAAGTTCGTGACCAAGATTTACGTTAATTCCCTCAGGACAGTTCTTCTTTGCCCAAGCGTATGCAATCTCATACTCATCATGGTCGTAGATTTCAAGACGGATACGGCGTAAAATTTCAGTCATATCAACCCACTCTGCACGGATGCCAAGATACTTCTGGAAGAATGAGGCGTCACAATATGAACCCATAATACCCATTGCAACAGAACCAATGTTGACATAAGCCTTATTCTTCATCTGACCTACTGCAATTGCACAACGTGCAAAGCGGAGAATCTTTTCTGCAACGTCTGCAGGCACAGAAGTATCAGTCATATCTTGAACATCATGTCCATATATGGAGAAAGCGGGAAGACCACGTTGTGCGTGTGCAGCAAGAACGGCTGCAAGATATACAGCACCGGGACGTTCAGTACCATTAAAGCCCCAAACTGCCTTAATAGTGTTTGGATCTAAGTCCATTGTTTCACTGCCATAGCACCAAACAGGTGTAACCGAGAGGGTTGCAACAACATTTTCAGTTGAAAATTGTTCAGCACAAGCAGCCGCTTCAGCACCACTGCCAATAGTGCAGTTGGAGATAACGCACTGTACAGGTGTACCGTCTGCATAACGCAGATTTTCAGTAATTAGTTTTGCTGCTGATTTTGCCATGTTCATTGTCTGCACTTCTACAGACTCACGAACGCCACCCCATCTGCCATCAATAGTAGGGCGAATGCCAATTTTTGGGTAATTCATCTGAAATCATCCTTTCTACTTTTCAATTATTGTTTTGAATATTTTATATTTTTCATTCCAAATGTCATGAGAATCGGGAGTATAAACCTTTACAGAATCAGAATTCATAATGATACGGCGTGCATCTGCGAGGCTTTTAATATCGCCTGTTGCCATAAGTTGAACTGCTATGTTTCCTAAAACTGTTGCCTCAATTGGACCTGCATTGACGTTGACTCCGCAAGAGTCAGATGTCATTTGACACAGTAAACGATCTTTTACACCGCCGCCAACAACATGGATGTTGCGATATTCTTTATTTGTACAATCACGTATAGTATCAAAAGCATAACGATACTTCATTGCAAGGCTCTCGTAGATACAACGCATAATTTCACCGACAGTTTGAGGTACATATTGACCTGTACGGCGACAATACTCTTTTACACGTTTAGGGATATTGCCTTGCGGTGTAAATTCAGGACTGTCAGGATCAATAAAGCAGGCAAACGGCTTAGAATCAAGGGCAAGACGCTCAAGTTCTGCATAACTGTATTCGTTACCTTCACGTATCCATTGTCTGCGACTTTCCTGAATTAACCAAAGGCCAATGATGTTTTTAAGAAATGTAGTTTTACCACAAGCACCGCCCTCATTTGTAACATCGTGATAAGCGGACTTTTCATCTATAATCGGAGCGTCAAGTTCAGTACCAAACAGACTCCAAGTACCACAACTTATGTATATAAAATCATCTTCCGTTGCAGGAACAGCGACTATAGCACTTGCTGTATCGTGAGAGGCAACAGCGATAACATCTGCTTTTTCAAGAGATAGTTCTTCGCAAATATCATCTGACAGTTGACCGATAACGGTACCGCTTTTTACAATGGGCGGAAACAGTGATTTGTCAACACCGATAGCCGAAAGAAGTTCATCAGATAACTCACGTGAATTTGCATCAATTATCTGTCCTGTTGTGGCTTCTGTGTATTCAGTGGATTTTACATTTGAAAGGAAGAAATTGAATAAATCAGGGATAAATAAAAGTGTTTTTGCACGTTCAAGGAGTTCAGGACGATTCTTTACAAGGGAGTAAAGTTGGAAAATCGTATTGAAGTCCATAAATTGAATACCAGTAAGTTCGTAAATACGTTCTTTTGGGATATGCTTATACAATTCGTTTGGAATACCTTCTGTACGGCGGTCACGATAATGAACAGCACTTTCAAGGAGTCTATCATTTTCGTCAAGAAGTGCAAAATCGACACCCCAAGTATCAATGCCGACAGAGGAAAAACCGCCGTCAGCCTTTGCTTTTGTCAAACCTTGCTTAATTTCAAACAACTGACGTAATGTGTCCCAGTACCAAGTTCCGCCGACACATACAGCGTCATTTGAAAAACGATGAACTTCTTTAAGCGTGATTTTTTCACCATCGAATGTACCAATCATTGCTCGGCCACTTGAAGCACCAAAGTCAAAGGCAAGCACTCTTTTTTCAGCCACCCAAACCACTCCTTATGTATTATAACTATATTATAAAACTAAATACTGGAAATGTCTATATGTTTTTTAATTAAAAATATGGATTTTTTATAGAATTACCCCCCAAGTTATCATGGGGGGTAATTGTGAAGCAGTATTTTCAAATAATCTAATCAATAAAAGACGACCTTGCATATCCGATTATTCCGTTGTAATCAACTACATACCAGTTTTCATAAACTCCATTTACAATTAACTCATCACCATTGAATGCTCTGCCTACAACGGCCGATGTAACACTTGGCCTGTCACGGATATTTAAGTAACCTGAACTTATATTTACAGTGCCGACAAAAGGCTGTGATGGCTGAATAAATGGAATACCAAAATATCGAGTGAGTGAAAAGACTACATTTGCGGCAATTTCCTCAATGTTTGATGCAATCCAATTTGCATCTGCCTCATTGTCGTGGTATGCAAACTCAATAAATACCGATGGGGCTCTCGTTAAACGAACCTCACCGATATTCGTGGTTGAAATTGCACGAACGAGAGATGGTACAGGGTATATTTCACGAAGTCCCTCGGCAACAATTTCAGCCGCACGTCTGCCTTGTATACTTCCCGGGAAATAATATACGTCTGTGCCACGTACAGTACCATACCGACCTGGAGGTGCGGCGTTAGAGTGGAGTGCAAGGTGGAGATCATAATTACCTGCATTTGACTGCCTTATTGATGATGATGCATTCATCTGTGGAGTGTTTCGTGTATAGCGAATACCACTTGAGCGAAGATATGGCTCCATTGCATCAGCAATTAAATTCATGTAGTATTCTTCGCTACCGCCTATAACGTATAAATTTCCTTCTTGTGTAGATGGACTTAAGTAGATACTCGGCATAGAGTCACCTCATATTTTATTGTGTTCTATTCTATGCCGATGCTTTCAAAAACGTACTTAAGTTATTTATACAGATGACACGCTACAAGATGTGAATTTCCTACATCACGAAGTACAGGTGTTTCAATACGACAACGCTCCATACAGTGTATACAGCGAGTGTGAAATTTACAGCCTTTTGGTGGGTCAACCGGTGATGGAATTGAACCTTTTAATACAATACGCCCAGACGTTTTGTGTGGATTTGGAATAGGTATTGCTGAAAAAAGTGCTTTTGTGTATGGGTGCAGGGGATTTTTATACAACTCTTTTGTATTTGCGTACTCGACAAGGTTTCCAAGGTACATAACTCCAACATTATCGCAGATATGCTCAACTACGGATAAATCGTGTGAAATGAACAAATATGCAATACCATACTTGTTTTGTAGGTTGGAAAGTAAATTGACAATCTGTGCTTGAATTGACACGTCAAGGGCGGATACCGGTTCGTCACATACTATGAAATCGGGATTAAGTGCTAATGCCCGTGCTATACAAATACGTTGACGTTGACCACCTGAGAATTCATGGGGGTATCTTACTTTATGTGATGGAGACAGACCGCAATCTTCCATTATCTTTGACACGTAACCATTTAGTTCACTTCTTTTGACAATGTTATGCTCTCGTACAGCCTCGCCAATTATTTCACCTACAGGCAGACGAGGAGAAAGGGAAGAAAATGGGTCTTGAAATATAATTTGCAGTTTTGCACGAAGCGGTCGCAGTTCCTTTTTTGAAAGGGAGTGGAGATCAATACCGTTGTAGAGTACTTTGCCGTCAGTCTTTTCAGTTAGACGAAGTATTGTTCTTCCGACTGTTGATTTACCACAGCCGGATTCACCTACAAGCCCCATGGTTGTCCCACGCTCAATGGAAAATGAAATACCGTCGACCGCCTTAACATATCGTGGCGGTGAAAATAGTTTTGTTGGGAGTTTATAGTATGTTTTTAAGTTTTCAACCTCAATGAGTGCCACTTTAGGTATTCTCCCTTTCCTTTAGCACTTCACCGCACCTATAACAGTAGGTAGAATGGGAAGTGGTAAGTTTTGTTTCAGGTGGATAGGCAGTCATGCAAATTTCACGTTTGTACGGACATCGTGAGGAGAAGTAACAAAAATCACCAAGTTCCTTTTGACTTGGTACTCTGCCTGAAATAGAGTAGAGGGCATCACGATTTTTGCCAATTACAGGTTTACTTTTAAGAAGTCCTAATGTGTATGGGTGTGCAGGGGAGTCAAATATTTCAAATACGCTACCTTTTTCTACTATACGCCCTGCGTACATTACAACAACCTCATCTGCCATTTCTGCTATAACACCTAAGTCGTGAGTAATAAGCATAATTCCGGTTTTGGTTTTATCTTTCAAGTCACGAAGTAAATCAAGAATTTGAGCCTGGATAGTAACGTCAAGAGCAGTTGTCGGCTCATCAGCAATAATTAACTTTGGGTGGCAGGCAAGTGCCATTGCAATAACTATACGTTGTCGCATACCGCCTGACAATTCGTGTGGGTACATTTTATATACACCCTCAGCGTTTGAAATGCCCACAAGTTTTAATAGTTCAAGGGTTTCTTGTTGCAATTTATTTTTGTCTATATCGTGACGATGGAGAATAAGAACTTCTTCTACTTGCTTACCAATACGAAATACAGGATTAAGACTCGTCATAGGTTCTTGGAAAATCATTGAAATTTGTTGACCTCTCAGTTGCTCCATTACACCAAGAGGTGCTTTTGTTACGTCAATTCCGTACTCTCCCATGTTTAGTCTGATTTGTCCATCTACTATTTTACCATGTGGCTGTGCTACAAGACGCATAAGTGAAAGACTCGTTACAGACTTTCCGCAACCTGATTCTCCGACCACGCCTACAGTTTTACCTAAAGGAATACTAAAACTAACACCGTCAACTGCTTTGACAATTCCATCATCTGTATAAAACCATGTTTTAAGGTTGTCGAACTCAACTATATTTTCTTTGCTCTTCATTTTGCATTTGTAGTCGTCTTCATTTATTCGCTTTTTCATAGCCACTCCTTACCGCTTCATACGAGGATCAAAAGCATCTCTTAATCCGTCACCTGCAAAGTTGAATCCAAGAACTGTAATTAGTATTAGAAAGCCTGCAGGTATCCATACAAACGGATAGTTTGTCATAACGTATACACTTGTAACTGATTGTATAATATTGCCCCATGATGCATAAGGAAATTTGACTCCTAAACCAAGGAAACTAAGAGTAGACTCGGTTAAAATAATACTACCAAGCCCCATAGTAGCCATTACAACAAGTTGAGGTATTACATTTGGAATAAGATGCCGAAAGATACGCCGTGATACGCTTAACCCGGTTGCCTCTGTCGCTATCATAAATTCCTGTTCACGAAGTGACAGTATCTGTCCGCGAATTAAACGTGCCATACCGGGCCAACTGAGTATACCAAGAATAAGCATCATGTAGTAGATTCGTATTTGTGCATCGACACGCTGAGTATCCATAAGTGAGCCGAAAATTATTATAATTGGCCAAGTTGGGATACAGTTGAATATGTCAACAATACGCATTATAATATTGTCGGTAAGTCCGCCAAAGTATCCTGCAAGACCGCCGAGAATAATACCTATAATTACCTCGATTGCAATTACTATAAATCCAATTGAAAGAGATATTCTTCCGCCATAAATAAGCCGTGTAAGAATATCCATGCCATTTTGGTCAGTACCAAGCCAGTGGGACGAGGACGGTGCATCATAGGCTAAAATACGTGATGTTGTTACTGTACGGATAAGTTTTACTTCATCGCCGTTATAGGAGAGAGTTAAATTTTCATCTCCATTTCCAAAGTCATAGGAAATACTTTGTTTGTAATTTGATACTGCTGATATAATTTCTTTGCGAAGATTTGGTGGGATAACAAATGACGGCTCAAGAGAGCGTACAGTTTGCTTTGATAAAGATAATGTCATTCCGTTTTCGTCCGCAGCAGTTACATTTTCGCCGTCATAGGTGAGTGAAAAATTACCATCAGATGTCTCAAAATAGTCGGCATTTTTTGTATACGCCATAAATAAGTCGGAAAGAAAAGTAAAATTACTTTCTATCTGTGTGTCTGGTATTAACAATGATGCGATGTATGATAACGTACTGCCGTTATATATGAAATATACGTCTTTACCAAGATTTATTAGGTTATAGGTAGTGTCATCATAAACTATTTTATCCTCACCTTTACTAAGGGCAAGGAGGAATTTTGATTGGAAACTCGAGGATATATTATTATTTAGTGAGTATAAATGATAGGTATTATTTGTAAAAACAGTCGCAATATCAAGATTTGTTGTAGTGACACTTTCAAAAACTTGACTTTCCGTATAGGGCGTCAATATACCGCCAACAAATGAAAATAGAAAAATTAAGAGAAGTATAATGAGACCGATAATTGCAAGCCGATTTCTAAAAAAACGTCTTGCAACAAGTACAGATGGCGAGCCGATAGGAGTGACGTCAGATACAGGTGCCGATGGGTCAGATTGTTTTACCTTTGGCTTTGTAAAAATGTTTGCCCATGAAAATTTCAAATTGTCGTCACTCCTTTCTAATTATCTTATACGCACTCTTGGGTCTACAACAGCATACAAAATATCTGACAGCAGAGTTCCAAGCAATGTGAGTGCTGCAAGAAAGACGGAATAAAACATGTAAAATGGTATATCTCCATTTACCATTGCCTGATATGCGGTATATCCAATTCCCGGAATTTGAAACAGCGTTTCTGTAATCATTGCACCGGCAAACAAACCCGGCAGCGAGCCACCTACAAGAGTAACAATTGGAATTAATGTATTACGGAAAGCATGTTTGTATATTACTTGCCTTTCATCAACACCTTTTGCTCTTGCAGTTGTGATATAATCAGCCCTTAATACTTCAAGCATATTTGTACGTGTGTATCGCATTAAACTACCAATACTTACAATCAGTAGTGTGATTATGGGCAAAACATAGTGAGCAGATATATCAAGTGCCTTTCCAAGTGGAGAAAGGGTATCATAGTATCTACCCACTTTGCCGTACAAGTCAAACCAACCTAATTTAATGGAAAAAATCCATTTTAGTATTGTAGCAAAGAAAAATGAAGGTAGAGATATGCCTATTAAAGCGACAACAGTAATTGAGTAATCCGTTTTTGAATATTGCTTTCTTGCGGCAATTATTCCAAGAGGAATAGCGATTGCCATTTGTAGAAGGAAGGAAATGCCACCGAGGGCGAAAGAGTCTAAAATTACAGAGAAAAATTTTTCAGTTACAGGGACATTATAGTACCAAGAATCACCGAATTGCCCTTTAATTGCACTTCCAAGCCACTTAATAAAGCCTGTCACTATATCGACATCAAGACCATATAAGGAATTTAATTGTGACAGCCACTGTTCATAAGTTTTTGAGCCGGGCAATTGTGCTCTTTGTCTTGCGATTGTTTCTACATAGGAAGTTGGAATACTTCGCATGACCGCATACAGCAAAAATGCGACAAATAGCAGTATTACGACACATTGTATAACACGCTTTGCCATATAGCGTATCATGTGAACCCTCCTTACTTCATTTTAAGTGTTTCTATTTCTTCCATCCAACCCCAATAGGTTGTAATGTCAGGAGTTACTGTTGTCATATCAATTCTCTCATTGGAAAAGATAACGCAGTTTTGCCTTTGATATACGGGGACTTCAACTGCCCAATCAAGAATTATGTCAAGACACGCTTTGTATGCTGATTTACGAAATGGAATGTCGGCAACCTGTCGTGCTTCCATAATAAGTGTGTCGAGGTCCTTGTCCTCAATGGAGTAATGGTTACTATTTGTTCCGCCACGTCCAATAATATTATCGCTGTGGGCAATTTGGTACATATCAGGGTCGAGAGATGCACTCCATGCGGCAACCCACATTTCCTGTTCACCTGTATCCAAAATATCCCACAATTCGTTTGGATCAGACGGATCATAAATAGTTAGAGTGAATCCTATTTTTGCAAGTGCTGTACGAACATATTCCAAAAGGGCAAATGTTGGGTGGTTGCCACTACCTTGAGCGGGTATGATTACTTGGTAAGACAGTTTTGCCCCTTTTGGTGCTGCAGTAAATTTTCCTAAGGATTCGTCATAAGTGTATCCAGCCGCCTTAAAGTATTCAATGGAGGCATTAAGTGCGGTACTGTATCGTTCCTCATTGGTTTGGGCATTTTGATACAAATATTCACCATCAATTGACCTGCTGTAACTAGGCTCATATCCAATATCAGTTGGTTTTGGTGCTGCCCATGATGTGCTTGAAATTGGGTACTCAATTATCTCTGCTGCCTCCGCATAGTAACTTCCTATCGTTATCCCTCGATATACGGAAAAAAGCGTTGCAAAACCACGTCGAAGGTTTTTGCTTTCTTCACTGCCTTTGTCATCTCCAACCTTAACGGTGCTTGCGTTGATGCCAATATATCCGTAGCCTAAGTTGTCAACAGAACTCATTTGTATTGTATCACCGTTTAATTCACCATTTTTGTTGTAACTGCGTATTTCCTCTAATGCTGACAGACTTCCGGATGGAGTGCTAATATCAATTGTGCCTGTATCAATACCTGCAATTGCGTCTGCTTCATCGGTTTCTTTGAACTGGACAAATTTCGTAATTGGTGTGCCTTTATAATAGTTTTCATTTGCTGTAAAGTAGACTACTTTATTTTCATATCGGTCAAATACATACGGACCGGCACCAAGAGGCTTTGTTGTTTTTTCCGCTATCCTGGAAAGATCCCCTTTTGTAAAGCCAAAGTTACTGTTTTCATAGTTGTATGCGTCACGGTCTGCATAGTAGTGAAGTGGTGCAATGGTAATTCCTGCAATTTTATATATTGCCGACGCATCAAACCCTTGAGTTGTTACGCTTAAAGTGTAACTGTCAAGTTTTTTAATGCCTGAAATCGTTTTAACATCTTTATTTTCACGGTATTCTTTTATTCCGACTATTGGCACAGAGTATAACGTAGACGAACCTGTATAACTTGGGTCGCATAGTACATACATATTAAATATCACGTCATCTGCCGTAAGGGGTACACCGTCAGAAAAAGTAACGTCATCTCGAATCTTAATAGTATATGTTGTCTCTTTTTTGTCGTTGTCTATATTTACATCAATATTACTCATTCCGTAATAGGTATAATTAGTTCCGTTAAATTCACGGGTTTCACCATCTATAGCGTTGTAAATAATTGCACCCTCACGGTCTGTTGTTAACAGTGATACATTTACCATGTTTACTACATCTACATCGTATGCAGAGTCGGAATAAAAAGGCGAAAACTTTTCGCTAAACGGTAAATACCCTACTACCAATGGGGGATTACTGCCGCTTTGTTGAGATGATTGGTTTGGTGCACATGATGCTAACAATGAAATTAAAAGTAGGGTAGAGAGCAAAATTAGAATATGTTTTCTTTTCATGGTACTGCTCCTTATTGACGGATTGTGGTAACATGGAAATAGTATTGACAACTGTTAATTAAATACTCTGGAAAAAGATAGTAAAAGGGCGTACTGATATTTTTCAGTACGCCCAATATGCTATTCATTTTTAGCAAGTAGTTGAAAATATGTGTGCATATATATCACGTTTACAGCAGAGTAAATTAAACTACACAGTAAAGTCTTTTCGTCTGACACGGTTTCGCCTATTTCGTCAATGGAGTCTTTAACTCCAAACATAAACAGGAGCATATTTTCAAACTCACCACACAGATAATCATACGCTATTGGTAGTGTGTATGTCTTTTTTTGCATTTCAATCAATAGCCGAATATGCTCCATTGAAACAAGATTTTTGGCAATTATAATGAAGAACAGATATGCGATGTGCTCGGCAAAATACTGTTTTTTCACAGGATTTGGTAATAGCCCTTTCTTTACATAATTACTTATCATTGTAGATGTAATCTCTACACCTGAAAGTTGTGCCAAAAATGAATTGATATACTGTGTCGTTTGTTCCAAATAGAGACCGTCGTTTGGAAGTTGAGAGTATCTTGGTAGATTAAACTCTGAAACAGTCGCTGCCATTTTTAATTTCATTTCATTATCCATGAGTGTATTCTACAATTTTTTTTGAAATTTGTCAATAAAGTAATAAGAACCACTTGACAGGTTATTAAAAACCCTATAATATAGTGATGGATATAAAATGAAACTATGCTATTATCAGGAGGCGTGTTTATGGAAATTAAGATTATTATGGATTCAGCAGGTGACATTGATACGTTACATGGTACAGAGTTTGAAAGTGTACCATTGACAATTCAGGCAGGAGACAAAGTGTTTGTAGATGACCATACAACAGATGTATCAGAAATGGTAGGATATTTAAGTAATTACAAGGGAAAGGTAACAACTGCTTGTCCAAGCATTGGTGCATTTTTAGATGCTTTTGGTGAAGCAACGCATATTTTCTGTGTTACGATAACCAGTAAGTTATCAGGCAGTTATGATGCGGCAAAAATTGCGGCTCAAACATATATAGAACAGTACCCTGACCGAAAGGTGCACGTATTTGATTCCCTTTCAGCAGGGCCTGAGATGGCATTGATTGTAGAAAAAATTCGTGAACTTTTACATCGTAAACTACCATTTGATTCTGTTGTAAAACAGGTAAATGAGTACAAAAATAATACAAGACTTATGTTTGCGTTAGAATCATTACATAATCTTGCTAATAACGGAAGAATATCATCTGCTGTGGCTAAACTTGCAGGTGCGTTAAATATTAGGATTCTTGGCAGAGCAAGTGATAAAGGACAATTACAGACAATAGGGAAGGTGCGTGGCGAGAAAAAACTGATTTCCGAAATCATAAACAGTTTAATTGAAATGGGCTATCGTGGAGGAAAATTGCGTATTACCCATTGTTTTAATGAAACTGCTGCAAAAGAATTACTATCAGCACTTCGTGAAAAGTTCCAAAATGCCGACATTACTATTGCAGCAACTCGTGCATTATGTAGTTTTTATGCAGAACGTGGAGGTCTTTTGATAGGTTTTGAGGTGTAATGGTTTACTTATAAGAATTGTTGTATTACTGGTACTTTCTTGAGGTTTTCTGTTTTTTGCTCGGTATTTTGTAGAAAATTGCCAATCATGCTGTTCTATATCCCTTGCATTTCGTTTTCTCTTTAATAATATTTTCTTGAAAAATGATGTTGATTAGAGTATAATATTACTATATTTTTCTCCCCCTATTCTAATACACAGAAAGCGAGGAACCTTTGTGAAACAGGATATGATTGTAATTTTAGATCTCGGTAGCGAGGAAAATGCGGTGGTAGCCCGTGAGATACGTGCACTTGGAGTTTATTCTGAGATACACCCTCACGATATAACTGCGGCACAACTTAATGCACTTCCCAACGTAAAGGGTATTATCTTAAACGGCGGCATTAACAGAGTTGTTGATGGTGTTGAAATTGATGCATCTGCTGATGTATATGCAAGTAATTTGCCTATTCTTTCCGTTGACCACAAGGGCACTTCTGCATGGAATGCTGACCGTGTTGCTCAACTCAAATCATTTGTATTTGATACCTGTGGTGCGGAAACAAATTGGAATATGGAAAACTTCATTGCAGACCAAGTAGAACTAATTCGTCAGCAAGTAGGGGATAGCAAAGTGCTTCTTGCACTTTCAGGTGGTGTTGACTCATCTGTTGTTGCGGCACTCTTAATTCGTGCAATCGGCGATCAGTTGACTTGCGTACATGTAAATCACGGTTTGCTTCGCATGGGTGAGCCTGAGGAGGTTGTTCGTGTATTCCGTGAGGAGATGGGAGCAAATCTCGTATACGTTGATGCTGTTGACCGTTTCCTTGACAAACTTGCAGGTGTAGCCGATCCTGAACAAAAACGTAAGATTATCGGTGCGGAGTTTATCCGTGTATTTGAAGAGGAAGCACGTAAACTTGAGGGCATTAAATTCCTTGGTCAAGGTACAATTTATCCAGATATTATAGAGTCAGGAACAAAGACAGTTAAGGCTGTCAAGAGCCATCATAATGTAGGTGGTTTGCCTGAGGATTTGCAGTTTGAACTTGTTGAGCCTTTGAAAATGCTGTTTAAGGACGAAGTTCGTGCCTGCGGTGTGGCACTTGGTTTGCCGGCATCTATGGTGTATCGTCAGCCGTTTCCCGGCCCCGGTCTTGGCGTCCGTTGCCTTGGTGCAATCACACGTGATCGTCTTGAGGCCGTGCGTGAGTCTGATGCAATTTTGCGTGAAGAATTTGCAAAGAATGGCCTTGAGGGAAAGGTGTGGCAGTATTTCACTGCTATCCCCGATATTAAGTCTGTAGGTGTACGTGACAATAAACGTGCCGATGAATGGTGCGTTATTCTTCGTGCAGTAAATACTGTAGATGCAATGACTGCATCCGTTGAAAATGTTCCTTTTGAACTTCTTCAGCATATTACCGAGCGTATCACAAACGAAGTCAAAGGAGTAAACAGAGTTCTATTTGATTTAACTCCCAAGCCCACAGGTACAATCGAGTGGGAATAATTCCATAACAAATATAAAGTGGCTTGAACCCCAGTGTTCAAGCCACTTTTAGCGTTGTTAAGAACAATTAGAAAACGGTTTTTGACGACACTTTGACAACAGTTTTAGCAGTTCCTCTTCTCTTGAAAAATGCCAGATTTTGTGCTATAATGTCTAGGTATAATCAGGAATTGGGTTTTATAGCCTTATACAATATAAGCGAGGTAGTCTATATGAAGAAATACATTGTAATAGTCTTAACACTTATCTGTTTATTGGGAACTGTTGGTTGTTCTTCTAATAATACTTATACAGATAAATCCAACATTGAAACAGAGGATACAGGGAATAGCAATATCATAACAAGCATAGAAAACATTGAACATGATACAAGTTCTTCTACAACAACTATGTGTATTGATACAGAATACTACACAATATTAGTTCCTGCCTCTTGGAATGATGATTGCTTTTATGAAATTGCAGAGGGTGAGAACTATAACTATACTTTAAGTTTTTACGATAAAGCAAGTCATGAAGAATTAAATGCTGGATGGCTTTTTTCAATCAAATTATTAACTGAATTTGAGGACTATTCTGTATATCCAGATTATGATTTGTTGGGAAGTATTGAAGTGTATCGCATAGGTTCTTACAATATAGTGATTACATATCCTACCGATGTACAGTTCTCGGAAGAAACCGTTTCTAAGTACAATGAAATGTATGGCAGTATTCCTGATATACTTGAAACCATTTCGTTCAACGAAGAATGCGTTTTTTCAAAAGAACCTCTACCCATTGATAGTATTGAATTATTGCCAGTATCTAAAACCGCAGACTTTTATGCGGAATTATGTGCTTATGTGGCATCAAACTGTGTTAATTATACTAAATGGTGGAATAATCCTACTTTATCATATACAAATCCTACACACTATTATCTTGGGAACATCACAGAGGAAAACTATTCTGAAAAAATGGAGAAAGCAAAGCAGTTAGTTGATAATGTGTATAAAGCAGGGTATTGGGAAATCCGCTATCAAGGATATGGAACAATTAAAATAGGACTTTATCTCACACCCGCTGATGAACTATATTTTTGTTATAAATATTGATATTACTTTGTTGGGGGTAGAAAATGATTATATTATTAGTGCTTGGTACTTTCTTGTTAAGTTTGTTTGATGCGGTGATAATTGCGTCGTTTGTTGTAAATATAGTAAAAATTATTTTTGGAGAGACACCACTTTCACGATTATTGAGACTTGTTGGAGGTATTTCCTCTTGTGGCTTATATGGATACTGGGCAATTTATAAAACTGCTGAATTTTGGGCATCGACCGATGATATTAACCCGATTGGAATGATAATTCCTCTGGTTCTGCCATTACTTTTGATTGCTGTTATCTACATAATTAGAGGAAGTGGGACTAATGATAGCAACGGTTAGGGCATATATTGATAAAAACAAGTGTATTTATCCACATTCTGGCGGTTTGTTTATCCGATAAACGATAATTTGAAGTAGAAACAGTTGGAACATCAATTTATTTGTTGATTTGGCATACGGCTATACAAACTCCGTTTCTTTTGTGCAATATTGTGGATTATTCGTTATCTTAAATCAAAGAAGAATAAAGGATTGTGATTGTATGAAAGGACTACATAAGTTTCTCAAAGTGTTTATTTGTGTTCAATTAGGTGCCTGTTCTGGTCGTGTGCTTCAAAAGTATCTTGATTTTGTAAACCATTCCGAAGTATATGCCTATTACTCTGCTCCTTGGTATACAGGCACTATCAAAACAGTTATTCTTACAGCAATAACTGTTTTGATTACAACGATTGCCTATTTTGTTGTTGGACACATAATTAAAAAACGAGAGCAGACCAAGACAGAATGACCAATTCCAATTTGACAAAGGAGCGTGATTGTATGAAACTGACCTATAAAGCACAGATGATTATCTGTGTTGTTATTATCATTTTGACGAATATTTTGAGTACAATATTCAAACATTGGATTTATAGAAGTGCCGGCTTTGTGGCTTGCGGTCTGTTATGGGTCATTCATCCCGTTCTGCCAAATGGTGCAGAGGTATCAAAAAAGACATTGTTATGGACAAGAGTTGCTGGCATTATTCTTGTTCTCATTGGAGTATTCACAAGAGTACATCTTTACTAATTGCCAAATTAGAATTTGACAAAGGAGTGATTGTATGAAAAAGAAGAAATTGTTATTTGCAATATTATGTGCTTTGGGTAGTGGAACAGTAGGATTTTTTGCAAACCAGTTAACCGAGGTATATGGTTGTGTATTATTCGGTATCGGTGTTGGTCTGATGGTCTATTCAATTATAAATTTAAGTAAGTAAATTCCAAAACAATGGCAGTTAAGTTTGAAGCATCAGATTATAAGAAGATTCCCCATTGATGTTACTCAAAACGATGAATATGGCAGCGTAGGACTCGGACTTCCAATAGAAATAGTATTGTCAACTTTCATGGCGGTGAAATTAATACTACAAGTGAACTTGGGAAGGGCACGGAAATTAGAATTATTTTATATAACTGTTAATTTCTATGCATATTAAACAATTTTACGTAGTAATTATTATACAAACTGCGAGTTTTATTTCAAAATATCAATTTAGTACTTGCAAAATTTACAAAATGATTGTATACTATCGTTAAATCGTATACAATCCAAATCTATTTTAAGGAGTAATTTATCATGAAGAAAATTATTGCACTCGTTCTTGCTTTTGCTATGATGCTGACACTTGTCGCTTGTAGCGGCGGCGCAACTACAACAATGACCATGGGTACTGGCGGTACAGCAGGTACATATTATGGTTACGGCGGTATCCTTGGCAATCAGATTAAGACTTCTTCCGGCATTACTGTTAACGTAGTTTCCACTGATGGTTCTAAGGCTAACATCCTTGGTATTGATTCTGGCAACTATCAGTTGGGCACTGTACAGTCTGACGTTATGGCTTACGCTTGGGAAGGTGCTCGTTCTTTCGAAGCAGAGGGAAAGATTGAGAGTTTCCGTGTAATCGGCGGTTTGTACGCTGAGGCAGTTCAACTTGTAACAATGAATCCTGAAATAAAGACCGTTGCTGATCTTGCAGGTAAGAAAGTATCTATCGGTGCTGCAGGTTCTGGCGTTTACTTCAATGCTATTGATATTCTCGCTGCTGCAGGCTTGAGCGAAACAGATATTCAGCCTCAGTATCAGTCTTTCGCAGACTCTGCTGACGCTCTTAAAGACGGCAAGATTGACGCTGCTTTCATTGTTGCTGGTGCTCCCACTCCTGCTATTCAGGAACTTTGCACCACATCAAATGCATATCTTGTTCCAATTGATGGCGACATTGCAGACGCTTTGATGGCTTCATCTCCTTTCTATACAGCATATAACATTCCTGCCGGAACTTATGAAGGTCAGGTAGAAGATGTTACTACTGTAACTGTTAAGGCAACTCTTATTGTAAGTGCATCTGCTTCTGAAGATGATGTTTACGCAATCACAAAGGCAATCTTTGATAATATTGAAACTGTTACAGCCGCTCATGCAAAGGGTGCAGAACTTTCTATCGAGAACGCTACAAGCGGTATGACTGCTCCTTTCCATGCAGGTGCTGCTAAGTACTTTGCAGAGCAGGGTGTTGTTGTAGCATAAGTTACAGTAACTTTAGTGTAAATAAAAAATACGTTTTGGCTGTGGCTCTAAACAAGTTACAGCCAAAACTTATTATTAAACCAAGAAAGGAAATTTCTATGGCTCTATTCAAAAAGAACACAGCACCTGCAACGCAGGAGCCGATGGATCTCGATGAGGTCATGAAAAAGTATGACAGAGAATCGAATACACGTGTTTGGGAGGGTATTCCTAAAATCGTTGTAACTTGTATCCTTGCAAGTTTTTCTGTATTTTGTATTTACGTAACTCTTTGGGCAACTTGGCTTGATGAACTCCGCCTTACTTCTTTCATGGCTTTTATAATGTTTATCGGATTTCTTGTATTTCCTGCACATAAAGGAAAACAACGTGTAAACTATATGCCATGGTACGATATTCTTCTTATGATTGCAGGCACAGGTTCATTTTTATACTTTTCAATCAACGCAAGTGTAATCGTTTCACGATTCAAGATAAATTCAATTGAACTTGTAATCGGTATTGTTGGAATTATTTGCTTAGTTGAACTCTGCCGCAGAAGTGTTGGTCTGCCAATCCTTTGCGTTGCAGGAGCATTGTTTGTATATGCTTTGTTCTGGGGTTCTACAAATCCAAGCATGATTGCACGTATTACTGAGTATGTTCGTGTGCTTTTCTACTCAAAGGAAGGTATTTTGTCAACACCGGTCAACGTATGTTCAAAGTATATCGTTATGTTTATTATTTTCGGTGCATTTCTTGAACGTACAGGCATTGCCGACTTCTTTATCAACATAGCAAATGCACTTGTCGGACGTTTTTCTGGCGGTCCGGCAAAGGTTGCTGTCGTTGCATCTGCACTTGAAGGCATGGTTTCCGGTTCTTCTGTTGCAAATACCGTCGGCTCCGGTGCAGTTACAATCCCTCTTATGAAGAAAACAGGCTATAAGCCTGAATTTGCAGCAGCCGCTGAGGCTTCTGCTTCAACTGGCGGACAGATTATGCCTCCAATCATGGGTGCTGCTGCATTTCTTATGGCAGAAACTGTCGGTGTTCCATATTCCAATATCGTTATTAAGGCAATTTTGCCTGCTGTTTTATACTTTGCAGGCGTATTTATTACAGTTCATCTTGAGGCAAAAAAAGAGGGCCTCAGAGGTCTTACAAAAGAGGAACTCCCTCGTCTTAAACCACTGCTTAAACAGACATATCTGTTGCTTCCGCTTTTCCTTTTAATCTATCTTGTAGGTACAAGCACTCGTTCTATCGCTTATGCAGCAGCAATTGCTATTGTAGTTGCGATTGTAGTTAGTTTATTCAATAAAGAAAATCGCATTACTCCTAAACGTATTCTTGAAGCACTTGCGGCAGGTGGTCAAGGAATGATTACAGTTGCGGTTGCCTGTGGTGTTGCCGGCATTGTTGCTGGTATTATAGGTGTTACCGGCCTTGCTTATATGCTTTTCAACGCCATTGTTACGTTGGCAGGCAATCAAATTATTATAGCACTGTTTCTGACAATGCTCTGCTGTATCGTACTGGGTATGGGTGTTCCTACGACTGCCAACTACTGTATTATGGCAGCGACCTGTGCACCTATTCTTGTACAAATGGGTGTTCCTATGGTTGCAGCACACTTTTTTGTATTCTATTTTGGTATTGTAGCCGATTTAACTCCACCTGTTGCCTTGGCGGCGTATGCAGGTGCAGCGATCGCACAAGCAAACCCAATGAAAACGGCGATAACATCAACAAAACTTGCAATTGCCGCATTTATCGTGCCGTATGTTTTTGCACTTAACCCGCAGATGTTGTTTATTGATGTAAAATCAGTATTTGATGTCGTATTGATTATCGTATCTTCGTTAGTAGGTATTTTTGCAGTTGCCTCAGCACTTGAAGGTTATTTTATGAAAAAAATGGAATGGTATGAGAGAATATGCTGTATTGTAGGCGGCATTCTCCTTATTATCCCGGGACTCGCTACTGACATTATAGGACTTGCTATTGTAATTGCAGTATTTGTGTATCAGTATATCACAAAAAAGCGTGAAGTAACTGTATAATCTGATTTTGTATTATTAGTTTAATCCCTGCTTTGAGTAATCTTGGCAGGGATTTTTTCATAAATAGGGGAGAAGAAGCGGTGAGAATTTCTTTGTCTTTTACCTATATAAGATTACCACTTTAGTCTAACAAATCCATGATAAATCCCTGCGGAGAGTATTCTCTGCAGGGATTTATATAAAAACAATAATTAAGCACTTAGAAGCAATAAAACTATATAAATTCAACTAAATTTATTAGAAATCTTGACAATACAAACAATTAGAGTTATAATGTATATGTATACTTGCAGAAATAGCAACTTTACTACATAATATGGCAGTTATCGCAAACATATATGTTTTGAACATCTGGGTTTAGATACGCTAAATCGTGTAGTGATAGTGAGGGTACATATTCCGTCATTAAATTTGGTGTTTCTGCATATGCAAAAACATGAAACTAAGAAAGGAGAACCACTATGAAGCTTTTTGTAGAGCCCTCTATCGAAGTTTTGAACTTCTGTTCTGAGGATATCCTTACTGGATCCTCTACATCAGGAGACACTTGGAATCCTGATGATTCGGGTGAGTGGAACTAAGAGCCCAAAAAACACAGAGAAGGTGCGTAGCCTTCTCTGTGTTTTCGTTACACAAGAAAATGAGTGTTCTTAGAGAATCTAAAAACACTCAAACTGGACGGAGTGTTGGGATTTGAACCCGAGGTCTCTTGGTTCTAAATGGTTACATATAGTTGATTTCTAATCATTTCCACTACATATAGCGGCTTTTGTTTCGGAAAACCATTGTCTTCCCGCATCTTTGTCTCCACTGTTTCCGTGTGTTCCATACGGCTCTATGGGATGAAATGTGGTCGTGAAAACAATAAAAATTCCAATCAAAACCTTGACGCAAAACGAATAATATGTTAGAATAATATAGAATCGAATAGTTATAATGATATTAAGGGAACCAGCTGACTGCAGAGGACACTGGCTCCCTTTTGTTTTTATTCTGGGAAATTATGACAAAATATAAAAAGGAGATAGAATTATGGAAGTTCAACTTCAGGAACTTATTGAGCAGATCAAGAAAGATGGTGTTGCAACCGCTGAGGCGGAAGCAAAGGCCATAGTCGAAACAGCAAAGTCAGATGCCGAAAAGATTATTGCTGATGCACAGGCACAGGCAGATAAAATCTTGGCCGGTGCGAAAGCAGAAACTGAGCGAATGACGAAATCAAGTGAGGATGCTATTCGTCAGGCAGGTCGCAATCTGCTGATTTCATTCAGAGAAAGTGTTACAAGAGCACTTAAAACTATCGTCGGCGAAAATGTTACCGCTGTATATTCATCAGATGCATTCGCAGGGCTGATTATCAACATTGTTGAGAACTGGGCAAATAAGCCGGATGCAGAAGATATCGCAGTGATTTTGAATACTCAAGACCTTAATAAGTTGGAAGAAACCTTACTGGCAGTTTTTAAAGAAAAAATGTTAAAGGGTATCACACTTAAGGCAAATGATAATTTTGACGGTGGATTCCGCATTGCTGTAAATGACGGTAGCGTCTATTATGACTATTCTGCAGAAGCGGTTGTGGATATGCTTTCAAATTATCTTAGTCCTAAGGTTACCGAGCTTATGAAAGAGGCAAAGTAATATGGCTGATTATTATTTAATTTCACAACTTCCATCTTTAGATGGAATCAGTGAAAACGTACCTCTTCCGATTTCCGAGGAACGATTTACGGAGCTTTGTAACCGCTTTTTAGGAAAAAGGTTGCAGGAGGCTATGAAAAAACTTACTTTATCACCTTCCAAAAATATTGAAAGTTCGGGTTCTGTTTTGATTGATGCTTGGAACGAAAGTGAGAGAAACCTTCGATTTGCACTTGGTAAAGTTCGGGCAGAGAAAATGAAAAAAACATTTGATACAGAAAACAGAATTTTCCCTGTGGAATATATTAAGGCGGCAAGTGTGGCAACAGATATGGAAAATCCAATGGAAGCGGAAGAATATTTAAGCCGTTACCGTTTGGATATATTGGAAACGCTAAGACCCATGGATAGTTTTTCGGAGGATTATCTCTTCTATTACGGACTTAAATTAAAACTGCTTCTTCGCATAAGACGGTTTGATACAAAGTCCGGAGAAAAAGCATACAAGAATATATACGACTCCATTTTATATGGAGATAGGTTGGAGGCAAAAGAATGACCGAAAATAAAGGAAAGGTAGTAAGCATAAACGGAAACTTGGTGTCGGTAGAATTTGACGGCAATGTTTCTATGAACGAAATATGCTATGTTTTTGTTGGTGATACTGCCCTTAAAAGCGAGGTTATCCGTATAAAAGGCAACGTTGCTCAAGTGCAGGTTTATGAAATGACCGACGGCGTTCAATGTGGAGATACTGTTGAATTTACGGGAGATATGCTCTCGGCAGATCTCGGCCCCGGATTGCTTGGCCAAATATATGACGGACTTCAGAATCCGCTTCCTGTTTTAGCAGAGCAGGCAGGTTGGTTTTTGGAAAGGGGAATTTACGCTGACGGACTTAATGCTGAAAAGAAATGGGAGTTTAGACCGATTGCCCAAGTTGGTGACGTTGTTCGTGCAGGTGAATACATCGGCACGGTTCCCGAAGGCCCGTTTACACATAAAATTTTTATACCCTTTTATCTGCTTGGAAATTATACAATAAAATCTATTGCCGATAAAGGCGAATATACCGTGAAGGAACCAATTGCAGTCATAACCGATGAACGAGGTCGTGAAATCCCCGTATCTATGTCGTTTAAGTGGCCTGTTAAACGTGCAGTGAAATGCTACAGCGAGAGATTGGCACCTATGGAAACAATGGAAACAAAGGTGCGTCTTATTGATTCCTTCTTCCCGGTAGCAAAAGGCGGAACCTATTGCACTCCCGGACCATTTGGCGCAGGTAAAACGGTACTACAGCATACCACATCAAAATATGCAGATGTAGATATCGTTATTATTGCCGCCTGCGGTGAGCGTGCCGGTGAAGTTGTTGAAACACTTACAGAGTTCCCTGAACTGACTGACCCTAAAACCGGTCGTTCTCTTATGGAGCGTACTATTATTATATGTAACACGTCCTCTATGCCGGTTGCTTCCCGTGAAGCGTCGGTTTATACCTCGGTAACGCTTGCTGAGTATTATCGACAAATGGGACTTCATGTTCTTCTGTTGGCAGACTCCACATCCCGTTGGGCACAAGCACTTCGTGAAATGTCCGGCAGACTTGAAGAAATCCCCGGCGAAGAGGCTTTCCCTGCATACCTTGAATCTTATATTGCAGCATTTTATGAAAGAGCAGGTTATGTCCGCTTGCCTGACGGCAGCACCGGTTCCGTTACCATCGGCGGCACCGTATCCCCTGCTGGCGGTAACTTCGAGGAACCCGTAACACAGGCAACCTTAAAGGTTGTAGGTGCTTTCCACGGTCTTTCCCGTGAGCGTTCGGATGCAAGAAAGTATCCCGCTATTGACCCGCTTATCTCTTGGTCGAAATATAACAGTGTTATTGACAGCAAAAAGTTAGAATTTTGCAAAAGCATTCTCCATCACGGCGACGAGATTGGTTCTATGATGAAGGTTGTCGGTGAAGAAGGTACTACTCTTTTAGATTACATTACCTATCTGAAATCCGAAATGCTCGATGCCGTTTATCTGCAGCAGAACTCCTTTGATTTGGTTGAGGCAAACTGCGGAAGACTTCGTCAACGCTATGTTACTGATAAACTTGTATATATTTTGGGCAGTAATTACGCTGCCCAGAATAAAGACGATGCGCGCGGCTTCTTTAACCGTATGCGTCAGAAATTCATCGACTGGAATTATACCGAATTTGAGAGCGAAGCATTTAGAAAAGCAGAATCTGAGATTGATACATTGTATCGTCAGGGTGACGGTAAATTAGCCGCACCGGCTGAAAAACTATTAAAGGACGGTGAATGAGAGTGAACAAAGTATATAATCGAATAGAATCCATTGCCGGTAACGTTATCACTGTCCGAGCAAATGATATTAAGTATAAGGAATTGGCACAAATCAATACACGTTTTGGCAAGTCCTTGGCTCAGGTTAATAAGATTGAGGGGGATATTGTGTCGCTACAGGTCTTTGCCGGCGGTCAGGGTGTCTCCACAGGAGATGAAGTTCGTTTTCTTGGCCACGAAATGCGAGTATCGTTCAGTGAAGATTTGTTAGGTCGTATATTCAACGGCTCAGGTGAGCCGAAAGATAAAGGCCCTGCACTTACGGAAAATATGAAGTCTATCGGTGGTCCCTCTGTTAATCCCACTAAGCGTATTCTTGCCAACCGAATGATGAGAACCAACATTCCTATGATTGATATGTTCAACACATTGGTTGTTTCTCAGAAATTGCCCATTTTCTCAATTTCCGGTGAGCCGTATAACCAACTTCTTGCTCGTATTGCGATGCAGGCGGAAGCCGACGTAATCGTTCTTGGCGGTATGGGTCTTAAGTATGATGACTTCTTGTATTTTAAGGATGCACTTTCCAAAGGCGGTGCTTTAAGTAAAACCGTTATGTTTATTCATACTGCTTCCGATCCTACCGTTGAGTGTATGATGATTCCCGATATGGTGTTGGCGGTGGCAGAGCAGTTTGCACTTCAGAATAAAGACGTATTGGTACTTCTTACCGATATGACCAACTTTGCTGATGCTATGAAGGAAATTGCTATTACGCAGGAACAAGTGCCGTCAAACCGTGGATATCCCGGCGACCTTTATTCTCAACTTGCTGCCCGTTACGAAAAGGCGGTTGACTTCGCTGATTCAGGTTCTGTTACCGTTTTGGCTGTTACTACAATGCCCGGCGATGACGTAACTCATCCTGTCCCTGACAATACAGGATATATTACCGAAGGACAGTATTACCTTAAAGGCGGTCGTATAGAGCCTTTCGGTTCTCTTTCCCGACTGAAGCAAAACGTAAATGGTAAAACTCGAAAAGACCACCGTGCACTTATGGATGCAATGATACGCTTGTATTCTTCTTATAAGGAAACACTCGAAAAGAAAAACATGGGCTTTTCTATGAGCCGTTGGGATGAAAAATTGCTGAAATACGGAGACCTCTTTGAAAGCAAACTGATGTCGCTATCAGTTAATCTTCCGCTTGAAGAGGCACTTGATCTGGGATGGGAGATTTTAGCGGATTGCTTCCAGAAAGACGAAACCGGAATCAAATCAGACCTTACTGATGAATTTTGGCCTAAGGGTTAAGGAGGTCTGTAGTTTTGGCAAAAATCAAACTAACTAAAAACGAGTTGAAGGTACAAAAGGACGCACTTAAAATGTACCGCAGATATTTGCCTACTCTGACACTGAAAAAGCAACAACTCCAATCAGAGATCCGCACAATTGAAGCCAAGGCTAAGGCAATGAGAAAAGAAAGAGAAGACCTTGAATTTGGTTTTAGAGAATGGATTGCTGTTTTTAGTGAAATGGATGCCTTCCCTCAAGGGATTATTACCGTCAGTAATATTCGCAAAGGAAAAGGAAACATTGCAGGCGTTGATATTCCTACATTTGAGGGTGCGGATTTTAAGAGAGGAGATTATGATCTTTACGAAATACCTCTTTGGGTGGATATTGCCGCAAACCATATGGAGAAGGCAATGTCCCTCGATTTAGAGGCGGAAGTGTTAGATGAACAGGTCAGATTATTAGAGATCGAATTGCTTGCAACTTCTCAGAGAGTCAACCTGTTTGAAAAGGTTAAAATCCCCGAAACCGAGGAAAATATCAAAAAAATATCGATTTATATGGCAGACCAACAGGTTAGTACCGTAGTGCGTTCAAAAATATCAAAACGCAAGATAGCCCTTCGTAATGCTGTGTCTTCTGAAAAGGAGGTTTATTCATTATGATAGTGCCTATGAAAAAAGTATCGCTTATCATTAGGGAAAACAAAAAAGATGAAACCCTGAAAAAACTTCGCAAATTAGGGATTATCCACATTGAGATAACGGAAGGTACAGGCGAACGACTGGTCTCGCTACGAGAACAAATTTCTTTACTTGAAAGTACGATCTTTACTATCGGTAAAAAGAAAAATGTAGAGCAAATAGACGTGAGAGTTGCTGAGGCATTGTCCGTTGCAACAAAAGTTCAAGATCTTGATGAGGAGAAAAAGCAATGTCAGGCAGAGCAAATTGCACTTAATGCGGAGCTTGACCGCTTAAAAAACTGGGGTGACATTGATCCGAGCAGTATAGGCGATTTGAAATCAAAAGGTTATGAGATATCCTTTTACGAGATGCCTAAGACCGAATACGAATTGCTCACAGAAAGCATCAAAACTGTTCGGCTTGATGCAACCAAATCGACTGTTAGATTTATGTTGCTCAAATCCAATTCAGAATATTGTGATGAAACTGTTTCATCACTGAATGTATACCGTTTAGCATTGCCTTCGCTTTCTACAGGCGAGATGAAGCGAAGACTCTCAGATCTTAGTGTTCGCATTGATACAATAAACGAAACGATTGTCTCCAACGCTTGTTATATTGAGAGCATAAAGCGTGCTGCTCAAGCCACCGAAAAGGAAGTTGAATTTGAAACCTACGCTACGGGTATGGCTGATGAAACTTTATCACCAGAAAGCAAGGATCCAATTTCCGTTTCCTATTTCACGGGATATATTGAGGCAGAAAACCTTGATAAACTCAAACAAACGGCTGAAAACAATTCGTGGGGACTTCTCGTGGAGGAACCAAAGGAAGAGGATAACGTTCCCACGAAACTTAAAAACAACAAGTTTGTTAGTCTTATATATCCGTTGACTGACTTTTTGGGCACCGTTCCCGGATATTTTGAGTATGACATTTCAGGTTGGTTTTTGGCATTTATACTCATATTCTTTGGAATTATTTTTGGTGACGGCGGATACGGATTGATCATCTGTGCCGTTGCGGTGATCCCGATTATAAAATCGCTTATTGCCAAAAAGAAAATCTCACCTATGTTTTTGCTTGTAGGTCTTTTTGGTCTCTCAACTATCCTATGGGGCACACTTACTTGCACTTGGTTTGGACTCTCTCCGGAGCAGTTACCAAAATGGATAAAGTGCTTATCCATACCGGTAATTTCAAACGTGTATGCAGATAAGATATGGTATCCGTTTTGGACGAACGGCACCGCAGGACTCACTACGTCTCAGAATCTGCAGATATTCTGTTTCTCACTGGCTCTGATACAACTTACAGTGGCTCACATAAAAGGTGCCTTGCGGAATAAAAGGTCCATTAAAATGCTTGGTGATATTGGCTCGATATTACAACTTTTAGGTATCTATTATTTAGTGTTAAGCCTTGTTGTAAATGCTGAGGTGTTTAGTTTTGGACTGGTTATCGGCGGTATTCCCGTAGGAATGGCTGCTATTGCATTGATAGGTATAGGATTTGTCCTAAGTTTCGTGTTTTCAAACTATGAAGGAAGCATTATAAAATCCATACTTTCAAGCCTTACCAATATTGTATCGGTTTTGCTTGGTGTGGTAAATGTGTTTTCGGATATTGTTTCCTATATACGACTTTGGGCTGTCGGCCTTGCAGGTGCCGCAATCTCTGCTACCGTTAATGAGTTGGTAGGACCCTTGCTTGGCAATTTTATGTTTATGATACTTGCCATCATTCTACTGGTGTTTGGACATGGTCTAAATATGATTTTAAACATTCTGTCTGTTATCGTTCACGGCATTAGACTTAACACCTTGGAGTTCTCCTCGCATTTAGATATGTCATGGAGTGGGCATAAATTTAAACCATTTAAAGAACAAATTGATTAAAAGGAGAATCATTATGAATTTAGGATTATTAGCAACAGCATTGGTAATGGGTATTGCCGCAATCGGCTCGGTAATCGGTATCGGTATTGCAGGTCAGGCTTCAATCGGCGCTTGGAAAAAGTGCTACATGAGCAATAAGGCAGCACCGTTTATTCTTACTGTTTTCGCAGGTGCACCTCTTACACAGACCATTTACGGCTTTCTTTTGATGCAGCAGATGAAGGCATCGACTGCTGATCCTTCCTTTTTGCTCGGTCTCGGAATTGCATCCAGTGTAGCAATGGCACTATCGGCTTTTTTTCAGGGCAAGGCCGGTGCCGCAGGTGCAGATGCTTTGGCTGAAACAGGAAAAGGCTTTTCACAGTACATCACTGTTGTCGGTCTTTGCGAAACCGTTGCGTTGTTTGCACTCGTTTTCAGCATGGTAGCGTTAGGATAATATGAAAAAACAACGGCTTGGGGTATCTACAACACATATTATATTGTTGAACTTTCTTGTTGCAATATTGATAGGTGCATTTTTGCTTTCACTTCCCATAAGCTCTGCAGATGGAAAGGCAAAACCTTTCTTGGATGCACTTTTCACCGCAACAACCTCCACCTGTGTTACGGGCTTGGTCGTAACACCGACTGTTACCTCTTGGAGCGTTTTTGGGCAGGTCATAATTCTGATACTGATTCAGATCGGCGGTTTGGGTGTTATAACCATTATGTCAGGACTGATGATACTTCTGCACAAGAAAATGGGTATCGGTGACAGATTGCTCTTACAAGATGCATTTAATCTCAATTCTCTTTCAGGGCTTATTCGTTTTGTAAAAAAGGTTGTGGCAGGAACGCTTATAATAGAAGGTATCGGTGCTCTGCTTTATATGACGGTTTTTATACCTCAATTTGGCACAAAAGGAATATGGATATCGGTGTTTACTTCCGTTTCGGCCTTTTGCAATGCTGGTATTGATATCATTGCCGAAAATAGTCTTTGCGATTATGCGCTTAATCCCGTTATCAATATCGTTACGTGCGGCTTGATTATTTTAGGCGGTATCGGCTATATCGTTTGGTGGGATGTACTTCGGCTACTGAAACAAGCACGAAAGAAGAAAGTAAAATTTTTCAGAGATCTTACCCTACACAGTAAAATTGCCATCACTGTAACCTTGATTTTGGTTTTTGTCGGTGCGGCGCTGATTTTTGCCTTTGAATATAACAATCCGCAAACGATAAAAAACTACACACTGTTCCAAAAGATAGAAGTATCCTTATTTCAGTCGGTTACAACAAGAACCGCAGGCTTTGCAACGATACCTCAAGAAAATCTTACAAATGCAAGCACTATCGTATGCTTACTGTTGATGTTTATCGGCGGTTCACCCGTTGGTACAGCAGGAGGCATCAAAACAGTTACATTTGCCGTGCTTGTGGCATCTGCGTTCGCTTCTATCCGAAACAAAGAGGATACCGAGGTGTTTGGCAGACGACTTACAAAACAGGCGGTCAGTAAAGCGGTTGCCGTTACTTGTATGTCTTTCATCATTATGTTTACTTCAACGGTTTTGCTTTCTGCTGTAACAGATGCAAACGCATTGGATATTGTTTATGAAACGGTTAGTGCTACCGCAACTGTAGGTCTTACAAGAAATCTTACGGCATCTCTTAGTAGTATCGGTAAACTTATTATTATCATAACAATGTACCTTGGCAGAGTAGGCCCAATATCACTTGCCGTTGCATTTAAGCGAAACAAAGATAATCAGAATATCGTAAGAAATCCCATTGAAGAAATCAGTGTGGGATAAGAAGGGATAAATTTTATGAGTATCAATAAAACCTATGCCGTATTAGGTCTCGGCAGATACGGAAAATCCGTTGCAGAAGAACTTGTGTCGGGCGGTGCAGAAGTTTTGGCTGTTGATATCGACCAAAACAACGTCAATAACGCAGTTGAAACCATACCCGTTTGCAAATGTGCCGATATTACCGAGCCGGAGGCAATTAAGAGACTTGGTATATCCAATATTGACGTTGCCATTGTTGCGATGGCAAGTAATCTTGAAGCCAGCGTTATGGCTGTAACTCTCTGTAAAGAAGCAGGTGTTCCCACCGTTATCGTTAAATGCGGCAATGAAATGCACCAAAAGATTTTAAGCCGTGTGGGTGCCGATAAGGTGATTTTCCCCGAAAAAGAATCGGGAACCAGACTTGCCAAGAATCTGCTTACATCAGGCTTTTCAGAAATGATAGAGCTTTCCAATGAAGTATCTATGGTAGAAATCGACGTAAGAGATGAATGGGTTGGTAAAACGTTGATAGAATTGAGCCTTCGTAAAAAATATTCTATTAACGTAGTAGCGATAAGAAACGGGGATAAAATCAGCACAACAGTTGATCCAGCACTTCCCCTTGAAAAAGGAATGCAGCTTATAGTTATTGCTACTACCGTAAAATTGCAAAAATTGAAATGATAATGCGGTGAGGTTATGAAAGAACACAAGAAAAAACTGATTGCACCAATTGTTGTAACCGCCATTATGGTTTTGTATTACGTTGCTTACTTTGGCTTTTTGATAGCACTGATAGACGGCATTTGGAAATGGCTTTTAGGAATTATTCCCCTTGCTTTTACGGCTGTCACGCTTAAAGTTTGCATAGAGAGAATAAATGAAATAAAGAAAGGCGAAGAAGATGATCTTAGTAAATACTGATTACATCAGCGGCAAGGAACTTGAAATGTTAGGTCTTGTAAAGGGCAGTACCATTCAATCCAAGCACATAGGAAAGGATATCTCCCAAAGTTTTAAGACCTTGGTTGGCGGAGAACTTAAGTCTTACAACGAAATGATGAACGAGGCTCGTGCTCTTGCCACCAAGAGAATGGTTGCAGAAGCCGAAGACCTCGGTGCAGATGCTATCGTTAATATTCGTTATGCTTCCTCCGCTGTTATGCAAGGTGCTGCTGAAGTTATTGCATACGGAACAGCAGTTAAATTTGTTAAATAAAGCAAAGGCGTCGCATTTTCTGCGACGCCTTTTGCATTTAATATCGAAAAACACTGGACTTGTGAAAAGTGTTGTGGCATGTATTTGTATTGCAAAAGGAGGTGCAACGCACATGACAACGCTTGAAAATTTATACTACGGCAACATCAGTCCGCACGAGAGGTACATTAAGCGAGGGACGAGGGTGGATAAACTCGTCAAGCTGATATGCAAAAACGAGGAAGAATTAAACTCCACCCTCACAGAGAAACAAAAAGAAACCTTTGAAAAGTTCAAGGACTGCACAAGCGAGCTGTCGGGACTGACTGAGCGAGATGCATTCAGGGGCGGCTTCATCCTTGCCACTCGCATAATGGTCGAAGTTATGCAAGGGTTGGAGGAGGTCGAGGATATATGAAAAAAATCATATTCCTTCTTCTCTGCTGTGGGGTGCTCGTTAGTGTGGTAGGATGCGGTGGTAAAAACGCACCACCGCCTACCCAGAGTTCGCCGATAACGGTATCCGAAACGAAAATAACAGAAACACCTACCGAAACAATCCCGCCCGTGACGGCGGTAGAGCCGACAGAGAAAGGAAAAGAGCCTATCCCCACCGAGAGCAAGGATCAAGCAACAGAGCCGACCGTGACCGCCACAGAGCCAACAGCGACACAGCCAACAGAAAAAGCAACGATCGCTGTAACAAACACCGCTGAAGAAAAGGTTACTTTTCCGATTGAGGAAACCGCGGAAAGCACAATACCGCAGCTTACGGAAAGCGAAACGACGGAAACCGAACCAACAAAAGAAGAACCAAAAGCCGAAACGGAACCTCCAAAGGTGAGCGAGCCGGAACCTGTGGAAAAGCCTGCTCCCTTCGATATTGAACACTGGATCGCATATGCAAAGAGCTACGCCGAAAGCAAAGGACTCGTATTGAATGACACAGCGGTAGACTGCTGGGATAACCCCATCCGAGCAGGCGCACATTGCATTTACCTCGAAGGAGATATCAAAAGCCGCCTTGACCGCTATGCAAAGGACGGGGATATCACAGATGTGTGGATCTGGGCAGAAGCCACGGGCAATGACTGCTACGACATTTATATCGGCTACGCTTAAAAACAAATGATTCCAAAATTAAGACACTCACTGGACTCGGCCATTCGATGCAAAACTTTGCTATACCATAGTGCGTGTTCTTAACAGAGAACTGAAAAAACGAATAGAATAGTAAGGCAGCAATATAGCAACCACTATATTGTTGCCTTTTGTTTTGTAGAAATTATCACAAACCGAACCGAATATGGTTCGGTTTGTGATAATTTCTATGCTATAATATAACCATACAATCTGTTTGTGGTTCGGAGGTGAAAGGTTTGCAAAAAATTAAAGGGTCTAAAAGTTTCGGTTTTCACTTGAAAATGCTTCGATTAGAAGCTGGACCTGGGGTAGCTGAACTTACTAGGTATATGCAATTATTGGGATGTGATACCACCCGTGAGTGTTGGGTAAAAATTGAAGCCGGCAAACACAATGTATCACCTGAGCAACTCTGGGCATTCAAAGAAGCATTGCATATATCATATGACAAAATTTTCGAATTTATGGAGGAGAAAAAATGATAGAACATGTTGTAGCTATTTTGTATCATAAGATTCAAGACTCGGATTTTACTAATATGTATGGCATCAAAAAACCCGCAAGTGGTGGCGGTCAGACCTATATACAAGCGGCAGGATACACTCGTGAAGAGCTAGATAGAATGTTTTTGCACGCTCATGATATTTTTAACACACCCGAGTTTTGGGATAGTGATTCTATTTATCCTAGAAAAAGATATACATTTCACGCAACGGTTGTCGGAAGTACGACTACTGCTGACATTGAGCTTGCGCCAAGAACTGGAAGAAAAGATTATCGCATATCAAGACAGAACATTAAATATCGTCACCCTGCATGGCGAGCAAGCAATGGGTTCCCAGAACCTAATCGAAATAATAGCGGTGAGTATATTTACGAAAAGAATTACCCTCATATAATTGACAATCTTTTTATTCTTGTTATAAAAACCATTCGTGAAGATGATACTGTGCAGTTTTACGCTACCTATGCAGATTCCGAAGTCCTTCCTCTCACTTGGCCTTCAGGCGTTGGATTGGAAGATATTTTTTCCAAGGGTAAACGACAGGGAATCATCTTCTACGATGAACAATATTTGCGTTTTATCAATGACAAAAATGCGCCATTTGCTATTGGTTCTGCCGCCGATATCGAAATTGGAAACGTTGTTTTACCCACTGATTTCAACGAAACTTCCGATGATGCTGTTGAGTACGCTACTAAGGAAATCTCGCTTACCGTTGATGTCCCCAACATAACAATCACCAAGGTGGAAGCTCCTCAATTGAAGAAAAAGAAACCTCGTTCGGAAAGAAGAACGGTGGCTAAAGATGTTAACTATACTAGAAGGCACAAAAATCTTAAGAAGATTGGTGACATTGGTGAGCTTTTGGCCATTGAAGTTGAGAAAAGAAGACTTATTGCCGAAGGCAGACCTGATTTAGCAGATCGAATAGAACATGTTGCACGTACAATTGGCGATGGGTTAGGTTTTGATATTTTGTCGTTTGAGCAAGTGGGAACTGATTATTGCGAAAAGTATATTGAGGTTAAATCAACGACTGGAGGAAAAAACAAGCCCTTTGATATTTCTGCCAATGAAGTTGAAGTGTCCGAAGAAAAAGGACAACAATACTCTGTTTACAGATTTTACGGACTAAGCAGTACAGCAAAAGAAATACGATATTATGAATGTCGCGGTTCAATTAAAGATAATTTTACTTTAGAAGCAACTGCTTTTAAAGCCTACTACAAAGGATAAGAGAAAGCGTGGGTCACCCCACGCTTTCTCTTCTTTTTGTCAGAATAATGATGTATTCATTAAATTTCTTTGAAAGATTACTATTGTTGCTTCTGAATCTAGAGTATTCAATCGTTCTGTATGTGACATCACCAAACGAAGAAAACAACTCTATCAATTCGTCCAACGAAAGCAAACCATCTTCACTATAACTGATAATGAATTTGTTGCAATTCATCTCAGTAATCACTTTGGAAAAAGACTCGCGAATCTTTGTTTTTGTACAAAACTTCGAGTGCTGATCCCACCAATCACGCAACCCACTTTTTCCTATCGTTTCAGGGAAATCCCCTCGCGCAATCGTTTCTAAAATGTGATAATTAGCAGCGTACTGACGCTTCATATAAGGCGGATCGATATAACACACATCTGCGGTTATGGTAGAAGCGATATCCTCTGCAAACCCTTGAATGACTGTATTATGTATGCTTCCTTCACTAACAAATTGGATAGGTTTTAATACGATCGCTTCTAACGAATTTGCATTGAATTTGGATAGAAAATAACCATAAGTTCCAGAGATATTTGCCACATCATTAACTGCCATAATTAATGTGTGTTTTAGAACAGATTCTTCTTCTGGTGTAATTAAATCATTTTCAATCCATATGTTGATTTGCTCTCTAATTGAATCGATTTTTTTGGCATTCTGAGATGTAAAGTATTTTCTGCTAGGGGAACCATTGCTAGGGATTCCATCCGGAGAAAACTCGTTAAAGAAATAGCTTTCTTTTTCAGGCAATGAATTCAAATACTCTAATACTGCCTCGTATCCGGACGATTCGGTATCTCCAATATTTAAGTGTGTTTTGATCTTTTGAAAGGAAGGAGGTGCATTCAACAACAATTGCGTCACCAAGTGATGCTTAGAGTAAGTCATCATATCGGAAGCAATCACACGATATCCTTGTTTCCTCAAAGCGACAGAGACGCTTCCCGTGCCGGACATTAAATCAACCACGGTTGCATTCAGAGGAGCTTCTTCTGCAAAAACATCCATCAAAACCGGCAGCAATTTTGTCTTATTTCCTATATACCTATACATACAGTTCTCCAATTGCTATTTTCATTTGATTAACCGCATTCAAGTCAGGAAGATTATTAAGTTCATTCGTGATAATGCCTAATTCTTCTTGGCTTATATCATACAATTTCAAAACCAGTTTCTCTATTTCCAAATCTAGTTGGCGAGAATAGTTGTTTTGGATTCTTTGTACTAATTGTGCGATTCTTTGGCACACTTCCATATTCGAATCATCTACCTTTCTAATAGGGAGTGAGAAGATGATATCTTTAGTTAAATACGGATGTGATTTCCATTCGTTTTCACCATACTTTTTGAGATAGTAATAGTACATAACCCGTGAATTTAAAACACCTAAATAGTATTCAAGTGGTACAATATTGTCCTTTTGAATGTAGTTGCACGAATAGATTGTTTGACTTATGTAGGTGCTTTCGTAATCAATACAAGCATATATTCCCAACCCAGTTTTTCTTATCAGTACCTTGGGTGGATAATATAGTTCTGCGCTTTTATAATTGATGCCCTCGACATTCGGTCGTATGTATCTAATGCCGTCAAAACTATAGCGATGTAGATTTTCGCCAACATACATTGGAAGGTATCCGGGTTTGTTGGTCGTAGAAATAATCTCGAAAATATTCGATTGATCTACTACTGTGGTTTTACCACAAAACTGGCATGTTTTATGTCCTGCTTCCAAGTGCTTTTTAGAGTAGCCTTGAACGGATTCACAGTGTTGACATTTGACTACGACTCCGGATTTAGAAATCTCTACACCTCTGCCAAAATGGAACAACGATTTCCAATCAATATGATTGCTGGCGATTTTGTCTAACAAGAACTCTTCTTCTTCGCGAGCATCAATATCGAAAATGTAGTTTTGGTTATCCTCAAAACGTTTCTGCAGCACACAGTGCTTTTTTTGGACATATGACTCGAAGAGATCAAGAGAACCTAACAAAAAACTCTTTCTATCGGTTGTATCTAGTCTATAGCATTTGGTCGTGCTATTTGATGTAGGTGCACTGTTTTTTAAAATGATAATACTCGTTGCCCTGTTAACATCTGGGAATAGCTTTTCTCCTAAACGAGCAATAACTCTAATCTGTGTGTTTTTTACTAAGTGCTCTCTAAGCTTCTTATTTTCTCCAGAAAAAAGAGAATCGGGTATGATAAATGCTAACATTCCACCTTTGTTGGTTAATTTTAAACACAACTCAATAAATAATACATAGCTATCATATTGCCCTGTGTAGAATTCATATCCAGCTTGGGAAAGATCAGCTTTAGAGAAAACTTTCTCAGAACTCCATGGAGGGTTAGCGATTACAAAGGAGAGATTCTGTACTTGGTGACGCCAATAATTTGTTGCAGTTATTCTTTCTGAAGGAATAATTGCATTCTTACACATAAATTGATATGCCGTATTAGTGAATGCTTTTTTGTTTTGATCGACTACTCTTCTTTCAATATCCGTTCCTATGCAACAAATAGCTTGCTTGTGACAAAGATTAAACTCACGAAAAAATTCTTTAAGCAGTATCCCTTCGCCGCAAGCTGGATCCCAAACTGTTACAGGTTTATCGAAAGCCAAAGTTTCTGCATCTGTCTCACTTAACAACAACTTGGCCGTAAAATTTGCCAGCATTTGAGGTGTATACACCACACCATAACCATTCAATGGTATCATTCTTCGTCACCTCCTGTAGCATAGCATAAATCTATGCCCTGGCTTTTCAATCGAAGATACCTTTCATAGGAAATAATAACATTTTGAGGCTTGTTTTGCTTATTAACGATAAGTACTTGGTCTTCATCTACCACTCTTTTGAACAGTCTGGCTGCTTGCCCTTTTTGAAAGGATGTGATTCCTTCATATTCGGGGACAAGGATTTTAGATGTTTTATGTTTTGCCATGCTGACCTCCGAGAAATTCTATTGCTGTATATTATAGCATAAATCATTATATTCGTCAAGTTAATTATTGTTAAAATTATAATTATAAAAGTAATGACTTTTTGCAAAGTAGTATATTGTTCCCATCTTTCCTTGGCCTTATTCACCCATCTTGACAAAAGTTTCCTGCGTATGGTATAATTAATCCACCGACAGAGGTCGGATGAAAATTGAATATATGTGCCACGACAGTTACTACTGTTACCCTTTCGTTTGAAAGACAACGATCATCCATTTAGAGTTTTAAGACTCGTACATACATCGGCACGGAACATTTTAAGCGAACAAAACCGTTCGCTCATTTGTGTTTCCGTCTCGATGTATGTGCGAGTCTTTTTGTTTTGCTCTCGCCTTGATTACATAAAAATCGAAAGGTGGAATGCAGATGATTGTATCAAAATTCAGAATCAACACAAACGAAAGGAGGATCGGATGCAGCACAAAAATTTCTTTATGGTTCCCAACCGAATCTTTGATTTAGAATTGAAGCCAAGAGACTTCACAGTATATTGCTGTCTGCTCCGGCACAGCGATAGCAAGGATGGCTCCTGCTTTCCCTCGCGGAGAGTTATCGCAAAGGAGTGCGGTATGGATAGGAAAACCGTTGACTCTGCCATCGAAAATCTTTCGTCCCTCGGACTGGTGAAAAAGATTCAGCGTCACCGTGAGGACGGAACGAGGACAAGCAATCTCTACTACGTGGCAAGTCTCTTGGAGTAGAGTGGATTTTTTCGTTGGGATAGTGTCAGAATTTCCTATCAAGAAGAAAACCCATAGAACAAAACCCAGGAACTACTACAACAGAAAAAAGAGAATAGATAACCACCCCGGAACGCCCGTGTGTCGCTCACAGACCGCCTGTGTGCCGAAGAACGCAGAGACGCGAGGAAAACACCCGCCCAAAAAGAAAGCCGCCCGTTTGGGGCGATTTGAGAGCAAGATTAGGAAGGCAAAATACAGAATGGTTCAGGGCAGCTTTTGGACATTTTCGATGGGTCGAAAATCAAGCAGGTGAAAGAGTCGGTGCCTTTGTGGGCACTCGACTCGGATCACAGCGGCCGGCAACGCCGACCGCACAAGGGTTTTCGGGATTTTGGATGCCGAAAAAGTTAGGTGCCACAAAAGAGGCCTTGTGCCTGTATACGGTGCCACAGTTCCCCGAAAGTGCCGTGTTTAAGCGAAAAACATAGGTGCCGTGATAGGGGTTGTAACAAGAAAGGAGAACAAATCATGGATTATGAATTGCTGAAAAAGCGCAGAGAGAAATATTTGAAATTGCAGAGAGAATTGGGAGAAGAACAGCATATCGGTCTCGGTTACGTGCTGACCGTTGAAGGAAAGCAGTATCCCGTAATGTCTTGTTTCTCTGTCAGTGAAGATATGGAAGAAGCAAAGGATAAACTGAAATATCTTATCAACTGTCGAAAAAGTTAACAAAACTGTTTGGGCAAAGTCGCTGGACTACTCGACCGAGTTGTGATATGTTGTTGCCGTATCCTATTCGGTTTGATTTGACAGAGCCGCACTCAGCTCGGAAAGGAAACGTGTAATGAAATCAACCGAAAGCAAAAATTTAATAACAGCCATATACTGCCGCCTGTCCCAAGAGGATGATCTGCAAGGCGAATCCAACAGTATCAAGAACCAAAAGTTAATACTACAGCAGTACGCAGAACAGCATCGATTCCCGAACATCCAATTCTATGTGGATGACGGATACTCGGGAGCGAATTTCAACCGCCCCGATTTCAAGCGGATGATGAATGACATCGAACACGGAAAGGTAGGAATCGTCATTGTAAAAGACCAATCCCGTCTCGGCAGAGATTATCTGCAAACGGGAATGCTGATGGAGATCACTTTCCCCCAATATGACGTTCGGTTTATTGCCGTCAACGACGGCGTGGACAGCGCGAACGGTGTCAGCGACTTCTCCGGCATCAAGAATTATTTCAACGATTTTTATGCCCGTGATACCAGCCGCAAGATCAGAGCCGTACAACGAGCCAAAGGCGAGCGTGGAGAACGAGTCGGAACGACAGTTCCATACGGATATATGAAAGACCCTGATAACCCGAAACAGTATATCCCCGACCCCGAAACCGCACCTATCGTGAAACGGATCTTTGAGATGTATGCAAACGGTATCGGCATCGTGAAGATCTGCGACAGACTGTCCGCCGAGAAGATCCTTTGCCCAAGCGTGTACGCCTTTAGGAAAAGCGGTAACAAATCAGGCAATCCCGATTTGAGCAGGCCGTATCATTGGGCACAGAACACCGTCCGCAAGATGCTGTCTAATCAGGAATACGTGGGAGATACTGTGAACTTCAAAACCTATTCTAAGTCTAACAAGCTGAAGAAAAGGTTGAAGAACGATCCCGAAAATATTCTCATATTCAAGGACACACACGAAGCGATCATTGACCGCAAGACATTTGAAATGGTGCAACGGCACTTTGCCGGACGGAAACGCCCCGACAAGCAAGGTGAGATGGACAAGTATGCAGGCTTCCTCTTCTGCGGTGAATGCGGTAAGCGGTTATACCTTCACCGAGGAAAAACTGTCAAGCCGGAAAACAATGCATTTCAATGCGGCGGTTTCCAAAGAAGAACGACCGAATGTACTGCACATTATATCCGTGAAAGCGTACTCGATACCATCGTACTGCACAACCTAAAAACCGTAACCGCCTTCGCAAGAGATAACCCCGACGAGTTCTATGCGATGGCAACGCAGAACGGTGAGGCAGAAGCGGAAAAGTTCTACCGCAATGCCAAGATACAAAAGGAGCAGCTTGAAAAGCGAATCCAAGACCTGGACAACATCATTCGGTGCTTGTATGAGGACAGAGTATCGGGAAGAATCACTCCCGAACGCTACGACTCAATGGCTAACGGATATGAACAGGAACAGGCGGAAAAGAAGCGTGAGTTGCAAGAACTGGCAGACCGAATCAGCGAAGTGGATATGCGAGATCAATGCATACAAGAATTTATCCGCAACGCCAAGCAGTATATTGAAATGCCGAAGCTGACACCCGAACTACTGCGAGTGTTCATTCGCAGGATTGAGGTGTACGAGAAGTTCGAGAAATACTCCCGAACGGCAGGCAACCCCATTCGCATACACTACGCCTTCCGACTTCCCGAACAGGAAGGCATCCCTGCCATCGAAGTCCTCGCACAGCCAACAGCAAAAACCGCATAAAAGTAATAACCGGAAGGTTTTCACACCTTCCGGTTACATACCACCCACTAATTCTCCGTTAAGAACATCACGGAAAAGGGAGGTGGATTTTGCGCAGCAAAAGACGGAGGGATTGTCCTATATCGAAACAAGACAATCCCCCACCGCCTACGGCGGAGCCCCCTTTTACGACTCGCTAAGAGCCGGGCTTTGCCCGGTTGCTCGCTTGCATGGCGCCTGCGGGCGCTCAACACAAGGGGGCCTTTTCGAGGATGAAGCCTTCTGCTTGTGTGCAAGTAGGACGCAGTGATTTAACTCAATCAGCAAAAAGAATTTTTATAATTATCCCAATATCTGCTGCATATCAGGCACACGCAAGTCCCGCAAACCGCAATGGTCAGCCAAATTACAATTGTAAAATTCCAATCAAACGCTTCTGATAAAACGGCGATCCCATAAGTCGATACCGCACTTCCTATATATGTAGACGCATTTACGATACCCGATACCGTAGATACTTTTCCTGTGCTTTGGAAATACAGAGGCACCATACCGACAAGCATAAGATTAGCACCGTGCATACACCCCGTAAGCACGGCAAACATAAACACCGAAACAGCTGCATTTTGACCGGCAGAAAAACGAAGCACCAATGCAGACAACGCTCCGACACCGAAAAGCAATCCGGCACACACCACCGGATTGTTGAATTTTTTTGTATATAGCTTTGTTGCAATTTGATAGCACAGGATGCTGAATACAGGAAGTATAACGCCTGTTAAAATGGAGATCTCATTGCTTAAATGATATGTCTCTGCGATATAAGACGGCATCCACGTCGTTACACCGTCACGCAGCATCCCCTGCAGGATGATCGCAAAGAGAATACCAAGAAGGACCGGTTTTAGAAACACTGTTCCTTTTGCGGTTGTGATCTCCCGCTGACGGGGTTCTGTTTTTACATCGCAGGAATACCTGTTCCAAACAAAGATCATTACAAGACCAAGTATCGCTGAAAAAACAAACACAGATCTCCAACGAAATGCCGAGATCAGCAATGGAGAGGTCAAATATACAATAATCGTTCCGAAACTGCTGCCCCAAGATACTTTTGTGACTGCATATTTATAATCTGTTTCGGACAACACCTCCGTCATGATCTTAACGATGGGCGGCCACATGAAGCTTTGTGCAAATCCGTTTACACTCCATACAACCAGCATCTGATATGGGTCCTTACACAGCGGTATCAGGAAATTCATACACACACTGGCCGTCAGTCCCCACGACACCAATTTTTTGGGTGATATTCTGTCTCCGAATATACCGCTTATGATCTGTCCGACGCCGTAAGTAATAAAGCTTCCTGTAACGGACATAGAAAGCAGACTTTTTGAAATACCCGTTTGACTCTGGATCTCCGATATGATTGCTCCGTAGTTTATGCGTGTGACATAGCTGATCATATACGTAGCAACAAAAAGCAGCACAAGGGCATTTATCTTTTTTCTATCCTCGAGCTTTTTCATAAAAGACTGGCTCCTTCCCATTCCTCATCCGGTTCTACGCCCAGCAGCTTTACGATCGTCGGCGCAATATCCTTTATATTCGCATCCTGCAAGACCTTTCCAGCCTCGATGCCTTTTCCCATAATCATGATCGGAATCGTCATATCTTCAGATGCTTCTGTTCCATGCGTCCGGTCATGCCCACCATGGTCAGCCGTAATGATCACTGTGTAATCCTCTGGTAGCAAAGTAGTCACTCTATTTATGTTTTCCCAACTGTTTTTAATTGCTTCCATATATTCGTTGCTCATCCATCCGTGTTTATGCCCGGCAGCGTCAGAATATCCCAAATACAAGAACGCAAAATCAACCGAATTTTCCTTTAAGTAGTCTATGGCAGCACCAGAAACAATGTTGTTTGCTCTTTCAAAGTCCTCTCCCCCCTTGTAAAAATAGGAGAAGGAAAGAGAATTGGGTCGTGAAAGGTCGCGGAGTTCCTCCCAGTTATAAAAAAAGGCGCTCTTTTTCTTGTTAGCCAGCAAAACCTCACACAAGCCTTTGATTGGTCTTACCTGCGGTGTATACACATTCATGATAACACCGTGGCGCCAAGGATCCACACTATGAAAAAGCGACATGTGGCACGGCAGCGTTGCGGATGGCATGACCGTTTTTGCCTCCATCGTATAAGTAGACTTTTTTATTAGGTCCTGTGCCACATCCATCTTCACCAACGCATCAGGTCTCATTCCGTCAACCAATATTAAAAGAACACGCAAGATTATACCTCCCCTAAATAGATCTCTATATTATTTTCTTTATAAAGCTTAACCACATCATCTTGTAAAGACGAATCCGTTATATAAACATATTCCGTTTTCATCAGATCCAACTTCAGCAAGCCTGTTTTTTCAAATTTACTGCTGTCAGCAAGAATGTGTACCTTGTCAGACGATACTATCATCTGCTTTTGGACTTGATATAAATCTTTTTGATAATCACAGATACCATATTCAAGGGAAACTGCCGAAGGAAAAATAAACGATTTCTGAATATGCAAGCTTCTAAGCATGTTTAGTGTCAATTCACCGCAAAAGGCATTCTCCCCACGCAAGTAATGCCCACCGCATAATATGACAGAAAAATCCTTGTGATTGCAAAGGATGTTAAACACATCCTTTGAATGGGTGACAACGGTGAGCTGTGTGAATTTTTCTTTCAGTACCTCGGCAAAATAGATCGCTGTGCTACCGCAATCCACACCAATAATGTCACCGTCTGCTATGAACTCAGCTGCCTTTAAGGATAACGCACATTTCTGCTCCTTAAATTCCATATGACGCTGCTTCAATTCCATATAAGGCTTCATCCCGGTTTTTGCAACAGCGCCGCCATGTACGCGCATCAATTTGCCGTCCTGTTCCATTATTAATAAATCTCTACGGATTGTCTCGATAGAAACTTCAAAAAAACGAACAAGCTTTGCGGTAGTCACGGCTCCGTCGTGTTGGATCATATCATATATTTTGTCCTGTCGCTTATGTGCAAGCATTTCCAACCACCTCCACATTTTCCCTCACATTAACACACAATTCCACTTTTGTCAATAAAATTACAATCTTAATTTCAAATAACAAAACCATAAACACCGCGTGATGCCCCCCCTCAAAACAAACATTTCCTTTCCATAGCATGCTAAACAAAAAGGCCTGCCTCCCTGAAGCAAGCCTTTTGCTTATTTAACCATCTGACAAATCCAATAAATCAAGCCATACACCACGCTGGCGGACACACCATACACAATAACCGGACCGGCGATGGGGAGCGACCCGAGCGCTGCCGGTGGCAGATACAGCGAGGGGAGCGAGTGGCCGCGGTCGATAAAATCGAGGATCGGCGTAAGCCCGAAGATTTTATCGGGTACCGCAACAGGAAAACATCTTCGCGCCCACGCCTAATATGAATCCCTCTGCTTGTGTCAAGTAGAACCCATTAATTCGTGTTCTATTAGGACCTAATAACTTTTAAGAAATTTACAAAAATCGTGTGCCGAATTTGGCACACGATTTTATCATTTCATTTTCTCGATCAATTCCAAAAGCCACTGGGGACTGTTTTGTCCAATGGTCTGTAATTCTCCGTTTTTATATTTCGCAACAGTAACAAAACCGTTGTCGTTATCGTAGAATGTAGCTTCATTACAATACGGCAAAATTGCCAGCAGATCCTCAAATCGTTTCAAAAAGCGATTGGCCACAGTATCGGTGTTGATATTATGACCACCTCTTTTTACCCGATTTTCAATGCGGAGCAGGCTTTCTTCCATCGTGTCCAAACCCACATAATAAAGGCGAATATAATAATCCTTTGCAACGGCGCGCTTAATGGTATCCAAAGTCTTTCTGCCGGAAAGGGTAGTTTCCTGAGTAAAGCAAATTTCTTTCTCCAGGCACTCGTCGATCAATGCTACCGCTTTTTTTCCACCCTCCAGCAGGTTTCCGCCACAAACAACCGTAATCTTATCTACATCAATAATTTTGCCAAGATTATCAATTTCCGTTCTTAAAACACCGGTCAGGCTGCTTTTGCCACAGCCATTCACTCCGGCAACAATGGTATAGGTTTTCATAGCACACCATCCTTTGTCAAATAGTATTTGCATTGTAACACAAAACTTTCGATATTGCAACTGCCCTCTGCTGCTGTCAAGTTAGGACCCATATATTCGTGTTCCGTTAGGACCAATCTTCCAAAATGCGGTAAATAACCGCGAATTTTAGAATTTACATCAAGTAAGTGGTATGATATATTTATATTAAACCTCGCGAAATTTACAAGTTATAGTATGACAAAAAGGCTTGACCAAATCGGTCAAGCCTTTTTTCAAGCCTCCCTTGTGTAAAGGGAGGTGGATTTTGCGCAGCAAAAGACGGAGGGATTGTCCTATATTGAAATAAGACAATCCCCCACCGCCTACGGCGGAGCCCCCTTTACACAAGGGGGCCTTTTCTCAGAATAACGAACATATCCAATAAATCAAGCCGTAGACTACGCTTGCTGAAACACCATACACGATCACCGGCCCTGCAATCGTGAACATCTTGGCCCCTACGCCCAGGATGAAGCCCTCGGTTTTAAATTCCACTGCAGGGGCGGCAATGGAATTGGCAAAGCCGGTGATCGGCACCAGTGTGCCAGCGCCTGCGTGCTTGGCAATATCATCATAAAGGCTCAGACCGGTCAGCAGCGCAGACAGCGCGACCAACGTCATAGAAGTTGCAGCGCCCGCATCCGTTTCGGACAGGTCCAGCGCCAAATATCCGTTCATCAGCAGCTGCCCGATACAGCAGATCAGTCCGCCGATCAAAAAGGCGTTGCGGCAATCCTTTCCCACAGGGGATCGGGGCGCCATATCTTTTATCAGCTTTCCGTATTCCTTTTCTGTCATAAATGATCCCTCCTGTGCTATTTTTTCCGGCACAGGAGGGATTATACGTATTTTTATTTTTTGTTGGGAAACAGCGCTTCCATGGCAACCCGGGCAGCATCCTGCTCTGCGCGCTTTTTACTGGAACCGGAGCCTTTGCCTACAACCGTTCCGTTGAGAGAGACCTCAACAAAGAACTCCTTGTCATGGTCAGGACCTTTCTCCCCCACCATCTGATAGCTCAAAATCTGGTTCTTTTTCTGCTGCACCAGCTCCTGCAGCGTAGTCTTATAGTCCAGATTCTGCAGCTTGCTTACCGGCACATTGCTCAGCACAAACCGCCGGATGATCCCCTCCGCCGCTGCCATGCCTCCATCCAAGAAGCTTGCAGCGATCACAGACTCCACCGCATCTGCCAGTATTGAGGGTCGGTTTCTGCCGCCGCCCTGCTCCTCGCCGTTGCCCAGCAGCAGATGCTTACCTAATTCCAGCTGATCGGCGATCCGCGCCAAACTGGTCTCGCAGACCATATCCGCACGCATACGGGTCAACTCACCTTCGGGACGGTCGGGGAAATTCCGGTACAGATGTTCTGCCACTACCATGCCCAAAATAGAGTCGCCTAAAAACTCAAGCCGCTCATTGCTGCGCAGGCTGTCGTGCCAATGCTCATTGGCATAGGACGAGTGGGTCAGCGCGTTCTGCAGCAGAGTGATATTTTGAAAGCGGTAGCCGATGGCTGCCTCCAGATCCTTAATCATTCTGGGTCTCCTTTTCAGTCAGCGCCTGAAGACCCTCCTCCAGCTCCCCGGAGAAATCTGTCTTTGCCGCTTCCATTGCCTGATGTACCGCATTGCGGAATGCCAACGCATCGGAAGATCCGTGCGCCTTGATCACCGGCTTGCGGATGCCCAAAAATTGAGTGCCGCCAATGGTCCGGTAATCCAGCATGGACATCACTTCGTCTACGCCCTTCTTACACAGCAGATAGCCGATCTTCGAAAGGAAATTTCGCTTAAAGATCTTATGTTTCATGAGACTGCCCATAAACATGGCAGTACCCTCAATGGACTTGAGCAGCACATTGCCGGAAAACCCGTCGCATACCACCACATCCACCATGCCCAGAGGTACATCTCTTGCCTCGGCGTTGCCCACAAAGTTGATAAGACCCGTTTCCCCCGCCTGCTGTAAAAGACCGTATGCCTCCTTCTGCAGGGGAGTACCCTTGGTATCCTCAGCACCGATATTCAGCAAGCCCACCTTGGGATTTTCCACTCCTAGGCACTTCTTTGCGTACAAAGAGCCTACCAAACCAAACTGCAGCAGAAACTCCGGTGTACACTCGGCATTGGCACCACAGTCCAAAATGACGGTTTTTCCTCCCGCCTTATTGGGCATAACAGGGCCCATCGCCGCCCGGCGAATGCCCTTGACCCGCTTTACAATCAGCGTGGCACCGGTAAGCAGCGCACCGGTAGAACCGGCAGAGATAAAGGCATCTCCTGCCCCGTCAGCCAGCATTTTCAGTCCCACCATCATGGAGGAATCCTTTTGCTTGCGAACCGCCGCAGTGGGATCCTCATGGACATCCACTACCTGTTCGGCGTGAACGACCTCCACGCCCTTCGGCAGGGTATCAATTCCCTGTTCCTTCAGCACACGGAGGATCTCTTCTCCTCTGCCTACCAGTACGATCTGGGCGCCAAAATCCTTAGCCGCCTGCACAGCACCCATTACAGGTGCCAAAGGGGCATTGTCGCCGCCCATTGCGTCCAGAATGATCTTCATAGCCGCACCTCTTTCGTTAAACTCCCGCCTCCGCCAGTGCATCAATAATTGCAAGGGAGCGGTTGGCAATTGCCAAATTTTTCTCTGCTTTTTTCCGGATCCGCTGTTCCAGCGGAGAAATAATACTGAAATTCACATTCATCGGCTGGAAATTCTCGATCCGCTCGTCGCTGATGTACAGCCCCAGCGCGCCGATAGCCGTCTCCTTGGGGAAATCGGGAATTTCTCTTCCCTGTATTTTAGCCGCCATAGCGACACTTGCCAGGAAACCGGATGCCGCACTTTCCACATAGCCCTCCACACCGGTCATCTGTCCGGCAAAGGCCACTAAGGGATTTCGCCGGTCCGCATAGTACTTATCCAGCAGCTTGGGGCTCTGCAGGAAGGTATTCTGATGCATGACACCGTAGCGCACAAACTCAGCATTTTTCAGCGCAGGGATCATGGAGAACACCCGCTTCTGCTCACCGAACTTCAAGTGGGTCTGGAATCCTACCAGATTAAACACACTCTTGGCTGCGTTATCCTGCCGCAGCTGCACTACCGCGTAAGGCTCTTTCCCGGTCTTGGGGTCGGTAAGCCCTACCGGCTTCAGAGGACCGTACCGCAGGGTATCCTGTCCCCGGCGTGCCATAACTTCCACCGGCATGCAGCCCTCAAATACCCGCTTATCCTCAAAGCCATGCACCTCCGCTTCTTCCGCGGAGATCAGCTCCTTGACGAACGCCTCATACTGCTCCTTATTCATGGCGCAGTTGATATAGTCCGCCGTACCCCGATCATAGCGGCTCTGCCACCAAGCTTCATCCATATCCACAGACTCCGCGGTTACCAGCGGTGCCGCCGCATCAAAAAAGTGCAGATAGTCACTGCCAAAATACTCGCCAATGGCTTTGGACAGGGCATCCGATGTCAGCGGTCCGGTAGCGATGATCACAGGACCCTCCGGTACCTGGGTCACCTCCTCCGCCTTCACGGTAATATTGGGATGGCTGCGGAGCTTCTCCGTTACCATGTCCGAAAAGCCCTGTCTGTCAACTGCTAAACAGCCGCCCGCTTCCACCCGGGTGGCATCTGCGCAGGCAATGATCAGACTTCCCATCCGGCGCAGCTCTTCCTTGAGTAAGCCCACCGCATTTTCCAGTTTGTCTCCCCGCAGGGAATTGGAGCATACCAGCTCCGCAAAGGTATCTGCATGGTGAGCAGGAGATTTCTTGATGGGCTTCATCTCGATCAGCTCCACCTGAATACCCCTCTGTGCCAACTGCCAGGCAGCTTCTGAGCCAGCCAGACCCGCACCGATCACTTTTACTGTTGCCACGCTTACTTCTCCTTGCTTTTCGCGGTTTTCTTTGCCGCGGTTTTCTTGGCAGCCGGCTTTTTAGCTGCGGTCTTTTTTTCGGACTTTTCCTCAGCAGCCGGTTCCGCCGCCTCGTCCGTCTCTTTTTTCTTATAGTAGCCCCGCTTATCCTCCGGCAGGAAGTTTTCGCAGGCTTCATTCACGCAGAAAGGCTTCATGCGGCCCCGGCCGGACTTTTTGAACATAGTCTGGCCGCACTTGGGGCAATCCTCCGCCGTGGGCACATCCCAGGTCATAAATCCGCATTCCGCTCCCCGCTCGCATCCATAGTAGGCATAGCCCCGCTTGGACTTCCGCTTCAGGATGGTACTGCCGCACTTGGGACAGCGGCCGGGCATTTTTTCCACGATGGGCTTGGTGTTTTTGCATTCCGGGAAACCGGGGCAGGCTAAGAATTTTCCGAACCGGCCGATCTTCACTACCATGTTTCTGCCGCAGACCTCGCAGATCTCCTCCGTTACCTCATCGGGCACTTTCAACCGTGTTCCTTCCAGCGCGGCTTCCGCATCCACCATCTCCCGGTGGAATCCCTGGTAGAAATCCGCAAGCAGATCCTTCCAGTTTTGATTGCCTGCTTCCACTTCATCCAGTCGGTTTTCCATGTTGGCGGTGAATTCCACGTCAATGATGTCATTGAACCGCTCCATCATCAGCCCTGTGACCACTTCGCCCAAAGCTGTAGGTTGCAGGCGCTTATCGACCTTATTCACATACTCCCGGTCCTGAATGGTGGAAACGATAGTGGCGTAGGTAGAAGGACGGCCTACGCCCTTCTCCTCCATAGCCTTCACAAGGCTCGCCTCGGTATACCGGGCAGGCGGCTGGGTAAAGTGCTGCTCCGGTTTGACCTCACCGGCAACGGCCCGGTCACCCTCCTGCAGATCAGGTAGCGGCGTACCAATCGCTTCTCCCTCATCGTCTCTTCCCTCTTCATAAACCGCCAAAAAGCCTGAGAACTTCACACTCTGGTGAGAGGAACGGAAAATGTGTCCGGCACATTCTGTATCAATGGACACTGTATCATACACGGCGTTTGCCATCTGGGATGCTAAAAAACGGCTCCAGATCAGCTTATACAGCCGGTACTGCTCCCGGGTCAGGCTCCCCTGGATCCGCTCCGGATCCAGTTCCACATGGGTGGGACGGATGGCTTCATGGGCATCCTGCGCGCCGGACTTGGTTTTGAACACATGAAAAGAACCGTAGTAATATTCCTTTCCGTAGCGGGACTTGATGAAGTTTGCCGCCGCTGCCATCGCCTCATCGGAAAGACGCAGAGAATCCGTACGCATATAGGTGATAAGACCCAGAGTGCCCTCACCTTCCACATCCACACCTTCATAAAGCTGCTGAGCAATGGCCATGGTACGCTTGGGAGTCATATTCAGCTTCCGGGATGCCTCCTGCTGTAAGGTAGAGGTGGTAAACGGGGGTGCGGCGGTGCGCTTCTTGTCCGCCCGCTTCACACCGACTACCGAAAATTCCTTCCCTGCGATGTGATCCATGATCTGACGGACCTGGGCTTCATTTTCCAGCTCCCGCTTCTTCTCCTCCCCGTAGTAACGGGCAACAAAAGAGCCGGGTTTGCCAATACGGTCCAGCTTCACATCCAGTGACCAGTATTCCTTGGGGATAAATGCCCGGATCTCATTTTCTCTGTCCACCACAAACCGGGTGGCTACCGACTGGACTCTGCCTGCTGACAGGCCCCTGCGCACTTTTTTCCAAAGCAACGGAGACAGCTGATAGCCCACAATCCGGTCCAGAATTCTTCTGGCCTGCTGGGCATCCACAAGGCAGCTATCAATGGCTCTGGGGTTCGCGATGGACTCCTTGACTACTTTCTGGGTGATCTCATTAAATGTCACTCGCTTGGTCTTCTCCTCCGGCAGCTCCAGCAGTTCCTTCAGATGCCAGGAGATGGCTTCGCCCTCCCGGTCCGGGTCAGTTGCCAGATAAACAGTATCCGCCTTCTTGGCTGCCTTTTTCAGTTCCTCGATCACATCGCCCTTGGTAGGCAGAGGGATATACTCCGGTTCAAAATTGCCCTCAATATCCACACCCATGGTGCTCTTGGGCAGATCCCGCAGGTGTCCCATACTGGCCTTCACCACATAAGACGGTCCTAAATATTTTCCAATGGTTTTCGCCTTGGATGGCGACTCCACGATAACAAGATTGGAACTCATGGTTTCCTCCGCAAAGATTATTTCAAACTGAAATGACCGCCGGGATGCTTACAGACAAGCCCTTTGACCGTCAGCATGGTAAGTGCTGACATCACTTTTCCCGACGGAATATCCAAGTTTGCAATCAGCTCTGCCGACTCCTTAGGTTCCCGGGTCAGCAGCGCCAAAACAGCCTGCTCAGTCTCATTTAGAGCAGGGTGCCTGTTATTTAAACCACTATAAGTGGTAATTTCTCCGTTGTCAATGAATTTTTTCTCCGGCTGTATTGGTTCTGTCCGGTTTTCACCGGGTGACACCAGCCTTTGCGCCACCTTTGCCGGCTGTTTTTCTCCGGTATAGAGGGGGATCTCCCTATACCTTTTCAGTTTCCCGGGATAAAGCGCCTCGTACTCCCGCAGCACATCCCATCCGGAAAACACGGGGATCGCTCCCTCCTGCAGAAGGGCATTGCTGCCCGCGCAGCTTGGGGTATTGATGTTTCCCGGCACAGCAAATACATCCCGTCCCTGCTCCAACGCACGGCGGGCGGTGATCAAGGCGCCGCTCCTCTCGGGTGCTTCCACTACCAAAACACCGCTGGAAATACCGCTGATGATCCGGTTTCGCATAGGAAAATGCCATGCCAGCGCCTGTTCTCCCGGCGGATACTCCGAAATCAGGCAGCCTCGCAATGCCACATTTTCAAACAGCTTCCGGTTATAGCGGGGATAGACTACATCCACACCGCAGCCCAGTACGCCCACCACCGGCTTTTCCGCTTCCAGCGCTCCCTGCATGGCAGCAGTATCCGCACCGGACGCGCCGCCCGACACAACAATGCCTCCACCGGCGGCGATCTGACTGCCCATTTGGTGCGCTGTCTGCAGACCGTAGGCCGATGCCTTTCGAGTGCCTACAACACCCACAAAGGGCCTGTCCTCCCAATCGGGCAGAATTCCTTTATAATATAATAGTATAGGCGCATCAACTGTATTGCGAAGCCTCCCTGGATAGGCAAGATCACTTACCGGCAGGATACCGATCCCCTTCCGGTTGCAGCTGCGCAGAATCTCCTCCGCCTCCCGCAAGCTTTTCTCCTGCAGCGCCAGACGCAGATTTTCCGGCAGTCCCAGATTCCGGAAGACCGGATCCGCGGAGTGATACAATTCCTCCGGATCTCCGAATTGCTCCAAAAGGTGATGCTTTTGCTGCAGCGATATATTTTTCAGTTCCGAAAACCAGATCCAGTACAGCAGCATATTCCTCACCCTTTCACAAAATTATACTAATTCTTAATAGAAAACTTTAAGCACTCGCCGAGGATAAATTTCGCCAGAAAAGGCCAACGACGCAGATGAGCTGATGCCCATCAAGGAGGAGAACGCATTGTTGCGAAATTTTGACCGGAGAGCGAAAGGATCTTATTAAGATTTAGTATTATAGCTTCATCTGCCACATGACAATGGCCGCGGCCACTGCCGCGTTAAGAGATTCACAGTTGGGGTTCATGGGGATGATCAGGGAATGTCCGGCATTTTCTAAAATCTCCCGGCGCACACCCTGTCCTTCGCTTCCGATCACAACCGCCATGGTGTCAAGGGGCTGTTCCCGCAGATCCCGGGCAGAAGCGTTGAGCGCTGTTACACCTACCGGGATCCCGGCAGCGGCACAAGCCTTTTCTGCCGCCTCCCAGGTGGTCTGCACGATCTGCATACGGAACACTGCTCCCATACTTGCCCGAACCACTTTATGACTGTAGGGGTCCGCACAGCCCTCTAATAGGGCAACCGGAATCTCCAGCGCATCCGCGGTTCTGAGTATGGTTCCCAAGTTGCCCGGATCTTGAATTCCGTCTAACAGGAGCATACCGGGCTTTGGAGCAAAAGGCACCTTTTCCGGCAGACGGCAAAGGAACAGCGCCCCTTGGGGGGTCTGCATGGGAGAGATGGATTCCATCACATCTGTCGGCACAACTACCGTACGGACGTTCTCCGGCACATCCACCTCCACATCTTGAGACAGGATCACCGTATGCAGTCCCGGCCACCACCGGATCGCCTCCTGCAGCAGCTTGGTGCCATCCGCCGCAAACAGACCCGCCTCTTCCCGGGCTTTCCGGGAGGACAGGAGTTTTCTCACCTGCTGCAGCAGTGGATTTTTTCTGGAAGTAATGAGCTCCTTCATAGTACCTGCACAGCTTTCAGCTCATCCGTGCCGCCCAGCACGACCATCACATCTCCGGGCTGGATCTCATAATCCGCGCCGGGGGCTACATTGATATGCTCACCGTGCTCGACCGCAATGATATTGACACCCAGTTCTGCCCGGACGTTCAGATTTTTCAAACTCTTTCCCAGCCAGGGGATCGGTGCCGGCACCTCAATAATGCCGTAGTCCGCGGAAAGCTCAATGTAATCCAGCACGTTGGGACTGGACAGATTCCGTGCCAGCCGGTCAGCCTGCTCCTGCTCGGGGATCACAACCTTATTCGCGCCCAGTTTCAGCAGTACTTGCCGGTGGGTTTCGTTGTGGGCCTTGCTGACCACATAAGGGATCCCCAATTCCTTCAGATTCATAGTAGCAAGCACCGAATCGCCCAAACTTCCGCCAATGGCAACAATGCCGCAGTCAAATTCTCCGGCACCCAGCGCTTTCAGCACCCCAATATCCCGGGCATCACCCACCACAGCCTGGGTCACATCATTGCTGATCTGCTGCACAAGATCATTGTTGCTGTCTATTACCAGCACCTCGCCGCCCAGTTGATGGAGCCGTCTGGCAACCTCGCTGCCAAATCTGCCTAAACCTACTACAATATATGATTTCATATTCTACCTCCTATCCTATTAACAGGTTGGTATCCGCATAACGGAAGCGGTCTTCCGCTTTGTTTCCCATCAAGAAGCCCAAACTGATGGTCAGCACGCCCACCCGGCCAAAATACATAAACGCAATGATCAGTATCTGTGCGGGGATCCCCATCACCGGAGTGATACCGGTGGTGATTCCCACAGTCGCCAGCGCAGAGATCGCTTCAAACAATCCATCAGTAAAGCTCACCGGAACCGGCGCAGTCGCGGAAATGAAAAATCCGCCAAAAAACGCCAGTGCTACCATTATAAAGAAAATCGTCATGGCATCCGTGGCTTTTTCATTGGGAATGGTGCGGTGAAATACATGCACGGTATTCTTTCCCCGGGCCTTTGCCCACATATACAGCACCAATACCACAAATGTCACTGTTTTGAGGCCGCCGGCCGTAGATCCGGAGGATCCTCCTATGAGCATCACCACCATGGACAGTGCCTTGGACGCATCCGTAAGCTGCGCCTGATTAACAGATACAAAGCCCGCTGTTCTGAGGGTCACCGCCTGGAAAAACCCATTCAGCACTTTCTGTCCGAAAGGCATACCGCCGAGGGTTTCCGGATTGTTCCACTCCAACACTAAGATCAGCAGCGCAGCTGATAGAATAATAACACCTGTGGCAATCAGCACCAGTTTGGTATACACACTGAATTTTCGGAAAGAACGGACTCTTGCCAACTCCTCCCAAACAAAAAAGCCTAAACCTCCCACGGTGATCAGCACCATCAGCGTGATCAACACCACCGGATCCTCATTGAAAATAATCATGCTCTGACCCGGGGCGATGGCACCCAAAATATCAAAGCCTGCGTTGCAAAAGCCGGAAATCGCATGGAAAACGCCCCAAACAGCCGCCTGGCGCAGACCGTATTCCGGCAAAAAGCGGAACATCAGTATTAGAGCACCAAAAAACTGTACGCCCAAGGAACCGAAGATCACGATCCTCTGGAGTTTGACCACGCCTTGCATATCGTTGAGGCTCATAGCCTGCGCCATGACCATCCGCTGTTTCAGTCTCACTTTCTTTCGCAGGAGGAAAATCACCAGAGAAGCCGCAGACATAAATCCCAAACCGCCAACTTCGATCAGCAGCAGAATCACGGTCAATCCGAACCGACTCCACTGACTCCATGTGTCAAACAGCACCAGTCCCGTGACACAGGTAGCGGAAGTAGCGGTAAAAAGTGCGGGAATGACCCCACAGGAAGTACCGCTGCGGGAAGAGATGGGTAGTGCCAGCAAGACCGTTCCCAGTAGGATGATCCCGGCAAAGACCAGCGCAATGATCTGTGTAGATGTCAGGCGCAGTTTCCGCACCTGCTTCCAAAGCCGAAGGGATCTTTTTCCACCAGTCATCTTCTCTCCTCCTTTCGTATACAGTAAGCGTATTTTACCTTATTATAACAATTTTACACCTGTTTGCAAGCAGGTTTTTCCAAACGCGATCTGCCCGACTTTATAAAATGGAAAAAGAGCGGATTGCTCCGCTCTTTTTTCCTGTTATTTCAGACTGGAACTGCTGTTGAGTATTAGTGTGCTGTAGGCAAACAGCACATCCTGTCCGTTAAACTCCAGATATTCCTCCAAAAGGACGGAGCTTACATAGCGGATATCCACCAGTGTCACCGTCTTATATCCGTGTACCAGCAAGGGCGCAAGAGAACTGCCAAAGGAATCCCGGAAAATGATCAGCTCTCTGTCTGTGTCAGCATTGGGATTTTCAACGGTCAGCAATGCCTGTGCTCCGGACAAATACACATCATACGGATCCGAGCCTGTGAGCTTATCCCAGTCATATACTGTCTGATAGCTTTCTGTCTCATGGTTGTAGACCCGGCATTCCTGCAGCAGGGCATTTTCCATCACAAAGAGGTCTTCCGCCTCCATAGGAAGGGCTGCTTGCCCATAGTACACACCGTAGAAAGGCTGTCCGGTCAGTTTGGCGGTAAAGTCCTCCTCTTTTGGTTCCGCAATTCCCAATGCCCGGCACAGAGTCTGACTTACCCCCAACAGCTTCTCCTGCCGCCAGTGGGTATCTGTGCGGTAGTAGTCTGAAACCGTCAATTCTGCCGTAATATCCACCATCTGCGCCCAAGGCATACCGGCCGCAACACGGTCAAAAAGTTTTTCATAGTCCATGGCAAGATATCCATGCTCCCGCGCCAGATAATAGCCCTTATCCGGGATCACAGTCATATAAATATTGCTGCCGGACTCCTGCAAATATTCCTCATAGATAAACTGCAGTTTTTTCAGCGCATGGGATACCGAAGTTTCATTTAAGGGGTATTCCAGTTTGGCGGCATATCCATCCGCGATATAAATACTGTTGTTATCCTTCTGCTGCAGTACGTTGTAAGAAAACAGGGATTTTAGCGTCCGGAAGCTGTCCCGCATAGGGAACTGATCCAAAGTAAAGTCTTCAAATTTATCCATAAAGCTGCCGCCAAATACACTGCTCACTGTAATCTCCGGCATTTGCTGCAAGGGTCTGCGCTCCGCGCTTGAAATATCCTTGCTGGGTCCAAACCATAAAATCAGTGTCAGCACGCCCCACAAAGCGACTACCACAGCTGCGCCAACGGCACGTATTGTTTTTTTCATGGCATTCCCTCCTCAGAAACGGAAGTACAGGAACGGACTGAAAGAACCGTCCACCAGATACGCCGTACACAGCAGCAGCAATGCGATCAAAAGGATCGGCTCCAGCACAGCACCCACTTTGGTGGTGTAAATTCGGTTCGCTGCAGATTTCACCACAGGTGTGGCACCGATGATACCTGCCACGAACAGGATGCCGTAGCTTCCTAAATAGTAAAGTGTCTCCTCTGTCACCAGCGGCAATCCGGCAAAGCCGAACATCCCCATCAGATCCTGTCCGGCCTGTGCAAAGCTTTCCGCGTTAAACAGCACAAAGCTGATGCACACTGCCAGCAGCACATAAAAATGCCTGAAGAACCCCGGAAGCTTCTGTAGTGCAGGTACCCATTTTTCTATCAGCAGCAGTACCGCGAACATCAGACCCCAGGCAATAAAATTCCACGCAGCGCCATGCCACATACCGGTCAAAAGCCAGACTGTGAAGATATTGAGTATCCAGCGCTGTTTTTTTACCCGGTTGCCCCCCATGGGGATATACACATAGTCCCGGAACCAGCTGCCAAGGCTCATATGCCAGCGGCGCCAGAATTCCGTAACACTTTTCGAAATATAAGGATAGTTAAAGTTCTCACAGAACCGGAAACCAAAAATTCTGCCCAAGCCAATGGCCATATCGGAGTAGCCGGAGAAATCAAAATAGATATTCAGCATAAAGGCAATGGCATACATCCAGCAGAACAGCACCGAAGGCGCTTCCGACTGCCGGAACAGCTTCATCAGCAGAGCGAACTGGTCGGCAACTAATATTTTCTTGGAAAGGCCGATCAGAAAGCGCCGTAATCCCTGGGCTGCGTCATCCCAACTATGGGTACGACTGTCCAATTCCCGGGCTACATCCGCGTAGCGGACGATCGGACCGGCGATCAGCTGGGGGAACAGCGTCACATAAGCACCGAAGCTGATGGGATTTTTCTGTACCGGGACCTGGCCTCGATACAGGTCAATGGTATAGCTCAGACTCTGGAATGTGTAGAAGCTGATGCCCACCGGCAGCGCCAGCCGCAGCAACGGGACTGAAATACCTGTCGCCGCACGAAAGCTCTCCACAAAAAAGTCCGCGTACTTAAACACCGCCAGCAATCCTAAGCTGACGACTACCGACACGATCAGCCAGAACTTCTTCCATTTTTGGCTTGCGGCTTTTCCGATCGCCAGACCGCAGCAGAATATGGCCGCGATGGTCGCCAGCATCAAAAAGACGTATTTCGGCTCACCCCATGCGTAAAACACCAGGCTGAACACCAATAACACCGTGTTTTTTAAGGCTTTCGGCGCAAGGCAGTAACAGAGGATCACCGCGGGCAGAAAGCAATATAAGAAAGGAATACTGGAAAAAAGCATCTCCTGCCTCCTTATGAAAAAGGGCAGCGGGATTGCCGCTGCCCAAAGTGTGATTGATTAGATGGTGAAATCCAGTTCGCCGCCGCAAATGTCAGCAAAAGCGTCCACATAGGACTGTGCCTTCAGGCCCAGATTGCTGTCCACCATAATAAACAGAACGGTATCACCGTAACCGGCAGCCATCACTTCGTCCGCACCCACGCAGATCCACTTACGGGGATCAATGTTCTGCTTCATCTGCTCTGCAACTGCCTTTGCCTCAGCAGCTTCAGCAACACGGACCATAACCAGAGAGAATGCCTGAGAACCGGTCATAGGCTCGTAAGCAGCCACATCGGTGATCTTCTCAGCGGAATCCAGTCCGGTAAAGCTCTGCAGCATCCACAGGCCGTCCTCAGAAGTATCCTTCAGATCAATGGGAATCAGGCCGCCCATAAACTCAACAGGCTTAGCTTCCATGATCTTGTTGACATTCTCTTCCATGGTGCCCTCCAGGGCTGCGCCACCGGTCTTTTTTGTGCCGCAGGCAGCCATGGACAGTGCCAGAGTCAGAACCAGCAGCAAAGCAATCAGTTTTTTCATTTTATTTTCCTCCAAAAAGTTTTTTACATATTTTTTATGATATATGGTACATTCCGTACCACATATAACCGCAGCAGGGTTTCTGTTTGTTTCATTACAGCACACCCAAATGCTCCAAAAGGATCTTGATTCCCAGCAAAATGAGAATCACACCGCCTGCGATCTGAGCCTTCTTTTCAAACCGGCTGCCAAACAGGTTGCCGATCTTCACGCCCAAACCGGACAGCAGGAAGGTAGTTACACCAATCAGCGCCACAGCCAGAAAAATGTTTACATTTCCGGCCATTGCCAGAGAAATCCCCACCGCCAGTGCGTCAATACTGGTGGCAACTGCCATGACAAACATGGTCTTTACAGACATGTCCCCATTATTCTCGCAGTCGCAATCCTTTGCAAACGCCTCTTTCAGCATATTGATGCCGATGATCGCCAAAAGTCCGAAAGCCACCCAGTGATCAAATGCTTCGATCGCTTCGGCAAACAGGGTTCCCAAATAGAAGCCTATCAGCGGCATCAGTGCCTGAAAACCGCCAAACCAACCGCCGCAGATCACACTTTCCTTCAAACCTGCTTTTCTGACAGATAAGCCCTTGCATAAAGACACCGCAAAGGCATCCATACTGAGCCCAACAGCCAATAACAGAAGTTCGCCAAATCCCATAAAAAAGCCTCCGCTTTCTTTTCCGAAGCAGAAGCATTCCCATGTGCTTGAGCGCCGGCTTCTCAAGTCTCGTCATTTCAGACCGGGCCAGGAATCACTTCCAGGATGTTGACCGGGTCCCGCTTTACGCGCCGACTACTCCCTTTACGAAGGGAATTATATCAGCAAGACGCTCCCTTGTCAAGCACTTCACAAAAAGTTAAGACTTTACTCTCTTTTTTCCACATCTTTTTCTTTTTTTAACATCAAAATACCCATTTTGGAAAACATCTGTGTGCGTGTCAAAAACTTCTGGCGCAGTGTTTTAAACACACTTTTTTGACACGCTAAACCAAGGGCATGTTGCAAAATGCAATAAATGTCTGATAGAATCTGTAGGGGCGACTATTAGTCGCCCGCGGGCGGATAGTATCCGCCCCTACGTCCGCAGGACGTAGATATTTGCATAGCAAAGGGCATGTTGCATTTATTTTGCAACACGCCCTTTTTCCATATTCGTAATTACTACTTTTAGGATTACAGCAGGCCCTTTTCCTTATAGAACTTCTCAGCACCGGGGTGCAGCTTAGCATCCTTCAGACCATCCAGTGCACTCTCCAGAGAAAGGTCGCCGCCGCGCTCATGGGTCTGAGCCAAAGTTTCCAAATTATCAAACACTGTGACCAGCAGATCATAAACAAACTCCTCAGACATATCTGCAGATGCGCAAACAATTGCCGGAATGGAGAAGGTCTGGGCATTTGCATACAAACTGGGATAATGATCCTTGGTAATCTCAGCAGGCACACAGTAGCTGGAAACTTCCATCAGCTTATCCAGTTCAGCATCTTCAAAGTTAATAATGGAGATGCCATGGGTAGTACCCAACTCCAAAACGCTGGCGGTAGGAATACCTGCCCAAGTAAAGGCTGCATCCACAGTATTATCCTTCAAACCGGAGGCAGCATCACTGAATCCAAGGTAGTCTGCCTGAATATCATCATAGCTCATGCCATACAGAGCCAGAATAGTACGTGCCATAACTTCGGTACCAGAGCCGACCTGACCGACAGCAACACGCTTGCCTCTCAGATCCTCAACAGTGCGAATATTTTCGTCTGTGGACAAAATCTGCACCACTTCGGGGAAGAAGCTAAATACTGCCAGACATTTGTCGTTATCCATACCTTCAAAGGAATTCAAACCATTCTGCGCATCATGCAAGGTGCTGGCTGCGACAAAGCCCAAATCCAAATCACCCTTCATGATCAGTGTTGCGTTTTCAACAGCACCGCCGGTAGACTCTGCGGAACAGCTGTAACCCTCAATATTGTTGGTGATCAACGTGGAAATTGCGCCGCCCAGAGGATAATACACGCCCATGACAGAACCTGTACCAATAGAAATGTACTTTTCTGTCTTGGCACAGCCGCCGAAGCAAGCCAACACCATTACCAGAACAATCACGAGTGCAAGAATCTTTTTCATAAATAACCTCCATCTAAATTTTATTTTATCTCTCAGCACACTGCTTTTTTCTTTTCCATAACCTGAGTCAGCAGAATTCCAAGAATGATAACAATACCGATAATATCCGTCACAAATGCAGGATGGATAACCATGAATGTTCCGGCTAACAGGATTAATCTCTTCCAGCTCTTCAAAGATCCATGTAAATAACCAATAGAGCCACACGCCAGGCATGTTACGCCAATAAAGGAGCTGAACAGACCGCTAATTATTCCAACGGCGGTTGTGCCTTCAAACAGCAGGGAGGGATAATAGCAGAACATGAACGGGATAAAGAATGCCGCTATTGATATTTTCAAACCTTGAAGCGCTGTTTCAACACCGGGCGCCTTCGCAATGGCAGCACCGGCATAGGAGGTCAGTGCAACAGGAGGCGTAACCTCAGCAATAACACCAAAGTACAGAATAAACAGATGTGCCGCAATCAGGGGGACACCAAGTTTTGTCAGCGCGGGAACTGCTACAGTGGACAGAACAATATACTTCGCAGTTGTAGGAAGGCCCATACCCAAAATGATAGAGGCAACCATGGTCAACAGCAGTGTGGGCAGCATCAGGCCGCCGGAAGCAGTCAGAATCAGGTCAGACAGCTTCAGACCCAGACCGGTCAGCGTAATAACACCGGTAACAATGCCGCAGATCGCGCAAGCTACAGTCACACTGATCGCATTGTACGCAGTACGCTTCAATGTATCTACAAAGGTCTTCCAAGTCATTCTGGTTTCCTTAGAAAAGAAGGAGCACAGAATCATAACGCCGGTAGCATACAGGGCAGCCTTCAAGGGAGTAAATCCAATAACCATCATAATAATGATAGTCGCCAGAGGGATCAGCAACGGAATGCTGCGTTTAAGCGTAGGACCAATCTTTGGGATCTCCTCTTCCGGCAGACTGGTCAAGCCGCACCGTCTCGCCTCCAGATCCACCGTCAGGATGATAGACAAGTAATACAGCACCGCAGGAATCGCGGCAGCAGCACACACCCGCAGATAAGGGATGCCGGTGGTTTCCGCCATAACAAATGCTGCGGCACCCATAACAGGGGGCATTATTTGTCCGGCAGAGGAAGCAGATGCCTCAACACCGCCCGCAAAGGAGGACTTATATCCACACTTCTTCATCAGCGGAATGGTGAAGGAGCCGGTGGTCACCACATTCGCCAAGGAGCTGCCGGAAATCGTACCCAGCAGACCGCTGGCAACAACGGCTGTCTTAGCGGGGCCACCGGGGAATCTGCCGGTCAGCGCAAATGCAAGATCAATAAACAGCTTTGCACCGCCGGTTGCTTCCAGGAAGCAACCAAACAAGACAAAAGCAAACACAAATGTGGTAGCGACCGACATAGGTGTGCCGAATAAGCCTTCAAGCGTAACGAACATCTGAGATGCCACACGCTCAATGGAGTAACCGCGGTGACCCAGCACGCCGGGCAAATAAGGTCCAAGGAGCGCATACGCCAGGAACACGATTGCAACAATGACCAAAGGCAAGCCAACGCAACGGCGGGCACCCTCAAGCACCAGCAAGATCGCAATCGTACCCATAATGACATCCATCGTTGTGGGAGATCCGCCCCGCTCTACAAGAGATTCGAAATTCACAAACAGATATGCCACACATGCCACAGAGAGCGCAACAAGGATCCAATCAACAATGGGCATCTTTCCACTCTTGCCATTTACCCAACGGTATCCGATAAATGTCAGCACCAGCGCAAATCCCATGGTCATGGAACGCTGAAGCACTGCAGGCAGTAAGCCAAACAGACCTGTGTAGATTTGGAACAGGGTCCAGATGATACCGATCACCATTGCAATCTTCTTAATAGTGGGATTCAGCAGATCAAGACGGTTTTTACCTTCTGTTTCCAACTCATCCACATTTACATCTACAACCTTGTCCTTCTTCAGAAGGCGTTTCAGTATAGACATATGTAACCTCCTTTATACCTTTCACTCTAGACAGCCAGGAATAGGCTGAAGCAGAGCATTGATCTGCAGAACAATCTCGTTAATAGATTTGTCAGCATCCGGATCCGTCAACATCTGCAACAGTTTATCCTGTGCATCTGCCGTCAGCATAGGCGCTGTGATCCGTTTGAACTTTTTACATATCCAATCCAAACTCAATGCCGGATCTGTGTGTTCACCCGGAGCGGCAAATACTTCAGAACGGTAATACGTACCATCCTTAAGTGTAATTTCCACCCAAGCAAGCCGCTCCTCAGGAAACCGCGCTTCCATCTGGGGATCAACAACAAATGTCAGCCGATCCATCATAGCTAATACATCGGTATTATTCAACGCCGCATTACAGATCTGATTGAACCCAACATCGCCGTGAACCAATGCCGTTGCAACAGGAAAAGCAATGTTGTACTGCGCTTCATCGGTATCCTTCGGATAAATCTTACTAAGCTTTGCAGCGGCGGCAAAGGTATTGACTTTTACCGACTCCACATCCGCATAGGTAAAGCCATACTGCTTCATCAAGGTCTGGCATGCACAAATAGGCTGATGCGCCCAACGACAGCAGGTAAATGGTTTAAAATACAGCTCCTGCATATAATACTTTTTGCCAAGTGTATCCAAATACTCCTTAGCCTCGGGCAACTCTAACAGGTGGGTCTTGCCTGTGCTGCCGCAAAGGGTATCCAGAACAGAAACCATACCAACCAACGCACCAAACGGCACACCGTCTTTATTCATAGAGGGGTACTCCACCGCACGCATGACCGGTGTCAACGGCGCATGATAATCCGCAATGGAAAGCGCATTGTTGAGTGCAGCCTCATCCAATCCCAGCAGGCGTCCCACACCTAAAGCCGTTCCAAAAGCACCATATGTACCGGTGCTGTGCAAGAACCCATAGTGCTTCTGCATAACCAGCGCCCAACGGATGGTCACCTCGTAGCAAATTGTCAGAGTTGTCAAGTACTCTTGATAGGAAACGCCCTTGAACAGCGCGGCAGCCAATGTACCGGCAACAAAGGACGTGCCGGGGTGACCTTTGATCATATTGAAACCATCATCAATGTCAAAAGAGTTACTGGCATGGCCCATAGCAATGGCAGCTCCCAATAAATTGAACCGACGGCTGTCGCCAACAACGGGAATCTCACCATCCATACCGTAAGTATGCGCCAATTTAGCTCCTGCAGCATACTGTCCACCATAACTGCCCAAAATCAAGGCACCCATCAAGTCGATGGCACACATCAGCGCCCGTTCCTTTATCTGCTGGGGAAGATCGTCCCATTTCGTTTGGAGTGCATAACGCTCGGTTCTGAAATCATTCAAAAACTCCATCGCGATCCCCTTTCTGTTAATTCGTAAAATTTATAACCTCACGAACTTTGTAACGCCAAATCTATAATACAGCTTTCACTGTTTTTGCTTGAATTAATCTTTACACAAGATAAATGCCATATTCACGTCACTGCCATCTGTCGCGGTAATATGCAAATTATCAAAGAAATATTGTGTTATATCATCCAGCTCTTTTCTGGACTCTGCAGCCAGATAATATCTGACCAGATAGGGCTTGGGACCGTAATTGTCAATGCTTTCGCCCTCGTTGTAGAAAAGAACAGATTCAAGTACCTGATCATGCTTTGCCAACTCACGGGCAGAAGACATGTCTGCAATCACTTTATCCTGTACACCAACAAAGTAAAGTCCTGCGCACTGTCTGTCAAACAGAATATTGTGCTTCTGCATCGTCTCACGAACCGCATTGGTATCATAAACGTAATCAATAAGCAGCTTTTCAATATCCAAACCGCAGCAATGGGTAACCAGCTCATGCTCATAGCCAAACAGACGCCCCGCAATTTCACATACTTCTACACCGTGTTTGTTGTAGAAGAACTGCATAGACAGTGCGCCTTCCTTCTGACCAACAGCGTTTGCAAATTTCTGCAGAACTTCTGTTGCCTCTGCCTGAACCTTTGCCGCATCCTTTGCAGGATAAGCCACACGGTTCAGAACCGGAAGAGAAGCGCCAACCTGAGAATTCTTCTCTCTGTCCGCAATGCTGATGGGGTATACCTTACCGTCCACCATCCAGGTCATCATGTTGTATTCTCTGCCCTGGCTGTACTCTTCCACCTGGATCTGTTCACGCACACCGGAACTTCTGCCGGAAACCTGATCAAACCGTTCCCGAATTTCCTCTACAGAGTGAACAACGTAAATACCCTTGGAGCCGTAGCCGTTGACAGGCTTAATGACCAGCGGGAATGTAAAGCCGTCCAGATCTGCATCCACAAAGTCATGGCTCAGCTGGGTATTCTTCGGAACACGAATGCCCAGCTGTGTCATCAATGCCTTTGCTTTATCCTTTTCCCGATAAAAATCCAACTTATCCGGCTTTGCATACCATCTCAAGCCAGCCAAATCCGCTACCTTTGTAATCTGCTCAAACAACAGGTCGGAAAAAGAACCAATAATGCCATCCACCTGTTCCTCTTTGCACATTTTAGCAATGGCCTCGGGATCACGTACATCAATATTATAAGCCTTGTCGGCAACCTTTTTGGCAGGTCCATCCGCATAACCGTCGCAGACGATGGTATAGATCCCTCTTCCTTTCGCATGCTCCACCAAGGAAACAAACTCTCCTAAAGAACCAAGGATCACCAATCTATGCTGTGCATCACTTGTCTTCGCCATTGTAAATCTCCTTTACTACATACTGGGGAGTGCCGTTTACGGACATAAAAATTCGACCAATATATTCACCCATTACACCCATAAAAGCCAAAGTAATGCCAAAGAACAACAGCATCATGCACGATAAGGATGCAAAACCTGCTACACTAACTACCCCTGTTATTCTTTGAATTAACAGTACAACAGCCCAGATAAAGGCCGTTGCTGCCATTACCAAACCAAATGCACCTGCAATTCGAAGGGGCAAAATAGAAAATCCAGTAAAATTGGACCACAGCTTAATAAGCTTCCAAATATTGTAGCCGGAGCTTCCCTCTGCTCTTTCAAAATGCTCCACTTCTACATTGGTGATCCGTCCCGCTGTCCGGGAAAACAGACCCACCATAAAGGAATAGGGGTTCTTGTACTTTATGATCTCATCAACAATATAGCGTCTAACCACCCAAAAACTGGTAAAGGTCACATCCTTGGGCTTGTTAATGAAAACATGCTCGAAAACATCATCCGCTTTGGTCAGGAAATTACGGAATAATGAGTGGCGCTTATGGGGATATCTACCCAGTACCAGATCATATCCTTCATTTAATTTATTCAACAGAATAGGAATATTCTTGGGATGGGTCTGCATATCATCATCCATATTGATAACGATATCGCCCGTTGTAAAATTCAGTGCCGCTAACTGTGCGTTGGCCTGCCCCGTATTTTTCGCCAAATCTACCAGCTTAACGCAAGGGAACGCATCCGCAATACTCTTCAGAAAAACAATGGTGTCAGGATTTGGTGAACAGTCATTGACCAGGACAAATTCCTTGTCTTCAATTCCCATTTCGGTAAGCACTTTGATCGTTTCCTCAACCAAAGTGCGCAGGATAGGCATAGAGTTATAGCAAGGTACAACTACAGAAACTTTCATAAATAAGCGCCTCTTTCTATCTGTAATCTCAAATGAAGAAAAGCAGTATACCAACAATGATCACCGCTATACCAATTGCTTTTCTCTTGCTGATCTTTTCTCCCAGTATCCACCAGCTTAAAAACGCTACCACCACCTGTCCAAATGCATCCCAAGCCGGGGACATAGACAGGGGGATCGTTTTATAAGCAAACACGGTACACAGTGTCGACGCAACCATCAAGCCGTATCCAAGAATCACGCGAACATTTAAGTACTGATAGATCCATCGGCTGTATTCTTTTTGCGCCGCCTTCTTTAATACGATCTGAGAGATGCCAGCGATCGTTACACCGAAAGTCAGCACAAGCGCACAAATAATATAATCATTCATCGGCAGTCACCACAATAAACACACCCACGATAATAACCGCCGCACCGATCACCATGGAAACCGTTACCGTTTCACGAAATATCAAAAAGCCAAAAAGCATTGTCCACACTGTGGAAACGCTTTTGCTGGCATAGGCCGTGGTAAGTGGGATGTACTTCAAAAACTGCTGCCACAGAACTGCATAGGCAAACATGATCAGGATGGCTGCGCCGTACAGCAGCAAAAAACGAACAGACAAAAATTCCTGCACAGATGCCAGCTTTGTAAAGATATTACTGGACGCAAACATCAATACAGCCAGCTGCAGTCCTATCAGCAAAAGCACCTGCTTAACAGATTTTTTCTTTTTCTGCATAGCTTCCATATTACTTGCCGTCAAAGAAGGAGAGAACAGCATCGCAGACTGTCTTGACATCTTCGTCACTAATACCATAGTACATGGGCAGTCTTGCCAAACGCTCACTCTCAGAGGTTGTATAGACATCCTCACCGTCAAACCGACCGAATTTCAAACCGGCAGGAGCAGAGTGCAGAGGCACATAGTGGAATACACAACCTACGCCCTTGTCTTTCAAATGGTTAATAAACGCGGTTCTCTCCTGCAGATTCTTCAGCTTCACATAGAACATGTGAGCATTGTGTACGCAATCTTCCGGAATCACAGGCAGTGCCAGCATGCCAGCATCAGCCAAAGGCTTGAATGCCGCGTAATACCGGTTCCATGCGGCCAAACGGTTATCATTAATCTCGTCTGCAATTTCCAGCTGACCCCACAAGTAAGCTGCGTTCATCTCACTGGGCAGGTAGCTGTCACCGAAATCCACCCAGGTGTACTTGTCCACCTGACCGCGGAAAAACTTGGATCGGTTGGTGCCCTTTTCGCGGAGAATTTCTGCCCGCTCATTATAGGCAGCGTTGTTAATGATTAACGCGCCGCCTTCGCCCATGGAATAGTTCTTGGTCTCATGGAAGGAGTAGCAGCCAAAGTCACCGATAGTGCCCAAAGGTCTTCCCTTGTAGGTACTCATAACACCCTGTGCTGCATCTTCCACTACCTTCAGACCACATTTCTTAGCAATCGCCATGATGGTATCCATCTCACAGGCAACACCGGCATAGTGCATAGGTACGATCACCTTTGTCCTGTCCGTGATTGCCGCTTCGATCTTTGTCTCATCAATGTTCATAGTGTCGGGACGAATATCCACAAACACCAGTTTAGCACCTGCCAACACAAATGCAGTTGCAGTACTGGAGAATGTATAACTGGGCAGAATCACTTCATCTCCAGGTTTGATATCACACATCAGTGCCGCCATATCCAGCGCTGTGGTGCCGGAGGTGGTCAAAAGCACCTTTTGTGCGCCAAACCGCTCCTCGAACCAAGCATTGCATTTTTTGGTAAACTGGCCGTCACCGCAGATCTTGTGGGCCTCCACCGCCTGCTTGACGTACTCCAATTCTGTTCCCACATAGGGAGGAATGTTAAAAGGGATCATTTTGTTTTATCTCCTTCTTAATTTATGAGGGTAAATATACTTCGCTGAAAACGAATATAGAGACTCCTATGAACACAGTGCAAACCATTGCGACCATTGCATATTTATGCTTAGGTTCCTTAACCAGCCTCAAAAGTCCATTGCACCCCATTGCAACAAATAACGCGACTGTAAAGATTGCAGGATAGCAATATCTGCCTTGCGGTTGAAAATCTGCAGTATAACTGTTATATATACTCAAAACCACCGTTATCATTGCACTAAATGCAGAAGAAACATAAAAAGCTAAACGCAATCTATCTATTTTTTCTTTTTTTGCGATTTTTACAATAATACCGACAATACTACCAATCAAGGCAATAAACACTAAAAGCATTGCTAACTTGTATACAACATTCGGACACTGGTACTGCATATACCCAAAATTGCCAACGAAACTACGGAACGTAATACGCACCCATTCCATATCGAAAAGCATATATGCAAGCGATAAGCCTTGCTCGGAAACAGAGGGACAGTTCTCAAATTGCAGTGAAGGGATAGCGTACAGATTCCTGTAATACCGAGTTGTATTGAATCCTATCAGATCCCCATAAATCACCAAATGTCTTATAAAGCCATAACCGGCAAGTAAGAAAGTTAATCCTGCAATAACACCTACATATTTCAAAAGGCCTTTGTAATCTTTTTTATTCTTATAAAGGTAAGAGAATATGAAGAAAAATATGCTTAACAAAATCCAACCATAGCTATTATAGTAGGAAATTGCACAGACGGATATACCAACCGATAACAGAACACACTCTTTCAAAGTCCAATTATTGGTCATTCCAAGTGCCCATGAATAGATAATGATTGCAATACCCAACAAAGCCACAGAATCATTGTTCACATAGCTTGCAAGAAATGCAAATTGCGGAATAAAGGCAATCATTACGATCATAATCCATCGTGCGGGGGTTTTAAAAATAATACGTGTCAGCTTGATTACAAAATAAACTGTGCCGGTACAACAAATGACACTTACCATTCTAGCCGCAATCAACAATGTGTGCGAATCAAGAGTATATATTGAGGCAACCTTCATTAAAACATAGCCAAACCAATTGCATGCTACTGTTGGCATATGTCCATAGGAGAAACCCCAATGCGACAAGAGTTCATCATGCACAGGCAACCGGTTGTTTTCGAAAAGAAATCTCGTAACATCGTAACGCATTGCCTCGTCGGGTCCGTAATCTAACTTCTTTGCCACTGCCCATACAAAATAATAGCAGAACACGAAGCATAAGAATAACAGCTCATAAGCCGAGATCTTGCGCGCATTTTTGCTATACATCCAACGAATCAGCAATAACAAGATTAAGGATGTCAGCACAAATGTTACCAGCACACGAATCGCACTAAACGACTGCGCAATCACTCTTTGCGGTATAATACTGCCATTGGTAACAACAATATCCTCAACCGCAAAAACGCCATCAATATCTATTCTTAAGTCATCATATTTGCCTTCCGACAAATCAATTAAGACAGTATCCGCCCCAATTGAGATCTTATCTACAATTGAATTGCTTTCACTAAAATCACTGTTTTGTGCAAAAAAAACTTGGTAACCAACAGAGGATGCTAATCTATTTTTAAATGTAATTAGGATTGCTTCAACTTTCTGTTTTATATCAATAAATACTATCTGTGGGTCAGCTGTATTCGGTGTATATGTTCCATCCTCGCTCACCTCATATCCAACGATTCCCATTGAACAAACAGTCGGGTCAAGAAGAGATGCTTTGTCACCCGAAACATTAAAAACCGTATCGTAAACAAATACAGTCAACTCCAAAACAAGCGCAAATATTAAGGCAAGCACCAATACTGTGATCGCTATTATGTTTTTATTCTTTGATAAACCCATATATAAAAATATAAAAACCATACATAGGATGGTTTTTATATTTCCTCCTTTCCATTGCTATAAAAAGAATAGCGACGTTATATTGTTACCGTGTCGCATATTCGCTGTGTATCACTTACTCCTTCCAACGTCAACAAAGCCCTAAACCGCAGACAGACAACTATTCAAAAACATCCGCATTTGCTGGAGATATCTTATAACTGGTCAATTTTTTGCTGCAGAAACAGAGAAACATCTGATACAGATTCGTCTCGAACGAAACCATACCCATGTTACAACTTATAGTATAACTTATGCAACAATATATTTCAACCCTATTTTTTTCCCTTATTTTACCAGAAGTGACAGCTATTTCTCCAATAACACTAACCCTTATCTCGCACGATACATCCCATTTTTGACAGAAGAAATATTCTGTCAAAAATAACCACGCAACTGTTTTATGATGTAAAAAGCGATGCCTTCTTAACCAATCCTGGTTAAAAAAGCATCGCTTTTTTGCTATTTTAAAAGAGTTTGCTGTGCAGTATGCACGCACTATCTTTAATTGAGGAATCCTCCTTTTTTAATTCTCCTTCAAAGAAAAATCCTCTCTAGTTAAGGAAAGATTGGGATTGTAATATGGATCTCCTTCCTGCAATTCTTTGCCCCAGCGGTCTTGGAAACGAAGCACTTCACCTTGGAAACGTTTCTGCTTTTCGGGTGTATCCTCCACGCCTCTGCTCTTGGATTCGTAGTGATAAAGCTCTGCATAGGGTGTCCATACTACCAGATACCCTGCCTTGCGGATTCGCATACACAGGTCCACATCGTTAAAGGCAACCTTAAAGCTCTCGTCCAGTCCACCGACCTCATCCCATACATTACGACTGATCATAACACAAGCTGCAGTAACACAGGAGTAATTCTGAGCAATGGTCAAACGGCTCATATATCCATAATTCCCTCTGTTGAAATACTTATGCGCATGACCTGCCACTCCACCGATACCAAGGATAACGCCAGCATGCTGAACAGTATCATCCGGATAATAAAGCATTGCGCCTACTGCGCCTACGTCTTTCCGTTGGGAAAACATCAACATTTGCTCCAGCCAATCAGGAGTTATGATCTCCACATCGTTATTCAGCAGAAGCAGGTGCTCACCACGGGCACTTTGGGCACCGAAGTTGTTGATTGCAGAATAATTAAACTCATCTTTCCATACAACAACTTGAATTCGGCTATCTTGCTTTAATTCCTCATAATAAGCAAAGGTCTTCGCCTCTGTACTGTTATTCTCAATAACAATGATTTCCCAATTGGAATATGTGGACTTTTCACGAATGGAATTGATGCATTTTTTCAAATCATCAATATGATCTTTATTGGGAATCAGAATAGAAATCAGCGGATTTCTGTCAATTTCATAAGCGATCCGATAAGTGGAGAGAATGGAAGAATCCAAAACCTCACCCTTCAATCCAACCCGCTGCAGATGCTCTTGCAGTGCCCTTTTGGCTGCCACCACGGTGTACGGCTTTGCTGAAATGTCAGATGCAACAGAATTCGCATGGCAACGCCAATAATACAGAATTTTGGGAATATGCACAATTTTCTCTGCCTGTTCTGTCAGGCGGAGAATCATATCATAATCCTGACTTCCGTCAAACTCAGAACGGAATCCTTCGCCCAGTTTATCCAAAAGCTTTTTGCTGAATGCGGTAAAGTGACAAATATAATTGTAGCTTCGCAATGTATCCGGAGCAAAATCCGCTTTAAAATGAGGGCAATATGCATCTGCAGGTGTTGTTTGGAACGTGTTTTCATCCGTGTATATAAGGTCAGCACCTTCTTCACAGATAGCATTCATCATCTCATACAATGCGGCAGGATGCAGAAGATCATCATGATCAAACAAGGCAATATACTCTCCTGTAGCCATGTCAATACAAGCATTGGTATTTCCGGAAATACCCTTGTTTTCATCCAGTTTCTTATAGTAAATGCGCTTGTCTTTTTTTGCGAACTGCTTACAAATTTTTCCGACATATGCATGTTCATCGTCGCTGCCATCTGCCAAACACAGTTCCCAGTTAGCATAGGTCTGATCCTGGACCGACACGATCATCTCATTCAGGAACTTCTCAGGCGTATTGTACAAAGGAACCAACACACTGAACTTGATCTTTTTGGGGAAGGTTACATTCCGTTGAGCGTTTAGTTCTTCTTCTGTGTATAAGGGCATTCTGGCTTTCTCATAGTCCGCCTTATTGGAGAGCTTACGCTTCACCTTATACCAGGTTGTCTTAAACCCTTCACGGAACAGACTCTTCATGCCCTTAAAGAACAAACGGGTAAAGCGATTGGATTTAACGATCTTCTTAAAAACAGCACCGCAAGCACGGAAAGGTGCAGAAAGCTTCCAAAATGTAGCATTCGATATCTCGTGATACATATGCTGCACGCTCAACAACTGCCTATGATAATCATCCCGCTGCGCAATCGCTGTTTCATAATGGATCATATAATGAGAAAGCTGCCGGGTAACATCTTCACGTTGCGCTACAGCGGTTTTGTAATGACATGACATTTCCAACAGTTCCTCTGCAAGCTGTTGTTTCTGATTTTTTTCAGCATCCAACATTTCACCAAGCTTCTGGACATGCTCCTCAAGCGTTTCTACCTGCACAGTTAAGCTTTGATTTTGTCTTTCTTTTTCCTCTCTCTGTGCATTCTGATTTTGGATATGGCGCTCCTTCTCGTCTATAATTCTGTTCTGATTTTGGATATGATTCTCTTTATCTTCTATAATCCTGTTCTGATTTTGAATATGATTCTCTTTATCGTTAATCGCTTTCGCCCAGTTTTGCCGTTCTTCTTTGTATTGCATCTCAGTGATACGAATATTACGTTCATAATCTTCTATCTGACGCAACCAATTGTCGCTACGCTTAAAAAAAGAAGCATACTCTGTCAAAAATGTAGGACGATAGTTTACATCATCAAAAAAGCCTTGCTCATAAAAAATTGTAGCCCAGTATTCTCTCTGGCGTACATTAAAATGTGTCGGATCTGCAAAATCATCTGGGGTAGAAGAAAACAGCACATTATCTGTATAGGAACAGAGATTCTTTATTGCTTTTATTCCGTCTTCACTATACAGATGCTCCAATACCTCAATGGTTACAATTAAGTCAAATTTCTTTGGAAAAGATTCCGGCAAGGGTTCTGTGATAGAACCAGCTGTACAATATGGTTTGACATCTTCACGTACCTTCGAAACCGCATATTCCGAAATATCAATACCGTATGCTTCCACACCTTTATCCCGAAGGGCCGTAACAAGATGTCCCATTGCACATCCAGCATCCAAAACTGTTTTGGGCTGCAAATCATTTACAATTCTCTCTGCCAAATGCTCCAAAAAACCTTTTGTATATTCCGAATTTGAATAATCTACTTTGGCAACACCAACATCGTACTGTTCGTAATACTCTTTATTATAAATCTCGCTCATCTTCTACTTCTACCCCTTCTCATATGCATCGCACACTTCCTGTGTGTTTCCGTACATTTTTACTTTTCCGTGATCCAGCCAAACAACCCGATTGCAAAGTTCCCGAATCTGCGCCAAACTATGAGAAACAAACAGAACCGTTGCGCCACCGCTCATGAGTTCCATCATTCTACGCTTACTTTTTTCTTGGAAAGCGGCGTCACCGACAGACAAGACTTCATCTACGATCAAAATCTCTGGCTCCACTACAGTAGCGATCGAAAACGCCAAACGCGCAATCATACCGGAAGAATAATTGCGAAGAGGAACATTGATAAACTGTTCAATTTCAGAAAACGCAACAATTTCATCATATTTTGCATTTAGAAATTCTTCTGAATAACCCAAAATTGCGCCATTCAAGAAAATATTCTCCCTGCCGGTCATCTCCATATCAAAACCGCTTCCCAACTCCAGCATAGGCACAACATTACCATGCAACTTCACACTACCGCAGGTAGGGCTTAAAATTCCGGAGATTACCTTTAAAATTGTGCTCTTGCCGGCACCGTTATGGCCGATCAAGCCTAAAACTTCGCCATGATAAACATCAAAACTCACATCTTCAAGTGCTATAAACTCCTCATAACTCAATTTGCGTCGCAATGTCTGAACAACATACTCCTTCAGACTATTGATTCGGTCACCAGGCATCCGGAAGTGCATGGACACATTGTTAACCTCAATCATTTTTTTCGTATCCATAGCTGTAGTATTATTTTGAATATCCATATAATGCTCCTTACAGATACAGTACAAATTTATTTTGATGCTTTTTAAACACGTAGACACCCACCACCAGAATAACAATTGCAGAAGCAATGCACTGTAAATACATCTTCGGTGCGGGAGAGACACCGTCAATAATACACACTCTGGCAAAAGTAATATACTGATATAGCGGATTCAGCTTATAAATTGGCAGCATATTGGCAGGAATGATCGTCTCCGGATAGAAGATGGGGGTAAGATACTGCCACATCATAGATACCACAGTCCAAAGGAACTGTGTATCCTGGAAAAATGTCATTGCTGTGGTAAGCAACAGAGTCATACCGATAATAAAACTTAAATAACAGAGGATATCAAACACCAACAAAAGAAAAGACGGTCTAATGGCTGTTCCTGTAACTATAACCATAAACATCAGCGGTATCAGAGCCAATGCAAAATTGACCAAAGAAGAGAATATCCGGGATACCGGGTAGATGTATTTGGGCATATACACTTTTTTAATCAATGCTGCGTTGCCAGTAATGGAGGTCATGCCTAAAGAAAGCGCCTCATTAAAGAAACCAAAGAACACAACGCCTGTCAACAAATACACCGGATAGTTAGGTATATCAGTTTTAAAAAGAGTCGAAAAAACTACATACTGGATACACATAGTCAGCAATGGATTTAGAATGCTCCATACCATGCCTAACGTTGAGCGCTTATATTTTGTCTTAAAGTCACGTGATACCAATTGCTTGATCAGAAAACTATACTTCGTATACACCATCAGCAAAGATACCAACAGATTTCCTTTGGCTCGTTTTGCTTCCCGCCAACTAATCACCACATAAACCGCCATGATTGCAAATGTTGCTGCAACAACAATCCAGTAGGTTTTATAGTAAGACAGATAGTTGGTTCCTCTCAATCTAATACAAAGAGAACCAAGGGATTCCTCCTGTTCTGCGTTGTAGGCTACGAACTGAGAAGTTGCACTACCTGCATAAATGGTAATAGCGTTACCCGTAGAACAGTTTTGCGTGTACAAACGAATTGTCAGCATTTCACCCTGCTCAGTTTTAATCTGCTGGTCAAATGTAAACAATGAATACTCATTATCCTTTAAATTTAACAAGGATGCCGTCGTTCCGCCCAGCAATTCCCCATCAGAGTTTAAAACCTCAATAAACATAGTACCAGAATTATCTCTGGCATATGTTCCAATCATCATTTTCACACCGTTCAGCATATCCATAGAACAGGAAATCTGTTGCTGGAATACACGTCCGTCTATAAACTCACCAACCACCAACTCTGGGTTTGGTGCTTCACTCTCCGCTACATCAAACCGAAAAGCATTACGCGCAATAGCATACATGCCAATTGCAAATAACCAATACACAACAGCAATAATTATCAACAAGCGTTTTGCTTTTTTGAAATCCATGTAAATAAAACCTCATTTCCGATCACAAAATCGTATACCAAATTGGAAAAACACGACATTTTTAGTTAAATCGCGTACTTTTAAGACAAGTATTGTTATGTTTAGTATACCATTTATTCTGTATAATGTCAAATGTACAGAGGTACTCAATCCAGCACAGTATATATTCTATCCTTTCAAGTCATTTATTTACTTGCAAGAATTCCTTCGCCCCAACACCAAAACAAGATCCTTTATGTATGAAAGGAAAAAGTATCGCATCATAATTGAAAAATGGTGAACTACGCCATATAGCCATATTCTTATTTTCTTATTTTCCAACCAAGCAATACGAACACTCGTAAATGCAGCTATATTTTCCAATTCATTTATACTCGCTTTTCCCAATGGTAAGTTTTTCGAATCCTGAATGCACTCCATATACTTTCTAAGCCTTGCACTTCTTTCTTGTACTTTCTGCCGGTACGACGGAAAACCAATGGTATTATTCTCGTGCAACCTATAAAGGGTAAGTTCACGGTTCACGAAATACAAACCTCTATCCCGGTATGCAAGCATATTTACTGCCCAATCATGAGGAAGTACTCTACTGCTGGTTTGGCAGTATTCGGAAAGCACTTCCCTACGATAAGCGCAAGTACATCCCTGTGCGATATTGGAATACAGGACACTTCCCTGCGTAACACGCTCTGCAACAATCGTTGCGTCGGGATTCGCTATTCTTTTGCGAACTCGTCTAACATTTGTTTCCAAATATTCACCGCATTGGTCAACAAGTCGATAATTACTGGCAAGGGCCAGAATTCTTGGGTTTTGCTCCATCTGATCCACCATCAGCTGGATCTTATCAGAGCACCAAATATCATCCTGATCACAAAGAAATACAATATCACCGGTGGTCAGTTTCATCGCTTTTTTATAGTTTTCCACATAACCCATATTGCATTCATTAATGTACAGTTTCCAATTCTCCAGCGAATATTGGTGAATAAATTCTTGCACGAGGACTACTGTAGAATCTTGCGAACAATCATCACAGATAACAACTTCATCCGGTTTTATAGATTGATTTAGCAGAGATTGCAACTGTTCTACAACAAATTGTTCTCCACAATATGTCGTCATTGCTACCGATATCTTTTTCATAAAATTAATTTGAGGCGATCCCAAATTGGGGGATCGCCTGCATCCTTTTTAAAATTTAAAAGTATCGCTCACACTTAGCCATTTTTGGTCTTTATCGCTCAATTTCAGCGCAGTACCATCAACAAGGGTATACCCCTCAGCGCTGGCATTGCCGGGATATTTTCCAATCACCTCGGGCCATTGGATGCCAATAACAGGGTCATTCCACGCCAGTCCGCCCTCGTCATTGGGATGATAGAAGTCGTCGCACTTGTAGCAGAATTCCGCGGTGTCGGACAGCACCAAGAAGCCGTGGGCGAAGCCCTTGGGGATCAAAAATTGCTTTTTATTCTCCTCAGTCAGCTCTACGCCGTA
>JAZUCE010000043.1:0-4237 GCA_045638905.1 Faecalimonas sp.
TTTTCTTGTTCTTGCGTTTGTCTTTGTCTTTTGACCACGAACAGGAAGTCCTTTTCTGTGACGGATACCTCTGTAGCATCCGATTTCTTGTAATCTCTTGATGTTGAGGGCGATTTCTCTACGAAGATCACCTTCTACCTGGTAGTTGTCATCAATAACAGCACTGATTGCCTTAACTTCATCGTCTGTTAAATCTCTACAACGAGTGTCTGGATTTACTCCAGCTTCTGCTAAAATTTTTGTCGCACTTACTCTACCGATACCGTAGATATAAGTTAAACCGATTTCGACACGTTTGTCTCTTGGTAAATCTACACCTGAAATACGAGCCATGTGTTCTTTCCTCCATTTTCTGTTCTTAGTAAATAAACATATGTAGCCCGATGCACCACCATCGTCTGAAATGTGTACATACATTTATTTCCATTCTGGTTAATATTGTCTCAAATTGGGGTACGTAAGTTGGTACCCAGCTGCTAGATACTACAGCCTTTCTCGGAAATGACACCGAGTATTATAAGCAATATACATCGAGGATAGTTTCTCTGTATATTAATAGTAGAAATGCTTTCACACGCATCTACTACAGCCGCCTAAATAATGTTGTGCTCTTGGCACCCAAGGTCATTAGCCTTGTCTTTGTTTGTGTTTCGGATTTTCACAGATTACTCTGATGCTTCCTTTTCTTTTAATGATTTTGCACTTTTCGCAAATTGGTTTTACTGATGATCTAACCTTCACGTCAAATCCTCCTTTCATCCATTGCTTACCTACGTTTCACAGCACATTTTCTGTTAAAAATCGCAACTCATATATTTTTACACACAAAAATACACAGAAACGTGCTTATATAGTATACAACCACAAGTTTCCAAAGTCAATAGATAAATTATTTTTTTTATTTATCTCTCCAAGTAATTCTTCCTTTTGAAAGATCATATGGAGATAATTCCAATGTTACTTTATCGCCCGGTAAAATCTTGATAAAGTTTGTACGCAATTTTCCGCTGATGTGAGCCAATACCTGATGGCCGTTTTCCAATTCCACTTTAAACATTGCGTTTGGTAATTTTTCTACTACTGTTCCTTCAATTTCGATTACGTCAGCTTTTGACATCTTTCAATCCTCCCTATTCCTTATCAAACAATTTTAGTATTCGTTTTATTTGTACATCATCCATTTTGGATATATCATGCTGCCTGCAAATAATCTGCACATGCTTTTGCTTTTTCTTTTTCGGGTTCTCCCTTGTGCGAACTGTTCCGTCTACCAGATATACATATGTCTCATCCAACTCGTATATCACATAAACTTTCCCTTTGTCATGTCCCGCTTTGGATTTTGCAAGCATTCCTTTTTTTACACTGTCTATAGGCATACCGTTTCCTCTGTTATTTTGATAAGGTCAAAAGTACTGGTCCGTTTTCTGTAATCAGCACTGTGTTTTCGTAATGCGCCGATAACGAACCATCTCTGGTTACAACCGTCCAATCATCATCCAGCCAGTCCACTTCCCACGTCCCCAGGTTAATCATAGGTTCAATAGCAAGTGTCATGCCACTTCTGAGCCTTGGACCCCTTCTGTTCATTTCGTAATTTGGTATTTCCGGTGCTTCATGTAGCTGTGAACCGATTCCGTGTCCACACAAATCTCTGACCACACCATAACCGCGCTCGTTCGCATATCTGCCAATTGCCGCGGAAATTTCAAACAGATAGTTTCCTTCTTTTGCATATTTTATACCTTCAAAGAAACATTCTTCTGTTACTTTTATTAAGTCTTTTGCCTGTCGGCTGATTTCACCGACAGCATGTGTTCTGGCCGCATCCGAATGATATCCTTTATAAATGACACCCGCATCCAGGCTGACAATATCGCCTTCTTTAATAACACGTTTGTCTGTCGGGATTCCGTGAACGACCTCATCATTTATCGACACGCAAACCGATGCCGGATACCCGTTATAATTAAGGAAGGAAGGGACACAACCATAACTGCGTATCACTTCTTCTCCCAATCGGTCGATATCTTTTGTTGTCATTCCCGGACGCAATGCCTTTTCTAATTCATCATGTACGATAGCAAGAATTCTTCCAGCTTCCGTCATTAATGCGATTTCTCTTGATGATTTCATGGTGATTGGCATGTACTTACTCTCCTAAAACTCGGACAATTTCCGCAAATACATCATCAATATCGATGGTACCGTCAACTGTCACAAGGATCTTTTTATTTGTGTAATAATCAATCAACGGTTGTGTCTGTTCATGATATACATTTAATCGCTTCTGAACAGTTTCCGCTTTGTCATCATCTCTGAGAATTAGTTTGCTGTGACAATGGTCACAAACCCCTTCGCTCTTTGACGGTGCGTGTGCGATATGATACGTCGCACCGCATTCTGTACAGGCTCTTCGTCCTGAGATACGTTTTACAATATTTTCATCCGGAACTGCGATGTTGATCACATAATCTATGTTTTCTTTTTTATCCGATAGTGCTTTATCCAATGCCTCTGCCTGTGGAATTGTTCTCGGGAATCCATCCAAAATGCATCCCTTCACACAGTCATCTTGATTCAAGCGGTCAACTACCAAGTCCACAACCAATTCGTCTGGAACCAACAGTCCCTTGTCGATATATGACTTGGCTTTTATTCCTAATTCTGTTCCCTCTTTGATATTGGCTCTGAAAATGTCACCCGTGGAGATGTGAGGAATGGAGTATTTTTGGGCAATTTTTATTGCCTGTGTTCCTTTGCCTGCCCCAGGTGCGCCTAACATGATAATCTTCATAACATTTCCTCCAAATAGTACTTTAACCCGTTAAATTTCTACTATTTCAAGTGTGAAATTTACCGGGCTAAACTACTTTGTTTATTTATTTTCCGTTATTTAAAAATCCTTTGTAATTACGTACGAGCATCTGTGATTCAATTTGTTCAATTGTCTCTAATACAACACCTATGATAATGATAAGTGAAGTTCCTCCAAAGGAAACCATCGCTCCAAAGAATCCGTTAAAGAAGAACGGAATTACTTGTACAATTACAAGACCGACTGCACCTACAAAAATAATGTATTTCAAGATTTTTGCCAAATAATCTACAGTTGGTTTTCCAGGACGAATACCCGGAATGAAACCGCCGCTTTTCTTCATATTATTTGCAATTTCCAACGGATTAAATGTGATAGATGTATAGAAATATGCAAACGCAATTGTCAATACAATATAAAGGATTAAGCCCCATGTGTAATGGAATTTCTCAGGGTTAAACCAGTTATTTGAATTCAATCCATTTAAAATCTCATAACCAAATCCCTTTCCACTCTCTACATCCTTTCCTAAGAAAGTTGCAATGAGGATTGGGAATTGCATAATAGAGGATGCAAAAATTACCGGAATAACACCGGCTGTATTCACTTTCAACGGAATGAAAGAGGATTGTCCGCCAACGGATTTTCTTCCCTGTACCTTTTGTGAATACTGAACAGCGATTTTTCTCTGTCCACCTTGCAAGATAATAACAAATACAACTACTACCAAGATGACAAGAAGGATAACGAGTGCTGCCAAAGCTGCAAGCGCATACTTCTTCTCTGCAATATTGTTTTGCATAAATAATGCATATAAGTTCATGAAATCACTTGGTAAGCTTGAAAGAATATTAACCAAAAGAATAACTGAGATACCGTTTCCAATACCTTTTTCTGTAATTCTTTCACCCACCCACATCAAGAAAGCAGAACCTGCTGTCAATGTCAATACTACAACTGCTGCGTTTACGAAATTGTATTTTACAAGTAAACCTTGGTTACCAAATCCGATTGCCATTGCTGTAGCCTGTATGAGTGCCAGTGCTACCGTTACATAACGTGTAATTGTGTTAATTTTCTTTCTTCCGTCTTCTCCATCTTTTTGCATTTCTTCCAATTTCGGAATTGCAATTGTAAGAAGTTGCACGATGATAGAAGATGTAATGTATGGGCTAATGCTCAATGCAAAGATTGACATTTGTTCAAAGGAACCGCCGGTGAAAGCGTTAAAGAAGTTAAACGCTCCACCTGTTACTGATCCAAAGAACTGTTGGATAAATTCCGGATTTGTACCCGGAGTCGGAATCTGTGATCCCAATCTTATTACTATTAGCATTAAAAATGTGTAAAAGAGTTTCTTACGAATCTCCTCAATTTTAAATGCATTAATCAATGTTTTTAGCATTAGATCACCTCGGC
>JAZUCE010000044.1:0-1070 GCA_045638905.1 Faecalimonas sp.
AATTGCGTTGCATAAGCAACGCAGCGATATAAATTCCCGACGGAATTTGCGATATATCCTTGCGGATGCGATATGCCTAAAGGTGCGATATGTCCCTTCGGGACGAGAAAAGGGAATTTATATTATATCGCAACGGAGCAAAGCGGAGTTATATCGCATTTGGACAGAGTGAAAATATATCGCACGAACGAAGTGAGTATATCGCCAAAATAAGTTGCATCTAAACCTTATGTGTCGCAATAAAGAGAGTGTTTCAAGTATTTTCAAAACGGATTCAAGGAGATAAAATTAATAAGTATATTAGGAGAGGAGTAAGTGAATATGAAATTAATATTTATAGGAGCAGCTCATGAGGTTACAGGCTCTTGCACATTGCTTGAAGCTTGCGGAAAGCATATTCTTATTGACTGCGGTATGGAACAAGGCGGCGATACATACGAAAACTGCGAATTGCCTGTTGCACCAATAGAAATTGATGCAATTTGTCTTACTCATGCACATATAGACCATTCAGGAATGATTCCGGCGATGGTTGCAAAAGGATATGCAGGTCCTGTGTACTGCACAGAAGCAACACACAGACTTTGTAATATAATGCTTCAGGATTCTGCTCACATTCAGGAACAGGAAGCGGAATGGCAGAACAGAAAGGCAGAGCGTTCCGGTTATCAGCAGTATGTGCCTGTGTATACTGTTGCAGATGCGTTGGAGTCCCTGAAATTATTTGAAGGACACGGATACAACAAACCAATAGAAATATTTGAAGGTGTAACGATAAATTTCTGTGATGCAGGACATTTACTTGGATCATCAAGCATCCACATTACAGTAAATGAAAATGGCGAGGAAAGAACTGTTCTTTTTTCAGGAGACTTAGGAAACATAGACAGACCTCTTATAAGAAATCCTCAAAATCCACCTTATGCTGATTATGTGGTAATTGAATCAACCTATGGTGACAGAGTTCACGGAGAAAGACCTGACTACATCGCACAGCTCACAAAAATAATGCAGGAAACATTTTCAAAGGGCGGAAACCTTGTTATCCCATCCTTTGCAATTGGAAGAAC
>JAZUCE010000045.1:0-1936 GCA_045638905.1 Faecalimonas sp.
GAGGAATATGTTGAAAATTTAAAACGCGCAAAAGTACAGAGTGCGATGCTTTATTTCCAATCCCATGTTGGTTTGTGTTATTTTCCTACAAAGACAGGAAAAATGCATAAAGCTTTCGTAGGAAAAGAGGACATGATGAAGCGGGTGGTGGATTTGTGTCATGAGGCAGGAATTGCAGTTATCGGTTATTATAGTGTCATTTATAATAATGTTGAGCATGACCGACATCCGGAGTGGCGTGTTTTAAACGAAGAAGGAAAGTCTGAAAGAGTAGAAGCCGTAGAGCAGCATTTGAGCTTTGGCTCTAAGGGATTAAACCGATATGGATATTGCTGTCCGAATAACATGGAATATCGTGAATTCGTAAAAGAGCAAATTCGAGAAATGTTGGAATATTTCGATGTGGATGGTATGTTTTATGACATGCTGTTTTGGACTCACCCATGTTACTGCGAAGAATGTAGAAAACGTTGGGAGGCAGAAACAGAAGCCGGAAAACTAAGACCGGTTAGAGGGGATGAAAACTGGCATGAGTACGACTTGAAGCTGAAAGAGTGGATGGGAGAATTCGCCAAATTCTTAACCGATGAGACCAAAAGACATGCACCGAATGTTACGGTGGAACACAATTATTCGGCATCCATGACACCTTCGGGCATGATTATTGACACAGGTGTTTGTGACTATTCCGATTATACCGGTGGCGATTTGTATTTAAATGCCTACAGTCACAGTTTTGCGTGCAAATATTATAGAAGTGTGACAAAGAATCAGCCATTTGAATATATGACTAGCAGATGTGATCCTAGTTTGTATGTACATACGACACTGAAGTCAGAGGATATGATGGCAAGTGAAATGTTCCTGACGGTTGCACATCACGGTGCGATGATGATTATTGATGCTATCGACCCGGTTGGAACCATTGATGCAAGAGTATACGAGCAGATTGGAAAGGTGTTTGAAAAACAGGTTCCATTTGAGCCGTATATGGATAAAGGAAAACCAATCGAAGATGTGGGAATCTTTTATTCTCTCAATAAAGATATCAGCAAATACCGTTACACCAATCATTTGAGTGCAGTTATAGCAGGAGAAACGTTTGTACAAAAACATGTGAGTTATGGTGTTGTAGGTACCGGCTGTGATATTTCCAGATTTAAAACCTTTGTGGCACCAATGCTTATCGAGCAGGATGGCAGGGAAAATGCCCGTTTCATAGAGTATGTGAAAAATGGCGGAAATCTTTATATCAGCGGTGCAGAAAACATGGAACTCTTAAAAGAATTTTTCGGAGCGAAGTACGAGGGACAGACAAGAGAAACTATTGTGTATATTGCGCCGGAAGACAGAGTGCTCAGTGCGTTTGGTAGATTTAATAAGAAATATCCGTTGCATTTTGATAGTTTGGCACCGAAGTTTTCCGGTATAAAGGAAGAAAATATTATTGCAAGGATAACCCTACCATACACACCGCAGGATGTGATTGAGTTTGCATCCATCCACTCCAATCCGCCGGGAATCCCGACGGAGATACCGGCAATGGCAGTAACAACTTATGGAAAAGGAAAGGTACTTTGGTCTGCGTTCCCAATAGAAACCATGCAGAATATGGCGTATAAAAACCTGTTCTATGAACTCTTGAAACAAGAACTGAATCTGGAACAAACTATCAGTTCGGATGCGCCTTATGATGTGGAAGTTACAGGATATCAAGAGGAAAAAGCGATTCAGATATGTGCAGTTCTATTGAATGAGCATGAGAAAGCTAGAAAGGTAGAAGATTTCCAAGTATCTGTGAAATGCAGTGAAAGACCAAGTGCGGTTGTTATGCTTCCTGAAAAGAAAGAAATTCCGTTCCAATATGAAGATGGAGAAGTTGTCTTTACAGTGAGCTCATTAAATATGTTTGCAATGTATCAAGTAGAATTTAAAT
>JAZUCE010000046.1:0-2120 GCA_045638905.1 Faecalimonas sp.
TGAATCCGTTTATAAGATGTCTCAGGACTTCAAAGAAGCACACCCTGATGTAGAGTGGCATCTGATAAGTGGAATGCGACACATCTTGGTTCACGACTATTATCAGGTCAGTTTCAAATTCCTTTGGAATGTCGTGAAACAAGACCTTAAACCGCTCCAGACCTCAATAGAACAATTCCTTGAGACAATGTAATATGATTATGGCTTTCCTGAAAAAACTTGCCAAGAATATGGGTAGGGAGATTGCATCTGCTCCGAATAAGAAGAACGGAATAGAACTCGGATTAGAGGAAATCGAAAAAGGTAGAGTGTATAAGGCCGAGAATGCAGAGGAGTTACTTAAGCAGATTTTAGGCTAATCCAGATTTGTTCAAGAAATAGCAGAGTCACCTTCGGAAACGGAGGTGATTTTTTGCTTCAAAGCAGTATCTTCTAGCGATCCCTCTATGCCAAATCTGATGATTTTGTGCGCCTGATGTTCCTGATCCAATCTTTGCTCTATTCTATTTTGAGAGACTTCCCCTGCTTCATATAATTGAGTATATAAATTTATGTTTCACTCAAAAATTTTTGAATTATGGATAGCAAGAAATTAAAGAAAAGAAAGAAGCAGGCAGACAAGCCAATGAGGATTTTCGAGGAATTGAACAGACCTGTGACCTACATCCTCGATGATGTAAAGGAAACTGTAATCACTGAAAACACCTACAAAGCCATTCCTTATAAAGTCCTAAAGACTTATTTTGTACCTAAGGGAATGCTTTAAAACGAAGAAAGCGGTATTTGACCCACAAAGTCATTTACCGCTTTTATTTCAATATTATAGATTTTATTCCCAGATGTATGTGACTGTGTTTGTATATGAAGCATTTGTGCTGTCTTTGTAAAGTATAGTGACTTTTGACACATAACCTTCTTCGTTGAATTCATATGAATATGTTTCAGTCCAATCTCTGCCACTTATTGTTTTAGGCAATTGTTTGGTTCTCATTCCAAAGAGTTCCGGATGTGCGGACAATAAGGGCTCTTCGAGTATTATGTAATAAGGTATGTAAAAACCCTTTTTGCACGATTCACCTGCATAGGTAAGTGTTATATCATCATCTACTACAACCAATCGATCTCCATCCCAAATGGCAGTAGTCGTAGATGTGTGATTGGAGCCTGTAACGAACATATTTTCTTCAATCTTAATAAGTCTGTTTGACTCGTTGTAACTGAATTTTTTAGTAAATGTATTGCTACCATCATTACTACTTTTTACAACTCCATTTTCGATAGTATATGTTGTATGGGGGGTTTTAACTACATCATCGCCCCAGATAAACTTCTGATTCATAATGGAAGGTTTGCTGCCAGATTTAGTTTCCACCAGTCGTCCTTTATCATCATATATATATGAATATGTTGTAGTTGCTCCATCTTCTTCCCACACTTGTTTTACCAATTTCTTCTCGTTTGAAAAATCTCCGTCATTCTCAGGATTTTCATCTTTGTTGCAAGAACTGAGGCTTACGCCCATAATAATGGCAACTAATGCCATTCCAAACATTCTTAAGGTTTTCATTTGTGCTGAATTTGTTTTGCTCCTTAGTTTCCAGAAGAAGACCATTATAAACAAAGGCGTGGAAACTTTAACTTATTACTCAACTGAGGCTCTGGAAATTGCCTGTCCCAAATAATAAGCAAAGCCCACGCCCGATGATATAATATGCCCTGAGGTACATTAGTATCATAGACGTGGACGTTTCTTGCTCATCATCTTCGGGACTTAAAATTTTCCAGATTTCAGTTGAAGATAATATGCTAAACGCCCAAAACTAATATGTCAGTTCCGAAGAACCTTGCAAATGTAGTGAAAAGCATTCAGTTGAGCAAAAAACAACTTTGCGAATTATAATTCAGAATGTCAGACAATCATAAGTCTGTAAAATCTCCTCCTGTCGCAGACCCAAGTATCTTTTGGTAATGGCTACAGAGCTATGGTTGAACAGTTCCATCAGCTTGACAAGGGCAAGTTCGGAGTTTTCGCTGTTCATGTTATAAACCTGTCTGCCAAAGGTCTTGCGGAGTGAGTGACAGCTGAAGTTCTTCACTTTCAAACGGTATTTCTTCTTTAT
>JAZUCE010000047.1:0-3042 GCA_045638905.1 Faecalimonas sp.
CGCTTATGGAAGCAGGTATAGTTTCTTGAACTTTATTGAAAGATCAAAAAACTCGAAAGGTCAATATGAAGGAACAACAGATTCAAAACTCTTTTTGATTGATAAAAAAGAAGGTACGGTTTATGATGCCTCTATTATCCCCTCAGATATGAAAATAAAAAATACTCCGATATGGGAACGATACATACAGGATTTACCTAACGACAACTTGCTCATAAAGCAACTGAGTGTCGAACTTTTATCAAGACTTTCAGAGGAAAACAAATTGAAAGGAACGTTAAAAGAAATCGCCTCCAAGCTCAAGGAAGACGACAATCCCGTACTGATGATTGTGCATCTGAAGCGATAAGACTAATGTTACATCATTAAACCAAAACATTAAAATCAACCTTATGAAAAAGTTCTATTTAATCCTGACGTGTGCTGCCCTCTGTGCTTGCGGAGGTGGCAACAAGCAATCGGTTGCTGATGTAAAAACAACCAATGAAGAAGTACAAGTAACTGAAATTCCAAGCAAGTTCGAAGGAATTCCTATTCTTGATGTCAACAAGAAATATCCCAAGAAATCATTTTGCATTCAGGATTTTGCCGATGTGGAATATGTTCCGTTAGGCATTACCGATGATATGCTATGGCTGAGACGTGAATTGGAATACATAGATGAAAACTACATCATCGGTGCCAATGCCAAGACAGGCGTGATGGTACACGACCGTCAAGGAAAGCCTCTCCATCATTTCCATCGACAAGGAGGAGGTCCTGAAGAATACAAGTCTATATTCGGACTATGTTATGACAAAAAGACCGACGAAATGTTTATCAACGACTTTATGGGCAACAAAATCCATGTATATGACTTGAAAGGAAACCACAAGCGTTCTTTCAGTACGGGTTTCGGAGGTCAAAACCGACTAATTGAAATCAAGATTTTCAATGATGAGACCTTATTGGGATACGTACAAGATGACTATTGGATACTCCTTTCACGTACCGACGGAAAGAAAATCGCCGAGAAAAGCTTACGTGCCGATAAGGAAATCAATCTCCGTATCAGAAAAGAAGGCGGTCTGAATGCCAATGTAGGAATGGATATGATGAGTCACCAAAGAGGCGAACACATCATTTCCAGCTATGCTGCCGACACAATTTTCCGATTGACACCTGACTTCAAGTTGAAGCCCCTCGTAGCCAAGACACCTGCTTCACGCAGTATGGAAACTCCCGTCTTCATGGCTTACACCGGTCTGACACCTCGCTATCTGTTCGTCAACACCATCAAAAAGGAATACGACTTTGAAAAGCAGACAGGCTATCCATCCGTGGATTACATCGTGGACAAGACCAACAACCAAATCTACGAACGAGGCTCTATCACAAACAACGATTATCAAGGGCAAGAAGTTTATATGGAAGACATTAATGCCGACCAGCCCAGTGGCATCTATCTACAAAGCATACGTGCCTCTTCTCTTGTCAAAGCGTACGAGGAAGGAAAATTGAGCGGCAAATTGAAAGAGATTGCCTCGAAACTGGAAGAAGAAGATAATCCCGTACTGATGATTATGAAGTTGAAATGATTAAAAAACACCAATGGCTGCCTCAACACCTCTTGAAGTAGCCATTGCTATATAACAATCATTCCACTATCTTCCATTCACCAATGGTACGGGTGGTACTGTCGAAGTTCACACCAATCTTTACGATACGCCGGCCATCCGACTGAAATGGAATGGTATAATTCTTGCTCTCAATCTGCGCCAAAGCCTCTTCGGAAGTGCCGTCAAACTAAAATCTGCCTTCAGCCTTCAAATCCATTGAAGAACACCTCCTTATGCTGAAGGCAGACATTCTTCTGCTTTCAGCCTCCTTTCAGCCCTCCTTTTAGGCACTGATTTTGCAAATGTACATCTACAAAAACATCTTTTTACTGATTTTCAATAAATTACAAAAATTAAATGTACATCCAATCCCTATGGTTATCACAACTATAACCCTTAACTTTGCCGTATCAAACATTTTAATTTTAATCTTTATGAAGACAAAGTTCTATCCTATCCTGCTATGTGCTGCCCTCTGTGCTTGCGGAGGCGGCAATGCCAAGCAACCGGTTGCTGATGTGGAAACAACCAAAGACACGATGCAAGTGACAAAGGGTGTAAGCAAGCCCGGAGGAATCCCTTACTTAGACTTCAACAAAAAATATCCTTCAAAAGACATCTGTTTGGAAGAAATTGCAAACGTATCATATATTCCTCTAGAAACAACGGACAAGTCACTTATCCAGACTATTCTTAAAATAGATATGTCCGACAACATCATTATTATAGGAGATTATAGTAATGCCGTAATCGCCTTTGACAAACAAGGAAAATTTTTATGGTCATTTAACAAACGAGGTGGAGGGCCAGAAGAATACAATGCAATCATCACTCTTTGTGTAGATTTCGACAAGAAAGAAATCTATATCCTCGATTTATATACCAGATACCGTATAATGGTCTATTCTTTTGATGGAAAGTTTATCCGAAGACTGAAACTGGACCAAATGGTATGGCCAAGCAACCTTTATAATTATGACAAGGATTACCTCATTGCTTACGATATTTACAATGAGACAGAAAGTAACGCCAACAAACGCCCCTATATTTTGATAAACAAACAAAACGGAAAAGTGTCTTCCATACCCATCAAACTTAAAAAGCGTAATAGCAATGCCTCTTGGATACAAAAGGGGGAACAATTCTATATCCATAAACATGTTATAGAACCTATCATCAAAACCGAAAAAGGAGTCATCATTTCAGACTTCGCTCTTGACACCATTTACAACTACCAAAATCACCATCTGACTCCTATTGCCATACGCAAAAATATTGATGAGTCCGTTTTGTCATCCATTACCGCTTATGGAAGCAGGTATAGTTTCTTGAACTTTATTGAAAGATCAAAAAACTCGAAAGGTCAATATGAAGGAACAACAGATTCAAAACTCTTTTTGATTGATAAAAAAGAAGGTACGGTTTATGATGCCTCTATTATCCC
>JAZUCE010000048.1:0-2878 GCA_045638905.1 Faecalimonas sp.
GTCATGAGCCACGGCACGCACGTCTTCCGGAATCACATAGCCACGGCGCTTGATGAAGGCATAGCTACGAGCAGCCAAAGCCAAGTTGATGGAAGCACGTGGAGAACCGCCGAAACCAATCATGTCCTTCAAGTCCTTCAAGCCGTACTTTTCCGGATAACGGGTAGCGAACACGATGTCGGCAATGTATTGTTCAATCTTTTCGTCCAAATAAACCTGACGAACCACCTTGCGGGCTTCCATGATGTCTTCTGCCTTCAAGATGGGGCGTACTTCAATCACTTCGCCACTGATGTTCTGACGGATAATCTTCTTTTCTTCTTCCAGTTTCGGATAGTCGATGATGACCTTCAACATGAAACGGTCCACCTGTGCTTCCGGAAGCGGATAAGTACCTTCCTGTTCAATCGGGTTCTGAGTAGCCATTACGAGGAAAGGCTTCGGAAGTTCGAAGGTTTCCTTGCTCAGTGTCACCTGACGTTCCTGCATCGCTTCGAGCAAGGCACTCTGCACCTTGGCCGGGGCACGGTTGATTTCGTCCGCCAACACGAAGTTGGCGAAGATAGGACCGCGCTTGGCGATGAACTGTTCGTCCTTCTGGCTATAAATCATCGTACCGATGACGTCGGCCGGGAGCAAGTCCGGAGTAAACTGGATACGGCTATATTTCGCATCGATGAGCGATGCAAGTGTCTTGATGGCAAGTGTCTTGGCCAATCCCGGCACACCTTCCAGCAGGATGTGTCCGTCGGACAACAAGCCAATCAGCAACGATTCAATCAAATGTTTCTGACCCACGATGGTCTGGTCCATACCGGCCATCAAGTTAGTTACGAAAGCGCTCTGTCTTTCAATCTTTTCGTTCAAAGCACGAATATCAATAGCTTCTGCCATAGTTTTTTGTATATTTAGTTATTCTTGTTTTCATATCAATAGCCGTAACTATACAGCTGTTTTCAATTTAGCGTGTAAAGGTACGGCTATTTATTAATAGGGACAACTAATTTTTATTAAAAAACTTTTAGCGTGTGTTATTTTTACTTATGAATCAGCGGAACTTATAAATAATGAGTATCTGATTGTCGTCTTCCGTCATATTTTCCACCATTTCGGCCTGCTTTTAGGAGTCGATGTGGACAAACTTCTCTATTATTATTAGGATTTGTTTTTCGTTTTCTTCTTCAGGAACTTCAGAGTGGTTCATTGTCAAATTGAAGTTCCCGGATGAAGTTCCTTACTCAGGCGATTTCCTCGCAAACCACCATTGTAACCATGAGACGGTTACAAATGCGATTATTTGAATGTGTAAAAGACAAATATATGGTTGTCATCTTCTTGCATTTTTGATACTATTTCTTTTAGTTTTCCCTTTAATGAATTTTCCTCCTGCATTTTAAACAGAGTACTTGTGTTATAATGGGAAACTATCTGATTCTTTTTTGTTGAAGAACAGAATAGACTATTTCCTGGAAATCCTGTCAAAACTCTGTCATCCAAACGTCTTTCTTCACTCAAATTGGAATCGTAAAGTTCCAGCTTAAAAATCTCTTTGGTTTCTCTATCGAGAATATAAGCGGGAAAGCGTCTGCTGTCAAAACTAAAAGGATCTTTATCATAGTCTTCTTCCAATACAAGTCTTCGATAAATGAAATAATTGTCTGTAAATGCGCAAGGAACAATGAATCGTTTGGGCTTCATGGAAGTAATTGTAGGAGTACGTAACATGATAGGTTGTAGTACATGGTCTTCATAAGTATATAATGTATCCATTGTATTTTCTACAATCAAAAATTCCGATTCTCCATTTCTTAATAAATGTGCAATCATATAACCTAAAGGCATAGTTGGATTTCCATAAAAATCGGGTCCCATTTTGTCTAAATAACAGGGAACAGGATTTTCCAAAGTCAATCGCTTGTCGGCCGGAGTTGCTTTTCCATTTTGTTTGTTAATCAAATAATAAGGTGTCTTATCAGCATCTCTGTAATAACCTTCATAAGGAGAAGGCCAATATTTGTCATTATATGCCAGCAGATAATCATCATTATAATTATAGATGTTTTCAAAACGTAGGCAGTTCTTATCCTTTACATTTGGGTAAGCAAAGCTTCTGAGAAACTTTCCGTCAAAAGAGTACACCATTATTTTGTTAAAAGTTCCCATAGAATAGATGTATATTTCTTCTGCCTTAAAGTCAACTTCAAAATGCTGGAAATAAAGATATTCTCCAGGACCTTGCCCTCTTCGGTTTATAGTCTTTAAATACTTCCCTTTGCGGTCAAAGATAAGAATTTGATGATTGTCTGGAGCATAATCGGCTATGACAATATATTTATCGGACACCGCTTTCTCTGCACCTGAAGTAAGCAACGATTCATCCGTCGTTTCCAACGGAATGTATTCCACATCCGCAATCTCATGAATATCTATCCGTTTGACGGGATATTCTTTTTCCAAGTCAATGACAGGAAGTTCCGAATTGGAATAATCGTTTCGGGAGGATTGTTTGCATGATGACAAACTGAATGTCAATGTAAAGCATATTGCGGTTAAGGTAATGGATGTTTTCATGTGTTTTTAATGTAAAACATTATATGCAATATTATTTAAATTTTATCATCATATACACATCATTATCTTCTTCATTCAATTTTGACGCAATTTCCTTTAATTTCCCATGAAGTTTGTCGTTTTGATAAGCTTCACAAAGATGATGTGTCCGATATCTGATCATGGCATATCCTTGTGGTAAGTCCTCATATAGGATATGTTGGTTCAATTCGATATGATAATCAGGATAGTCTTCGTTTATGACTTCTACCTTATATACTTTATCTTCTTGTTTGCTGTATATCCATTCTTCCGAAGAAAACATGTT
>JAZUCE010000049.1:0-2742 GCA_045638905.1 Faecalimonas sp.
AAAATCAAAGATATTCAATATATGGATTCTTTGTATCCTTCAATGATAAAAGAGGATTCGGATATGATTTATGGAGATTTACCTTTCTAAATAATGCAGTAATTATAATGTCGTTTTTATAAAAACAATATTATGACAGAAATAGAACATCTTAAAAAATATAGGCATCATACAAACCTTAATTATTTTCTTGATGAAAGTCATTGGAATTATGTAATAAATGGTTTGTTGTATAAAAACTTACATTGTTTTCACGAAGGGATAGAATTAGGTATATATCTTAATCCTCAAAGAGATACACTAATTAACCCTATACAAGATTATAGTAACTTATATGCAAAGCTATTGGATGAATCTTACTTTATATGTTCAAAAGTAGTAAAAGAACGACATCCTGAAATAAAGTTTTCAGAATATCTATCTTATGCGTCTACCTGGAAATTTCGTAAAGTTAGTGAATTTGCAATTGTTCCTAATGCTATTGATATGATAGAAGCATATCATATAATATGTATGTCTTTCGTTATATTATCTTTCGTAAAAGAAAAGTCTGAATCAATAAAACGATTTATTAATCAAATTTGTATCTCCAATAATGAAGTATATTATATGATGCAGCCTCATAATTTTAATATCTATTGCCAGAATTATCAGAGGTTTATTTGGAGAATTTTACAATCCAAAGAATTGCTAGGAGATGAATATGATTATGAAACGATGACAACGTCAATGACTAAAGATTTTATATGGTACGATAATATTCAAAAAGGTTATCAAGAAAAAGTGAATAATACTTCTCCTTTATCGAAAAAAGAACAGTACAAGGAAATACTTTCTATCGTTTATAATGGGTACAAAGGTTACGAGAAATTAGCTAATTCCAATAAACACGAGTCAGAATTACGAGACCACATCCTTCCTGTTCTTCAAACAAGAGGTTATACTGCAACTGGTGAAACTTATAACAAAAAAGGGAAAACAGATATTTGTATTAAAGACAAAGATGGCAATAACATTTTCGTTGCTGAATGTAAGTTCTGGAATGGACCTAAAGCTCTCCATGACGCTATTAATCAACTTTTTGATAGATACATAACATGGAGAGACATTCAAACAGCATTGATAGTTTTTGTAAAAAACGATTCGTTTACCCAAATACTTTCTGAAATTCAAACAGCAGTCAAAACGCATCCATATTTTGAACAAGAATGTGGGATCTCGGAAGAAACCAGTTTTTCTTTCAAGTTCCATCATTCGACGGATATAGAGCGATTGATAAATTTAGAAGTTATGGTATTTCATTTTCCGTAATAAAAATATTTGATTAATTTGTCCACATAATCCCCCACTCAGCTTGCTGATTTTAGTGTACACTCCACCCGGGTGATTCATCACTTCGGGGAATTAGGCTACCCCACTATGCTTTCGTGTGGATAACGGGCAAGCCCGTGAGGTGAAAATGGAAAAGAAAAAGAAAAGCCGCATTGACCACTTGTTTGGAGTGTTGCAATGCGGCTTTTCCTATGCTTTGTCGTTACGATTATCCCCAAACATGGAAGAGTTTTTTGTCAAGGTTGCGAGTGACAAACTCTATGGGAAGTTTAGCATAGAGTTCGGTTGTTCTGATGGAGGAATGTCCCATCATTACCTGCAATACTTCCTTAGGGATTCCTTCGCCTAAGCTGATGGTACAAGCAAAGGTGTGGCGGGCCACATGGGTGGTCAAAGGAAAACTGCAACCAAGAGCCAAACCGACACCTTTCAGGAATTGGTTGTACTTTTGGTTAGAGGTGATGTGAAGTTTGTAGTCGTTCCGCTCCAAAATCTTTTGGGTATAAGGAAGAATGGGTGTGATGAATTCTTCTCCTGTTTTCATTCGATGTCCATCAATGTAATCATGTCCATCTACCGTGATGATGTGATGGGTGTAGTCGAACGACTTGGCATCGCTATATGCCATGCCCGTAAAGATTTGGAAGAGGAAGAAGTCAAGGTATTTATTGGCTACTCTGTCTGATGACTCTTCACGGATGGCAATCAACCGTTTTATTTGTTCTTTGGTGAGATGTGGGCGTTTGCCTTTCTCGCCCCGTTTGTCTTGGAAACGGTTGTATGGATTCTCTTTGATGAGTCCCAAACGGAAGGCTTCGCTGACGTAACTCTTAAAGCGTTTGTGATAATTGTGGATAGCTGCTTGGCTACGTTCAATAAGTTTTCCTGTAGATGTGTAAGTCTCTTCTTCGCGAATGAACATATCAAATTCATAGATGTGAGTAAGGGTTATATCATCGAATGTCTTGAATTTGCCGAAACGCTGAAGGGCTTTATAAGTGGTCAAATGTCCCTTGCGCGTCCCTTCCCTCATTTTACGGGATTGGATACGTTCGCGCATCCATGCCATGAAGTTGCGCCGGTTACTGCTGTCTGATGATAAATAGGTTTTGAATTGTTGGGTGGTCATGTCATCACCATTTACTTCCATAGCAATGATGATACGTTCAAACTCCGTTACCTTCTTTTGAATCTGTTCGTTGAAAACGGCTGCTTTGGGATGGTTGATTACCTTACCCTCAAGCCATTGAGTGGCATTCAGAAAGATAGCGATTGAAAAGTAGAAACGTTCACGACCCAGACAGACAACGATTTCTACGGCTGCACAAGTGGTATCACTTGCTTGTTTTCGTCTGTTGAAAACTGTTCGAACTCTATTGTTCATAGTGTAACACATTTGTGAGAAGTGTA
>JAZUCE010000050.1:0-12920 GCA_045638905.1 Faecalimonas sp.
TGATAGTGTAGATACTCTTAATCCCACAAAGGTAAGAATTGGTAATGTTGAGTCCAATATGACGTATATCACAAGTATGTCATCATATTTAGACAATACACATACCGATATCTCTACTGAAGTCGGAGTAACCAAAGAGGGTCTTTTGGCAAAGGCAGAAGTCAAAGCAAAGTTCGGCTTTAAAGGTGAATGGGAATCCTCCGGCACAGTGAATACTTCAAGACTTATCCTTGAGATTCTTGCCAAGGCATATAAGTATTCACTTAATATGGAAATGAGCGAGCCATGGGCGAAGGATGAAAATGATGAATATGTGTCAATCAATCCTACATTTGCATATGACCTTGTTCATATGAGACCTGAGGATTTGTTCAATACATACGGAACACATATTGTAACTCAGTATGACGCAGGTGGTGAAGCGTACACCTCTTATGAAGGTACAGACACATCAAATTCAATGAAGAGCGAATTTGATATCACAACAAACGCAACCGTTAACGTAAGTGCGGCAGATATTGCCGATGTTAATGTTGAAGTTAATGCATCAGGCGGCGAAAAGCACGAGGACAGCTTTGCAAATAACAACAAGCAGACAAGCATGCGTGTTCGCGGTGGTGATCCTTTCTATTCAACATTTGATAAGATTATAGCGGGTGATGCTGACGAAACAGTTAACGGCTGGCTTCAGTCAATGTTTACCATGGACGAAAACACAGGTTCAACAAAGGCTACAATGATTCAGACTGACGAGCTTAAACTTATGCCTTTGTGGGAGCTTCTTGAAATGGACTATGGCAGGGACCATTCAAAGCGTGTGGCACAGCTTCGAGACTACTTCCAGGAAAATGCCAACCGTGAATATCTTGAGTTATATGAAGAATTTATCTATGGCATCCCCGGAGACTATGCTGATAATTATGATGTTATCAGGGAAGCCATGGTAACCGATGAAAATCTTGGCGTGGTAGAGAGTGTCCCTTCGGACCGTATACCGATTTACACAGAAGCAGAGCTTAATAAAATCGGTAGATCGGAATATTATCCTCTTGACGGAAAATATACCCTCATGAGAGATATTGAAATGAAATACGATTTTGGTGGTATCGGTTATACAACTGATAAGACAATAGAACCGTTCACAGGCGATTTTGACGGTAACGGACATACTATATATGACCTTAATCCTATTGCAAGATACAACGGTACAAGCGAAGTTTATATGGGCTTTATCCTTTACAACATGGGTAATCTTTATAATATAAGATTTGCAGATTCCAACTTTGAGTGCAGAGAATCCCAAAAGACCACGACTGCAATAAAACTGAATGTGGCAAATACCGCTAAAGCATATCTTGGACTTGCAGTGGGCAGAAACGTGGCTGCATTAAACAGCTCAAATCTCAGCAATATCTACATAGATAACGCTACATTTATAATAGACAATGTACCTCACGAAACCTATGTGGGTCTTGCAGCAGGATGCATAGCGGATACCAACTTCGTATCCGATATTACCGTGGTAAATTCATACATTGATGTATCTGCGGCTCTGGATGACGGATTGTATCATATCGGTGCCGTATGCGGTGCTTCCTCAAGTGGCGCCGGCATGATATCTCACGATAATGTTGTAAAGTGCGATAAGGATGCATTTGTAGGCGGATGTATCGGTTCTTTTGTCAGCGACTCAACGCAACGTGTCGAAACCTATTCTTATGAAAACGAGGTTCAGTCCGCAAGCATGTCAGGCCGTCAGCTTTCGGGCTATGGTGACCTTAATGCATATACCTTTGGCGGTTCGGATGCATGTGCATTAACAAGCGAAAAATTATTCAAATACTACTGCGATAAAGAAAATATTATCGGAGGTATCAGTGGCTATGCCGAGGAATGGAAAATTCACTCCGAGACCACAGCTAAACCATGGCTTATTGTACATGCACCCGATGGAGTGACAGCTTATCAGAACTCACTTATAAGCATGAAAAACCTTAAGGTTTATTTCGCCAAGTATGGTGATGATATAGTTTCTTACGAGGATGTAACAGACAGAGTAAACTTTGTATATGATTTCAGCGAAATAGCAGAAGATGTTCCTGTAACGGTTGTTTACGGAAAGCATCTTGTAGAGTTTACAGTTGACGTTGTAGAACCTGTAGTTACAGATATTGCCATAACAAAAAAAGGCAGAACACAGTTCAGAGTTGGCGAAAAGTTTGATAACTCTCTCTTTGAAGCTCAGATTTTATACTCCAACAATCTTACAAGCAGCTTAAGTGCAAGTGATGAAGGTTTAACAGTTTATATTCCTGAATTGGAAGGCGATAATCCGATTGATGTGGGTGAATATAAGTTTATTGAAACATCAACAGGCACAGATGTAGTGGTTGAATATAAGGGCTACAGAACTACATATCAGATTTCTGTACTTCCCGAAGACTTGGAAGGTAAACTCCATTTTTCATCAAGCAGTGTTGAATCTGCACCCGGCGGTAGTTTTGATGTTGTAATTGAGCTTAAAAATAACCCCGGTATCGTTGCATTAAGTGCATATCTTGAATACGATAAAGATTTGTTTGAAGTTGAAAGTATAACTGATGCAAAATTGCTTAATACAACAAATGATTTGCTGACTTCGGATTCCGAGGAAATTGACAAATTACCGACAGTTCCGCTTATTTGGATTGACACCGGAGCAACCGAAAACAATACAAGCAGCGGCACACTTGTAACAGTTAAGTTCAAAGTAAAACAAGGAGCTTTCGATGAGTCTGTTTATGGTATGAATAAAATAAAATGCGTAAACGGCGAAGCAACCGACAAGGCGGGCAATATAATAGATATTCCCGATATGGTTGTTAAAGTTAAGCTCAACAAAACAGCTATAGGCGACGTGGACAGCAATAGTGTAATTGACAGCTGGGATGCCGTACTTCTCATGCGAGAAACATTTGACGTTCCCAGAAACATTATCAACCGTTTGGCTGCCGACATAAATCGTGACGGAAGCATAAACCAGCACGATTCAACCTATCTTAACCGTTACATTGTAGGTTTCTTCGGATTAACAGGTGCACCCGGTAAATTTGATGTCAGAGTTAAGAACAAATTCTTTGATGATGTAATTTTAGAAGACCTTGTGGTAAATAGTGATCTTCCTCAGCCGGAAGAAAAATTCGGATATGTTTTCGATGGTTACTACTCGGATGCCGAATATACCAAGCCGATAGAAAAACTTCCTGCAAAATCTGTAAGAGAAATTGTAATTTATGCAAAATATAAAGAAGGCTACATCATAGACAGCAGCCTTGAACTTGAAAACAACATTCACGTTTTCGGACAGGAAACACCCCTTGTCAGCGAAGGTGTAACCCTCTGGAACGTATATGACGACAACAGATTGATATATAGGGCAGTAAGCAGCATTCCTGCCAACTACAAGCCCACAACAGGCCTGCGGGTTGAAAAATATGTGGAAGATCTCACCGGCAAAACATTTTCAATTACATATGAAGAAAATGGTGTTGAATGTACCTACGCAACCGAGAACCCGACAACATATACTTACGGCGTGGATACAGCAATCAAAAGTCCCGTTAGCGCCGCAAACACATCTACAGGTTATAATGTTGTTAATTTCGCAGGTTGGTATACTAATCCCGAATTTGACGGACTTCCTGTAACAAATATGAACGGTCGCTCCGGAGACATCACACTTTATGCGAAGTGGGACAGATGGACTTGCAAGATTAATCTCGATGCAAAAGGCGGAAACTGTGATGGCTATATGGTACATACCTACGGAACAGAAACCATTCTGCCCACACCTACACATTCCAATCCGGATTACAAATTCCTGCGTTGGGTGCACAATGGTAATACCATAGAGAGCATCCCGGCTACAGATTACAATTCCTCCAAGACTTATACCTATGATATCTATGCAGAATGGACTTATGCACCTACAATAACTCTTACATTAAGAGGTAGCGCAACAAATCCCTTCTCACCGGATAAATTTGAAGTCAGAGAAAATGTAAACGCATTTGAAAAATATTCTATTGGTGTTCCTGTAAGAGAATATGAAACCGAGGATGAGAGAGTTTATACTTTCATGGGCTGGTACAAGACAGGAACAGATTTGTTTGTTACAGATCAGTATCTGGAAAATATAGAGGTGGATTTGGATCTTACAGCCAGATGGGAAGATACAACACAAATACTTGTTGTTAATTTCTATGATCACGACGGTACTACACTACTGCATAGAGATGAATACATATATCGTGAGTCAATTAAGTTTGTCGAGGTTCCCCGATATACAGGCACATACGAAAGCGATGAATTGGTATTTAACGGATGGAAGCTTAAAACTGGTAGATATTTAGGAGATACGGATTACGTTGATGTATCGAGTGTACATACCTCCGATGTGAAAGAGATTGATGTGATTGCGTATTTGAGAGATAGACCAAAGTCAGTTTTAATTACCTATCACCATGACGAATCTTACTACGATTTTGGCAGAACAGAGATAGCGCAGATTTATAATTACCTCTCTGACAGAAGCACGAGTTCATACATAACTTCCGGTATACAAAACACTATTCCGTCAGAACTCAAAAGTTTTGAAAAAGAAATTTGGTATGGTGTGTATGACACGAAGTTTATGATATCGTCGATTAATACCGCAATGTGTGGAACAGGAACCATGAAGGTAAACGGAATAAGCTATTGCATGTATTACACAAATGGCGATGAACTATATAAAAGAGACTACGTAGAGTGGGAATCAGATACAGTGACATCGAATACATATAACATCTTGTGTGATGTAAATCCCGGTCCCGGAAGTCTTCTTGATATTATGACCTATACCTACGGTGGCGAAACAGTTACACTTCCTACAAATGTAACAAAAGAAGGTTATGTATTTGAAGGTTGGTATGATAACCGAGAATATACAGGAAGCCCAATCACAGAAGTTACCGGTGATAATAAGGGCGATAAGATATTCTACGCTAAGTGGACAAAAGCCAACTAAAACATAACAGAAGGTAAGATTTAAGTAATGCTTTTCGGGCGGGCATTACCGCCCGAAAAGAAAAATATATTACAGAAAGGAAGAAGGATATGAAAGTTAAGGCTATGAAAAGATTTTTATCGGCTTTCCTTGCATTATTTATGCTTGCAACTTTAATGCCGGTTTCAATGCCACAGACTGTATATGCCTTGTCGGATGAAGATATTTCGGCAACCGTTGAACTTGGTAAAGGTTTTAACCTTCTTGCAGGCAAAACCTTTGAAGCAGGAAATCTTCAGTCGGCACCTATTTTCAAATCAATGGAAAATATGAACCCCACAAAGAACCGTCTTGGTGATGTGGAGTCCAAAATGACATATATTACGAGTATGTCATCCTATCTTGACAATACACATACAGATATATCTGTGGATGTAGGGGTATCTACCGAAATACTTCTTGCAAAAACAGATATCAAGGCAAAGTTTGGTTTCAAAGGTACATGGGAATCGGAAGGTTCAACCAACAAATCAAGACTTATTCTTGAAATTCTTGCAAAAGCATATAAATATTCAATGAATATTAACCAGGGTGATCCGTGGGCAAAGGACGAAAACGGAAATTATGTAACACTTAATGATAAGTTTGCAAACGACCTTATGAATATGGACCCCAAAGCATTTTTCAACACCTACGGAACACATATTGTAACCCAGTATGATGCAGGTGGTGAAGCATATACCTCTTATGAAGGTACAGACACATCAAATTCAATGAAGAGTGAATTTGATATCGAAGCAAATGCATCGGTTGACGTAAGCACAAAGGCAATTGCTGCGGTTAATGTTGCGGTCAACACATCGGGCGGTGAAAAGCACGAAAACAGCTTTGCAAACAACAATCAGCAGATGAGCATGCGTGTTCGTGGCGGTGACCCCATGTATTCCACATTTGATGCTATCATATCGGGTGATGCTGACGATACAGTAAACGGATGGCTTGCATCAATGTATGGTATGGACGAAAACACCGGCTCAACAAAGTCCACAATGATTAAAAGTGACAACATGCAGCTTTTTGCAATGTGGGATCTTCTTGCAATGGATAAGTCGCAAAGTCACACAGCACGTATAGAAGAACTCAAAAAATACTATATGGACAATGTGAAAGAAGAAATTGTCGATATGTATCAGGAGTTTATCTACGGTATTCCTACTAATTTTGCAGACGAATATGCACAAATTAACGCAGAAATCGTTACAGATAAAGAACTCGGCTCTGTTGATGCAATTCCTGAAGGTTTCTTACCTGTAAGAACAGAGGACGACATTATGAGGATGAACGGAAACCAAAACTACATCTTGATGGATGACATTAAGATTTCCGATGACTTCATACATGCAGCTGTAGAATACGATGAGTTCAATGGTGTGTTCGACGGTAACGGACATACAATAAGCGGTCTTAAGTTAATAGACACCAAAGAAAAGTATATCGGTCTCTTCCCGCTTATCAATGAAGGTGCAGTAATCAAAAATCTTACCATTAAAGATGCCGAAGTTGTAGTTGAATCCAAAGAAGGTCAAACGGTATACGCAGGTATACTTTGCGGTGCCAACACAGATGGTCTTACAGGCAGCAATCTCGGTAAGATTATGGATGTAAGAATCGAAGATTCAAGCATTACCATAAAAGGTGGTGCAGGTACCACATATCTTGGTGGTATCGTCGGTTACACAGACAGCAGAAACGATACCATCAACGACAGAGCAGTCCAGAGAGCAACTGTTAAAAACTGTCGCATTATCAACGAACGTGAAGGTGCAAATAGTTCTGTAGGTGCAGTAACCGGTTACCACAAGGGACAAGGTGGTTTTGCAGTCTTAAGAGTTGCTTCCTACTATAATGAAGTTTCAAGTGAAGATGGTTATGTAGGCGGTGTAATCGGCCGTAGTGCATCTCAGGCCGGTTCTTACGTATTCTTTGTACCGGACGAGGAAAAACCGCTGGGAAAAGGTTATATCGGTTACCTGGAAAACTCCGATGAAGATGATGATTACTCTAAGATATTTGTAATTGGTGATGAAGATTTTGCATTAGGCACACCCTTTGAAATATTTGAAAAATGTGATGAATATCTGACAACAGCTGATGAAGCTCCGGTGTGGGGATATTCAGAAGGTGTATGGGACGCATTTCCCGAGCCTGTGTTCAATACATTATATCCGTACCTTATAGTTCATGCACCGGGCGGTATTACAGCATACAAGGATGCTACCCTTGGAACCAATGACATAACTGTATACTATGCAGCAGATCCTGCAGATAGTGCAACTTATGAAGATGTTACAGATTATGTGAACTTCTTCTATGATTTCAGCGAAGTAGGTACCACAACTGTTGCGGCAGTATACGGCAACAAAACAATAGAATTTGAAGTCGAAGTTTTAGAGCCTGTTGTAACAAAAGCAGATATTGTAAATGCAGGCAAAACCGAATATAAAATCGGCGCTGTGTTCAGCATTGATGATTTTGTGGGACAGCTTGTATATTCAAACACCTTTACAGAAAATGTGTCAGCGGCAAACGCTGAATTTGTTGTAACAATCCCATCTCTTGAGGGCAACACACCTATAGTACCCGGGGAATATGTAATGGATTATGAAACAGACTCTGCAGAAGTTGTTGTAAAATACGGCGATGTTGAATTTATCTATAATATCTCTGTAGCTGAAGCAGACCCAAAAGGAAAAATTCAGTTCAAGGCAAACAGCGTAAAGGTAACTTCGGGACAAAGCTTTGTAATTGATGTACTTATGACAGATAATCCCGGTATTTCAGTTCTCAGGGCTGCACTTGAGTTCGACGAATCGGTGTTCACACTTAAGAGTGTAGAAAATAAATCAAATTTCACAAAATATGTTGACCCTACAAATTCAGAAGATGAAGGGGATGTTTTGTACTCATCTCCGTATCGTATGTTATGGAGCAGTCCGGATGTAAACAATACATATATAGGTAACCTGGTAAGCTTTACATTCGAGATTAAAAATACACAGGACTTAAGCGACCAAATTATCAAATTCAATTTTGTTGAAGCCTTTGATATTACCGGTAAAAGCGTTGGCGGTGCATCCTCAAAATTCACCGTTGATGTGTGCGACGTTAAAGTTGGCGACGTTGACGGAACCGACAATGTTAATATATGGGATGCCGTACTTTTGAAAAAGAACTATATGGACGTTCCCCAAGAGGGTCTTTTGATGGCGGCTTCGGATGTAAACTATGACCAGGAATATAGTTCTCTTGACTCAACATACTTAAACCGTTATGTTGTAGGTCTTTACGGATATTACGCCGAAGATGGCATACCCGGAAAATATAAAGTTAACTTCAAGGGTAATGGCTTTGACGATTTCACACAATATGTAACAGTAGGACAGAAACTGCCTATTCCTGTTGCAGATGAAAACAGTTTCCACGGTTGGTATGACAATCCCGAATTTGAAGGCGAACCAATCACAGATGTTTCACTCTGGACAGGTGGTGAGTTCACCCTTTGGGCAAAAGTCGGCTATCCGGTATCATATGGTCTTTTGTACGGAACATACAGCGAAGACTATGTAAATTATGATGAATTGCCAAAATGGTATTACTGTGATGAAGAGAATCCATTTAAACTTGATTTCACATTGGAAGCAGAAGGTCTTACATTCAATGGTTGGGAAGTCAGGGTGGTACATGGTATAGCAACAAGTTCGCCGATAGAAGTACCTGAAGAAGGTTTAAAAGACATGCCCGGTGAATTGCAGTTGACACCTAAATATTCAGGCAACACTTATGATATTTATGCACATGTATACCAAGAGGGCATTGTTGATATAACAGAAAAAATCGGAACTTATGAATATACTACACCGGGTTACCTCAATTATATTTACAAATCACTTGTAAAAGATTTAGCGCCAAGCATTGAGGGTTATCCGAAAGGCGAAGTATACATGGATGCTGATTTTAAAGAACTTTGCGAATCCGACATAATCCAAACTCCGTATTTTGGTGAAGGCAAAGCGGGAGATTTCCACTTGTACTATAAGTATGTTCCTATGTCTTACGATGTTACATTTGATTGGAACTATGAAGGTGCACCGGCAATTGAAGGTTTCACATATGAGTATGGTGTCAAAGGTTTCAGCTTGCCGGCAGATGTACCGAGTCGTCCCGGTTACACATTTACAGGTTGGAATATAGAATACAGAGATATGTATAATTCCAGAAATTACCCTGTAACAGCGAGCAAATATGACAAGTACTGGCTGCTTGATAATGTTACGGTTATGGGAACAGATGTAAAATTTGTTGCTCAGTGGACGACAGATAGTCTGGCTGCGACAATATCCGCAATTAACACATTGACAGGCGTAACAACCCGATATACTTTTGATTCTACCAAAGAGTATACAATGCCGGAAGGTTCTACAGAACTGATTTTAATTGGCAATGTATATTATAAGTTTGATGGATGGTATAATAATTCTCAGTGTGAAGGTGATCCTGTTACAGTCATTCCTGCAAATGGATTTGACGTTAATAACAGCAGATACTATTCCAAGTGGGTTGAAACTACCTCAAGCACGGTTATAGTACATAACAGAGATACCCAAGAAGTAATTGGTGAAATTGAAGTAACTCCCGGCCAAGAATACACACTTCCTGATGCAACAGGATATCTGAAAGAAGTATTGGGTAACGAGTATATATCTAACGACAGATTCTACATCAAATCCGGAACAGACTATACAGAAGTAACATCATTTAATGTTGACTTCACTGAAAAACATGTATATGTTGATGTTATAGATGTTACGAATATGGTTGCAAACATATTTACCGTATCTAATTACACGCCCCTTGCAAGACAGCTTGGTGTAAAAGTTGATGGAGTAACACATCTGTTTGACCAGGTATCCGAAGAAAAGGTGTATACAATTTACACAGCACCGGATAAAATTTCAACAATTGAAGTGCTTGAACAGGCACAGAATAGTGTAAATGACAAAGCTGATGTTAAATATCGTGCAGAATTTGGTGGGAAAGTTGTTGAAAAAGAAAGGCAAATTCGTTATTCCGACAAAAATGCAGGTTATGACAGGGTAATTTACTCGCCGATTATAAAGGATGAATATACTCTTGATTTGTATGTTCCACAATATAAAACATCAAAGCTGTTAACGTCAACCTCGGTATATAATTTCGCAATTCATCAGAGAGTAGCGGGATTAAACCTTCTCGAAGGTTATCCGCAACAGATTGCACGTGGCGAGAAGATAACACTTCCGGTACTTGATGATTTGTCTATAACCGAATTTGGTGATTCAACATGGATTGACTATATGAATAACTGCGGTTTGGCTGATGAGCAAAAAGCTACACTTAAATTGAAGTTTGTAGGTTGGTTTGAAAGACCTTACTACACCAGGAAAAACGAGAAGCCAATAACAGAGATAGACACAACAATGATAGGTCAGGATATACAGCTTTATGCAATATACGAACCGGAAGCAGTTCTTTTTACATATGATAATGGTAAATCATATGATATCCTTTCAGGTGATGACCTTACAATGATTAAAATGGTTTATGCTCTTACAAAAAATCCGAAGGAACAGTTGTATGACACATCAGAAATTGAAAACGGCAGATTGGTAAAGGCTATGCCATCTGAATATTCAGCCTATTCGTATTTAGTTAAGGGTATTACCGAAACTGTGTCTGTAGACCATCCTTATGCAACAAATTCTGCATATACATGTCTCTATAACGGAACCGTTGTAAACCAAACTTATTCCGAATATAATTCATCTGCAAATACCACAGGCTATGAAATTTTCTATGTAAAAGACGCTTACTCACCGCAAAACTATGGTCCGGATCTTTCACTGGAGGAATAATATGACAAACATAAAGAAATTTATAACAATAATTTTATGTATGTTGATTGCAGGCTCTTCTTTGGTGACAGTATCCGCTGAAGAGAGTGAGTTTTCGGGAATTGTTTCTAAAAATGTTGAAGTTTCAGAAACCGGCGATGTGGAGGTTTTGATCGACATCGCCGGCAACCCCGGTATAACAGCCTTTAAGTTTTGGCTTTGCTATGATACCGATGTGCTGACTCTTAAAAATAACACGGTTACAGATACAGGACTTTTAGAAGGAAAATATCCAAATTCATTTGTAGCAGGCAGAACTCCTGTCAGCTGGTTTGGTAGTGATACAAATCCTGTCAATAATTACGAAAACGGCACAATTGCCATAGCTGAATTCAAAATGAAGGAAGGCTTTTATGGCACAACGGAAGTAAAAGCAGAAATAGAATTTGCACAAAATTTTGTGGATGATAAGTTTGGTAATGCACCTGCTATGGAAGATGGCATCATAACCGTCAGCAGAAAAAGGCTTGCAATTAAAGATGGTGTTGTAGTCGCAAATAGCGTAAACGGCGAAACCTTGATTATAGCAAGCTATGACGAAAACAGTATGGTCGATTGCAAAGTATATCCTAATGTGGCAGGTGATGTGCAAATTAAAGTAGCTGATGTACTGGATTTAAGTGGCGCAACTAAAGTTAAAGCATTTTTGTGGGAAGACTTAGAAACTCTTGTGCCTGTATGCAACCACGCAGAAGAAGAATTATAACATTTATATAGTATAAAAGTAATGAGCATAACCTAAAGCAGGTTATGCTCATTATTCTTTATATTCTCGGTTCGCCGTATTCTCTTTTCATCGCTTCTGTAGAAACTACCCATTGCTTGCCAAATTTACATACATCAACACCTTCAACAAGCTTGCCGTAGGTGATTGCTTTTCTTAATGTACTTTCATTAAGTGCCCAAAGAGTGGTTGCATCACTAAATGCCATAAGTCCGTCAAAGGGCGTTTGGATAGCAACACCATTTTCCCATAACTCATCACAGGATAAATCTAAATCATCATTCCATACAATCCCGTATCCGCCTACATCAACGGTTACATCGGAAAACAGATGTGAGTTCTTTAATTCTTCAAAAGCAGGGATTTGTTTGAATAATGGCTTTACATCATAAATTTTAGTACACCCTTCAGCAAACTGTACGCTTAAACGATAGTCGGGAAGGGGAGATACATTTTTAATTTTATGAAACATAAAATAACCTCCTTATTCCAACGGAGAAAGAAAGATTGAAATATACCTTGGATCAAGTTAAAAATCCCTACTTCTTTAAGGTGGGAAAATACATAGTAAAATCAACCTTTTCAGAAGGCTCAGGCTGCACAATAGAGGATTGTCTGAGAGGACTATTGATGTTATAAAATCAATAGCAAAATAAAATGTAAACGAAACCTTGTGTTTATGTAAAAATCAGTATACGGAGTCTGTAGCACGCTTACAAAAAAATCAGAATGCGTAAGCTTCTGCTTCATCCAATGATGCTGGGTGAAGCATAAGTCATCTAAAATTTAAATTACCAGGAGGAATATAGTAGAATAGCTTGTTAAGAAACATGGATAACACAGAAAGGCGTTAAAGGAAAGAAAAGAAATTTTAAAAAGGTAATACGGGCTTTGATATGGGTGAATTTTACTCGTGCCAAGTCTATCGAATTTAAAAGATTAGTTTGCAATTTTTAAACATTTATGATATAATATAATAGCGAGAAAATTCAGTGTTCTCGCAGGTTCCGAAGAATTTTGTTCAGAAAAAATCAGGAAAATATAATGTTTTTCCTGCTTTCAGTTATCTTATATACATGATTACTTTAAATCTTCCGCAAACAAAAATTTATTGTATAATCAATACAGAATTAAAAAATGAAATTTCAACGTTTTATAAGTTTGTTTGTGAAAAAAACGA
>JAZUCE010000051.1:0-51325 GCA_045638905.1 Faecalimonas sp.
AACACATGACTTTTAAAATTGATGCTAATACGGCTTATGGTAAGGAACTTAGCAAACTTTTCGGAGGTGCAACAGAGGTTCAGTTGATCAAGCTTCCAAGATATTCCACTGGTGGATTCCCGGAAGATGGTTTGTTTATGGCAAATCATGGCGAATTAGTTGGCGAGTTTGCGAATGGAAAAACAGCTGTGGCTAACAATGATCAAATTACAGCAGGTATTGAAGAAGCTGCATATCGTGGTGTATCAAGAGCATTAGCGGAGAGAGGAGATTCAAGTGTTACATTTAAGGTTGAAGGGGATCCGAATGGACTCTTCAAAGTAGTAAAGAAACAATCAAGTGATTATACAAAGAGAACCGGAAGACCTGCGTTTGGTTGATAAGATTTATCGGGGCTGTCGCACTAAAGTTTGGTGTGGCAGCTCCTTTTTTGAAATGGTAGGTGAGTTATTATGGGATATGAAGGATATTTGCTAAAGATGAGCAATCCGGATTCACAGAATGAAGAAATAGAAATACCTCATAAATATATGCAATATGATTCATTTAAAACAAAAGTTAATACGCAGGATTTGGATAGTTATCAGGACTCGGAAGGATATTTGCACAGAACTGTATTAGATCATACGCAAATTAAAATGGAATGGAATTTCCCTGAATGCGACAATATATTTTTGCAAGAACTACTCAACATTTTCCGAAGCATTTGGGGTAATGGACCCGAGAGAGCTTGTCGGTGTACAACATATGTTCCTGAATGGAATGATTATTATACAGGCATTTTTTATATGCCGGATCCGGAATTTAACATAAGGAGTGTCAGTAACGGAATTGTTAAGTATAAATCTGTTAGGTTTGCATTGATTGAAAAATAGAACAGAGGTAAATGAATTATGCCGAATGATGAAATCATGAGAAATGCATATAGGCAAGGGATAGGCTCAAATGAATTGTGGCTTTTTTTCCCGGATATCCCACAAGGGGATATATATGGTGATCATATTGTCTCAGAGAGTATGCAGATTACAGAAAGTGTAGCAGAAAGTTCAAGCATAGAGATAATCGGGTGTATAGCATCGCAGTTCCAAATTGAATTGAACAGTGTCAGTCAGCATTTATGCAGTGCGGAGATCCAAGTTTATATTCGTAAGAAGAGTAGAGATGGAGAAGAGCCACAGGAATGGAAACGGCTTTTTACCGGGATTGTTGATGATGAACAAATGCAAGCCAATAGGAATTATAAGATTATAACTGCCTATGATAAGATTTATACAAAAGGTTCTTTAGATGTGGCTTCTTGGTATAAGAATTTATCTTTTCCGTGTACCATAAAGTCTATTCGAGATAGTTTTTTCGAATATATAGGAATCGATCAAGTAGACACAAATTTACCTAATGATAACGTTATCATAGAGAAGCAATTGGCTCCATCGACATTGCAGGCATTACATGTAATGAAATCTATTTGTCAAATCAATGCGCGTTTTGGAATTATCAATCGAGAGGGCGAATTTGAATATCGTATACCTTTGGGGTTGGATGATGAAGAATCGGAAACAACAGAAGTTTATGATTATTATAAAACAATAGATTATCAGGATTATGAAGTTGAACCGGTCGAGAAAATCATTATTAGACAAGATGAGTCCGATGAAGGTGTTACATATGGGAGTGGTAATAATTCCTATATTATTCAAGGGAACATGTTTGCGAAAGGTTTGAGCAACGAGGTGCTCCTTTCCATGGCTGCAAACATTTATCAGAATGTAAAAGGGTTTAAGTATAGACCTTTTGAAGCGGATTGTGATTGCAGACCTTGGGTAGAATGTGGTAAAGATATTGTCCAATACAGAGTATACGATTTTGAAGAATCATCAGAACAACACCATTCGGTATATAAGACAATGAATTTCGCAATCTTGAACAGATCAATCAAAGGAATTCAAAGTTTACGTGATGTATACGGAGCAGAAGGAGATCAATACCAAAAAGAATTTGTTTCTGATCTACAGACGCGTGTTGATTCTGTGGCTGATCAAGTCGAACGAGTGAGCGGATCATTACAAGATTATGCTATGAATTATTTGCTTTTTTCAAATGAAGAAAGAATTATTGTTCCAGATAGTAATTCGCCAACAATTGTTGCACAGATAGAATTTCAGGTTCAAAAGCCTACTCAAGTATTGATAGAAATGGAATACCTGATCGATGTGGATACAACACAGGCAGCTTCCATTGTATATGATATTTATAATGATTGTGAAGTGGAGGTCTTATACTATTTTGATAATGAATTCCTGGATGCAAGAGTTCCTAAAGAAATATATATGGATGGTAAACATATTCTGAAAATGATTTATCTATTATATGTTCAAAATACATCAGTACATACTTGGAAAGTTGGTATTAAGAGCCATAATGGTACAATTACAATCCCTTCAATGCAAGCTTCCAATATCTTGGTGGGACAAGGATTGATAGGAGATGTATTTGATGGAATTATCAATGCGGAAGATTCTTTTACATCATTTAGTTTTGAAGATTTAATTGGTCAATTTACTGATTCCGCTAATGCGAACGCTCAGATTCCACAAAGTGCCATAGCGAATGATAATTATGCGTCGTTTACGTTCGAAAATTTGATAGGATTGTTCACAGATAGTGTAAATAGTTTAGATAAAGATATGATTGAAATGTATTATGGTGACGGCTTGACTGATGATTCAAACTGTAGTGTATCAGGAACTACATGGACAGGCCCTGGATATCTTGTAAGTACAGATGTGTATAGCACTGATCACATAGTTGCAAATGCAACAGTGGGTGTTGAATATCAGATAAGTTATGACAATGGCGAGACTTGGGTTGGTTTCATGAATGGTGAATGGGTGGAGAACATTACGATGACAAAATCACAACTTGAAGCTGTTACTCAGGCAGATTGGACAGCGTATCCGATGCAACTGAAAGCAATTCTTTCATCCGGAGCAATGGTAAGCAGCATTATATTCGTAAATGGTCATGTTTTAGTACAGAATGGAGGTCAAAATGGTTAGAGGAGAAGTAGAAGTCATATTGTATGACGAAAAAGGAAAGGTTGTAAATCGTCAGAAAGCGCATAACCTTGTGACGAATGCAACGAAGGAAATAAGAAATATGATTGCCGGAAAAGGCGCATCAATGAGTGAAATGATGCCGATAGCAGAAAAGGCTTTGGGAGGCCTGATGTTATTTACAGGGTCAATCACTGAAGATGCAGATGAATTCAATATGCCAGCGAATGGCTTTATTGCATGTGCTGGTAGATATGTAGATAATTCAAACAAATTCAGAGGCTCCTATAACGAATATGAATCCGAAAGACTTTCAACGGGATTCAAGAGCGTATGGGATTTCAGTACATCTCAGGCAAACGGAACAATCAATTCTCTTGCGCTGACGAGTTTGCAGTGCGGTGAGAATCCGTTCTGCGGAAACTTTACTTACCTACTGAGCATCTCTGATAGCAACAAACTCAAGCCGAAATTAGACAGCAATCCGGAGCTGACCCATAACGAGATATTCCCTTTGAAGTATGACAGAACAACTCAGAATTTCTACTTCCTGAGACTGATTACATGGACACCGCCTCAATACAATCCCGATGTATCTGCCAGCTGGATTTACAGGGTATGCTATACGAGAATCCCATTCTTCGGGTATAAAGTAGACGACTATGTAGGCGAAATGGGATATTATGAAGATACTCAGACTGAAATAACATTTCCGGCACAGCTTTCCTATTATGGTTCGATTGACCCTTATGACGGTGACGGATATGCATACTTTAGATACTCGATTCAGACAGGGCAGACTTTAGTGTCCGGAAATGTGCTTGGAAGAGTGAATCTAGATACCTTCACAAAGGAAGATGATATTGTTATTGACACTTTAAACTCCGAAGACAGGTTCTGTGTTACAAACGGATATCTGTTCTATTATAAGACAAATCAGAGCCAGGGAAAAGTGACAAGAATAAAGCTTTCCGACAATACAACAACCGAATACAATGTCGGTGTAGATTTCAGTGGTGAGTACAGAATATTTGGAGCTCCAAATGGTCTTGCGTATATTGAAAGAAGAGCTCAAAATTTTTCAACATACTGTCTGTATCCGGACGGTTCAGTCAGAAGTGTGACAACAAAGATTGGCGCTGATATCGGCATTATGATGATTGATAAAAGCCTTTTCATTTACAGAACAGTAGGAAACGAAAGACACCTGTCATTCGGTGTGTACAATAATTATCTCGGTACAATCTTCAATCTTCAGGAGGCAGTACAAAAAACACCGGCAATGACAATGAAGGTAATTTATACTTTGACCGACGTATCATCATAAAAAGAGGGATAGTGGGCATATGAAGAAAATACAGTATAATGGTATATCGAAATTATTGAGTGGTATTACAACTAAAATAAATAGTCTTATTGATATTGTTGAATTGAAGGCTGATTGGGAACAAACTGACCCAACAGCCTTTGATTATATCAAAAATAAACCAGATTCCCTTGACGAAAAGGTAAAACAAGAGAACACAACAACTGATGCAGACTATAGAGTTTTGCTAAGCAAGAGTGCGAATGATGTTACAGAAAATGATAAGGCTTGGAAAAATTCTAATCTAAAGTACAATCCATCTACGGGCAATTTGCAGACTACCAAACTAAACGGAAACACTGTTCCTAGTGGCAGTGGGAATGATACACTTGCTAAAACAAGTGACATACCCGATATGTCAGATTATATTGAAAAATCTTTGACCGTTGGTCTTGTCAAGAATGACGGAACGATTGACCAAAGTGATTATGTGAAAAGTTCTGATTTAGCAACCGTGGCAACAAGTGGTAGTTATAATGACTTAATAGACAAACCTACGATTCCAGCAGGACAGGTTCAAAGTGATTGGGAACAGGCTGATAATACAGCTGTTGACTATATCAAGAATAAACCTACTTTGGCCACAGTTGCAACGAGTGGAAGTTATAATGATTTGAGCAACAAGCCGACTATTCCGGACGAACTGGCAGATTTATCCGATGATGAAAATCACAGACTTGTTACTGATACTGAAAAATCTGCGTGGGATGCAAAAGCTGATATTAGTGATATAACAGGTGCTATTGAGGATCTGGATGTAACCGGTGCATCTAATATTAGTGCCGGAAAGACCATTAAGGCATGGTCAGAAACAGATGGTAAGGTAAGCATCACAACACAGAATATTAGTATTACAAAATCACAAATTAGTGATTTTCCTACTATCCCTACTGTAAACGATGGTAAATTAACCATTAATCAGAATGGCACGTTAAAGGGTGAATTTACGGCTAATGACAGTGATGACGTTACAGTGAACCTGACAGATACCACCTATACTGCAAGTGGTCTTGTGTCTATTGATGCGAACAATAATATAACCACAACAGCAGAGGTCAATCAAAATGCGTTTGCAAAAGTAAAAGTAGGCTCTACTACCGTAACAGCAGATGCAAAGCAAGATACACTTGAATTGGTCGCAGGTGATAATGTCACTTTAACTCCGGATGCCACAAATGATAAGATAACGATTGTATCAACCGATACCAATACTCATAGACCTATTAAGTTGAATGACACAGAGATTCTTGGTAATAACACAACACCGCTAAACTTGAAAAATGGTAACAATATTTCCATGACAAACAGTAGTGGTACAGTGACAATTAATGCCACAGGGATTCCAACAAAGACCAGTGATTTGACTAATGACAGTAATTTTGTGTCTGATGCAAATTATGTGCATACAGACGTAAACTTCACATCAGCCTATGAAACTAAGTTAAGTGGCATTGAACCAAACGCGCAGGTAAATACAGTTACTGGTGTAAAAGGTAATAGCGAAACTAATTATAGGACAGGGAATATAAATATCACTAAATCAAATATAGGTTTAGGGAGCGTAGATAATACCTCTGATACAACAAAAAAGACAAATTTCACAGGTTCTATTGCAAGTGGAAATACCGGATTTGTTACAGGTGGGGACATATATACTGCATTACAAGGAAAGGCAGATACAGGTGACATTCCTACTGATTTTGTTAAAGCATCAACAGGTGGTACATTTAGTGGAAATATCACAGTTGCAAAGAGTCATACCGGAACAACAGATAATCAGACAATACTGACAGTTGGAAATAATAAAACATCAACAGGAATGTCAAGTGGTGCGTTAAAGCTCTTTTCTGAAAGAGGAACAGGAAAATTTATCCGATTATTTAATGATAACACGTTGACTGGCAGCAGTGCTGATAGAAGATATAAACTTCCTGTTGACAAACCCAATGATTCAGAGTTAGCGGTAGTTGCTGATATTCCTACCGCACTTTCTGATTTGACCGCTGATGAAACACATAGAGTTGTAACAGATACACAGATTTCAACTTGGAATAGCAAGGCAGGAAGTGATGTAAATGTCACTCAAACGTTGGTGAGTACAAATAAAAACTATCCATTGTTGTTTTCAACCAGAGAGACTTCTGATACAACAGCAAGCAGAACAGGAACGGCTCAAAGAAATAATTCAATTTATGTGAATCCTAGCACTGGAAATTTACAGACCACTAAAATCAATGGAGTGACCGTTGGTAGTAGTCCGGAATTTACAGATACAACGTATACTTTCACAGGTGGTACAAACAAGTTTTCTGTATCTGTTAATGGTGGAACTGCTAGTGATGTTAACATTACTCCTAGTATTGAAAATAATATAACTGGCAGTGGTACAAGAACAAATGGATATCTTGCAAAATTCAGCGGTACAAATACTGTTACAAATGGCCCTCAGATTGGAAGTGATACAACAAAATTCCTAAGAAATGATGGATCTTGGGAAGTTCCTAGTGGCTCTGTAACTGGCGTAAAAGGTAATTCTGAATCCACATACAGAACCGGAAACGTCAATTTAACTCCGGCAAATATTGGAGCTCTTGCTTTAACTGGTGGTGTGGTGACGGGTAATGTAACAATTAGAAAAGACCTAGTGCAAGGGGATACTGACGCACCAGCGCTATTGCAATTACAAGCAAGATACACTCCAACTGGCGGCTCACAAGTCAACTCAACGGCATCATTAAGAGCATATTCAGACCATGCTGGAAACGGAGCTAATTTAGTTTTAAATTCTGGTGGTAATTTATTTATTGGGTCTGGCGAAGCACCAAATGCTCATTATAATTTATATCCGAATAATGGTTCGGAAATCACATTTATCACGGCTGATAGTGTTGTTAATATTCAAGCAAACGCTCAGACAATCGCTAATCGTAAGGGACTAAAAATTACGACTGGCGGTGAGATTGTGCCAAACGTGGCGGATGTTGCAACTAATGACGCTGGAAGTATCGGAACGTCAGCTTATAAATGGGCTAATATTTATGCCACAAATTTGAATGGAGTAGCAATCGGAAATAGTCCCAAATTTACGGATACTACCTATACTGCTAATTCTAATACAGGACTTTTGTTAAGTGGCACAGAATTTTCGATAGGAACAGTGCCAATAGAAAATGGCGGAACAAACGCAACAACACGATTAAACGCTTTAAAAAATTTAACTAATCAAAGCGTGACAGCACCAACATATGTTTTTGGAATGACAAACAGTTGGGCTACTGGCGGATATGTTAGTATAGCAAACTTAAAATCAACTATAGGGTTAGGGAAAAATGTGCCTAGCGATGCTGTGTTTACTGATGCAAATGTTACTCAATCTGATGCAACAACAACTGGATGGAGAAATTTAGCACTTGTAAGAAATGATAAAGATTCATATACAGAAGATGTTAAAAAAAATATGGGCCTAACAATGCAAGTGCAGACCATTGGTGTTGCCAATACAGAAGGACGAATAAACTTTGCAATAGGTAACAGTAAAGCAAGTACGGTCGCAGATAATTATACAGGATATTTATATATGTATAATGGAAAAGGCGCAAGAGATATAATACAAACAAACAGTTCACAGACCGGCAATATTACGCTTACTTTACCAAACACCACAGGAACTTTTGCGTTAGTATCTGATATTTCTACGGCACTAACTTGGATTAAAGGTGATGAGATACAAGGTGGTTCATCTGGAACAGTGTTATGTTCAGCATTACATGATATTCATATAACATTTGATTCTAGTTTGAATACGAAAGTAATATTTAATTCTCCTGTTGTCAATTTGGCAACAAGTGATAGCAATAGCGCACAATATACATTATATTTCAATGCTAATAGTTATGTTACTTTTAGAGTATGGAAGGCTAGTAATAATGTATATGGCAAGGTTACAAAATACGTTATTAATGGAGTACCAGAACCATTTTTAAGTGAAGATAATGTATATTACAGATAAAAGGAGGATCCGGAGAAATGGTTGAAATCATTACAGCGATAATCGTTGGAGGCCTTTCATTGGTTGGTGTAATCATCACAAGCCAGCAGTCATCAAAGAAAATTGAGCAACAACTCTCAGTGGCTCAGGCCGTAACTGATACGAAGATTGAAAATCTTACCGAGGAGGTCCGAAAGCACAACACGTTTGCTGACCGGATCACAAGACTTGAAGTTGAAGTTGAAACAATTGAAAAAAGAATGAAGTGAAGGAGGATCCAAAATGAAAATGTCAAACAAAGTTTATGATGTATTGAAGTGGGTTGCAATGCTATTTCTGCCGGCATTGGCAACATTGGTCAGAGTAGTTTTTGCCATTTGGCAGATCCCTTATGGCGAACAGATTTCAACAACGATCATGGCAGTTGATGCTTTTTTAGGTGCATGCCTCGGTATCAGCTCCATCCAGTACAAAGGAGGAGACGAGAATGAAGACAGGTAAACAGCTTGCCGAATATGCTGCAAGCAAGATTGGTGTTCCGTATTTTTATGGATGCAAGATGTCTTTGTTAACATCTGACTTTGCAGATCGGATGCATAAAACATATCCCAAGGTAGTGACTTCTACATATATAACAAAAGCAAGGAAAAAGAAGCAGTTTTTGACCATAAACACAGATTGTAGCGGATTGCCAGGTGCATTTCGGGGGAAGCAGCTTGGATCGGCCCAATTATATGCAACGGCATATACAAGGATGCCAATAAGTAACATAAAAGATTTTGCACCTGGCGTAATTCTTTGGAAATCAGGACATGTTGGCGTATACATTGGTATGGAGAACGGAATTCCGATGTGTGTTGAAGCTAAAGGAATTGACTATGGGGTGATTAAAAGCCGGGTGGCATCAACGAATTGGCAATGCGGACTAACATTTTCAGATCTCGATTATACTTACGATAAGACTGTAGCAGGGACATGGAAGGGAACCAATCCTTATGTAGAACCAACGGCAATAATACAGAAAGGTTCAAAAGGATTAGGTGTGAAGTGGCTTCAGTGGGAACTTAGAGAAGCTGGATATGATAGAGTATTCTCTTATGGTGGAAGAATGTATGGAGCGGTAGTGGTAGACGGCGATGCTGGCAAAATTACGGATGCTGCAATTAGGGCTTTTCAAACTTCTTGCAAGATTAAAGTGGATGGTAAAGTAGGAGAGATAACGAGGGCATTTTTGAAAAATTGAGAATATAGGTAGATAATATAAGGCGCCCAGAGATGAGCGCCTTTTTTGCTATTTTGAATTGAGTTTTTCCATAAGAGCATTTTGCAATAACTGTGAGCAGTTAATATTTCTTTTATCAGCAAGGTTGATCATCCACACTGGAAGAGAAACATTTTTTCGTGCTGATCGTGTATCTGTCTGTGCTCGGTAAGCGATTGTGTCGGCCTTAATCAGAGCACAGGAGGCCTCGGCAGGAATAGCAAGTTCTCGTTGTGGAGTAGGTTCAGCGATTGCAAGACCTTCATCTTCAGCCACAACAAGCCAGCCGCTCATAGCGTCAGTAATCTGATCAATAGCATCGGCAAGATCTTTTCCGGTAGTAATACATCCGGGGAGATCCGGAACTTTTGCATAGAATCCGCTTCCATCTTCAATTGGTGTAAAGATTGCTGTATAAATATATAACATAATAATCCCTCCTTTTTGAGTGTTACGAGTTTTAAAGGTTCGGTGGGAAGATTTACTTCCCACCTATGTTTGCTTCTTTCAAGATGTATCTCTTGTCATTGTCGTTGAAGTCGTGTCTTTTTACTGGGATTGTTGATTTCGTATCTGGATTGTAGTAGATATCGTGGTTAGCACCGTTTCTTTTAAGAATGTATCCTGCTTTTTCAAGTTCCTTTATTGTTTGCTTTCTGGCATTCATATCATTCCCCCTTTCTTTAATTATATTATACACAATAATACACAAAATGTCAACAATATTATACACAAAAATACACATAATGTTATTGGGAGAGTTGATATTATGAGAGATATGTTGTACGATAGAAGAAAATACGAAAGAGGGAATATTACATGAAAGATAAAACCAAAAAAGTAACTGTGGCGAATTTTAATACTGTTTTTTTGGATGAGAACAATGGTGATAATGAAATGCCTTTGTTAGAGTGTTTTGATACGATAGTAATGCCGGCTCTAAGAAGTGGCATAACCCGTAAAGTGGGAGATGATGAGTATATAATTATGAATATAAGCGTATCAGAAACGAAAAATGGCGATTATGTGCTAACTGGTTATATAGTTAAAAAGACAATTTTGGAAAGATTCTCAGATTTGGATAGAGAGGGAAATTTAATTGAACTAGATGACAAATATAGTGCTGCTCCATATTCATTATTTGTTATTTATTTGAAGAATCATAGGATGATATTCGTTGAGAATCAAAAAGGAAGTCCAAGGCTGAGCAGTTTTCGATCTACAATTAAATATATAATTGATACTTATGTGAAAAGGGAAAATACTAATGGGGGCGAAGATGCAGATAAACTTCCAACGCCATTAGTGAGCGTTATAGGTATTCCAGCTCAAAACAATATAGAAAAAGAATTAAATGGTATAAAGAAAATAGATGAATTACAATTAAGATTTTTCCCATTGAATGGAGATGGTGATATATCATTTGAAAACGAAATTTCTGTGCTTTCAAATGGATTGCGAAAAAATTTAGGGGCAAATAATGGTAAGATAATTATCAATTCGCCTAAGAAAATAGATTCTGTCATAGAACTTATCACAAGAGTCAAGGGTACGATTGAACCAGTTATTAAAGTGACCGATGCAAATGGAGCAAAGAAAACAATTAAAAATGATAAAATATCTGAGAATATTAAGCTGAAGATTGATGGGGCAAATTTACAAGAAGAATTAGATCAGTCCATTTCTGCAGGACTAGATATTGACAGTATAAATGTCGTAAGTAATGACAATGAAGAAATATATAATAAATTTAAAACAAAAATAATTGAATTTGCAAAGAAATAAGGGGCGAAAATGGAAAATGCAAAAAACAAACTCGTGGAAGCAAGCGAAAACATGGTTAAAACATGTAGTTTAGGTTCTGAGATTTTATTCAAGAAGTCATTTTCAATATACAAGATCAAAAAGGACAATATCATATCTAAAGTAGTTATCATTGCAGTTAGTTTTTTGGGGACATTAGTGATTTTAGGACCTGATATAGTAAGTACCATGGAGATTGTATCGGGTGCTATATTAGATTGTTTGCTTGCTATGTTTGGAATAGTTTTTACGGGATATGCGTTACTTCAGGCAATGATAAATGAAAAGTTGCTAAAGTATTTAATGGAAGATATTATCGAATATGACGGGTGTACGAAAAATAAGTTTTCACAAATTAATGAGAATTTTTTGTTTTTAATGTTACAGTTTGTGATGATGATATTTATTACTTTAATAACAAGAATTTCTTTAGGACTTATACCTAAGGATTTTTGTTTATTCAAGGAGATGTGGAAGAATAATTTATTAGCTGGCATTATGATATTTACATATTTTTTCCATATAATGTCGGTATTGCATAGAATGGTTAGTTTTTTGGTTAATATCTTCAAAATTTTCAGCTTATCAGCACTTGCGACATATAATCAAATGATAAATAATAAAATGGACGATAATTGAACGTTATAAAAAACAATATTGTATTGAAATGTAACTATAAAAGTGAACATTATTCATTTGTGTTCTTTCGTAATATTTAAAAATATATTGCAAAATCCAAACATATGTTCTATAATAACATCATACAAAGGAAAAGCATTTCAGTTCCGGAAGGGGTGGGGTACATTGGATGAGCAACAAGAATTTGTTGGGAGAGATTCCCAGATAGAATTGATCATAGAGCGGATCCGCAGGATCGATGATGATTGGATTATTAATCAGATCTATAGATACATAATGAATATAACAAAGGAGGACTAGGCGGTTTCGCTTAGTCCTCTTTGCTTAACTCATCTGCTATTTTCTTTAAACTTTCCCAGTCAGAGCTATTTAATTTCGATAGAGCCGTTATGAATCTTTTCTTAAAGGAATCATCAACATCCTCCATAACATCATTTAAAAATTCAGCTAATTCCTGATTTCTAGTTCGTTTCTGGAATGGTTCTCCTTCACCGGTTCTTAACCAGGCTTCGTTTACGTTAAATTCTCGACAGATCAGCGAGATAGTTTGTTCGGAAGGGTTATTTACACCTTTTTCGATTTGATTTACGGCTGATTTTGAAATCCCGATGCGTTTACCAAATTCTTCCATACTTAATTTCAAAAATTTCTTTCGTAATTCAGCAATTCTTTCATTCATAGAATAGTTCCTCCTATAAAAATAATATCATAATGCATTCATTAAATCAATAGAAAAGTAAACTAAATTTACACTTATCTATTGACAAAGTACATTCAGTATACTATTATGTAAATGTAATTTACAGGCTTGTGATACAGTGTATCACAGATAGGAAATCCTTGACAGGATTTCCTATAACAAAACTATTAACCGATTAAGAGAAAAATTGGGATGGCAGCAGTTTTGGGATGCTATTTCTAAGTGAATGAATTCCTGTTTTTTTCTTGGTAAATTGAGGAGGCCTGTATGTATAAGAAATTTGAAAAACTCCTTCAAGCCAGAGGGTGTTCTTCATACCGGGTGGCGAAAGATCTCGGATTTGCGACTACAGTTTTTTCTGATTGGAAGTCCGGTAAAAGTCAACCTAAGGTAGATAAACTAATGAAAATTGCAGATTATTTTGGCGTATCAATCGAGTATTTTTTGATGTGATGAAAGCGAGGTGATGAGAAGTGAATAAAAAGGAAAAAGAAATCATAAAGAAGTTGTCCGATACGGTTCCTAAGCTTGATCGTGAGAAACAAAACTACATTTTGGGAGTAGCAGAAGGTATGGCAATAGCCCGAGAGGAGCCTTCCGCTAGTGATAAGGGGAAAAAACTGGTGGAGGCATAGGAGATGTTTTCATACGTTTTAAAATAAGTTTTACTATCGATAAGAAAGGAGAGCACTTATGAAAAGACCGATTATTGATATTCCAAGAGCCAGCGATGGCTTGATTGAAAAGTTGATCGAGGCAGGTATTCTAATTGTGACGGAAAATGGAATTAAGGCAGCAGACGTGGAAGGAATAGTTAAGGTGACATACACAATTTGAGAGAAGAAAGCGAGAGGACTATGAACGATTACAATAAGAATGAAAATAATATGGTTTCGTTGGTAGGAGAAATCACATGTGGGTTTGAATTTAGCAATGAAACATATGGAGAACATTTTTATATGACCTATATGAATGTTCCTCGATTGAGTTCATGTAATGATGTAATCCCATTGCTGATTTCTGAACGTCTAATAGAAAGGGACACGTATAGAGGGCTTTATGCTAGGATTAAAGGACAATTCCGATCACTTACCAGAGATGGGAAACTGATTTTGTTTGTTTTTGTGACAGAAATTGAAGTGGAAGATACTTTGATTGTTTCTCCGCAATCTAATCAAGTTCTGTTGAAGGGCTATGTATGTAGGAAGCCTGTTTATCGAACAACGCCGAATGGTAGAGAAATCTCAGATCTTATGATTGCTGTTAATAGATCATATGGGAAATCAGATTATATTCCATGTATTTGTTGGGGACGGAATGCCAAATATGTCGAGGGATTTAATGTTGGCAAGCAACTAGTTGTGAATGGACGTATACAGAGCCGAGAATACATCAAAAAGCTAAATGAGGAATATGCAGAGAAAAGAATTGCCTATGAAGTCTCGATTACGAAGTTGGAGGAAATATAATGCCGTACGGAATAGTGTGCCCGAGGTGTGGAGCAACAGTGGACAACAACGAATATCATTACATAAAGGATATGTGTGAGGATTGTATTGCAGATGAAGAAAACAGGGAACGTAGCAAGGAGAAAACAATTATGATGCTTAACGGCTCCTATGAGCAGATGAAATTGGAGGTATAAGGGATGAAGATATCATTAAAGACTTTACATGTCGAGAATTTCAAAGGAATTAAACAAATCGACGTGTCTTTTGAAAATAAGACAAAGATAAAAGGTCAGAATGCATCCGGTAAAACTTCATTATTTGATGCATTTACGTTTTTGTTATTTAACAAGAATAGTGCTGGTGAAGAAAAATTTCAAATTCGCCCTTTGGATCAGTTTGGTAACCGAATTGATAATGTTGAAATTAAAGTGGTTGCTTCCATGGATGTGGATGGAAAAGAAGTGCAGCTATCCAAAACGCAGAAACAGAAATGGGTAAAAAAGCGTGGAAGTGAGACTGCTGAGCTTCAAGGTAATGAGAATGTATTTGAAATTGATGGGTATCCGAAAAGTGAAGCGGACTATAAAGCATTTATTAATGATCTGGTGAATGAAGATCTTTTTAAGATGATTACAAATCCACAATATTTTTCCAATATGAAATGGAAAGATCAAAGAGAGATTCTTATGAAGTTTGTATCGGATCTTTCAGATGCAGAACTTGCAAGACAAATGGGAGCAGACGAATTTGCTGTATTGATCCCAGAGCTAGAAAAAGCCTCTTCGACTGACGATATTCAGAAGAAATATTCAAAAGCACTTTCAGAATGGAAAAAAAAGCAGGCAGAGATTCCGGTTCGTATTGACGAATTGTCAAAATCTCTTGTTGATATTGATGTGGCTGAACTAGAACTTGCTGAAAGAGATTTAAGGAAAAAAATCATGGATTATGATGTTAAGATCGCAAGCTATGGGGATGAACTTGCGAAGCTTATGGATGAGGATATGAACCTTCAATTTGAGATTTCTGCAATTAAGACGTCTATGGAACGTACAAATGCAAATAAACGTATTCAAATTGAAACTGCATTATATGAAAATGACAGTCAGATTAAGTATTGCAGATCAGGGATAGAGAAAAATGGAAAGAATATTTCTGATAATAACGAAATGATTGAACAGGCAGAAAAAAGACGTAATGAGCTAGGCACAGCGTATAAAGAGGAACTGGCAAAAGTATTTGATTCGCAACCTTATTTGTTCAGGGAGGAAGATTGGCAGTTCGACGAAAAAGAGACTGTTTGTAAGTTGTGTGGACAAACCTTACCGGATGACAAAATAGAACAGATTAAAGCAGAATTTGAGACTAGAAAAAAGAAAGCGAAGGAAGATACTGCAAATGCTTTACTCGCAAATCGAACAAGATTTGAAAAGCAGCGGAACGATAATTTGGAACGAATTAAAGCTGATGGATTTGCTCAAAAAAATATTATTGAAGAGTTGCTATCAAAGAACACAACCATTCAGAAAAATATAGAGGCAATGAAGCAGGCGCTCGAAGATGCGTTGAGAAAACAGGCAGAACTAAATAAGCAACTCGAGTGTATACCTACTGAGGTGGATTATACTCAAAATGAAGAGTATATGAAGCTGAATAAGCAGCGTAACGATATTGATGCCAGAATACTTGAAATCAAGAATGGTCCTGATTTAACAACTAGAATCCGAGAAGAACAACGAGTGTTGAGTAACGAGTTGGATGCTGTCAGAGCTAAAATTGAAAGAGCTATAATTAATACGGAAACGGAAGAACGTATTTCTCAGTTGGAGGAAGAGCAACATGAAGTTGGCCAGAAGGTGGCAGATCAGGAACAGATGTTGTATTTGTTGGAAACATTTATCAGAGCGAAGATGGAACGTATTTCTTCTAGCATAAACCAGCATTTTAAAACGGTTAATTTTAAATTGTTTGAAACACAGATTAACGGCGGTCTCAAAGAATGTTGTGAGTGTACCGTTAATGGAGTACCTTATTCAACTTTAAACAGTGGGCATCGTATAGTTGCAGGACTGGATATTATTCGATCACTAAGCGATCTGTATGGCGCTACAGCTCCTATTTTTGTAGATAATGCGGAATCTCTAAATGAATACAATGTGCCGGATATGGAAACACAGATGATTCTTCTTGCGGTGTCAGATGATAAAGAGTTGATTGTGGAGGGTGCATAGATGAAATATATTAAGGCAAAGTATTTGAAGCAGGGTAAGCCTTCGGGGCGTGCCTATACATACAAGACTTCTGATGAAGTGCAACCTGGCGATATCGTCACTGATGCCAAAGGCAGCAAGCTTGTGATCGTAGACGAACCAGTGGACGCGGAATGGATCCTGGCGTATGGAGCCGAGAAACTTGGAGAAATAAAGAAATCCGAGGAATATGAAGAATATCGCATTGTAGATATTCGGGATGTAAATACACGTCAGACCAGAACGGATGGAAGATATCCTTTGCGTATTGGAAGAATTGTAAAAAAACCTAGAGTGCATATTGGTGTTGCAACAACTATAGAATATCTCCGCAATGCCGATGGTTCTGATTATTCTGGAATGTATCTTCGCACAAGCATTGTGTGTGGCTCGTTTATCAACGAAAAAGGGAATCTGGTTGTTGAGACGGTAAATAGCGCTTACGAATTTGAGCCGTTAAAGGCAGAAAGTGAGGAATGATTATGGCAACAAAAGCTGAGGTTGCAGAAGTTGGAAAGCAGCAGGCAGGATTGGTAGTAAATAATTCATTTGTAGATGGTTTGGTCGCACAGTTACAAGAAAAGGAAAAATTTGGTCTTACTTTTCCAAAGGATTACAATTATAACAATGAATTGATGGGGGCGTATCTGATTTTGAAAGAAACGGTCGATGCGAACAAGAAACCGGTATTGGAAAGTTGTTCTCAGATATCAATTGCCAATACACTAATGGATATGGTTACGCTTGGAGTATCGATGCAGAAGAAGCAATGTTATCCGGTAGCTTATGGTGGGAAATTGCAATGCCAGATATCTGTTTACGGTAACACTTGCATTGCAAGAAGATATGGTCTTAAGTCGATTGATGCAATGTGTATTTATGATGGTGATGAATTCAAATACCATATCGAGAACGCTAAGATTGTTTTGGACTCTCATAAACAAGACTTTTTGCACATCAATAAGGATAAGATTCTTGGTGCTTATGCAGTGATTACAATGGATGATGGAAGTCAGTATATTGAAATCATGAATATGGATATGATAAAACAAGCCTGGAGACAGGGATTTGGCTATAAAGACGGCGGTAATGGTACACATCAGAAATTCACTGATCAAATGTGTCTTAAGACTGTTAAAAATCGTGCTCTTAAGTATATTATTCGTACACATGGTACACAGACAGAAACAGATGCGTATGAAAATTTTGAAGAAACTGAGACTGATGATAGAGTCATAATGGATGTGCAGCATGATATTTCTGAGAATGCTAACTCAGTTTTGTTTGATCCGGAACAGGAAACTATTGAAACTGTAGTGGATCCGAAAGTTGTATCAGAGAAAGCACCTTTTGAGGAATAGAACATGAATCTCAGGGTACTTGGATCTGGATCTTCCGGAAATTGTTATATATTGGAAAGTTCTACGGAGGCTTTGATAATAGAAGCCGGAATTCCATTTATGGAAGTAAAGAAGGCCTTAAATTTCAATGTTAAGAAAATCGTTGGTGTAATTGTTGGACATGCTCATAAAGACCATAGCGGCTACATAGAACAGTATGTTGGAATATGTCCTATCTATAAGCCATATGAGGTTATGGCACCGTATGAATGGTTCGGTAATTTCTTTATCAAACCTTTTGCGCTGGTGCACGATGTAGAATGCTACGGATTCTATATTGAGCATCCGGATATTGGCAAGCTGATATATGCGACCGATACGGAGTACATAAAATACCGCTTCAGGAATGTCAATCACATTCTTGTAGAAGCCAATTATAGTAATGATCTGATTGACCATAATGCAATAAACCGTGAACACGTCTTAAGAGGGCATATGAGCCTGCAGACAGCACTCACGTTTATATCTACTAATGATAATCCGGCATTAATCAATGTCGTTCTAATTCACTTAAGCGCATCTAATTCGGATGCAAATATTTTCCTACAGAAAACAAAAGAAAAAATAAAATATGGAGCAGATTGTTATATAGCAGATAAAGGGCTGTCTATTAATCTGGATTTATTACCTTTTTAGGAAAGTGAGGAAAGTTTTATGAGTAAGGTAAAACTAGAAGAGTTTGCAGGTGGTGCCTTGCAAGAGAAGTTCTCGGATGCATTGGAAAAGGTGCTTATCAATTTAATGGATCCGAATACACCATGGAAGAATAAAAGAAAGGTTTCTATAGATATTACATTCACACAAAATGAGGATCGAGATGATACATCTGTGAATGTATCGGTTGCAACGAAATTGGCACCGGTGAAACCGATTGAAACAAAGATGGCGATTGGGAAAGATTTAGTAACCGGGAAGGTATTTGCTGAAGAATATGGTAAGCAAATTAAAGGTCAAATGAGTTTAGATGATTATGCTAAAGATCATACAGCAATTATCGGTGGAGATGTAGTTGATACACAAACTGGCGAGGTAATTGATAATGTAGTTGATTTGAGAGCGAAAAAGGCATAAGGAGGAAGGCGAAGATGATTAAGTCAGCATTACAATACATTGTAGGCCTCAATAAGCCTGAAATTACAATAATAAACGGACAACCTTATTCGGACAAAGATCTTAAGCGAATTGATTATAATCCAAAAGCAAAATGTATTGATATGACTACACTAACCAGTCTAATTGATTATATCAAAAATAGTATCGATAGTATGGCAGAAAGAATGATTGTCCATGTGGTAAGTCCTACAAATGTCAGGCTATATTCGAAATTGGATGACAATCGTATTCGGGAATATATGGTTGAAGTTGAAGCAAATCTTCCAGAACAGTCTTTTGGGCGATATGTAGATCATGAAACATTTTTGATTGCGTTACAGTCAAAATTCATTTCAAATCCAGATTGTGAGTTACTACTTAAATTTGCTGGTACGGTGGAGAACGGAACTATTGCACAATATGGTGATGATGGGGTAAGTCAGAAGGCTACGATCAAGACCGGAATTGCGTCCAAAGGAGAAGTTTTAGTCCCGAATCCAGTTAAATTACGACCATATAGGACTTTTCTTGAAGTAGAGCAGCCGGAGAGTGCATTTGTATTTAGAATGCGTGATGATAACGGAAGAGTTGAGTGTGCGTTATTTGGAGCAGATGGCGGTGCTTGGAAGAATGCTGCAATGAAGAGTATAAAAGAATACCTGATGTTTGAACTGCAAGACTTAAAAGATCGTTTTATTGTGATTTCTTAACTATGATCAATGTGCCTGCTACAGCAATATGGCAGGCGCAGAAAGGATGAATATGAACAAAGTTATTCTGATAGGACGGCTTACACGAGATCCTGAAATCAGGTATGCACAAGGGGATAATCCGTTTGCTATTGCAAGATATTCAATTGCAGTTGCAAGAAAGTATAAGAAAGATGGAGAACCCGATTGCGATTTTATCAATTGTATTGCATTTGGAAAAAATGGAGAGTTCGCAGAAAAATATCTTCATAAAGGGACCAAGATTGCTGTAGCTGGACGAATTCAAACCGGAAGCTATACAAACAAAGAAGGTCAGAAGGTTTATACCACAGATGTAATTATTGAGGAACATGAATTCTGTGAGAGTAAAGGTATTTCATCGGCAGGTAATAATCAGACAAATAGTCAAAGTAATGTTGTAGCTATGGATGATGGATTTATGCATATCCCAGATATTCCGGATGAGGAATTACCTTTTTCATAGGGGGTGATATTGAATGATACTTTTGGAAGACACAAGAAATCAACCAGGTAAACATAATCTTAAAAATAAATATTTTATGGAACATGATATAGAAGTACGTAGAACAAAACTATATGTGGGAGATTATACACTTCCTGCTGATCAGAGTGTATGTGTTGATACCAAAAAAGATATTCAGGAATTGATTGGTGATATCTGTGGTAAGTCTCATGAACGATTTAGAAATGAGTGTTTACGAGCTCAGGAAGCAAATGTAAAACTTATAATTCTTGTAGAAAATGAACCCGGATATGTAGATCGTAAGAATACGATTTATAACAAAGTGGTTCGTACTGTAGATGATTTGTATTCATGGATTAACCCAAGGCTTTTCATATGGAAAAGTGGCAAGCAAAAGTATCCAGGTGCTACGAAGGGTCAAGTACTTGCAAAGTGTTGTAAAACCATGAATGAAAAGTATGGAGTCGAGTTTCGATTCTGTACCCCGGAGGAATCAGCAAGAAAAATACTTTCGATACTTAGTAAGGAGGATTAGCTAGTGGCAAAAAGTGGTTTAGACTACTTTCCACTTGCTTGCAACTTTGAAGATAAGATTGAGCTGATTGAAGCGGAATTTGGATTAGAAGGGCTTGCAATAGTCGTTAAATTATATCAGAAGATATATGGCGAATTTGGTTACTATTGCGAGTGGAATGACGAGGTGGCATTGTTGTTTTCCCGTAAAGCCTGCGGTTTAAAAGAAGGTGGCAATGTTGTTTCGGAAGTGATAAACGCAGCTATCAAAAGAGGAATATTCGATGCGGATATGTTTCATGAGTACGGCATCCTCACTTCTGCCGGAATACAGAAACGCTATTTTGAAGCTGTCAAAAGGAGAACAGAGATTGAGGTAGAAAAAGCCTACCTTTTGTTAAGTGCATCCAAAATTCCAAAGAATGTCAACATAAATCAAAAAAATGTATGCAGAAGTGATGAAAATGTATACAGAAATCAACAAAGTAAAGTAAAGGAAAGTAAAGTAAAGGAAAGTAAAGTAAAGGAAAGCAAAGTAAAGGAAAGTAAAGTAAAGGAAAGTAAAGTAGAAAAAAGAAAAGAAATAAAAGAAAAGAAAGTGGCAGTGTTTTACTATGACAATCCGGAGTTAAACAGAGCCTTTGCTGATTATGTTGATATGCGTAAGAAAATTAAGAAACCTATGAGCGAGCGGGCAATAGAATTGGCGAAGAATAAATTGAAATCATTAGCAAAGATACCATTTTCTGATGATATTGATATTGCTTTAGCTGTACAGATCCTGGATCAGTCAGTATTTAACAGTTGGCAAGGATTATATCCTATGAAACAAGATGCTCAGCGAATGAATGAGAATAAAGATATTCTCAGTGAATGGAGGAATTCATGACAAGGGAAGATATACAAGATCTACTAGCGATGATCCAAGGTGCTTATCCAAATTTTAATCCGGCAAATAAGACTGCTACGATTAATGCTTGGACGATGGCTTTGGAAGATTGTAATAAGAATCAAATAGCGTTAGCGTTTAAAGCATATCTGAGGACAAATAATAGTGGGTTTGCACCATCACCCGGGCAATTAATTGAACAGTTGCAGACGATTGCACAACCGATGCAGATGAATGAATTGGAAGCATGGGCACTTGTGAGTAAGGCAGTAAGAAACAGTGCATATAATTCTGAAGCGGAATTTAATAAGTTGCCGGAACTAGTACAAAAGGCTTTGGGGTCTTCAGCCCAGCTTCGAATCTGGGCAATGGATGAAGAATATAACGAATCTGTTAATAGTTCGAATTTCATGAGGGCTTATCGGACCTTAATGGAAAGAGAAAAACAGATTTCAAAAATGCCAGAACAATTAAAAACTATAATGCGTAAGAAAACGATGAGTGCATTAAGTGACAGTGTAAACAAATGAAACATTGGAAAAGGATGAATAACTGATGATGGATATTATGGAAAAGTACCCTATTGGTTCAGTGATTGTATTAGATGGTGATGATCCGGGGATTGTTCATGAAGTGATAGGATATGAGGTATTTATGGATCATTTCAATATATTATTCCGAGATGGAATAAAGCTTAATTCGAAAAGAGTAGAGCTTATATTGGAGGTTGCATAATGCAAATGACAGACGATGAAATCAGAAGAAATTATGCTAGTGCAAAGAATAAAAAGACGCAGCTTGGAATATTGGCAGATTTAAATTGTTGTGAGAAAGATGAAATAAAACGGATTGTAGAACATGTCCCAAAACATGAAGTTAAGCAAGATACAGTCTCTCATTTGCAGGAGACTCAAGGATCAGTTAGGATCATTCAAGAAATTCTGTTTAAAAAGCTTGATGAGCTGGATAAACAGATTAAGACTCTTGAAGTTGAGTATCGAAATATGCTTATTGCAATTGAGGTGATTGGTAATTTGGAGGAATGTATATGTCCAAAGATTACGGAATGATGATCGGATGTAATAGTTCAATAACATGGGTTCAGAATCTGCAAGGTGTAAATGATTCCATCAAGGACAGAGTGCTTGCAAGAATGGCTTATGAGTTTGACAAAGATATTCCTGTGAAGCCGAAGCTGCACAAGGGAATATATGGTTCCAAGTTTGATCATTATACTTGTGGAAATTGTGGTGCCGGCATTCAGGAAGCATATTGGCATTTCTGCCCGAACTGCGGATTCCGCATCGCAAAGACTGTGTTGGAGGAAAAGCAAAGAGAAGAATTCACTCAGTTAACTTTGATGGATTTCTTGAAAGCAGGTGGGTAGATGGAAGGACAAATATCTATTTTTGATTTACTTTTTGATCTTGATGAAGATGAAAATATGACACCAGCGCAAGAATATTACAAAGAAACAGGGAAAACCACCTACTGGCAGGATTCTACTGGAAAACCATACAGATGGTGGAAAAAGGGTGTAATAGATGTATGAGCAAATGACTATATTCGATTTCATTCAGTCACCGGAACAAAAGAAGGACTTGGGGACAGGTGCTATACATGGATATTTAAGATATGGTCCCCATACATTGATTCCAGAAGTTAGAGACAGAACAAGAGAATATTTAGAACAAAATGGAATCCCGGATTGGGTGAAGTGGGACAGAAATGCTCTTCCTTGTAGTAATTGCACATGGTTTGACGGAAGTATATGTCGTAGCGGAGGACATACTTGTCATTATGAATTTGGGTTTTTAATTTGTGATTCCTTCAAACAATCAATAGTTGAGAGAAAGCCTTCTACTGTTGGAAAGTAGGTGTTGTATATGAATAAACAGATGTGTGTGTTTGATTATTATGGAAAACCAGATTACAAGGGAAGCCGGGATGAGATCGTAAGATATTCGATTGAAAATCGATTTACAAATTCAATAAACTTGTCTTACTGCAGTAATTGTAATAATGTGCCAATTGCATTGTTTCAAAGTTGCACTGAATATTTTATAAAATGTCCGGTGTGCGGAATAAGGACAAAAATGTATAAGCATCTGTATGAAGCTAAACATGCTTGGAACAAAGGAGAGTTAGATCATGTCAGAAAAGGTAAGATGGCTTGATGAGAATTGCATTACATGCGGATCACGTTTGAATAGTTGGGATGCGAAACTTTCCAAGGCTTTACAATATCATAACCGAAAGTGTGAAAAATGTATTGCGAAAGAATATGGAATAACGACAGATGAGTTAAGACATACGATGCAGGAGCTATTCGGATTGTTGCCGTGCCAAGGAATTTAAGGTGGTGGATGTATGGAAAAGTACAATCTTCTAACAAGGGAATTACTGGCAGCAGGATTCAGTGCAGAGAATCATCCAACGTATGTAAAGGTGGCCGGAGGATGTCTGAGCAAAGAAGATCCACTTTACAATATTTATGGCGGTTTTGAATATCAAAGAGTTTATGCTGATAAATTCGTATATAAAACAGGATGCGGTTTATTTGTTCAGGGAATGCATGTTTTAGATGACATAAGCGTTGGTGGATGTAATCACTCACATGAAAATAACAATCCTGTCGTAAGATGTCCGTATCTGAAAAAGGGATGCGAGAAGAATTTTGATTATGATCTTGGAAATGTTGTTTATGGCGGAGGTTTATGTGCCCAGTGCTGGTGCGAATGTCACAGGACAGATGAAACATACAACTATAACAACAGTATCGAGAGAGCAAAAGAGCAAGACAGAGTGGAGCGTGAGAGATTATTTCAGGAGCTAGTGAAAAAACATAATGGCAGGATATGCCGGAATCAATGTTCTTTCAATGAGAATACCGGAGAATGGATTTTTGATTACAATCCAAAGCGTTGTGCAACGTATTGTCCGAAAATGTATACCTATTGCGATGTGCTTGGAAAGGCTCTGTCAAGGAAAAAGGGAAATGTTTTCTATGATGTGAAAAAAGAATTTGATGTGAAACTCAATGAAGGTGATCAGATCGGATTATTTGATAAGTCACATTATGTAGAGATCGTAAAGGGATTCAAAGTATTTAAGAAACCAATTTCAATTGATATTTGCGAAGCATATGCAAAGGTAGGTAAAAATGAAATCTTATCGAACTATGAAGTAAATCACAGCTATGAAAGATTCTGGAATAAGACAATCATTTTCGAAGTAATGAACATCCGGGCGGAAATAAAAGAAACAAGAGATTTATTCCAAGACTTGGAGGATATCAAAAACGGCATTGTGATATCTCATGAATCAGACAACGTCGCTGCAAAGAAAGACCTGAAACGAGAAAGAGCAGAAAAGGCTAAGGACGCTAAGAAAAAGAAATTCACAAAAGAGATTCGGGCAAGAGGTTGGAATGCTTTGGATCAAACAGAAAAGAAAAACGCTTTGAAGGTTCTGGAAGATTATGAAATCAAAGAAGCTGACGGAGTGTTCCAGGAACCTAAAGAAGAACCAAAAGAAACACAAATATCAATATTTGATTTTATTGGAGGTGAATAATGAAGGTTTTAATTATAGGGGCCTTGGAAGAAGTGGATTTATTTTCACAGTCTGAAAAGTGGATTCGAGATCGTGGAGATGTTCCAATTAATCCGGTAAAAGTATTACAAGCGCTTCCTATAGAAATGACCAATTCGGATTTTGCAGTGATTTTACTTGAATTGGTAAGAATATCAGATGGAGTTTTGGTATTGCCAGGATGGAATAATAATCTACTTGCAACGATAACAAAAACTAATGCGGAAAGAGCCGAAAAAGAAGTAATCGAATGGAAGCCACAGAAATGAAGTAAGGATGAATTAACCAAGAAAAACATATAGAAAGGAGCAGAGCCCGGCCGGCGAAAGTGTATACAGCTCCTTTTGAGTGATGGAATCAAAAGATATAACCATAGAATGGCGGGATTGTTACATATACGGAGAAAGGTATGAGGTAAGTAATTCTGGTCTTGTGAGAAATAAGAAGACTAATCGTATTTTGAAGCAGCAGGTAGATAGGAAAGGCTACATGCGAGTTAGGCTGTGTTTGAATGGAGTGAAAGCAACAGCGAAAGTACATAGATTGGTAGCAACTGCATTTCTTTCAAATCCCGATATGAAACCTCAGGTGAATCACATAGATACTAACAAGAAAAATAATTGTGTGTCGAATTTGGAATGGGCCACAAATAGCGAAAATCAACTACATGCATATCGTAATGGGTTGAAAAAGATACATGGTGGTGGGATGAAAAAAATACCTGCGTATAAGGTGGATTTGAATACTGGGGAGGTGCTGGGAACCTATGAATCAATTACAGACGCGGCAACCAAGAATGGGATTCATAGAACCAATATATGTAAAGTTATAAGGGGAAAGAGGAAGAGCACCGGAGGATTTATGTGGATAACATGTATTGGCTAGAGGTGAAAGTGGGTGGTTGAATGGATGGTCAGATGAGCATATTTGATTTCCTGCATCTAAAGAACCAGAAATATAAATGCGGTGAATGGGTTGAAACTCATGGACTAAGAGTTACGTTTGATGAGGTCAAGATCAATCAATACTATATTGTAGACCAATCAACTGTATCACATAAATGGTTTAAATTGGTTTATGTAATGTGGAAGAAAGATGATGCTATCGGATATGTTGATGACGAACGCGGCATTAAGCGCGGATGGAGTTGGGGCAATACATATAGTGCATTGACACGAAGAAAATATGTTGATGAAGGAATAAGACCAGAATTCGAGTGTGCTGCAACGAGTGGTTGGTGGTATGAAGTAAAGGATGGTGAATGACATGGGACGAAGACATTTAACCCCATATGAAATCAAGCAACAGTGTAAACATATAGCCAGAGAGGCTAGGATGGCCAATAGAACACCTTGGACTGCTATGGGAATCATATGTGGGTTCGCGTTATATAAGTCTGAGGGATTTAAAGGACAAAGGATATCAAAAATAACCTCTGCAGTAGCGGATTATGAAAGGCGCTGGCAGAACGCCGAGATCACTCAAGAACAGATGAGTAACCGATTGAGTGAAAAGGTTGGATGGACAATTGAATATAAGGAATATACAGAAGCTGATATCAAACACAGAAAAGGTTCATATGATTATTGGCTGGATAGAGCTCAATTGGATCCGCAGAATGAGATTAATAAGCAATCGACCAGATATATGATTTGGATGTTCAATGCTCTGATGGATGAGTATGGATACGGAAAAGAGCGATTGACTCGTGTTCAGGAATGCATTAGTGAAATGCTTGGCGATTATAGGTTGAGTAAAACAACAGTACTTGCGTGGAGAAAAACATTACTAGAAGAAGCAGGGATTGCATTTGAACAGCCAATTGATCCGCTTGATCAGAAGAGCGGAAGCTTCATGACAGGAGGTTGAATATGTGCGTAATAATAGGTTGCCTTTTATTTATCTCAGCGGTGCTATTAGCTATCATGGGAGATATTGCAAGAATGAAAGATGCGTTTGAAAAGATGTGTCAGATCATGTGGCGAGAGAGCATGCTGAATACTGAAGCATCGGATGATGAAGACGAGGATGATTTATAATGGCTTGTTTTTTATACCGGGACGCGCTCTGTTGCACAATTCCATGCGCAGAGTGTGTCATGCAAAAAGACGGAGATTTTGACGGAATGTTCTGGCGGAGAGAACTGAACAAACATGTATCGGAATATTGCTGTCAGGTATGCCGGAGAGTTAAGAAGACGGACAGCATGAACAGCGTGATCAGGGATGACTGCTATGATTGCGATTTGCCGATTTAGGAAGGCGGTGTGGAATGAATTGCGATTATTGTGTTTGCAAAGAATGTGCATTATATGAAGAATGTGAACCTTGCCGTGGTGATTATGATTATGAGCATCCGTGCGAAGGATATTGTGATGATTTTGGACAAATGCCAAATCATATAAATCATCAGATATGGCAGGAGATAAAGGATTTGCCATCCGTTAATCCGCAGAAGGCAGATTGGATTCCTGTTAGTGAGAGGTTGCCGAACCATGACGAATACATAAAGAATAACGGATTGTTTAATGTTTCTGATGGAAATAGAAGTTATTCTGAATGGTTTGATATTTATGAAAAGAAAAGGTTTGGAGAACCTACTATAAGCGGTTTTCGTGTTGATTATGCAGTTATAGCATGGATGCCGTTGCCTGAGCCGTACAAGGCAGAAAGTGAGGGATAAGGAATGCCCGAATATAAGCCATTAACACCTAGTTTTAGGCGAGATATTAATATAGGTTTTGACAATCAAATAGCTGATTTACAGACCTGTAAACCTAATGCCTTAGTAAATGCACAGATTGAGGCACTACAGATGTATAAAAGGCTAATAAATGGATTGCCAGATGGCTATCCAATGCCATTAGCAGATAGAAAGTGAGGTTAAGGAATGAACGAGATTAAATGTCCACATGACTTAAACCAATTTCTTTTAGGAGAGCCAATATTTGAAAACACATTCCCCGAAGAAGAATGTGAACAGAGAAAGTTTTATGGTGATTGTTACCATTGTTTTTCAACTGCAATAGCAAGTCGTGACCATCAACTAAAACATGGAATGACCAATACGATAAAGGAGATTGTCGCTGAATGGAAAGCAGATACTTGGACAGATAATTTCTCTTACGAGTGCATGCGCAAGATTGCTGATTTTTTGGCAGAAAGTGAGGAATAAAGAATGAAAGTAAAAGATATTGAGAAATTAAGAGAAAAGTTGCATAACGACAAAAGAGAAGCTTTTTCAAAACATCAGGTATGGTTGATGTTGTCCGAGTATAATACGGAAGTTCCAACAGTTGAGGTAGTACCAATGAGTGTGATCAATGAGATTAAGGCAGAAATTAATTATGTTGGGGCACATTCGGATTATGGTATGCAATGTGTATTTGCAGTAGCAGTAGCGATAATTGATAAGCACGTGCAAATGGTGAGGAATAAAGAATGAAAGGTTATTTTATAGATTCTGATACAATGCAAGAATTGTGGATAAGATTGACTACAATCGACTTAAACAATGCAAACGAAGTGATTGATGCTTTGGGTTTTACCAAAGGTGTTCTCTATCCAATACAAGAAGCAGATTATGAAGAGAAAGAAAGTGAGGTTAAGGAATGACAAACGGAGAAAAGTTCAAAGAGATATTTCCTGATATTCAAATTGAAGACGCAAACATGGAAGTAAATGTTTACATCAACCATTGCCTGGTCACATTTCCAAAGGAATGGTGGAATAAGACATATACTAAAGGCGGAAGCTTCTGTGTGCAAAAAGGATGCAGTGCCATGACGATTGCATCTTGTTGCGGATGTAAAGATTATTTTGATTGGAGGAAGAAAAAATGAGCTACTTTGCAGAATACAGACATGGACTAATCTCCAGACAGGAAATGCTGAATGCCTTCAACATGGACAAATCGAACTGGAATGACCAGGTTGAGCATCTGACGGATGAGGAACTGTGTTGGAATGAAGGCACTGGCGAAGGTGATTGTGTTGAGTGTGACCACAGATGGGAATGCTCAGGATCACCTTATTGCGGAGAGGATGACAAGTGGCAACCAAAGGAAGGGGATGCGGAATGAACGATCTTACTATTGGTGAAGTTATTGATCGTTTTAGGCAAAATGCTGAGTATGAGCGTACACATGGAAGCCTGCAAGGGTGTTTGTGGTTTAGGCAGTTAGCGGATTGGCTAGAGGAATTAAGAGTATATAGAAATGAATTAGAAAGCAAAGCTACTACCAAGACCGAAAAGAAGTGCTGTAATTGTTATAATTATAATTCTTGTTGGTCTGGGAAGATAGCAATCATTGTAGAAGCTGCAAAAGGTTGTGATGAATGGACACCAGTGAAGCTCCATAAGAATATTTGTGAGCGTTGCAGTTGTCCATGTCAACACGCTGATAAAAGTCGTGAGAAGTGTGTATATATGTAAGGTGTTCAATGAGAAGTGTGCACAAAGTTATAAAGATTTTGGTTCTATGGGTGAATAGTTAAGGGAGAATGTGTACGATTTGCGGAGCCGGAGTACAAAGGATGACGATATAATACGAGAAAGGGCGGAGACGCTTATGGATGGCTACATCTCAATGAGTGATGCGGAAGTGTTGAAATATGCCATAGATAATGGTATGATTGACCCGACACTTGTGCAGGAAATGATTGAGATGCAAAAGAGAGAAGAATTCCTAGCAATGCACAATTATGATATTTGGAAAGGTACGAATGGTAAATGGTATACATATTTACCAGATGAAGAGAAAGGAAGGATACTAAAGAAGAGAGCTGATAAGAAAAGCATAGAGGATCTTATTGTTGATTATTACAGGAAGAGGAAAGAAGTTCATACTTTGGAATCAGTTTTTTATGAATGGATCAATGAAAAACTCGAATTTGGAGAGGTTCAAAAACAGACATATGATAGGTATTTGACTGATTTTCACAGATTCTTTGATGGACAAAATCTGCTCAAGAAGGACATCAGGTTCATAACAGAAGATGAACTCGAGTATTTTGTTAAGAGCAGCATAAAGAGTAAGGAATTGACTAATAAGGCTTATGCCGGTATGAGGACCATTATCATGGGTATTTTTAGATTCGCAAAGAAGAGAAAATATGTTAGCATGAGCATTACTAATTTCTTCGGTGACATAGACATTTCGAGAAAAACATTTAAGAAAAAGATTGTGAAAGATGAAGAAGCTGTGTTTACAGATGCGGAAGTATTAAGGATAACACAATTCATACTGAATGATCCGACACTGATCAATCTGGGTATTTTGCTAGCATTCCAGACAGGTATTCGCGTTGGAGAGTTGGCAGCGTTACAGATGTCGGATGTACAGGGCAACCTGCTTCATGTGTATAAGACAGAAGTAAGGTATAGAGACGAGAATAATAAATATGTATTTGAAGTAAGAGAATGTGCGAAAACGGATGCTGGCAATCGAAACGTGATACTTGTCAGTGATGCACTTCAGACAATCAAGATGATCAAAAGATTGAATCCGTTTGGCGAATATATGTTTATGAAGAATGGATTGCGGATAAAAGAGAAAGCCTTTTCTGTAAAGTTGACGAAGATATGCAGATATGTCGGAATCCGGGAACGGTCGATGCATAAGGCCAGAAAGACATATGCGACCAAACTTCTCAATGGCCATGTGGATGAGAGAATCGTTACCAAGCAGCTTGGACATACTGACATATCATGTACGAAAAACTTTTATTACTTCAATAATAAGGATCAGGAAGAAGCAAGAGCACAGATCGAACATGCAATTTTGGGCCAAAGGTAATCAAAAGGTAATCAAAGGTAATCAAACTGAAAATCGAAAAATGGCGTATTTACGGCTAAAACTGGCAATGAGGTGAGGGTTCGAATCCCCCTCTCGCTACTAAATATATTTTTCTTAAAAAGCCGTGAAATGCCGAATTTTACTGGCTTTTTTCTATGCTCAAAATTGAAGAAAATCAGTTCAAAATCGAAGAGGTAATCAAAGAGGTAATCAAACAGATATTTAGACAGGAAAAGAAAGGAGAATTCCTGCACAAGTGTAGTGAAAGAAAATGGGGATATGCTGACTTGTTTTTATTAGAAATTGGCTGTATAGAGTACGAAAGAAGGAACGATATGGAAAATAATATTCTGGTATTAGGAAATGGTTTTGATATTGCACATGGATTAAAAACGAAGTATGAGGATTTTATGGATTGGGTAAGAGGATTTAATGGAAATTATTCTAACCTTGATCCTGATGATTATGCGCAAAAAGTTATAAATTTGATTGATATTTTTGGTAAAGATATTATTACTGAGATTCAGAAACAGAACATAACTTTTATCCAATGTCAAACGTGATATCGCATCTGTACACGTATCAACTCTAGTACGAAATCCGGACAATAAAACGTACTTGACATAGTACGAAACTTCGTTCTATTATTAGTACATGAGAACGTACTAAAGATAGTACGAAAAGATGTTCTAAAGCTAGTACGATTATTCGTACGAGATATAGAAAGGTTTAGAGGATGGAAAAAGGTGAAGTGGAACCAGTCTTAATCTCATTTGCCAAGCTTGGTGAGATCCTGAATAAAAGAGGTAAGAAATGGCAGTATTTGCGTGACCATGGGATTTCTCCAGCGATAGTAGATAAACTTAAAAACGGTAGCGGTCACGTTGATACGAGAACAATTCAGAAACTGTGTGAGATCCTTCATTGTCAGCCAGGACAGATCATGGAGTATGCAGCTATGGTCCCGGAAGTAAAAGTTGAAGATCCTAAGGATGTTGTTAATGAGTTTGATGGAGTACCATTTATGTGATTATTAGTTTTACTTGACATAGTAAATTAATTATGTTTAGTATAATGGTATAGAACAGAAAAATATAATTATATAATATTATATATGCGTGAGCAAAAAAGAGGGGCTGTATGGAGCTCCTACGCAGCCAGAAGAGCGTGCCTTGACCGCATATATATCCGTCAGCCTAGAGCGTGACGTAGTACAGCTAGCGCACGGCGCCTTGACACTGTAGACAGGTTATTCAACCTGTTTATTGTCAGGGCGTTTTTTGTTGGATTTGGAGGAAGTGGATATGCAATGCAAAGAGTTCAAGTGTGTATATGAGATCGATGGGGAATGTGAGGCTGTGGATGGTGAATGCATCGGGGATCTGTGCGAAAACTACGGAGAGTGTATTGAATGCCAACAGCGTGATGTAGCGGAATGTGATGGCCGACCGAAAAGGAGGTGTACGCGACTTTGAAAAATAATACTATTAGGACTGATTCAGGTATAGAAGTATACTCGAATAGTATATACCAATACGCGGATCAGTTTATTGATCAGGAGCTGGATGATGAACGTAGGGCTAAGATCTATGACAACAATGGTATATTCCGGTCTATGCTCTTATTTATATCTCATAATATTCCTAAACCAGATAATGAAAATATAGAATTACTAGATTATATATTTAATATATATATAGATCTTTGTTGTAAGTATGATAAATTACCTACTCTTGAAATGTTCTCTGTTCTTATTAAGGTTGATCCTAATACTTTATCTGCTTGGGGAAATGGTGAGTACAGAAATAATATATACTTTGACTCTAAAGGGCAGTATATAAAAGACTTCCCTGCATGGAAATTGAATCATAAGGACGAGCAATATAGGGTGGAGTCTAGTTCAGCGCACCGCCTAACCGTCAAAAAATGGCGAGAAACATGCAAAAATTTTTTGATAGATTCTCTGCAGAATTCGAGAGGGACAGATGCAAACAAAATTTTCGTTGCCAAGGCTGCATACGGTATGGTGGAGACAGCACCGGTTCCGGTGATCAACCAGGAACAGCACCGGACAGCTGAACAGATCGCAGCAGATTATGGACCAACGGCATCCCTTCCGGGGGATGTTCAGCCAGAGTTTTAGTGCATATTGCACAACAGATAATTGCTTACAATTTGCATACAATAAGCGAAAATGTAGTATTTATCGGCATTTCCGAGCTTTCAACCATCAACATAACTCTGCGTGAAACTGATGTTTTGCGCATAGTTGAAACGAAATAGAGCACGAAAAAGGGAATTGAGCAAGTAACCTTGTAAATGTGTTGGAAATTGACACAATTTTAAACACCACCCCTGGGGGTCTGTGGTCAAATACCCCAGGGGGCGCAGATTAGTCCCCCAACCAGTCAAAAAACAAAAAAAGGTTAAAGCAGTAGAGTAGATACCTTGGAGTGATAAGAATGTAATATATAATAAAACATCACTAGTACTGAAAGGATGGAGAAAATGAGAATAGTATCACAGGCAAGGGATGTATCGATTAATTTTGAGAGATGTGAGATTCGAAGATATGGCAACATTATTGCACGAAGGGATAGAGAGAATGAGCAGGTGCTAGGAGAGTATAGAACAGCAGAGCGAGCTGCAGAGGTGTTTGAGGACATACATAGAGCCTACGCTCCAGTGTATAGCGTATCAAACAACATGACAGACGAAGAGGTTAGGCATTTGTTTGTTGGCTCAGACAATATTAGGGCAACAAACATAATTAGCTTTCAGTATGATGGAGATCGAGATATCACGACCTATAGCGATTATGTATATTACATGCCGGAGGAATGATGGATGGACAACGAATGTCAAGAGATAAAGATAAAAAACACACAAGGAATATCCACTGAGATCGAGATCAATGGTCAAAAGCTGCATCATGTAGTGGGATATATCGTCAGGCAGAAGGCAGGAGAGAGACCACAGGTAACCTTGGATTTGATTCCTGCTGTAATACTTGAGACCAAATGCAACCTGGCAATTGAGCATCTGAGCGACTTGGCCAGAGTGATGGATGAAAATACATTTAATGAGTTTTGTGTTATGTGGAATAGCCTACATGGAAGTTTATAATATGCATTTGTTTTACTCCTTTTAGCCACTAGGACTATTCTGTTAAGGGTGGAGCGTGACCGCCCGGTGGTATTTAGTGTTCAGAGGCAGTGAGTGGTATTACAGCCAGTCAGAAGAGACGGACACTACCCATGGGAACCCTGCACGTCCTTGCAGACATAAGATGGACAAAAAAGCTCGCATGTAGTTAAAGGCCGGTGATAATACCTTGTTAGATCAAGGAGTTTCGGGTTCAAATCCCGACATGCGAATATGATTCGGGAGGTAGCTCAACGGTCAGAGCAGCGGTGTGCACCATAAAACAGGGAGAGCAAGATTGACGTTCGAATCGTCACTTCCCGATTTTGAACCTTGGCAATTGAATATTGACGGTTGGATGTGGTATACTCTTGTCAAGAGAGGGGGTATCACTATGAAATGTTTGAGATGTGGCGCAGAAATGAAACATTATAAATGGTTTGGGAAAGAGACAGTTTATGGGAAAGAGCATCGACCCAAGCCATTTGTGGCAGTACAGCAGAATCCGCATAATCCTAAGAGCATTTATGAATGTGAGGAGTGTGGCTATTGCGAACTAAGTACTAAGCCATGCGAAAATGAGGATATTTAGACATTGTACCAACCGTCAAATTCGATGGTTGGTATTTTTTTGCGTAAAAATGGGAGGGAATGTATGGATATCAAGGAATTTGCTCAGATACTGGATGGTAGGCAGTACGACTATCCACAATTAACAGAAGAGGAATTACAGATTGCCAAAGAGAACGGCTTTGTCATAGTTTATGGTGCATCTGATGATTTGATGGAGTTTGCCGGAGCAATTGAGGACGAAGGTGGTTGCTTTGACGGAGGTGATGTATGGTTCAATCGGGAGAGAGTGACTGATGGTCCAATCACAACGGCTGAAAGATGTATCGAAGCTCTGTGGTGTGATAAAGATGCTCTGGACGATAAAGGACAGGTTATCACATGGACATATAAGACAGACATTCCGCATGAAGTATTTATGATCTACGAAGATCAGGATCCATATTGCCGGGCTATAGTGTTCAGATTGGAGGATGTGTAATGAATGTTGTGGATTTCCCAGAGAGGAATTGTACATACGTGGGGAAAAATTGCCTACCCCTTCCTGCCTGCCAACAAATGAACGAGAAGTTTCAGACGATAGAGGTTATTTCTTGTCATGAATTTACGGACGAGGAGATAGTGCTGATGTTGGAGCAAATCAAAGCTGGTCAGAGACCAGCCGTTTTCCTTTCGATTATTGGTGGACAGCCACCGATTGCAATGTGGGTGAGAGAATGAATATAGTCGAATTTTCAGAGAAATTAAGCCCAGCTCCTTTAACGGAGTGGCAAAAGCAGTTCCTAGAAGCTTATGAGAAGGCTCACAATGAGGGAGATGTCATATTAGCCATACCACCTAGAATCAACGGGAAAATGATATTGCAGCAGATTATACAAGACTATGAAAGGAGCTGTGTTATGCAGTTTTGTTTTGGAGATATCGTCGTTGTGGAAGGTGATAAGATAGGTGTAGTTGTAAAAAGTTGGGTCACGTTTCATAAGGGCGAGCGTATAAACAACCATGATGTTTACGTCCGTATGTGCAACGAAATAAAGAACTACAAAGAAAGTGAGATGCAGAGATACATGGTTCGCCATAAGTACCTCAGCGAGGAAGAAGTTGAGTATCAGAGAAATGCAGTCTTAGGCATTTAGAATAGTTTCGCCCAGAATGTCCAGAACGTCAGCGGCAGTTAGGAGTTGACGGATATTGGGCGTTTCAGAGAAGAATCTAGCCATTGTAAATTCCATAAAGCAGACAGATCTGAGTTCATATAAGGCACTTCGGGACCTTTTGGATATGGCGAAGGTAATCGCTGATGAGCAGGGCGACAATGATTTGACCTATGCACTAAAGATTACGTCCTTCATCCGGGCGAAAGTGCCGACGCTCCCGGTATCGGTCGGAATGAATGAACTGTACTGGGAGGCATTGAAGTTCGAAGCACCGCACAGATTTGAAAGCTTCCTGCTGTACATGGAGAAGAATAGACCTGCGGATGAAAAGTTTTATCAGCCAAGAGTTAATCCATTAAAGCAAGTTGCTCAAGGGATTCAAGATTTGGCAGATGATCTGCTGGACGAATTGTTTATAAACATGCCTTCACGAGTTGGAAAGACACAGATTGTGAAGTTTGCATTTCTTTGGTTTGGTAGCCGGAATTCCGAGTTGTCAAATCTCTATACAGCATATTCAGACAAAATTACGAAAGCGTTCTTTTCCGGATTGATAGAACTGATAGAAGATCCGACTTATACTTACCGAGAAATATTTCCAAACATTAAAATTGCAAAGAGGAATGGTGATGATTTAACCGTCGATTTGGTTCGGTCGAAGACATATCCAACGTTTACATGCAGATCAATTTATGGAACATTGAATGGTGCATGTGATTGTAGTGGGATTGCCGTTGCAGATGATCTTTTTAGTGGTATTGAGGAAGCAGTTAGTCCGGATCGTCAGGAGACTGTGTGGGGCAAATTTGATAACAACTTCATGAAACGTTTGAAACGTAAAGCGAAGTTGATCAATATGGGGACCAGATGGGCATTGAAAGATTGCCAGGGACGCAGAAGAGATTTGCTGGAAAATAAAAAAGAATTCCAAAATCGTAGATACAGAGTGATTAGTATACCGGCTTTGGATGAAAACGATGAGAGTAATTTTGATTATCCATATGATCTTGGATACAGTACAGAAGATTATAAAATGATTCGAGCATCATTTGAGGAAAACGACGATATGGCTTCCTGGTATGCACAAGATCAGCAAGATCCAATCGAGAGACAGGGTGCATTGTTTAAGAGTGGAGAAATGAAGTTTTTCAATCCGGCAAATTTGCCAGAGAGGGAACCGGATCGAATTTTCATGGCGGTTGATATAGCATACGGTGGTGGTGATTATGTCGCTTCGCCTATATGCTATCAGTTTGAAAATGATTTTTATATCGTGGATGTGATTTTTGATGATAGAGATAAATCAATAACTCGACCAAGGATTGTTGATAAGATTTTGGAACACCGGATTCAAGCTGCGCAACTAGAAGGAACGTTAACTAACTCAGATTATGTTGAGTGGATAGATACTAAACTTCGAGAGAAAAATTACAGGCTTAATTTGATGATGAAACCGGCAAGCAATAAGACAAGAAAAGAGTTAAGAATACGAGATCGGGCTCCGGAGATTAAAGAAATGTTTTATCTGGCGAGTGAATATCGCAGCAAAGAATATCAGAAATTCATGCAGAACGTATTCTCATTCAAGCTGAATGGCAAAAACAAACATGATGATGCACCGGATAGTCTTGGACAACTGTGTGATATGAGAGCCGGAGCATATGCAATATGTGAAGCAATGGAAAGGCCATACTGACAAGGAGGGGAAGGAATGGAATTGACCAGGGAATATTTGGAACAATACATATACTTGGAAAGCTATATCAAATCAATTCAGCGTCGTTTGCGCTATTTTGAGAAGCATAAGATATTATCAGAGTATGGAGTTGTAAAAGGCTCCATGAAACAGTTTCCATATGCGCAATGTCATTTTGTTGTGACTGGATCCAATATTAAATCAACGGAAGAACGAAACAATACGATCAATCAGCTTACGATTGATCTATACGGAAATATGCAAATGTATGAAGACATGAAACTTGAGATAGAGACGTATATAGAGAGTATGGACAGCATAGAAGACAAGTTAATTATGAGGCTTAAATATATTGATAAATGGACGGATGAGAAAATTGGAGATGAACTGGGATATGACAGAAGCACAATATCCAAAAAAATTGAAAAAATACTTCGTGAAAACAAACTTTCACACAAATCACATTTTTGAAATGCTAATATAATATCGTGAAGTAGAGTGCAAATGATACTTCCCCTCACAAAAGGACCAGTCGGGAAACCGGCTGGTTTTTGACTATAGGAAATTAGAAAGTGCGAAGGCAGGTGAGAGCAGATGAATATTCCGTGGCATAAGAATAAAAAATCTTTCCATGAAGTTTGTCATGGAGTATATGGCCGAAAGGTGATCATAAGCAATCGGACATCTATTAAATCTTCCAAAGAGGCGATTGAAGAACTGGAAAAAGCACTTCCCATCCATAATCAGAACCGTCGGGAGATGGATTATCTGTATCATTATGTTTCCGGTGATCAACCGGTGTTATATCGCGAGAAGAAAGTGCGTCCTGAGATCAATAATCGAATCGTCGAGAATCATGCGTTGGAGATTAATCGATTTATGATGGCGCAGAATTATGGCGAACCAATTCAATATACATGTGTTAGTGACGACATGGAACTGTCGCAAGAAATTGATAAACTCAATAATTATATGAGAACCAGAAGCAAAGATTTTCACGATATTGTATTAGGTGATTATCAAAGCACTATGGGAACTGCGTATAGAGAAACATGGAGTTGTAAAAAAGATGAGGTAGAAGAGGGTGAGCCAATGTTTGATATGGAATCACCTGATCCAAGAGATAATTTTATCATTTACTCAGCTGAAAAAGGTACGCCACGTCTTATGAGTGTTTCTATACGCAAAGATGAGAAAGGGAAAACAGTCTATTATTGTACAACAAAAAACTTTGTGTATTACATACGTGAAGGAGAATATATCGAGGCAAAATCATCCATTAATGGGCATGGCAAGATTTTACTGATCGAATTTCCGAACAATCCGCGAAGATTATCAGATATCGAGATTGTGCATACCATCACAGATGGAATAAACGAGGTTCAGTCAAATAGACTTGATGGAGTTGCTCAATTCGTTCAGGCATTTATAAAATTTGTGAACTGCGAAATTGATGAGACAACATTTTTGAAGATGTGTAGAATTGGAGCTTTAAGTGTAAAGACGGTCAATCCTTCGCTCCCTGCAGATGTGAATAGTGTATCAAGCGAATTGAATCAAGATCAGACGCAGACTCTTAAAGATGATTTGTATAAAAACATGTTGATCATTGAGGGAATGCCAAGCAGAGAGCAGAATACCGGTGGGGATACCGGACAAGCGGTATATCTTCGAAATGGTTGGGACTTTGCAGAGCAAAGAGCCAAGATAGATGAACCTGTGACGAAGAGATCTGAAAGAGAATTCCTAAAAGTGGTACTGAATATTTTAAAAACCAAGCAGCAGATTTCATCAAAGCTCACAGTTGCAGATATTGATATTAAGATTACGCGAAATAAAACGGACAATATGCTTGTGAAGGCTCAAGCGTTGATATATTTGCTTAAGAATGGGATCCATCCAAAGATTGCGATTCAAACTTGTGATTTATGGGGAGATCCGGAGAAAACATATACAGAATCCAAGGAATACTTAGATGCTTTATATCAAACGGCTACAGAGAAACAAGTTGAAATGGAGAGAGAACATCAGTTAGAAATGGAAATACAGGATGCAAAAGGTGGTGGCACAAGTGATTGAAGTGCGTTGCCAGAAGTGTAATAAGCTTCTTGGATTATTTGAAGGAAAAGGCGAGATCAAATGTCCAAGAACAGGATGTGGACAGATAAATCGGTTCAATGTAACAGAGGGATCCGAAAAGAAAAATGATAGCAAATCTGACGAGGTTTTACATCGTTAGTATGCGTTTATTTTATAACAAATATCAAGCAGGCCCGAGCGTTAGACGGCAGGTGTTAGGCGGAGCGCACCGTGTTGAAAAAGTGTATACACCGATAGAGAAGGAGAAATGTATGACAAGAGAAGACATTAAGAAACAATTCCCTGAAGCAACCGAAGAGCAGATCACAGCGTTGTTGAATATTAATGGCACCGACATTGAGGGTGCAAAGAAGAATAACGTCGATCCCAAAGTGTTGAAACAGTTACAGGAGGATTCAGAAGCTTACAAGAAACTGCAGGAAGCTAATTTGACAGATGCAGAGAAAATTCAAAAGGCATTGGACGATGCAGAAGCTGCTAAAGTAGAATTTGCTAAGAAATCAAGCCGTTTAGAGGTTGAAAAGATTCTTGTTGGTGCAGGGTTGACCGAAGAAGATTATAAAGATCTGATCGATGGTCTTGTGTCGGAAGATGCTGATGCATCTAAGACAAGGGCAACAAAGTTTTCTGAAGTCTTGAAAAAACAAAAGGAAGCCGTTGAGAAGAAAACAAAAGAAAGCTTGATGGATGGAACACAGACACCTGGTGGATCAGGTTCAGCAGGAGAAGAGAAGACACAGGCAGAGAAAATCGCGGAGAAGTTATATGGCGGTAAGAAAGAAAAAAGTGATATTTTATCACATTATGCGTAGAACAGGAGGTATAAAACATGTCGAACATGCAGTTTGAACAGAAAACAATTTCTGGTGATGTCCAGATTTTGAAGAGAATTCCTTTTGAAGGTATTCCTATGACATTGGATTTCAGCAATGTATCTGCTGGGACTGATGGGAAGAAAGTAGTTAAGGCCGGAACACCAATCGGTGCTACCGGAGTAGTAGATAATACAGGTAATGTAGTTGGAATCTTGCTTTATGATGTTCCGGAAGAGAGACCTCAGGGAACATTATTGAAGAAAGCGTATATCAATACAGCAGTGGCGCAGGAGCATTCCGGAGTTACATATGAATCCTCTATGAAAGCAGCACTGCCTATGATCGTATTTGAGTAAGGAGGTAAGTGAGATATGTTAGTGAATGAAGTAGTTGATTCTAAATCCATTGCACTTGCAGCAACGAGTGAAGCAAGCAATGATATTCCTTATCTTGGATTGCAGTGGTTCCCAGAAGAAAAGAAAACAGGTCTCGATCTGAAATGGATTAAGACACATAAAGGATTACCGGTTTCCCTGGCTCCTTCCAACTTTGATGCGCTTCCTACCATTAGAGCAAGAGAAGGTTTAAAGACTGAGAAAACACAGATGGCATTTTTCCGTGAGTCTATGATTGTGACAGAGGAGGATGCACAGGAAATTGATCGTATCAAGGATGCAGATGATCCTTACTTGATCAATGCTTTACAGAGCATTTATGATGACACCAATACACTTGTACGTGGTGGTGAAGTTGTACCGGAAAGAATGAGAATGGCATTGCTTTCAACTGTAAATGGCCATCCAATGATCGGTATTGAATCTGATGGAGTGAAGTATGCATATGATTATGATCCCACAGGTGAGTATGCTAGTACTCATTATGCTAAGCTTAGTGGTACTTCTATGTGGAGTGATACAACGAATTCCAAACCCCTTACCGATCTGAACAATGCAAGAAAAGCATTGAAGAAGAAAGGGAAGATTGCAACTCATGTTCTTATGAATACAAACACATTCCAGTATCTGTTGGATAATGCACAGGTAAGAAATGCTATTTTGGCACAGAATACTACGGCAACCATTGAAGTTACAGATGAGAATGTTATTTCAGTTGTTAAGAACAGAACGCAGCTTACGATCGTATTGTACGATAAGATGTATGCTGATGAGGCTGGAAGCGAGCATTATTTCTATCCCAATGATAAGGTTACTGTTTTGCCTGTTACAGCACTTGGAAAAACTTGGTTTGGTACAACTCCTGAAGAAAGAACTGCTAGACAGGTTGAGAATGTTGATGTGTCTATTTATGGCAAGGGTATTGCAGTTGCAGTAAAGTCAGAGTATGGTCCTCCCGCATTGACTTCAGTAACTGCATCTGAAATCACATTGCCTTCCTACGAAGGAATGGATTCAACATTTGTCCTTGAGGTTGTTCAGAGAATTACACTTGATAAGAGCACTGCAACTGTGGCAGCAGAAGCAACCACTTCTTTGACTGCAATAACGGTTCCTGCAGGTGGAACTGTGACTTGGACATCTTCAGATACATCCAAAGCAACTGTTTCTAATGGTACAGTAACTGGTGTGGCAGCAGGTAAGGCTGTGATCACTGCTACTGTAGAATATGATGGAGAGGTTTATGCAGCAAGCTGTGAAGTAACTGTTACTGCATAACAGTAGGAGGATGAGTCATGAAGTATCCACACATTGTAGTTAAAAACGGAGTGTGGTATCCTGCCGGGACAGATGTCCCGGAGGAATCAACTCCCAAAGCAGAAACACGGGAAAATAACGTTGAAGTAAAAAAGTTAGATTTTATTGCAGAGATCTCCGAAGTGGATCCGGCAGAGCTTGTTGACGAAAATGATATTTCGGAAGAGGTAGAAGAAATACCAGAAGAAACAGAGAAAAATAAGCGTGGAAGGAAGCCGAAAGAAGAGAAAGTGTAGGTGATTAGAGGATGGAAGAGCTGTTTAATGAGATTTTAGCTGATTTATCAAATGAATTAGCACCTTTGTCGGAGGGAGACACAGCGCGGCTGTCCTCTAAGATTAAAAATGCAATGCGGGAAGTACGCATGAAGCGTTATTACCCCGAGCATTTCTCAGAAGATCAGATTCTAATAGATCTGCAATTACACTATTCTAATATCCGGGACCTAGCTTTATATGATTTTAATCAAATTGGAGTAGAAGGACAAAGTAGCCACAACGAGAATGGTATTAGTCGATCCTGGAAAAACAGAAACGAGTGTTTGATAGGCGTATATGCTTATTGCAGATAAGAGGGATGTGTAATGAGAAGCCTAAACAAAAACAAACAGAAAATATATTATTCCACATATCAAGGAAAACTTATCATTTTCGAACGTGATGAAAAAGGTGAGATCATCTATGATGAGATTGATGGTGAATTACTTCCTAGGATTCTGACTGAAAAAGCCGGATATTGTGAGCCAGATTATTTCTTTGCCAATGCATCGGCAGCGAAAGGCAGATCTGATGAAGAAGTATTTGGAGTTTCATTAGATTATTCCAAAACAATTTCTACAACAGATATGGCATTGCCGATTACGGAAACATCATTGATATGGATTGAAACGGAGCCAGTTATAAACGCAGGGGTTGTAGATGAGTCAAGTGCTGATTATTCAGTGGTTGCTATCGCACGATCTCTAAACAGTGTTGTATATGCTTTGAAAAATCGTAAGAAAGGCAATTGATATGTCAAAGAAGATTTCTTTTGGTTTAAGTATCAAAGAAGTACAAGGAGCAATTAAGGAGCTTCAATCATATCGGGATGATCTTAATAAAAAGTGTGAGGAATTATGTCGGCGTTTGACCGAAGAAGGAATACAGATAGCATCAGGTATAATTGGAAATAATGAACTTGGAAGATTTATTCGGTTAGGATCAGAAATCACTCCTGAACAAGCTGGATGTAGGGCAATACTTTATATGTCGGACTCATCCCAAATTAGGAGTGAATGGAAAACACTTGACGGTGTAAAAAGTTCAGAGATTAGTCCTACGTTGATGTTGGAATTTGGATCCGGTCAAAGAGCTGAAAATCCTTTAAATATTCCTGGAGTAGGTACAGGAACATTTCCCGGTGGAACACATGGAAATGAATCAGAGTGGTACTATATGGATTTGGATGGTGTGTGGCATAGATCGTCTGGTATTGCTCCGAAAATGCCTATGTTTCGAACGGCTGAAAAGATGCGTGGGATTTTGCAAATGATAGCCAAAGAGATATTTGGAAGTATTTGAATGATAAGGTGGTGGAATAGTGGCAGGTTTTAATTGGAATCAGTTCTATACATTGTTCAAATCCAAAATGAATGGTGTGAGTGTTGTTGGACGTTACACTATTCCTAAGGATCCGCAGTATCCTTACACAGACATTGCGTTATCTGATAATAAAGGCGGCAATTATGATTTGTTGAATCATGAGGGTACGCAGACCCCAATGATCACCATTACGGTATATTGCGATAACTATGGAGATTCGTCATGCTATGAGGTCAGCATGAAAGCAAAGGAGATTATGCTTTCGTATGGATTTCAATGCATATTTGAACCGTTAAAGATTGATAATTCTGATCCGGATGTGGCGAGATGGGTGGCAAGATACCGTAGAGTATTTGGTGAAGGCGATACGCTAAGTAAATTATATTGAGAATCTCAACAAGGCGATTTTGGGATTATTTTGAAACATAATGACATTATTTTATCGAAAATAAGGAGGAAGAAGTCATGGATTTAACAACAATTGGTGTTAAGGTCGGTTATGCTGTTGAAACAACAGCAGGAACGAAGCCTGCAGCTTTTACCTGGTTGGAAAGATGTAAGGCAATTGGTGGTATTGATTTATCAACAGATACGATTGATGTAACGGCATTAGAAGACACAATCAAAAAGTATGCACAGGGGTTGGCTGATACCGGCGGAGATTGGCAGTTGACTTTTGGACTAAATAATGAAGTAGTTACTGCACTTACAACGATGAGGTCAGCAAGTTTGACAGGAAAAGAATCCGGATTGGCTACATGGTTTGATGTATGGTTCCCAGGCTTGAGCAGTTCATTCTTTGTAGTTGCTGAGCCCGGTATGATTCCTATGCCTGATGTATCTGTTGGTAGTGCAGCAGAAATTCAGGTGACATGTACCATTAATGAATATAAAGGGTTAGATACAGCTATCGAGCCTTCAAAGTAGTTTTGGTTATGATAATTGAGTATTGGTCAGGGGAGAGGAGACTCTCCCCTTGATATTTTGGGAGGTATATATGCAATCACTTACAATTAATGGAAAACAATATGATTTAGAATTTACTTTCGCAGCAGCAGATGAAGGAAATCTGATCTCAAATATGTTCAGAGTTGTTTCAGGAGCATATTTTTTTGATCATGGAAAAGAAAATAATATGGCAGCAGCTATGATGAACGGTACGGCGGAGATGGTAGGCGATTTGCCAATGATTTGTAAACAGGCTTTTTTTGCCGGGCTAAAGGAGCATACAGAAGGCATTACATATGAGAAAGCTGTTGATCTGATGAAGATGTATATGACAGAGAATAAAATTAGTTTCAATGTGTTATATCAGCAGCTTAAAACCCAGATGGAGGAAGATGGTTTTTTCGAACTGACGGGCATCATCGAGATGATGCAGACGATGTCAGACGGAGTGCAGGAAGTAGAAATGGCAGAAATCAAACCGAAAAAGACCAGACAGACCAAAACACCACAAGATCACCTCAAGAAATCAACTGGCACAAAGTAATCTGGGAAACTTATTTTGTGAAAGCAATCGCTATGGGTATCACACATGAAACATTTTTGCATCTGAATCCCAAGAAAATGGACTTGATCGAAGAAGGATATCAAATTCGTAAGAAGATGGAAGATGAGAATATGTGGACCATGGGTATTTATATAATGCGTGCGGTTTCTGTTGCGGTAGAGCATTGCTTATATGGGCATAAAGCCAGATCGGAATACTTTGACAAGCCGATATTTTTGAAAGAAGAAGCAATAAGAAGGCAAGAAGAATCGGAACGCGAATTAACAGAAGAAGAAAAGAAGGAAGCGCAGGAAAAAGTATTGATGTCACTTAAGATTATGATGAGCAATTTCGAGACATCGGAGAGCAGACGGAATAAAATACAGATGAACGAAAACATTCAAGAAATTATGAAAATGGAGGAGATGTAGAGAATGACATACATACCCGATTGCAGAAATGATGAAAATTATAATCAAAAATACTTGAGTAAACCAGATAAGGAGTTTTTAGGAGGGTTTGATTGGGCAACAGAAATGGCAGTTGATAACTTCTTTGACAATGAAATGTTCGAACTTCAGACAATGGATTCACACCTGGGGCATATTCTGAATGAAGAAGTTCCGGAAAGTCAGCGTGAAAAGTATGAAATGGAATTCTCTTTCGCTGACAGAGAAAACGAAGATCGGGAAGTGACAACGTATGCCGATTTGATCCGGATGAAACTTCTCGAATGGATTGAAATGGAACGAAATGAATTGATTACATCTATGATTGACAATATGGATGATAAGGAATACGAGAAGAACAAAAAAGAAGCTGACGTAGATCATTCATAATGAAAATAATGTATAATTATCAATACAATTCACGATTTTTAACAGAATTATCTTCCTATTTCATAGATATTATGATATAATATTTGTGAAGGGAAGTGATGGGGATGAAGTGTCTATTTTGCAAACAACAACTAAAATTATTTGAACAGTATTGTCCGAAATGTGGAAAAAAGGTTTTTTCTGACGATCCTCCAGAGAAAGGATCAGCTAGAATTCCACCTATTTCAAGAGAGGAATTACTCGCTGTATTACAGAAGAATGGCATTATGTTGGACCAGGAACCTGTTGAAGAAGAGAATAATCCAGCCATGGCTCTTGTATATCTTGATTTGATGGATAATTAATATTTTTTTGTAAATGAATTTGTATAGTTATTACAAGCACTTACCTATTATGTGGTAGGTGCTTTTCTTTTGCCAGAATGTCTCGAACGTCAGCGCAAATAATTGAAAGGGCGGTGAGACATTTTGGGAGCAGAAATTGATCGTTTAGAAATACAAGTTGAAGCGGAAGCGACAAAGGCCAATCAGCAGTTGTCAAATATGGCAAAGTATTTAGAATCAGTAGCCGGTTCATTAATGAAGATTAATGGAAGTTCAGGTGTAGTAGCACTTTCAACGATTAGCTCAAATTTGGCAGCATCAGCCACGCAACTTTCTCAAGTCAAAGCATCGGATTTTAAGAAGATCAGTAGTGGTTTGACAGCTTTTGCGAATGTGAACTCTGGTGGATTATGGAATACAGCTAATGCTGTAAAAGGGTTAGCTAATAATCTTAGCGGAATAGATGGTATTCATTTTGATGCTAGCGGACTGGAAGGTCTTGTGAATGCTCTTTCTAAATTGGGATCTAAATCAAGCGGACTTGGTACTGAGAATCTGATCAAGATAAAGGATGATTTAGCACAGTTCGTTCGGTCGATGAATGAAATTGGATCAGTAAATTTTGATATCGGCGGAATAGGAATGGCAGATCTTATTCATAGTATATCGTCTATGGGCGGAGATAAGGTTACTCAGGCGGCTAGAAATCTTCCAGCACTTAGTGTATATTTACGAAAACTTGTCAATGATATGAATAGCATTGGGAAAGTATCTTTTGACACGGTAGGACTTGCTGAACTTGTAAAATCTCTATCTGCTCTTGGTGGAAAAGGTGCTACTCAAGCGATTAAAAATTTACCAAGTTTTACGACAGAACTAAGTAAGTTTATGGATGTGATGTCGAAGGTACCAGTTGTTTCTCAAAACACAATAATGATGACAGAATCAATGGTTGCTTTAGCGTCTCAAGGAAATAAGGTTGGTACAGCTGCACGTTCGACAGCTAATGCTTTTGGTGTCCAAGGAAATAGTGCCAAAAAGGCAACTAGAAATATACAAAACTTAGCAGCCGCTATATCCATCCTAAATCATGCGTATCGCTTTATAGAGCGCGTAGGTAAGAAGCTATATAGTTTCGCAACATCTTCAATGGATTTCTTGGAGACTGTAAACTATTTCGAAGTTGCAATGCGAAAGATTGGCGATAGTGCTGCATCGCAGTGGAAAGAAAATGGATATGAATCAGCGGAAGCGTATGCAGAATCATTTGCTGAGAGATCCAAACAACTTACCGAGAAAATGACTGGGTATGCCATTGATGCTGACGGTAATGCATCATATACAGGAATAAAGAACCTGGGAATGGACCCGGATAAGGTTCTTCAATATCAAGCTACATTTGCGCAGATATCTTCCTCCATAGGAGTAGCAGAAGAGTCTGCACTTAATTTTTCCAAGGCTTTGACCATGTTGGGAGCTGATTGGGCATCTTTACGAAATCTTTCATTTGAACAAGGCTGGGAGAAATTTGCTTCTGCGCTTGCTGGACAGAGCCGTGCTGTACGATCGCTTGGTATTGATATTACAAATGCTACATTACAAGAATATGCGTATAATTATGGATTGGATCAAGCAATTTCCAAAATGAACCAGGCAACTAAGGCACAGTTGCGTTTGCTGGCTATTTTGGATCAGTCCAAGGTTGCATATGGTGATTTAGCGAACACAATCCAATCACCGGCCAACCAAATCAGAATGTTACAACAGAATGTAAGTAACTTAGGACGTGTATTTGGAAATCTATTTTTGCCTATTTTACAAAAGGTTCTGCCATACATTAATGGTGTGACAATTGCAGTACAGAGATTATTTACATGGATAGGATCACTAATGGGAATCAAATTCGATTCTATTAATTCATCCATGGGTGGTATGAGTGATGAAATGTATGATCTCGTGGATGGTTCAGAAGATCTTACTACAGGTATCGGGAATGCTGATAAAGCTGCAAAGAAATTGAATAAAACTTTGCAAGGCTGGCATGAGATTAATAATATTACTACCAAGGAAGATTCTGGTACCGGTTCTGGTAGTGTAGGATATGGTGGTGGGAGTCCGATTTTGGATGATGAGATCACCAAGGCTCTTGCGGATTACGAAAAAGCATGGAATGATGCTTTTTCACGTATGGAGAACAAAGCACAAACGATTGCAGATAAGTTTGGGAAATATCTAGAACCGGTTAAGAAGATCATTCAGGATTTTGCTATAGGTGATTATTTCCAGGCAGGAAAAGATACATCAGCATTGGTGGTAGGTATTTTCAATTTTATTGCTGATGCGATTAAAAAGGTAAATTGGTATAAAATTGGAAAGAATATCGGAGATTTTATCGCAGGAATTGATTGGCTTAAGATCCTAAAAGCAGTTGGTAGAGTATTTTCAAATGCATTGAATGCAGCATTTGAATTGTGGGTGGGTGCACTGTCGGCAGCACCTCTTGAAACTATATTAGCAACTGTACTATTACTTCCTAATGCGTTAAAAGCCATAGCTACAAGCAAAATAATTAAAGGAATTGAAGCTTTATGTAGCAAGTTTATGGGATTGGGAAATCATGTTAAGTCATTTGCCAAAGTAGTAGGTGAAAAAGGAGTGCTAGGTGGCCTGCATAGTCTCAGCACGGGATTGAGTGGCGTTCAAAAAGGAGTTATAGGGGTAACTGCTGTATTCGCAGAATTTGCACTTGTTAGCAATGGAGTTAAAAACCTAACTTCTGAAACGGGCAATTTGGCGGCAGGATTAGCCGAACTAGCAGTTGGCATAATAGGAGCAGGAGCGGCATTTACATTATTGTTCGGTCAAGCAGGACTTGTTGCGACAGTGTTAGTTGGTGCAGTAGCCGCGGTTAAAGGTTTATGCGATGCGTTTGAAGAAACTGAAAACATTAGATTTGCTGAAAGTGTTAGAAACGCATTTACAGGAAATGGCGGTACTCCTATTGATGAACTTATTAAATCCACAACAGATTCCATTACAGCTCTTGGAAATGGATTGGATTCAGTTGAGGAAAAGTCACAAAGTTTTGAAATTGCAAAGCAACGTGTTGAAGATATAAACTCTGAAATTGCAAGAATTAAAATTTTGATGGATGAAGGTGTTATGTCCGTAGAAGAAGGTTCTGAGATTTTGAAAACAAAGTTTGATGAACTTGCTACTGCAATCGACACTAAACTAAATGCGGCACTTGATGTTGTACTTGCAGGATTTGGTGAAGGTGGTGCGCTTTCGAGAGCATGGGAGGCTACAGGTGAAAGTGCAGACGAATTAAAGAGACAAACAGTAGAATCAATGTCTGAGATACAAAAGGAATCATACAATTTAACAGAACAGTTAAAAGACATTAAATATGGAACAGATAGATGGAACGAAGTTTACGGCAAATTAGTGCAGTTGTATAATGGAATGGATGAAACAGACAAAGCGGCACAATCACTAGCATCGCAAATAACAGACAAGTTAGATTGGGATGGATATATAAATACCGAATCAGGTGTTGTTAATACAGAACAAATTTCAAGTGCATTACAAGAAATGGGTACAGCGGCAGATGATGTTGGTAAAAGATTTAAAGATGGTTTTGATAATGTTAAGAATGCACTGATTGACGCCGGTAATAGCGAAGGTGCTAAAACCCTTGAAGATAGATACGACCAGATGTTTGATCATTTAAATACAGAAAGTGCACAAGAAATTACCAAGTTTACAGACGCAATTCAAAATGATTTGATTAATAATGTAACAACAATTATAGAAAATGCACAAACTGATTGGGAAAAACTTGGTGGGCTTGAAAAGACCCTTAGATACAATGGTGACATTGATAACTTTGTTCGTGAACGTGTCACAAAGTATAAAACAGATATGGTCGATCCTATATCAAATGAAATTCAAACTACACTTGGCGAACTTGGAGTAAATGGAGCTGGTTGGAGTTCGGGTGCAATGAATATGATTGTAAATTCATTGTTTACAACCGATAAAGATCTTACTAATGGTTTAGTAGGAACAGTCCGTACAGATTTGGCAACAGATTGGGAGAACATTATTAATGGCGTCAAAGAAGATACTAAAGATTTAGGTGGTAAACTTGTTGCGGGTATCTTAGAGGGTGAAAAGAATGTATCTAAGAGTGAATATACTGATGCGGCTAAAGCGGTTATTGGTTCAGAATCAAGTGCGGGTGGTGCTTCCATTATTGGTGCGCTTAAAGGAGTTGGTGGAATACATTCACCAGCAGACTCAACTATGTTTGTTGGTAAAAATTTGGTGCTTGGTATCTTTGAGGGATTTAAAGAAGTTGATTTTAAGAGTATGATGAATGCATGGTGGAAAGATAATGTTGAGCCTTGGTTCAAACTTGAAAGGTGGACAGAATTTGGTACGAACATGAAAACAGGACTTACCAATGAATGGAATGCCTTTGTTACATTCTATAAATCCAGTGAAATTTGGAATTTTATCACTGAGAAGTATAGCATAAATACCTGGACAACTTACGGAGCGAATATGAAAGATAGTTTAATTACCAAGTGGAATGAGTTTACAAATGAATTTAGAATAGATAGCATTTGGGAATTTATTCGTGGACAGTTTAGCAAGGAAAGCTGGACCTTTGGAGGTATTAGCGAAGGCTTGCAGGGGTCGTTTGAAGCAGCATGGAATACTGTCAAAGCTGGATGGAGTGGATTTGCTGATTGGTTCGAGAAACACATGACTTTTAAAATTGATGCTAATACGGCTTATGGTAAGGAACTTAGCAAACTTTTCGGAGGTGCAACAGAGGTTCAGTTGATCAAGCTTCCAAGATATTCCACTGGTGGATTCCCGGAAGATGGTTTGTTTATGG
>JAZUCE010000052.1:0-2036 GCA_045638905.1 Faecalimonas sp.
TATCAGGTTGAGAAACCTAAGAAGGTCAATCTAACCGGAATTGTAGCTCAAATAGAGCGTTATAAGAATAAGAAGAACACGCTGCTTGAAATGAGAACAGACGGTGAAATTAGCAAAGAGGAGTATAAGGAGCAAAAAGAGAAAATTGAAAAAGCTCTTTTAGAACTCACGGAACAATACGAGCGTATGCTTGCTACTGAAGAAGCAGTACAAAACCCTGATATATGTTGGGATGAAATACAATCTTGGCTTGATGATATGATTGATTTCTCTAATCCGCAAATTGACCGCCATATCATTCGCAAGTTCGTTTCAAGGATCGTGCCAAACGGGAGAAATCATTTCCGTTGGTATATGAACTTAGACGGCAAAGATACGACCACATTTGATATGGTGACAGAGGGCAGAAAAAACAATGCAGTTATCAGCTTCAATGATGACGAGGAGGATGAACCTCCTCTACATATCGGGGATGTAATCGGTTTGACTGAATTACAACAAATTTCCCCGAACCTATTGAAAAACGAAAATCAAAATGGTATAATCTCAAACGTTGCTAAGTGTGGTAAAAAGTCATCCCTTGATGCTATACTGCACAGGCTGCAATCAAAGATATGAAGTAATTCAATTTACTGACTTTATAAAACACCCAACCCCCACCGAGCAATCGGTGGGGGTTGAGTATCTATTGCAAAGATACTTCGGTGATGATATAATATATAAACACGGTAGCAAAGGAGAACTCCAAATGGAATATGTAAAAACCCAAAAATATGATAGTGAATTAATTAAACAAAAAATCATGGGACCCAACCCACTAAAATTAGAAGAAGTACTGATGACCCACAATAAAATTAAAACAGCTGCTATTGTTATGGATTTGGGTAGCGGACAAGGTATCACATCTGTGTTTTTAGCAAAAGAATATGGCTTTAAAGTTTATGCAACCGACCTTTGGAGTGAACCTGAGGAAAACCAAAAATTCTTTGCCGAAATGGGACTTAACGAGGAAGAAATCATTGCTGTAAAAGCAGATGCTACCGATTTAAAATACGAAAAAGAATTTTTTGATGCAGTTGTCAGCACAGATTCCTATAATTATTTTGGAAGAGATGTAGACTTTCTAGATAAAAAACTTCTGCCCTTTGTAAAGCAAGGCGGTTATATTTATATTGTTGTTCCGGGAATGAAAAAAGACTGCCATAATAACATTCCCGACGAACTATTATTATCTTGGACTCCTGAACAATTAGATTATATTCACGATATAGAATATTGGGAAAACATCATTTCAAAATCCAAGAACAGTGAGATTGTTTCTATTCGTGAGATGGAAAGCAATGAAGAATGTTGGAACGATTGGATACAGTGCGACAATGAATATGCCATAAATGACAAAAAAGCGATTAAAGCAGGCGCATGTAAATATTTGAATTTTATTGCTATTGTTTTAAAGAAAAAATAAGAAACAGAACGTGGTGAGAATATTGGCGACAGAGTATCAATATATTACACTTCGGGAAAAGCCCGAACTGATACTTCGAGCAGCGGAGTGGTTCAGTAGTAAATGGTCGGCGCCATATGAAGCGTATCTCGAATGTATGACCGCATACTTGCAAAACGAAACCGAATACGGTTGGTATCTTTGTTTGCACGAAGGTCAGATTGTCGGCGGTCTGGGTGTTATTCAAAACGATTTTCACAATCGTCCTGACCTTTCTCCAAACATTTGTCTCGTTTATACAGAAGAAACACACCGCAAACAAGGAATTGCGGGATGTTTACTTAATATGGCGGTTGAAGATTTGAAATCATCGGGTATTTCCCCTGTATATTTGGTTACTGACCACACGGGTTTTTATGAAAGATACGGCTGGGAATTTTTTTGTATGGTACAATGTGACGGCGAGACGGATATGTCAAGAATGTACATCCATAAATGACGAAAATATTAATCCCCTCTTTTGCGCACTACACCACAGGCCGCGAACACAAGAATCTAAGTAATTAGATTTATAAAGTAAAACTATCCGCCC
>JAZUCE010000053.1:0-4855 GCA_045638905.1 Faecalimonas sp.
AATGTTAAGTATAATTCAAGACTATTTCACAACACAGCCTGTTGTGAAAGCATGGATATTCGGTTCTTTTGCCAGAGGTGAAGCTAATGACCAGAGTGATATTGATATTCTGGTAACATTAGACAAGAATGCTCACATGGGATTGATGGGATTTGCTGCAATGTCTGTGGATCTGGAGGGTATGTTGAATCGTACGGTTGATATTGTTGTAGATGATTGTGTAAAATCTTTTGCCAGGGAGAGCGTAGATGCGGATAAAATGTTGATATATGAGAGAGCAAGCTAGAGATAAAGGAAGATTACTGGATATGATTGAGGCAGCAAATAACGTGGCGGAATTTGTTGCAGATGTTTCTTTTGGTCAGTTCGTGAATAATAAAATGTTATTCTTTGCTGTGATGAAGAATGTAGAGATTATTGGAGAGGCAGCCTATATGCTTACCAAAGAATTTCAGGAGTCTCATCCTCAGGTGCGTTGGGCGGTTATTGTAAAAATGAGGCACGTTATAGTTCACGGATATGCCAAAGTCTCACCAGAGATATTATGGGACACGGCCGTAAATGATGTCCCTAAATTGAAAGCCCAAATTCAGGAATTCCTTTCGGAATACAACAATGGATAAAGAACAAGCTTTAGACCTTGCAAGAAAATATAAGGAAGCGGTGGCGGAAAAGTTGCCGTTAAAGGCTTTGTATCTGTATGGTTCATATAGTAAACAATCCTGGGTCGCGCTACAAAAAAATTAAGGCACTTGCAGATTTGCAGGAGCCTTTTTTATTGTGGTAAATTCTGCAAATACCCGCAACCTCATCCTTTGGCTGCAGGGCCTGCCCCACTTACTTAAGTTTAAATTTCATTTATCCTTCCTTCGCACCTCGGCACAACTCGTGCAAGCACAGTTCTGCACTCGGTTTGTCGTCAGGTAAAAAACTATTTCACTTATAAGAACAACGTTTCCCAAGAAAGGTTCAATAAATAATCAATTTCTTCCTCCCGACAGCAACTTTCCCTTATCTGCTCACAAAAAACTGCCGGCAGTAGGATATCTTCTGCCGGCAGTTGATTATATAATATTTTACATCTAATTCTTCACGCAGCGAATATAGCTTTGTGTAGTTTTATCCTGACCATCACGAGGAACAGATAATTGATAGAACCAACTTCCTTTAGTGCTATTATAGCCGATATTAAGATTTAGATAGCAATATTTTAACAAATCCGGTGTAGATGTCCAATATTTGCTAGTGATGCTTGTTGATGAAACATTATCTGCAGGCAAAAATATCCATTTTGATTTTTCAGTTGTTGAAGATACGTTTCCAAAAACCTTAAGACCTACAGGAGTCTCTTCAGAATAATAGATCTCAGCCTTTGTTAGGGTTCCTACTTCATCTTTACTTGGCACCTTCCATCCCTCTGGACATGGGTTAGTAGCGCCATTATATTTCAATCCACTTTTGTTTGATGCATCATATCCGCAATTCACCGGCGCCCAAATCAAGTATTTTGTTGGATTACCTTCACTATCCTTTCCTGCAGGAAGAGCCACACCATCTCCTAAATTAACACCATTTTCAACATATGGATTTAAAGGCTCACTCAAATTTAACTCCGACATCTTTAATATATTGCTTGCAGATATAGTCTTATTTTTAGTCTGTTTACAATATATATTTCCATCTGTATCTGTAATTACAACCGTCAAATTATGTCTTACATTTGGCAATGTAATTAAAAAGCTCTTAGCTACTGATGTTGACAAGATTACACCCTCTTGTTCCGAAAATGCAAGATTTACTATTTTATCACTAGCGCTGTTAGATGAAGGCATTGAAAGAGAAGATGTTTCACCAATAATGACACTTCCCACGCCTTTAATCACTTTATCACTGAAAACTTGAATCTTGGAAACGGTAACATTACCTTTAAGTTGCAATTTTAGAGCTCCAAACAAGTTCTGAAAATCCAATGATCCTTCCACCCCTGCTGCCCTATAGGCTACCATTGGAGAAGCTCCATTACCAAAGCTATTTTCTACATATGTTTGAGTTGCAGGAACATTATACTTAATATCTCCACTTTCTAAAGATACGCCATCATACGGATAAAAGGCCTTAATTTCCCCATTCTCATCAAATTCGTTTTGATATGAACTCGGATTATCCAACACAAAAGTTCCTGTTTGCCCACTGTCACCAACAGAAGAAAGAACAAATTTATAAATCACTCCATTTTGAATCACAGCAATAGCATCCCCCTCACTCCATAGAACAGGATAAACTTTCGGATCACCTTCCTCCCACACTCCTTGTCCCAACGAAGTCTTTGTTCCACCATTGTTGATAGAAGCCTTTAAGGTTACAATCTTCCCCTCTGAGTTATTGTCGGGAAGAACCTCATTTTTCTCGCATGATACTGCAACCAACATTACCAATGCCGCTGCAAAAAGATTAAATAGTTTTCTCATCTCCAATCCCTCCATTTTTTACCATACACCTTCGTTTTCTCCAAAACCGTTTGTCGTTCCACTCGCCGCAAACCCCTGCTCAACATCAACCTCTATAAGCTCCACCTGGGGAGTCTCATAGGCAATAAAATTCTGCTCTTTCATAAATTAAATTTCTAATTTGAATTATGGGCACGAAAATAGCCAACCGGCACGGCATAGCCGTTCGGGATTTACAAAACCTTTGTTCGCCTTTTACAAATTGGTAACGAATTCAGAAGGGGAGACATATATCTTCCCGACAGCAACTTTCCCTTATCTGCACAAAAAAACTGCCGGCAGTAGGATATCTTCTGTCGGCAGTTGTATATAAATTAATAATATTACAATGAACACCTTACACTAGTTGGACCCAGGCATAGGCTGAGACTGTGTCATATCCTTCACGCAGCGGACATAGTATGCGTTTCTTCTATCCAAAGTATAACTATCCACAATCCAGTCTGAAGATGATAATCTAATACCAAATGCCTTCCATCCATCACCCGTAGATGTCCAATATGTTCCTTTAGTCCCCCTATATTGTCCAAATACGGGGAAGCCATCTTGGGATGGGGAGGTGTGTATCAAATAACCTGCAAAAGGTAAAAATAGCACCTTCTGGTTTTCTCTAATAACCCATCTACCTTTTTTGGTGTCATCAACTTCTGAAGAATTTTCAACTAATCCTTTACCCTCTTCAGAAGTTGGCACTCTCCAACCTGTTGGACAAGGATTATCAACCCATGTATTTATAATCAAATTACTATACATAGTATTTGGATCCAATGTCTCAGGGAGAGTATAGTCCCTATTTATCACTGGCGTAACTCCTCCTGCATCCGGGGTACCATGTCCAGAGCTTGGGTCATATCTATGTCCATCTTTTCTACCCCACTGGTACAATTTGCCATATTTAAAATTAACATGATGGTACCCGCAGTTCACTGGAGCCCAAATAGTAAATGTTCCATCACTATTTGAAATTGCAATTCCATTACCTAGTGGTAGACCATTTTCTTCATAAATTATTGGAGCAACACTTGTTCCCAAAGTTAACTCAGGCATCAAAAGAATTTGGCCTGCTACTATTTTATTTGTATTCGAAACTGGTATATCTTTGGTGTATGATCCTACATTGGTATGAATCAAGACTTTCAGATTAGTTGCATTTGCTGGCAAAGCAACAAGAAAATCAGTTGGAGTATCCGGTGATAATGATACCCCATCCGTACATTTTAGGATTACCTTCTTGTCAGATGATTCTGTACCTGTAAGAGAAATGCTATTAGATGCATCATCAATTGTCAATTGAGCATTTCCTTTAAGGGAATTATCCGAGATTATCTCAATGCCAAATACCTTCTCATTTTCCGCTCCCTTAAGTTGCAATTTCAACACTCCAAACAGATTTTCAAAACTCAATCCATCTGCAGCATTGTCTGCATACGCCGCCATTGGAGAAACGCCATTACCAAAAGTACTACAAACAACTTCATTCACTACAATTGTAGTGTATGTTTGAGTTGCAGGAATAGTATAATTTATTGAGCCATCATCATTTAACGAAATTCCTTCAAATGGATAAAATGCTTTTACCTCCTTTGTTGCATCAAAATCCTCTACCTCATATCCACAATTTTCATATGCCTCCAACTGAAAAACGCCCGTTGTTGTATTAATGCCATCCTCTAAAACAAATTTGAATATTTTCGTTTCTTCATTTATTGTTTGTATCACAGCAATAGCATCCCCCTCACTCCATAGAACAGGATAAACTTTCGGATCACCTTCCTCCCACACTCCTTGTCCCAATGAAGTCTTTGTTCCACCATTGTTGATAGAAGCCTTTAAGGTTACAACCTTCCCCTCGGAGTTATTGTCGGGAAGAACCTCGTTTTTCTCGCATGATGCTGCAGCCAACATTACCAACGCCGCTACAAAAATGTTCATAATCTTTCTCATTGCTCTTTCCTCCATTTTACCAAGTACCTTCTTTCTCTCCAAATCCAGTTGTACCACCGCTGGCAGCAAACCCCTGCTCTACCTGCACCTCTATGAGCTCCACCTGGGGAGCTTCATAGGCAATATAATTCTGCTCTTTCATAAATTAAATTTCTAATTTGATTTATGGGCACGAAAATAGCCAACCGGCACGGCATAGCCGTTCGGGATTTACAAAACCTTTGTTCGCCTTTTACAAATTGGCAATGAATTCAGATGGGGAAACGCCTGTAACCTTGTGGAAATTCTCCCACCCGGCAGTACGGGAACGGTAGCCTACATAATGGAACAGGTCTTTAATGTCTGTGTTGGGATTCTCCTTTAAAACAGAGACAACATAACCAATCCTCTTTTGGGCCATGTAT
>JAZUCE010000054.1:0-2563 GCA_045638905.1 Faecalimonas sp.
TTTTACAGTTGTTGAATGGGGCGGCACCGAATTGAAATAAGGAGGCAGCGATATGAAGATTAAAAAGTGTCTCTTTATAGCATTACCTCTTGTTGCTTTGATACTTGAACTGCTCCCATACGGAGTTGTTCTGAACTTTGCAAATCCCGATGGCGAACCGTGGCGCAGGACATATTCCTATTTCAGTATGATGCCGTTTGGCTATGCGAACTTCGGTCCGTTGATTACGGCTATACTGACTTGCGTTCTACTCGTTTTAGTGGTTATCTATCTGTTCAAGCCGCGTAAAGGATTAAACACCGCTATTTTGAATGTTGCCGGTTTTGCAACTGCAGCATCCCTTTTGCCCCTGATTTTTGGCTTTGACTACCTCACGGTGATCGGTATCGTCATCACCATGCTTTTGGCCGGAACATTTGGGTGTGGATTTATCAAAACAAACTAATCTATAAGTCAAAGGCGTCGCTTCGGCGGCGCCTTTAACGTTTATGTGAACATTTGCAGAAACCATTGACATCCACACGGTAACTGTATATAATAGATATACACAGTATAAACAGAGGTGATGACGTGAACATACTGATTGACAATAAAAGCGGAGCACCGATATACGATCAGATATACTCTCAGATCAAGAGCCAAATTATCAGCGGAGCCTTGAAAGAGGATGAAATGCTTCCGTCCATTCGTGGCTTGGCGAAGGACCTTCGTATCAGTTTTATTACCACAAAGCGCGCCTACGAAGAACTCGAAAAGGATGGCTTTATCTACACGCTTCCCGGCAAGGGGTGCTATGTTGCCCCAAAGAATGTTGAATTGCTTCGGGAAGAGAATCTGAAAAAGATTGAAGAACATATAGACGAGATCGTTAGACTCGCTGCTTCTTGTAATTTGAGCAAAAAAGATATTATAGAAATGGTTAATTTCAGTCTGGAGGAACAAGGATGAATGCACTTGAAATTAGAAACCTAACAAAAACATATCCCGGCTTTACGCTGGATAATTTGAATCTGACCCTGCCAAGCGGATGTATTATGGGGCTGATCGGTGAGAACGGTGCCGGCAAAAGCACCACAATTAAGCTCATTCTCGATATGATTCACAAGGATAGCGGTAGCATCACAATTCTCGGAAAAGATAACACAGATAGTATCGAACTCACCAAAGAGGATATCGGCGTCGTAATGGATGAGGTTGGTATTCCTGAGTGTTTGACGGTAAAGCAAGTAGGAAATGTGATGAAGCATACCTTCCGTAACTGGAATGATGCTGAATATGCTCGTTTGGTACAGAAACTTGCACTGCCTGATAAAAAGCAGTTCAAAGAGCTTTCACGTGGTATGAAGATGAAGCTGGGCATTGCCATAGCGTTATCTCATAATGCAAAGTTGCTCCTTCTGGACGAAGCAACATCAGGACTTGATCCTGTGGTGCGTGATGAAGTGGTTGAGATGTTTAGCGACTTTACAAGGGATGAAAACCATTCCATTCTTATTTCTTCTCACATTGTCAGTGACCTTGAAAAGCTGTGTGACTACGTGGCCTTTCTACACAAAGGAAAACTGCTTCTCTGTGAGGAAAAGGATCAACTACTTGCCGAGTACGGTTTGATACACTGCACTTCTGAAGAACTGCAAAATCTTCCGGTAGAGGCAATTAAGCATAAGAAGGAAAATCCATACGGCATCGAGGCTATGGTATTAAGAAGTGCAGTACCTGCGGGTGTCAATGTTAGTCCAATCAGTATCGAGGAACTGTTTGTGTTTATGGTAAAGGAGGCGAAATGATATGAAGGGATTATTGCTCAAAGACTGGTATATGATGAAGAAGTATTGCAAGTCGTATATCATTATCGCTGCTGCCTTTACTGCTCTTTCCCTTGCCAGCAAAGGCAATATGTTTTTTGTTTTCTATCCTTGTCTGCTGTGTGGAATGATTCCAGTTAACCTGCTTGGATATGATGAGAGAAGCAGATGGATGCAGTATAGTGGTACACTGCCATATACAAAAACGCAGCTTGTTTCTGCGAAATATCTGATAGGTTTACTTTCTCAAATTGCTATGCTTGTTGTGATGGGAATTGCACAGGGCATCAAGACAACTTTTAGCGGAGATTTTGTATGGAATGATTTTATCGTGTTGATGCTGATGATGCTGATTATGGCCACGCTAACATCGTCAATCTCTCTACCATTCATATTCAAGCTGGGCGTTGAAAAAGGACGAACTGCTTATTATGTGATGATCGGTATGGTCTGCGGAGCAAGTGTTTTGGCATCCAGCTTTTTTAGAAGTGATTTACAGAAAGAAATCCGACCAAACACAATCTTAATTGTTCTGTCTATTGTTGGAGTCGGTGTCTATATCCTCTCTTGGCTCCTTTCTATTCGTTTTTTCAAAAAGCGCGAAATACACTAAGTCTAAGGCGTCGCAGAAATGCGGCGCCTCGTTTTTATGACTAATATGTCACTTTCGTTGTTTTATCGACCTATTTGTGTTATAATATTAAATTGGTATAAAAGGAAGTGATATTATGACGAAGATACTTTTGGTTGAAGACGAT
>JAZUCE010000055.1:0-2705 GCA_045638905.1 Faecalimonas sp.
TGAGAATGATGACGGCTTTTCTGTCCATGTCTTCTCCCAATATCCCAGACCGCTATAGTGATAAGACGGATATATCTCCCGGCTCTTTCCTGCAACATATCCCGGAGTCAGTCCGGCATGGAATTCAAGTCTGTCGAATAGGTTCATCAGAAAAGTAACGAGTCCATATTTCAACGCATCACCGTCATCATACACTTGTGTTCTGGCGATACCATGTGCAGCGGAATTGAGTTTGGCTGATGTCGTACGTGATCCGGTCCTGAATGTGACGGCCAACGGTATGCTGAAACTGTTATCTATGTCGACAACAGTCGGGATGTACTGAAATCCAGTCCTGAATCCTACTCCGTTCGGATAGTAATGACCGTAATGAAGTCCTACTACCACATCGCTTTCCATGTTCTTATACATAGGGACATTGACTCCGACTGTGGCGAAAATCTCATCGTTTTCGATAGGCTTCTGAGCACACAGAGGAATGGTCAAAAGAATCACTGATACTATTATGAGAAGTCGTTTCATAGTTGAATATGAATTAGAAACCGTAGCGGACTCCAATCGTTAGAGGTGCATTTATATACCACGGCCAGATAATGCCGTCCCATCCGATGCTGACATTGATTTCATTATCTCCATTAAGGGCGAATCGCTTTCCTATTGCAGTTCCAAAAAGAATTCCGCCTCCCCAAAGCTCCAGTTTGTTTGTATTGTTCGTTCCTCTTACTCTTTCTAGTTCAAAATCCAATGCACCGCCGAGCTTGAATTCGACAAAGAACGGCGATCTTTTGCGGGAAAAGTTCACCTGCAGGTCAGCATAAACGGGAACAAGAAAGTCGAAAGCATATGGAGGCAGTGTCATGATGGTCTCGGTGCCGTCAGGATGCGTAATCGTCATACTCATGTCCCCTTGATTATATACGTACATGTCCACCCCGAACCCAATTCCTAAAAACAGTATTTCAGAAAACTGTCTGCCATAAGTGGCTTTCGGACCAATGCCATAATGATTATTTGTGTTGTAGGACACCTCTCCTCCAACCATCCACTTGTTGTAGCGTTCATATTTTGGAGCAGAGGTCTGTGCAGAAGCTGTAAATCCGAAAACTAATAGCGCCGCGGTGGCAATCAAAAGGTTTTTAAACATGATACCAAACTTTAGAGTGTCTGTTTATAGATGCAGGACATGGCTTAATCGTTACGTGCAAACAGGGGATTTACTTTACGTCCTCAGTATCTACATTGATAAATAGTTTCCTTGTAAAGAAGCCCACGAATACTGCTACGATGAATGCAATGCAATACAAGGTTAAAGGTAGAGTTTCCATCGTCGCATCCTTTGTTTCGAGCAGAGTCCAGCATACACACATATTGACGCTCAATAGCCCAATGAAATAACCTACTCTCTTTATATCAGTTAGTTTATCAATCTTAGTTGAAATGGCCTTTAACGGCTCGCCCATAGTAGATAATCCCAAATATGACCCCGCAATCAGCGTTGCTACTCCTGAACCAATTAATGACAGATTCATCGGAGTATCTGTCAATATCAACATTAAGAAGAATGCGACGAACAATAGCAAGATAAATGAAATGGATATGACGAACTTCTTCATAACTAAATTGCGATATATGGATATAAAGTTATGCAGTTTCACTTGAAATTGCAAGATATTGAGGGTCTTATGACTGGAGGCGAGGTGAACATATTGTCAACTAATGCAGTGCCAAATTACCGAACGAATCTGCGCCAAATTACCGAAAAGTTAGTTTTACCCACTAAAAATGTCCCGTTTTTTACGCAAAAAACGGGACAAAATATATATAGAGCGACAGGGCCTTCCTGACACACTCTTATTTTAAAAACCAAACCCGATAGCTTGACGAATCAGGGGCTACCGGGACTAAACACCGCAAATATATGCCGTTTTTTAACAACAAACAAATTTTTGCCAGTATTTTTTATTTTATCAACGCATCTATCTGATTACATGCATTGTCTATATGTCCTAATCCATACAAAAGTGATGCCCCATCTATACCCATCCACCTGAACAGTTCCATTATTCTATTGTATCTGTTATGTATGTATTGCGTGTCTATGCTAACAGGGTTTTTACTGAAGCATATGGGCTCGTGATGCGCGATGCGATTCCTAAGTTTATTGATATAATCCAGTTCGCCAAATACATAAGTATTGTCCAATTTATGACTCTGAGTGGATTTTGGCTTATTGGGAAATATCCCCATCAATTTTCTACCCGACAGGCGATACTGGACGTTAGAAAACATATGCTTCCATACTCCGAATTCCATTTCAGAAAGAAGTTTGGAATTTGAGTAGGTTCCATTCTTCATGAGGCCATTATATGCATTTTCAATAATCTTCCTGGTCTTTTCTAGTCTTCGATCATTATACCATGCTCCACCTGGGAGAATCAGATCTCTGAGCCAGTCGTTACCAAGATGCGCTTTCATAACAGCATCTATTCTGTTTCGAAGAGCCACTTCGAAGCAACTTACTACGACAAACATTTCTTGCGATAGGCGGAGATTATAACGATATAATGGATCAGGTGCAAAAGTATGTGTTTAAGCATATATTTTAGTAAGTCTGAACAGAAAGTATTTAATATCAGACACACCTCTTAGTTGTGCTCTGAATGACTTTATCTTTGCGTTGAAGGATTCAGCTGAAGCATTTGTTG
>JAZUCE010000056.1:0-56580 GCA_045638905.1 Faecalimonas sp.
CCCATGTTACCGAATGCCATCATCTGTACGTTAACAGCGGTACCCCAAGAATAGGGAATATCGTTGTCACGACGGTAAACGTTAGCGCGCGGGTTGTCCCAGGAACGGAAAACAGCCTCAACAGCGCCCATAAGCTGCTCCTTAGGATCGGTCGGGAAGTCCTTGCCGATCTTGTTCTTGTATTCAGCCTTGAACTGCTCGAAAGCTGCGGGGAACTTGTCAGCCATTTCTGCGATGGGCATAGGTGTACGAACACCTGCAACAACGTCTTCGCCCTGTGCGTTTGTAAGGAACTCACCCATGAGCTTCTTCTCACCGGTAGCGGGGTCACGAGTAAATGCAACACCTGTACCGCAGTCGTCACCCATGTTACCGAATGCCATTGCCTGTACGTTTACAGCGGTACCCCAAGAGTAGGGGATATCGTTGTCACGACGGTATACGTTTGCACGGGGGTTGTCCCAAGAACGGAATACGGCTTTAACTGCGCCGAGGAGCTGTTCTTTGGGGTCTGTGGGGAAGTCAGCGCCGATTTTTGCTTTGTATTCAGCTTTGAACTGGTTAGCAAGTTCTTTGAGGTCGTCTGCTGTAAGCTCAACGTCCTGTTTAACGCCCTTTTCTTCTTTCATCTTGTCGATGAGTTCTTCGAAGTATTTCTTACCTACTTCCATAACTACGTCAGAATACATTTGGATAAATCTTCTGTAACAGTCACGTGCCCATCTTTCGTTTCCTGTCTTCTTAGCAACTACTTCAACAACTTCTTCATTTAAACCAAGGTTCAAAATAGTATCCATCATACCTGGCATAGATGCTCTTGCACCCGAACGTACAGATACGAGTAACGGATTTTCTAAATCCCCAAATTTCTTTCCTGTAATTTCTTCCATCTTAACGATAGCTTCGTTAATCTGTGCTTGGATTTCGTCGTTAATTTGACGTCCATCTTCATAGTACTGTGTACATGCTTCTGTTGAGATGGTAAATCCTTGTGGTACTGGAAGACCTAATTTTGTCATCTCAGCAAGGTTAGCACCTTTTCCTCCAAGGAGGTTTCTCATGCTGGCGTCACCTTCAGTGAACATATAAACCCATTTTGTCATATTCTCTATGACCTCCCTCTATTAATATTTCATAATTACAAGACGACAAAAACACGACTTCTGTTTGGAAGCCGTTATTTGAAATCTTGTATTATAAATGCTGTCGTGTGGTTTGTAAAATCAACCACATATTTATTCTATCTGTTTTTCCTGAATTAGTCAAGAAATTTTCCTTATTTTTCTAACAATTGAGACATTTTAGCAATAAAAGCATGATAAACTGTCTGTCTACCATGCTTTTCACTCTTACATCTTATTCACCCATTAAAAATGCCTTATATCCTCTATATGCCTCATACACATCGGCTTTGCTTGTCACTTCCCAAGGTGCATGCATACAAAGCACCGCAACTCCACTATCGATAACATCCATTCCATAGTTAGCAAGAATGTATGCGATAGTTCCGCCACCGCCTACGTCTACACGACCAAGCTCCGCTGTTTGGAAGTTAACATTTTCTCTTTCAAAAATGCGTCTCAAGTATGCAATGTATTCTGCGTTTGCATCATTTGAACCACTTTTTCCACGACTTCCCGTGTATTTATTAAATACCATACCATGTCCAAAATATGCTGTGTTTTTCTTTTCAAATACGCTTTCAAACATTGGGTCAAATGCTGCACTTACATCAGAAGAAAGCATTTTTGAATTAGCAAGTGTTCTTCTCACCTTCAAGTTTGAATCAATACCCATTGCTCCAAGAAGCTCTGCAACTACATTTTCAAAGAAACGTGACTGCATACCGGTTGCACCAACGCTGCCAATTTCTTCTTTATCAACTAACAAACAGCACGCTGTCTTCTTTAAATCTCTTGCTTCAAGCATTGCCAAAAGTGAAGTGAATGCACACACTCTGTCATCTTGTCCATAACCGATAACCATACTTCTATCCAAACCACAGTCACGTGCTTTTCCGGCTGGAACGATTTCTAACTCTGCAGATACGAAATCTTCTTCCTCAATATCGTATTTTTCTTTCAAAAGTTTCAATACATTCGCTTTGACTGCTTCTTTTTCTTCTCCCTCAAGTGGCATATTTCCAATTAATAAATCTAATTTTTCGCCCTCGATTACTTTTGCAGCTTTTGCTTCCATTTGTTCCGCAGCCAAATGAATCAAAAGATCCGTAATCACAAGTACCGGGTCTTTATCGTCTTCACCTATTACAATGTCCACAACAGCCCCATCTTTCTTTGCAACAACGCCATGGATAGCCAACGGAATAGTTACCCATTGGTATTTCTTTACGCCACCGTAGTAGTGTGTATCAAGGTATGCCAATTCGCCGGCTTCATATAATGGATTCTGCTTCACGTCGATACGCGGTGAATCCACATGTGCTCCCAGAATGTTCATTCCGTTTTCCAGTGGTTCTTCTCCGATTTGGAACATGGCAATGGTTTTATCCATACATACAGCGTATACGCAGTCACCCTTTTTCAATGTATCACCCTTTGCAATGACTTCATTCAAATCCTTGTATCCACGTTCTTTTGCCATTTTTACAGCCTCGCGAATACATTCTCTTTCTGTTTTACCATGATTAAGATAAGTCTTGTATGTTTCATTTAATTGTTCTAATTCTTTTAACTGGTCTTCCGAATATGTTTTCCATAAATTAATTGATTCCATCTTCGCTCTCCTTTCAGATAACATAGAAGACGTAGTAAAATTTTTACTACGTCTCTGTAATAATTCTCTTAATTAGAATTGGAATTTTTCTTCAAAGTATGCCTTCAAATCTTCAATTTTAACTCTTTCTTGTTCCATTGTGTCACGGTCACGTACTGTTACGGCTCCGTCTTCTTCTGATTCGAAGTCGTATGTAATACAGAACGGAGTTCCGATTTCATCTTGACGACGGTAACGTTTTCCAATGTTTCCACGATCATCGAATTCACAGTTGTAGTATTTAGACAACTCTGCAAATACTTTTTCTGCACCTTCGTTTAACTTCTTAGAAAGTGGAAGTACACCAATCTTAACCGGTGCAAGTGCTGGATGGAAATGAAGTACAGTACGTACATCTCCGCCTTCCAATTCTTCCTCATCATATGCTGCACAAAGGAATGCAAGTACCACACGGTCTGCACCAAGCGATGGCTCAACTACGTATGGAATGTATTTCTCTTTCTTTTCATCATCAAAATAGGTCATATCCTGTTTTGATACTTCTTGATGTTGTGTAAGGTCATAGTCTGTTCTGTCAGCAATACCCCAAAGTTCACCCCAACCGAATGGGAATAAGAACTCGATATCACTTGTTGCTTTACTGTAGAAAGAAAGTTCTTCCGGAGAATGGTCTCTCACACGCATCTCTTCTTCCTTGATACCCAATGTCTGTAACCAATTAATACAGAAGTTCTTCCAATATGCAAACCATTCAAGGTCTGTATCAGGTTCGCAGAAGAATTCCAATTCCATTTGTTCAAATTCACGAGTACGGAATGTGAAGTTACCTGGTGTAATCTCATTACGGAATGATTTACCGATTTGTCCGATACCAAATGGAATTTTCTTTCTTGATGTACGTTGTACATTCTTAAAGTTTACGAAAATACCTTGTGCTGTTTCTGGTCTTAAATAAACTGTATTCTTTGCATCCTCAGTTACACCTTGGAATGTTTTAAACATCAAGTTGAACTGACGAATCTCTGTAAAGTTGTGTTTTCCACAAGTTGGACATGGCACATTGTTTTCTGCAATCCATGCTTCCATCTGTTCTTTCGACCAAGCATCTACGCTTTCTGTTAATTCAATTCCAGTTTCCTCAGCAAAATCTTCGATTAATTTGTCTGCACGGAATCTTTCCTTACATTCTTTACAATCCATAAGTGGGTCACTGAAACCTCCCAAGTGACCTGATGCTACCCATGTCTGTGGGTTCATTAAGATGGCACAGTCAACACCAACGTTGTATGGGTTCTCCTGAATGAATTTTTGCCACCATGCTCTTTTAACATTATTTTTTAACTCAACACCAAGATTTCCGTAATCCCATGTATTTGCAAGGCCTCCGTAAATTTCAGAGCCCGGATAAACAAAACCTCTTGATTTGGCAAGTGCTACGATTTTATCCATTGTTTTTTCCATAACTAATCCCTCTCATCTATAAATTGTTTTAATGCGTATTATTATACATTTTTTCCCTTGTTATTTCAAGCACATTTCCAATATTTCCAACGACTTGAAGTGTTTATCAATCTGTATAGCGGTGTACTGCCCCAAGACATTTCCCAGCTCGACTAACACTTCATCTGACACCGCAAAAGTGTAAAGTTTCTCAATGGAAGATGACACAATATATTGCAAAGTGTAAAGTGTAGCTCCCCCGACTGGGATACCATCCGGTGCAATTGCTTCACAGGCCAGGCAAATGGTGCCATGATTTTTACTGCTAAACACCATGCCCCTATCATCTGCGCCGCAGTTTGCACATCGAAAGACCTCCGGTGCCTCACCATTAATCACCAGTGCTTTTAACTCAAATATGTAGCGCACCAATTGTCTGTCGATTGTATTTGCTGCAAGCGCTCGCATGGTTTGATAGAGGAGCTTCAACATCTCCCGTTCATCGTTATATTCTTTAGTAAAATAATCTGCAACTTCCAGCAAATAAAATCCATAATACGCACCTTCAAAATCGGTGCTAAGTTCCATAAAATAATTAGAAATATTAGCCTGCATGACATTGTATGACGTTCTCCCCTCATACAATTCAAACTGACCAAAGGCAAAGGGAGTCGTCACGCCCATCAACGGACTGTTCTGCCGCCTGGCTCCCTTTGCAAATGCAGATATCTTACCTTTTTCTTTTGTCAAGATTACGATTCTCTTGTCATATTCACCAATAGGTGTCGCGGACAGCACCATCCCTGTCACGGTTATCGACTGATTCAACTGTTCTCTCTCCTATTTCCTGCTTCTCAGATTCTATATGGATTCCTTTGTAATTCAAGTAATCCACAACACTTCCTGTCTTTTCAAAAGTTGTCCATAATTTTTTATCTTCCATGTGAAAACCCTCCCTTGTATAAGTGTTAGAATTTCCACTCCGATAAAAATCATACTGAAACTATCTGCCAGTTCTTTTTTCTAAAAAACCCTTGACAGATATTTTTATAACTCTTCCTTCGTATAGCCGAAGTTTTTAATTAAGAAATCGCTGTCACGCCAATCCTTCTTCACTTTCACCCAAAGTTGAAGATTCACCTTGCATTCCAGCATTCTCTCAATTTCAAAACGTGCCGTGCTACCTATTTTTTTCAGCATTGTCCCTTGTTTTCCAATAATGATTCCTTTGTGAGAATCGCGTTCACAGATGATAGTTGCATCAATATCCACTATCTTTCTACGATACTTCATGCTGTCAATTGCTACGGCTATTCCATGGGGAATCTCATCATTCAGACAGTGTAGTGCCTTCTCTCGTATAAGTTCTGACACAATTTGTCTCTCTGGTTGGTCTGTAATGGTATCTTCATCATAAAATTGCGGACCATATGGCAAATATTTCAAAATCACCTTTATCAATTCCTCTGTATTGTCACCGTTTCTCGCAGAAACCGGAACAATCTCTGCAAAGTCATAAATATTTCGATACGCTTCAATAAAGCCTAAAATTTCCTCTTTCTTCACCATATCTACTTTGTTAATTACCAGAATAACCGGCGTTTTCACCTTGCCAAGTTGCTCCGCTATATGCTTTTCTCCCGCCCCGACAAACGTGGTCGGTTCTACCAGCCAAAGTACCACATCCACTTCGTTCAAGGTACGTTCTGCTACGTTCACCATGTATTCTCCAAGTTTATTTTTCGCCTTATGAATACCTGGTGTGTCCACAAATACAATCTGACCTTCTGACCTTGTCAGCACCGTCTGAATACGATTTCTCGTAGTCTGTGGTTTGTTGGATGTTATGGCAATCTTCTGACCGATAAGATAGTTCATTAAAGTAGACTTGCCTACATTTGGTCTTCCAATCAAGGTCACAAAACCCGATTTATAATTTTCTCTCATAGTAAACTCCTTAAAACAAATTCTTTACTTCCATAAATAAATCTTTTTGTTCTTCCACCTTGTCTTCGCTGCCAATCACACAGAATTGATTGCAAGCTAATGCAACCTGAACCAAATCCGCCAATGCGCGAATATCCTCCGGTGTTGCATCCAAAACTTGATTCCTTTCCTCTCGAATCATTTCTGCCGAAACATGATTCATATAGAGATTCATAGAACGGTCACCCTTTGCCACCGGGGTCAACGGTTGATCAAGATTACTCATGGTTCCAATGATATACTTCGTCATATCACGCTCACTTACGGAGAAATTTCGAATATAATCCACAACAGCCTCATATACTGCATTTGTTTTCTCCAAATTCGGGTCACGATAAGATGAAAAGTATACTTCACCCAAGCGGTTGAAATTACTGATGCATCCATATGCCCCACCCTTCACGCGTACATTCTGCCACAAATATTCATATCCCAAAATAACTCTCAAAATTTGGAACGCTCCTGTATATTCATAACCTGCATCCATGAAATTACCACAGCGTGCCACGTACTGTACCTTTGAAGAAGTCTTAAATCCTTCATTCCGTTTTTCACAATGAATAATGCAAGCCGATGTCTCCACGGCCTCTGTAAACAATTCCTGTCTAGTCAGTTCAATTTGTTCTGCAAGACCATCAAGGCCCTTTCTTTCTGCCGTATAGCTGACCATCATATTATCAGCTCGGAATAACTGCTTTGACAATTTTTGAAGCTTTTTGATTAAGCTTTCCTTTTCTTCTTCAAACTGTTCTTCCACTCGCTTCACAAGCTCATAATAGTCAATTCCACCTGTTAACTCTTTAAACTTTGACATTGGCGATGCATATGATAATGCTCTGGCAGCGGCGGTTGAATGACCGGCAGACTGAAATCGCATTTGCAATCTAGACTTGTTCATAGCTAAGATTTCTTTTAATCTTTTTGCATCATCTAATTTTGACTGTGTCAGAATTTCCTTTATCATCTGAAAAGCTACCGGCATTTTCGAATACAATGCTTTTGCTTTTATTTCGAAGGTGGCTTTAAATTCCTTTTCCCTTACCTTCGTCACATCCGGATACAATTCGATAGAAGTACCAATTCCACCGGTGTGTCTGTTGATTTCATTGAATAGTTCTCCGTATTCATAATGTTCCGTATCGATGATTCCGAGCACTGCCTGAAGAATTCCTACATACGGTAGTTCATCTGCCGAAACACCTGATAAATCAAAAATCAAATCCACATAGCCGATACCATTTGTATCAATTTCATGGTAAACAAGCTTTGTCTGTCCCATTTCCATTTCTTCATTCTGAATCGGCATAATTTCCCGACTGATATCTCCTCTTTCCAAGACAGGAATTTTCTCCATATCTTCTGGATTTTCCTCCGATTCTTGGTAAGCCACCAGCTGTTGTGTCTGCTCTACAAGCATGCGCACTTCTGCTTCACTCAAGCCAGCTTTGTAAGTAGCGAGCTTTGTTTCTAATTCTTTGTCCATCTTCGCTGTACGACCACGTTCCGGCTTCACCACTGCAATAACTCCATGCGGATTATCAAGAACATAATTGCGAATTAGTTTTTCAAAATAACCTGTTGAAATCTGGGTTTTTAAAAAGTCATATGTTTCAAGGGCTGACATATGAAGAAACGGCTTTTCATCATCATAGAGCCAACTGTCCAGAATCTGTAATCCATACATAAGTCCGGTTGGATATCCTCCGAAATCAGCTTCCCGATAGCGGAACTCGTGATAGTGTATACCAGCTTCCACCGCTTTTCGGTCAATCCCCGTATCCACGATTTCCTTCAATGTGCTTTCGATAATAGATACAAACTGTTCCTTTTGTTCCGCATTTGCATTCTTCGCTACGATAGAAAACATTGGCTGATAGATTCCATTCTCGTAGGAACCCATGATATCCTTTCCGATTCCCGCATCCACAAGCGCCTTTTTGAGCGGTGCTCCCGGCGCAGACAACAAGGCGTAATCTAACACTTCAAATGCAAGATACAGTTCCTTATCCAACGCATTTCCAACAACCTTATTATATGAAAGATAGGTATTATCCTCTTCCGGTTCACTGCTCGTGATAGAATAAGTCGTTACAATTTCTTTCATCTCTGCAAATGGTTCCTGCAGATGAATCTCAGATTCAATCTCCACGGCTTCAAAATCAGACAAATATTCTTCATCAAGCCACTCTAACTTTTCTACAAAATCCATATCTCCATATAGATAAATATAGCTATTTGACGGATGATAGTATTTTTTATGAAAATCCAAGAACTGTTCATAGCTTAAATTCGGAATTTCATCCGGGTCTCCGCCCGAATCATTGGCATAACAAGTGTCCGGAAACAGGCTGTGCATAACTACTCTGTCCAAAGCATTCTCCGGAGATGAATAGGCCCCTTTCATTTCATTGTAAACTACACCATTATAAGTAAGGACATCAACCTCTGATTCTAGTTGATAGCTCCATCCTTCCTGTCTGAAAATTTCATTTTTAGCATATATATTTGGATAAAAAACAGCATCCATATACACATGCATTAGATTTTGAAAATCCTTATCATTGCAGCTTGCCACAGGATAAACTGTCTTGTCCGGGAAGGTCATGGCATTTAAAAACGTATTAAGAGAACCCTTTACTAACTCTACAAATGGGTCCTTAATCGGGAAATTCTTGGAACCGCAAAGCACAGAATGTTCCAATATATGTGGGAGTCCCGTACTATCCTCCGGCGGTGTACGAAATCCTATGGAAAACACCTTATTGTCATCTTTATTTTTCATCAAAAGGATTCTTGCTCCACTCTTTTTATGACGCAAATAGTACCCTTCTGATTTTAAATCCTTTAACTCTTGTTGCTGAATTAATTCATAATTTGGCAATTGTTTAAAATTCATATTCCACGCTCCTAAGATTTTGTTCTGCCTTTAACGCACATTATACCATTATTTTCCCCAAGAATAAAGGAAAATAGTCGTTATTTCCCAAAACAAAATGGGCTACGTTTGCCGTAGCCCATTAGAAATAACTTCTTTACTCTTTGTCTATTCTTTTCCCTAATACTAGCAATACTGCAATCATCAATACGATACCTATCGGTAAAGTAATCCATGCATTTTGTACAAAGCCTGCTACAACGTATGTGACAAAGGATACCGCCGCTACTGTAATTGCATATGGTAATTGTGTAGACACGTGATTTACGTGATTACATTGTCCACCTGCGGATGCCATAATCGTTGTATCTGAAATCGGTGAGCAGTGGTCTCCACATACAGCACCAGCCATACATGCTGAAATACCGATAATCATAAGTTCTGGATTTGATTTGCCGAACACTGCAATTACAATCGGAATCAAGATGCTGAATGTTCCCCATGAAGTTCCAGTTGAAAATGCGATAACACATCCGATTGCAAATACAATCGCAGGCAAGAAGCTCATCATGCCTTCTGCAAAACCGCTCACTGTCGCATCGACAAACTCTGTAGAGCCAAGACTTTGTGTCATGGTGTTCAAGGTCCATGCACAAATTAAAATCATAATCGCCGGAACCATGGCTTTGAATCCTTCCGGGATACACTCCATACAATCCTTGAATTTTAAAACTCGACGAACCAGATACCAAACAATCGTTATAACCAGTGCAGCGCCACTACCAAGTGCAAGCCCTACGTCTGCAGAACATCCGGAAAATGCATCAACAAACGGAACTCCACGGAAAAATCCACCGGTATAAATCATTCCAATCACACAGCAAACAATTAAAGAAACAATTGGAAGTACCAAATCACTTACCTTACCCTTATATTCTTTTTTGTCTTCTGTTGCATCTCCATACGGACGAACCGGAGTCGTAAAAAGGTCACCTTTCAATGCATTCATTTCATGCACCTTCATTGGACCGTATTCTCTCTTTGAAACAACTAAAAATACCATCATTAAAATAGTAAGCAATGCATAAAAGTTATACGGAATTGCTTTGATAAACACTTCAAATCCATTAATATCTACTTCTGTAACATTCTCCACGCTCTTAGATACAGCCGCTGCCCATGATGAAATCGGTGCAATGATACAAATAGGTGCTGCCGTTGCATCAATCAAATATGATAATTTGGCACGAGAGATCTTATTCTTATCCGCTATCGGACGCATAACACTACCTACCGTCAAGCAATTAAAGTAGTCATCGATAAAAATCAATACACCAAGTACAATTGTGGCTAATTGTGCACCAACTCTTGATTTAACACGTTTACTTGCCCACTCTCCAAATGCTGCCGAACCACCAGCACGGTTCATCAAACATACAATTGCACCAAGAATAACCAAGAACAGCAGAATACCCATATTATAGGAACTTGTCAATGTACCCATAACACCATTTTTATACACGTGTCGAAGTGCTCCTATTGGCGAAAAATCTGCATAAAGCAGCCCTCCTATCGCAATACCAACTATAAGGGAACTATACACTTCCTTGGTAATAAGAGCTAATGCAATAGCTACCAAAGGTGGTACTAATGACCAAATTTTACCATATACTGTCGGTACATATTCTGCAGCATCTTCTGCTGCGAACACAGTCATAGACATCATCAACACTAAGATTACGATAGCCGATAACGCCTTAATTACGTTTTTCTTTGAAATACGCATAAATTTTTCCTCCTCTTTTCTTTCGATTACTAAGTAAAATAATTGAATCAAAAAAACCTTAGACACTTTGCATGGTATGTCTATGGCTTTGTTATAATCAATTCTTATTTAACTACGATAGCACTCCACACACATGTGACAGTGTATTGCATCTTCTGCAACACCCCAGAAACACTTCCCCGGACATAGAAATGAATCTTCGGCAGCTTTCCCTTTCACATATGACAGTCATCCGCCTTCGTCATATGCTACTGATAAAATCTGCGCCTCTATCTGTTATTCAATTGAAGACAGTATAACATTTATGATTGGGTTTGTAAACAAAAAAAGTGCTTAGAATTCATCATCTAAGCACTTGCAATAAAAAAAGCACGAGACGGGATTCGAACCCGCGACCCTCGCCTTGGCAAGGCGATACTCCACCACTGAGCCACTCGTGCATATTGTTGGTTTTGCAACCGAACAATATGTATTATACTGATACCAATATCATTTGTCAACAGTTTTTTTATTTTTTTTCACCATAACAAAATTTACCACAATAGCACCGACTGCCAGTACCAATGCTAATGCCTGTGACACTCGAAGTCCGGTTCCAAAAAACATCAGTGAATCTGTCCGTAAACCTTCAATCCAGAATCGCCCTACGCCATAACCAAACAGATAGATTAAAAATACCTGACCATTGAATTTCTTGCGTTTCACCCACAAAAGCATCAAGATTAAAATGCACACATTCCAAAGAGACTCATATAAAAAAGTCGGGTGCACCTGTATATACCGGATACCGTCAATCACTTCCACATGTTCCAACATAGTTTCTGTAATATCAGATCTTCTGACTGCACTCTCAGGAAGTTGCATGGCAAATAAGTTGTTCGTGTACTCACCGAAGGCTTCACGGTTGAAGAAATTTCCCCATCGTCCGATAATTTGCCCTAAAATCAAGCCTGGTCCGGCAGTATCTGCCAATAAACCAAACGGTATTTTTTTTACTCGTGCGAATACATAAGCAGTAATAATGGCCGCAATAACACCCCCATAAATAGCCAAGCCGCCTTCTCTGATATTAAAAATGCTCAGCAGATCATCTTTGTAGGAATCCCAAGAAAAAATAACATAGTAAAGTCTTGCACCCACAATCGATAATATAACTGCGTACATTGCAAGATCATAATAGGTTTCCAAGTTCTGTCCTGTTTTCTTCGCAAGATAGACTGCCATAAAAATGCCGGCCAAAACTCCAATTCCGATAATCATTCCATAGAATGCGATATCAAACCCGAATATAGTAATGTTCTTGCCTACATTTTCTAAATAAATCCCAAGATTAGGAAAATTGATGTTTGTTGCCATAACTACTTTCTCTCCCAATTATACATTGAATCTAAACAAAATGATGTCTCCGTCTTGCACCACATATTCTTTACCTTCCAAGCGAACAAGACCCTTCTCCTTCGCTGCCGTATACGTTCCGCAATCCATCAAATCATTGTAACTTACAATCTCAGCGCGGATAAATCCTCTTTCAAAATCGGAATGAATCTTTCCTGCTGCCTGTGGCGCTTTTGTTCCCTTCTTAATGGTCCATGCACGGACCTCCGGTTCACCTGCTGTCAGATAACTGATAAGCCCCAGTAAGCTGTAGCTTGCTTTAATTAATTTCTCAAGACCAGATTCACTAAGGCCAAGGTCTTCTAAGAACATCTTCTTTTCATCATCTTCTAATTCTGCAATTTCCTGCTCAATCTGTGCACAAACAACAAATACTTCGCAGTTTTCTTTGGCTGCAAATTCACGGACAGCCTGTACTCCTTCATTGCTTGCACCGTCATCCATCAGGTCATCCTCTGCCACATTTGCAGCAAAGATAACCGGTTTGTAGGTAAGCAAGTTGTAACTTTCCAATAATGCAAGTTCATCCTCATCATTCACTTCCATGCTTCTTGCCATGTTATCATTTTCTAAGTGGGCTTTTACTCTTTCCAACAGTTCCAATTCTTTTGCTACTGCTTTGTCATTGCGAGCCACTTTCACAGCCTTTGCAATACGTCTTTCTAAAATTTCGATATCTGAGAAAATTAATTCCAAATTAATGGTTTCAATATCACGAAGCGGTGCGATACTTCCGTCTACATGCACGATATTGCTGTCTTCAAAGCAACGAACCACATGTACAATGGCATCTACTTCACGGATATTTGCAAGGAATTGATTTCCAAGGCCTTCTCCTTTAGAAGCCCCTTTTACTAAACCTGCAATATCAACAAATTCAATTGCAGCAGGTACGATTTTCTTCGTATTATACATATCACCAAGTACATTTAATCTTTCATCCGGTACGGTTACGACACCCACATTTGGGTCAATGGTACAGAACGGATAGTTTGCCGACTCTGCTCCCGCTTTTGTCAACGAGTTAAACAATGTACTCTTTCCTACATTTGGTAATCCCACGATTCCTAGCTTCATAATTTCTATCTCCTTTGCTTGAAAGCCTTGTTCCTACTATATCATGAAATGGCTCAAAAGTAAATTTTTTTTACAAACCATCCGTATCTATATCAACTACCATCCGACCAATCCTTTGCTCTTTCAGAAGGTAGCACATATAAATAGGAATATAGATGACTGTTCCTTCTGACTCCACATTTTCAACAGACAAAACGTACGCTTTCTCCATGTGGTAATCCGCAACATCCATAAAGTTATTCAAAGTTTTATGTGCTTTATATGTTTTCCCGGACTTCACTTCAATCGGAACAACTTTTCCACCCATTTCTATCACAAAATCCAACTCACCAATATTTTTCTTCTTGCAGAAATACGGTTCAAATCCATTGGCTACTAATTGCTGTGCAACAGCATTTTCAAAATGTGCCCCATTGTTCACTTCGCCGTTTTTATTTATTAAGTCTATCTTTGTTTCTGCCGGATATGCACTTGTAAGCAATCCGATATCACTTAAAAAAAGTCGAAACACATTACTACTCTTGCTAGTCATAAGAGGAACAATCGGTGCATCAACATTATAAACTAGCAAGGCAACCCCCGCATCTTTTAACCATAAAAAACTATTTTCATATCTGTCAAATTTTAATTCCTTATCCAACATGGTAAAAACAAACTTCTTATTTTGCTTGTTTAATTCCGCAGGGATAATATCATATATTGACTTTAACTTAAGTTTTTTATCCTCTAATTCATATTGGGAAAAATCCTCTTTGTATAGTGTGACTATATCACGCTGTACTTTATCAACCTCTCTAATATCTTTTGTCTCTATATACATTTTTACAGCATCAGGCATTCCCCCAACAATCAAATATACAAAAAACATATATAAAAGCTTCTGATGTATAAATTCATCTAAAGGTCTAATCGTCTCAAATTTTTTTATCATGTCCAGCGTCGTCTGTCAGAGTTCAGTTCAAACCTATTATAGTCGCTTTTTTCACCTTGCACCAGTCACTAATAATGCCTTATTCGATTTTTTTATCCAATCTTCTATTATCACGGAATCTTTTCTATACATAATCCCTACCTCCAACTATACAATACACCATTTGCCCCGTTTTTACAATTTTCATTCCTTAACCCAAAAATGACAGGCCATTCGCCTGTCATCATTTACATTTTATATCCAAAACCGCCTGGCATAACTGCAACCACTTTGCCCTATTCTGCCACTGCACCCTCCTTCGGTCCATAACAGGTAATTTTAATAAAATCCTCCCCAAGTGCCTGTGTCTTCTGTGTCTTCATCATCTTCTTCGTCACCCGGTGTTTCCTCTGTAGTATCGTCACCTTCTCCGACACCTTCACCACCTGTCTGAGCATCGCCACCATTGAAATCAATCATGGTATCGTCATCTAAAATAGGTCCATCTTCGGAATCCGATTCCTGTAAGCCACCTTCTGCCTTTTCTTCCACTGTATTTTTATCGCTTTGATGTATAGTAATATCTTTTCCTGCATTGTCCTCATTTTCCTTCTCGGTGCCTTTTCCCAAGGTCAAAACAAGCACAAGTCCTATGAGAAGCAATACTGCTATGATACTAACAATGATATATTTCTGTTTCATCAATATAAACGCTCCCTTTTCTATCACTTATTTCTTTGCATTTATACAAAGGTTTGTTTCCATGCGTAAAAGGAGCCATGCAAGCTGCATAGCCCCTTTACAGTTGTCTTAATAAATAACGCTCCAAACATTTACATCTTCGCCCTCAATGATTGTTTCGTCAGATTCACAAAAATCTTCCGCATCAACCATGAATTTGTAAAATTGGCTGGCGTTTGGTTGCGCGTTGTCTGCCGAACGTATAAATCGCAAATTAACATAAATATCCATATTTGCGCAATCCGTCAAATCACTTGTATAACCAAGACATCGAACCTGAGCCTTACCGTTTTCATCACTTGTCACATGAAAGTCCATTTCATCGAACACTTTGCCATACTCAATGCCTTCTTCTTCACCAAGAAATTCCAATCCGTCTATCGAAGTGACATCTAATCTTCCCACTGCTGCAACGTTATCCACGTTTAAGATATTTAGGTTTACAGGCACGTTTACATACATATAAGATTCCCCATCTATCTCATGGACATATCCGTCCTCCACGTGTGCAAATTTGCTAAGTCCGTATACTTTGACACCATCCAAGGTCTCCCAGAATGGTTTGATGCAGATGATGGTTCCGTGCTTATCTGCTGGGATTTTCCCTACTGTGCAAGTTGTAAAACGTGTAGCTGCACCACCAAACAACTGTGATGGTTCAAAAGAAGCCGTAGGATTTTCATCATTAGCTGCTGCATAATAATCAAATTTCTTATATACCGTATCTGTTATGAAATCAGGAAATTGTGTCCATCTTCCTTCATCAAATTTCGAAACTTGAAAACCGAACTGCTTGTAATTCAGATTGTCTGTCGCTGAAACCACTCGGATAAGAACCTTATCCGAACCTGCAACAGTTCCAGCCCAGTTCTGGCATTTTACACTCAGCGTTTGTGCCGGAACAAATTTAGCAACCACTGTTCCTGTCAGTCCTTTCTGATTCTCAACCGGAGTGTATGTGTTTCCGGATTTTGTATACCATCCGCCAAAGAAATATCCGACATCATTCCCATCAACACCTGTATATTTTGGCGCTTTGACGCCCCAATAAGTGCTAGGGTCTACATTGTTATATTCCACGTAAACTATACCATTTCCACCATCAGACGCTTCCTTCACTGTCTCTGTTGCTGATGCATTCATTGTCGAACCGGAGACTCCAACTACAACCATTACCAGTGCCATTACTATAATGGACATAACTTTTAATAATTTTACTGTTTTCGCTTTCATGTTCTCCGCCTCCTTTCTATCCGAAAATATCAATATCTGGTTCGCCCCCTGTAGAGCCATCACCACCATTATTAAATGTACCAGAGTCTATAATCGTATCGACCTGATTAAATTCAATTATTTCCATTTCTGCTTTTTCATATTTCACTCGTTGTTCCCCCTTTCAAGTTAACGTGAGTTCTTCTGATTTTATCGAACCGGAATCACGAAGAATCCTTCTCCAACGCCTACTTCTCCCGTATAAACGCCACCGTCAAGTTCTACTGTTGTCTTTGTACCATTTGCATAAACGATTGCTTTTGTCGCTTCTTTAAATGTTAATGTAACAGTCGCTCTTGTAGATGTTCTTGGCTCTGATGCATTTGCAATCATATATCCATCAAAACCGTCGTCATTCTTCATGCAACCCACAAAAACTCTAGCTCCTCGTGATTGAGCAAAAGCCAAACGACTATTGCCAGTAGATGAATTGGTTGTATTCTCTGCAACATCTAATGTATCTCTCCATGTAAAATCCATGTATGCCGATGCCATAAAGTCCACATCCTGATTGGTCGCCGTTACAGCTGAGCGTACTTGGCTGTTTTCTTTTATACCATTTGAATCCGCTTGTGCTATTGGATGTTTTTCATAAGTATAGAAGTTGATTTCGCTTGCACCATATGCCATAGCTGTATATATCTGGAATCCGATATCTGACTCTTGTGTTGGTGCATAACCTTCATAGTCACTTCCCATGCCTCTATCCAACCGGCATGCTTGAATTGTAACACCTGTTGTGTAAGCGTAATTATCTGATTTTCTCTGCTCAGCAACCCATTTTAAGTTAGAAAACCATATCGGGAGTACAAAGTACTTATAATCTGTCATATTATGAAATCTTCCATCCGCACGATCAAGCGTATATGTATCATAAACAAATCTTCCAGAAGGTAATCCAAAGTTTTTTACATAGTCTTTAAATGCCAGTTCCTGGGTGTTATTTGTCGTAGGATCCTTTGTTAACTTTTCCGGTCCATCTTCAGACGCATCATATGCTTCAGCCGGAAGTTGCGATGAATACAGAATTACATCCGGATAATTTTCTCGAATAAAACTTGCAACCTTACTGTAATTATCAACATACATAATTGGAAGTTCATCGGCCATCATAAATCCCCTGAATGCTGGGTATTGCTTTAGATAGTCAATATATTGTTTCACAATAGGCTTCCAATTTTCGTACGTCGTATCAATATCTGTATCTGATTTCAAAAGGTGATAATTGATATAATTTGAAAATACAATTACGCCAAGCCCATTTCTCTGTGCACCTTCTAAATACTTCCACAATAAGTCATTCTCTGCGTGAGTTAATGAATTACTAGATAGTGGTGCAACCAACTCTGTACAAAGCAGTGTCATTCCGGTTGCCTTATATGCTTGGAATTCTGCATCAATCTCTGCATCTGTAAGTCCTTTAATATCAGGACAAACATATGCCACCTTTTCCATTACATTATTTTTGAACACAGGTGTTCCAAATGGAACCGACGATAGTTCTGCTGAACTATTATAATACAACATGCCAAGAAGTACTTTTTTCAAAGACGTAATATCCTTCTCATCGGAAACACCATCGCAGTTGATATCTATTCTTTCTGTATTGACTGCAATTCCTGTTCCCTTGTAAAAACGGAGCATACGGACTAAGTCTTGTGAATTTACTCTTTCGTCTGCATTAACATCTGCATCCACCCCAGAATCCTTAAGAGTAGCCATCCATTTTCCACCAATATATATGATGGTGAAATCTTCCGAAATTCGAATATTACCATTTGCACTCAAGCCAACACCAGCCTTGATGGTTATGGTAGATCCCTCTTGTATTGTTGTAGGCGCATAACTGCCCCTCAAACTGACTAGAAGTTTTCCTCCATCCACCAAGAAATCTCGGCTAGTATTTGGGTTTCCGGTTGTTTCTATAGTAAGTCCTGTAAAGGTTGTGCCATTGGCTGGCAAGGTCCCTTCAACATTAAACCAAACGTTATATGGCTGCGCACCGATGTTGCTATGCTGTTTCACACCGGTAATCGTAATGTCAGTTGCTTCTGGTTCTTCTGGTTCTTCTGGTTCTTCTATTTTTTCTGCCCATACTCCATTGTTATACTCAATCACAAAATCTTCTGTTATCACAATATTACCAGCACTACTCGTCCCGCTACCCGCCTTAATGGTAATGGTAGATCCCTCTTGTATTGTTGTAGGCGCATAACCACCCTTCAAACTAACTAGAAGTTTTCCTCCATCCACCAAGAAATCTCGGCTAGTATTTGGGTTTCCAGTTGTTTCTATAGTAAGTCCTGTAAAAGTTGTGCCATTGGCTGGCAAGGTCCCTTCTACATTAAACCAAATGTTATATGGCGCAGCACCGATGTTGCTATATTGATGCACACCGGTAATCGTTATATTCTGTTCCGCTGCTTTTACTGTACTGTTACCTACATACATTCCTGTCGAAACAAGTGCTAATGCCAGAACTATTGCAACTACTTTTTTGAAACTCATTTCAATTCGTTGTTTCATAATCTCTTTCTTCCTTTCATCGCTCCGATTACCATCCCAATACAATCATTATATTGGTATAGCCTAATCAAGCTACTATAACAAAAATACCTTCTCCAGTTCCAAGACGCACCTTCCACTTTCCGCAAGGCTCTCCGTCCACAATTACTTGTTCAAGTTCTGCTTCGTACTCCTTACCTTCCCGATAATATGTAATCTTCGTTGCGCCTTTGAAAATAAGTTCTGCATCGTTCACCTGAAAATAGAACGGATTATCTGCATTCACAATCCAGAATCCTTCTTTTCCATCCTCTGGATTTTGCATGCAGCCAACCAGCAAATCGCGACTTGCCGTATGGCTGATAAGTGAACTTCCTGCATAATCTCCCTCTAGGTTTCGGATATTTCTTTCCAGACTTTTGCGTACAACTTTCGCTCCCTGCCATTTAAAACGAAGGAACACATGGTCAAATGGTAAGATTTCCTCATGTACCTTCTTAACGGCATCATAGATTTCCGTTGTCCGATATCCACATTCCGCAGATGGTTCAACTACCAACATGGCATTATGATTTCTTACCGCATCTCGCATGGCATAGTGTGGAAAAAACGTATAATATCCGATTCGTGATACTCCAAATGCAAGCGCTGAATACACCTGCCAACGCATATCCAGATAATTCGGTGTTCGATAAACGACCCTTGAACGTCCTGTCTTTACATTGATCTTATCATCCAGTCGGAAAGACTGTAATGTAACTGCCAGTGGAATCTCACTCTCTTTGCATTTCTTTGCAGCCATCTCCAGATTCGCGTAATACCAAGGAGATATTTGGCTGTCATAAATCAAAGCGTAAAAATCAAAACTAAATTCGCCCATAGCGTCTGCGCACAAATTCAAATAATGTCCATACGCACTTTTTCTTCTTTGTATCTTCTCATTGATGCTTTTTGCATTGCCGCCTTGACTTTCCGGCCCCAGAGTTACCAAGGCTCCGTACATCGGGAGCATAGAAGCAAATATCTTAAGGTCCGGTTTGATTGCCCGAATCTCCTCGGAACGCAGATAATCCATCACGCTTTTTACACGTCCTACGCACTGGTAAGGAGGCTCGTCAGTTACCATAAGTCCCCAGAAGGTTTTCGGAAAATATGTTTGTATGGTCGTAACCATATCTTTAATATGTTCCTTATCCTTCTCTCCGATTTCACCTTCTCCTCGGCAGATTCCTCCGAACAATTCTTCACTGGTGGGATATACTCCAAGCCCATTTCTCTCTGCAACTTCCATATAGTGATACAAGTCACTTTTTTCAAAGTCTGGTTCTTCTACAAAACCATCCTTTGTTAATCTCTGCCCATAAAAAGCATCTCCCTCCGGCATCAGAAAGTTAAGTCCTGCTTCCTTATATAACTGAAATACTTCATCGGTAATAAAGCTTGGATATCCCTCTTCCGGGTCTAGCGGATACGCTCCATACACCCCATTAAAGATGTTTTTTCCCCCACGTCGTGGTCCTAAATATGCGGTGATGTCTAAGTGTCTGTCGTCTAAATAATTTGATTTCATCATTGGCATTTCCTTTCCAATACAAAAACCTCTCCGGCAGCTATCTTCCCTTGGAGGATTCCATCCTTTACTTCCAGACCGGAAATATCTACTGACATATCTTCGTTAAATATAGGAATCGCAATTTCCTCTTTCCAGCTAAACAGATAATATTTTCCATCCTTGCCGAGCAATAGAATGGTATGACCGCCATAGGTCCTTCCAACTACTTTTCCATCTAAGCACAGTTCCCAATCACCATTTTCCAGTTGTCTTGGAACTCCTGGAAGTTTCTTTGCTGAAAGTTGTAATAGTGCTCCTAATTGTTTCATTTTCTCATCAGAAAATCGCACTCTGTCATGGAACATATCAATGTAATACAGCGAAGGAGTAGAATATAATACAGCCTTAATGTATGTTTCCTCTACCCATTCCCCGATCATGATTGCTCCGTCGGAATCTATCAACATGTTCGGGCATGCAAGTGACGATATTTTCGCTCTCTGATCTCTCTCTTTATATACTTTCTGAATATCGTGCAAACGATTCATGTGTACCACATTCTCAAATCTCGGGTCGCAGGTGCTTCCGTTTAATAAAACGTCCGGTTTCACCTCTTTTGCTGCCTTGTTAAACAGTTCATAGAATCGATACATTTCCTGAATTCCAATTCCATTTTCCGGATTTCTATAATCTCCATTCGTTGGATGATGAAACCTCGCCAGATAATCCAGTTTCAAGCCATCACAGTCCAGGTCACCTTCTCCATTACCAAAGAATCTCTGTGCCAGTTCTTTAAAATACAGTGGTGCCTTGTCCGAAGTGAAGTCAATCTTCTTCGTCTCGCCCTTTCCTCTAACTACATCCGCAGCAGACGGTGCCACAATATCTGTAAGCATCCCGTACTTTTCAGCTAGGGATTCAAATTCTTCCCTTGGACGACATATCAGCGGACAAGACCATAGTACAACTTTATGACCTCGCCTGTGGCACTCATCAATAAATCCTCTAAAATCCGGGAATCTGCTTTCCTCCGGTCTTCCTTCCGGGCAATTCCTATACTGCCAGAAAGCATCCACGATAATCGTAAAATTCGTAAATCCCAGTCGCTTCTCTGCCGTGTTGAGCCAATTCATCAGCCACTCCTGATTAAACTCCGGGCTGTCCAAATCACTGTCGTTATACCAATTGTACTGGATTTGTAACATCTGGTCACCGTAGGTAATTACCAGTGGGTTGTTCCACCATTCAGGAAACTCCCTGCGGTCATTCATTGGAACAAATGCTCCATTCTCGATCAACTTCTCACGGAACAATGCAATTCCCTGCCACTCATCTTCCGGGAAGGTAAGCACCATGCGAGGTGCTTTATACACTTCCCCTTTCTTGAGTTTTAGATTGCCCCAAGGCTGATCTGCCAGAATTCCCAAATTCTTTGTCAATTCATATTCGCAAGAATTCGGCAAATCCAAAAGTCCAAAAGATACCCAACCGCTTTGATTTCCTATAGAAAAATTAAGTGGTGGTGGTGTGAAATATCCGCTCATAGAGCAACTGCAAAAGTTCTTATTAAAGGCACTGTTAATTCCATCAAAGTTAAATGGTTGCGGGCAGAAATAATTGATACAATCAATCATATAAAGCCCTTTCCAGTCTTCACGAAAATACTCTGTCTCGTAGATAGCACAATACTTACGAAATGCCATCTCAAACTCGGCAATCACACTATCCTCTTTCAAAGTCAGCGTAAGTTTCTTAAATGCAATCTCTTTTTCGCAGGCAGCATCCGTAACGGTAATTACATCATCGTCCAAAGAAACAAGTGGTTCTTTGATATATGTTTCTCCGCCCTCATACTGAATCCTTACGCCGGCCGGGAAAGAAAGGATATGCTCTCCTGCGGTATTAGTCAAAGATACAAAATTGCCATCCAGTTTTAGACCATATGTTTTTTTGTTTACTATTGTTGTCATACTTTTCTCTTTCTGCGTTTTGTCATAAACACCGCGGTTCCTACTCCTGCCACCAGCACAACAGTTGTTGCAACGATAATAATCACGGCAGTTGTGTTGTTTTTTTGCTCTGCATTTACATCGGCTACCGCTTTTTCGCTGACTGTAATGGTAACCGGTTTTAATTCTTTCCCTTTATAAGTTGCGGAAACAGTGTACGTTCCTACCTTCTCTGCAACGAAATAACCGTCTTTCACGGAAGCACCTTTCTTATCTACGGTAAACACAGCGTCTTTTATCATAGATGGATATGTTGCTGCCACGCCTACCTTATCGCCCACTTTACACTCAGATGCTTCTGCAAGAACTGTTTTCAGTTCGACGGTCTCACCACCAATGTAAGTAGGAACTGCTGCATAGATTCCAAATGTCCCCGGATTAACAACCGGATCCATAGGATCTGTCGATGCATCATCATAACATTTATAAACAAGTTCACCATTTACTTTAAATTCAATACATACTGATGTTTCTGTAATGTTGTAGATAGAAGCTTCATATTCGTATGTCTCATCAAATTTAAAATATGGGTCATTAGTTACCGCATGATGTGTTCCAATCTTATATTGATCTGACAATGCAGCATTTTCACCGTTTTTCCAAACATTGATAAACGCAGAACGTGTTCCCCACAGTTCAGGACTGTTCGGTGTATTTTCTTCTGTAATCTCATATCCTTCCATTGTAATAACATATCCGTATAAGAGACTTCTCGAAATCGGTTCTGTGTCACTGATTGCGTTGCCACGAAGAACAATGAAGAACGGTGCTCCAGCCACATCATCGTATGCTTTCTTTCCTGTAAATCTAACGGTCTGATCCATCAGTTTCTCTGTGCTACTAACATTCGGATATTCATCATACCCGGAAAATTTTACCATTCCGTCTTCGGACTGCGGGATATAAGCGCTGTCAAATCTTGCGATATCCCAGAGATTCTGTGCTTCTGGAGCTACCTTGTCTGTCTGTCTATACTCAATCCACATACCATTTGTGTAGATTAACGCAAAATCCTTCGTAAAGGTTGTCTTATATGCTCCATCTTCCGCAACAGAATTCGCCTTCAATTTCAAGATAGAACCTTCCTTAAACTTTCCGACCACCTTTTCATCTAAACCAAAATAAATGATACGTCCGCCTGTACCATCGCCCTTATTTAGTTCCACTGTAACATCTTTGCCATCGAGTTCCACTTGGAAACGATCGAATTTGTTATACCATGGTTTTCCAGGAAATTCCTTGTCTGTCTTTAGATAAAATCCCCACAGCGTGCTAGAGTTATTATGTGTACAGTTATGAAGTCTCGTACAGAATAATTCTGTCTCGATAATCTCATCAAATTGGTCCTCGGACCACACGCCATTAAACAAATAGATATTAAAATCTTCTTTAAAATGCATTCCCACTTCACCGGCACCACCAACAGTCTTTGTACCTGCTTTAATGGTAAGGGTACCAGTTTTTGCATTCTTATTAAGGAGTGTTGTTGGAATTGGTACAAAAAGAACTTTTCCCTCTTTTGTACCCTTTAGTAAAACTTCCTTTCCATTCAACACAACTTTTAAATCATAAAATTTGGTCCTATCATCACCCGGAATATCTTGGTTCATTCGTAAGTAAATCGGCCAGACATCTGCTGAAGCCAGATACTTAGTTGCACGAGCCAAACCGCCAACTGTAACATCCGTGTATTTGGTATTGGTTGTCGGTTTTTTGTCTGTCAGACTGTCATAGAACTTATAGAGGGTAACATCCTTCGCAAGTTCAATACCAATACCCTTACCTTCCTGCATTGCTTTTCCGGCCTTCAATACCACCTTGGTTCCATTTGGCACATTTTTCGCCATCATACTTCCTTCTATAGCAAAGAACAATGTGTCCTGATGGCCTGCATGGTATACGACAGTATCATATTCTTTTCCATTCACTTCAAGCTTTAAGCTTCTGAAGTCCGAATTATCTGCTCCCGGAAGCATCTTATCTACATTCAGGTAAATATCCCATCTGTCTGCCTTCTCATTGTAGCTGGTTGTACTATTTACACCTGTTGCATTGATCTTTGTATAAGTCGGTGCCTTAGGATATCCACTCATCGACCATCCGTACTGGTTACCATAGATGATCACTTCTTTGGTCAATTCCAATCCATATGCTCCGTCTGTGGTTTTTCCTTTTCCGGAAATGGTCAACTTGGTATTCTTGGTCAGTTTTTCCGGTTCGATATCACGAACTACGAAAAGTAAGGTTCCACCTGCGTGCGGCGACCAGAAACATTCACCCAATGGTTGTTTTGTTTTGCTGTCATTGATGGAATATTCAAATCCACTAAGCATTGCATGTTCTGGAATCTTGGAGGTGTCACCACTTAACTGAAGATAGAATTCCCATCTTTCGTCACCTTGGTATTTGTTCCATTTGGTTGCACCATCCAATTCTTTTCCTGTCACCTTTGAGTATGCAGTTACTTTTGGATAACCGGTCAGAGACCAGCCATATTCATTTCCATATAACGTCACTTCACTTGTTAGTTTCAGACCGTTCTTTCCATCTGTAGTCTTTCCCTGACCGGATATGGTGATCTTTGTATTCCCAGTAATATTCTTGCCAAGCTCCGGCATAATGAAAAAGAAAGAACCGTCATTGTATCCTGCATAGAATGCAGTCAAAGCTTTCTTTTCTCCACCATTTATAGAGTATTCGAAACCTACTAATTGTGCTTCTTTTGCAATCTTGGCATTCTTCTTTGATAATCCCAGATAGAAGTGCCATCCCTGCTCCTCATTTGCATATTTGGTGGCGTTCGCCAGAAGTTCACTGATTCCTGTCTCTACATAAGCAGTCGGTGCAATGAATCCATCTAAGGACCAGCCATATTCATTGATATAGACAGACACTTCATTCTTTAGTGCAACACCTTTTGTAGTGTTTCCACTTAAAACACCCTTTCCTGAGAAAGTAATCTTGGTAGGTTCTGTCACTTCCGGAATCCATACAACTGCCAACAATGTTTCCCCTGTATGCGGAGTCATCATTGCAGTCACTGGCTTTTTCTCGCCATCGTTAATGGCATACATTATTCCGGTAATCGTTGATGTAGTATCTCCTACTGTCTCATTTAAATCAAAGTAAAAGTCATAACGATTCTGTGAAGTGTTATATCCACTCGGATTCACAGCAGTATTTATCGTTACTTCTTGGTATTGCGCCAAATCTTCTACTCCTGCTATCTTCCAATATTCGCCTTCTGCACCAGTCGGATCCACACATAAAAACGTGGTTTCTACCATGTCAATTACGAAACTGCCATCTGCTGTCTGGAATTTTCCTTTCATAACCACCTTATCACCAGCCGCAAAGGTAAGAGCATCCATCTCGAGCAAATATCCGCCACTGAAAGTCTCATGGAACATGTGAACTCTTGATTCTTCCACTCCATTAAATGTGATACTTCCACTTCCTGCTACTGCAGATATAGAATTCCAACCAAGAGTTTCGCTTTTTGTCTCTGTGTTAAACCAGATTCTTGTCGCTTTAATTTGCCCCAGTGTAATTGCACCGCTGGTAACCTCGGTTACATCCTTTTTAATTGCCCATTTTGGTGTTGCTGTCGAACTATACACAAATGTAGTCTCTTGCATATCGATGATAAAGCCATCCGGTGCCTGGAATTGTCCTTTCACCGTAACCTCTCCACCATTTACAGGGGTATAGCTTTCAAAATAGATGAGATAACGACCATTTTCATAGGTTACAGTACCTCTTTCTGCTCCACCAACCACAAGAGAGCCACTTCCTGCTACCTTTGTCAAACCACCATTACGAGTAGGCTGAGCAGTTGCTTCTGCCGTTAGCCAGATCTTTTTATCTTCTGTAGCTGCGTGTACCGTCAATGCCCCACTGTCTACCGGAGCTGCTTTCTCTTTGATTTCCCATTTCGGTGTCGCTGCCGAATTATATACAAATGTAGTCTCTTGCATATTGATAATGAAGCCATCCGGTGCCCGGAATTGTCCTTTCACCGTGACTTCGCCACCATCTACAGGGGTATAGCTTTCAAAGTAGATGAGATAACGACCATTTTCATAGGTTACAGTACCTCTTTCTGCTCCACCTACCACGAGAGATCCACTTCCTGCTACTTTTGCCAAACCACCATTTTGAGTAGGCTTGGCTGTTGCTTCTGCAGTTAGCCAGATCTTTTTATCTTCTGTAGCTGCATGTACCGTCAACGCCCCACTATCTACCGGTTCTGCTGCATGCACATCTGCCAGCGGACTGCTTAGATTGAGCAGCATCGCACATGTGAGTATACATGCAAAAATTTTCTTTAACTTGTTCATTTTTTCCTCCTCATTCAAACTTTCTACTTCAACGCACCCATATCCTTGCTGTTCATCATCTTCGGTCCTAAGAAGGCGAAGATAATCAGAATCGGTATCATTGCTAATACGATTCCGGCAAACATAATTGGTGTGTCATTCTTAAAACTTACATATGTGGTCTGCATCTGCTGTAATCCTAACGCAATGGTAGGATGCTCCGGCAGATATAAATATCCCGTCATATAGTCATTCCAATTGTGTATGATAACATTAAGCAAATTAATAGACATAAGTGGCCATGACTGCGGATAGTATATTCTCAAAAACACCTGTAGTTCCGATGCCCCATCCATATAAGCCGCTTCCGCGTAAGCCGGGTCTATGCCACGATAGAACGTGGTCAGAACCATTTGCCCAAATCCTAATCCTCCCATACCGAGTACGAAAACACCCCAGAAACTGTTATATAATTTCGTTGAAATCAAAAAATTCAGAATTGAGGCTGTCGTTCCAACTACCGGAATCATCATGGAAAGATACACTGCCGTCATAATCACGTTTTTTCCACGAAAATCAAATCTTGCTAATGTATATGCCGCCATCTGTGGAAATGTCATAGTACAAATCACATGAATTAAGATCAATTTCAAGGAGTTTCCGAGCATTCCCCAAAGACTATATCCTTTGTAGGTCATCTCTGTTAGTACGGTCTTGTAATTTTCAAAATCCATGAGTTTTGGTAAACCAAACATGTCTTCCGTATAATTCATACTGGTCTTCAGCGAATTCACCAGCGTCCAAACAAATGTGTAGACAAAGGTAATTGAAAAAATAACCATAATGATATAAAACAGCCATTTCAACACATGCCACACCACATTTGCCACAGGGGTTCCGGCGGAAAATGTGCTGCTTTTCTTTCTCTTCTTCATTTTCTCACCCTACCCTTCTATCTTTGCTGTAATCTTATCAATTGCTTTTCTAAGTACAATCACAATCGGAGCATAGACAAACGTAATCATCAATCCGTATGCTGCAGCCGTACCAAATGCTCTTGATGTAGACCAATTTAACAAACTCAGACCAATTGCACCTGTGTAACATGCTCCGGATGAGTTATCCATCATCATCAAGGATATTGCACCCCATGATACAATTCCGCCCAATCCCATAAGGGTCAACGTTAGTACAGAGGATGCCACCAATGGAAGCACGATTTTGAGAAATATCTGATATTCCGTTGCACCATCTACGCGTGCCGCTTCCATAAACTCTGTCGGGATTCTTCTCATCGCTGACAGGTAATATACAATATTCGTACTTACACCTGTCCACACATTGAATATCATAATCGTTGTCCATGCGTATTTATCACTCAGCCATCCTTCATACGGAATGATTTCTGACAGACCAATACGATTTAAAATAGAATCAAAAGGTCCATACACAACAAAACTACGATACACCAGTACCAATACAATTGCCGATGTGATACATGGGATATACATCAGCACTTGCCATATCTTATATCCCGGCATTTTCATATATAACAGATAACTAAAAAACAAAGTGACCGGTATTAAAACAAAGATGGATAGCCCACCTACCATCAAGGAGTTTCTAAGGGCATACCATTCGTTGTACATATTGTCAGTCCTATTATAGAGTCGAAATATCCCTTTGAAATTTTCAAACAGCATATCCCATCCAAAAAATTCTCCTGATATACTCATTGAATAATTTTTAAATGCCATTGGAATCATGTTCAGATTCAATGTCCACGAGAATATGAAATGCGACACCGGAATCAGTAACATTAAAAATATAAATACTTGTCTGGACCTCTTACGGGTCCAGAACTTGTCTTTGAATTTTTTCATTATTGTAATCCCACCATTTGCTTCGATTCATTCCACTTTGCAACAGCAGCCTTGTGATTTGATTCTATATATTTATAAACGTTTTCTGTCACTGCAACGCCGGTTGGTGTCTCTCCCTCTTTCAGTTCTCTTCCGGTAGCGCTGTCAACCAACTTCTCCGGATTTCCGAACACACCTGTCGACAACTGTGAATATGGTGCGGACGTAGGATTGTTATAAAATCCAATTCGTCCGTAGGTTACCAGCCTTGATTCTGCATTGAAATCTGCTATCTCACAAGCATCACGTACTGCCAATACCTTCTCATACCACGATGTTGTTTCCACTTTTGATTCATCAAATTCATATGCCATACACGTCTGAAGATCTGACGCGTATTTTGGAAGATACTCGCTGGAAGTCAGGAAACGAAGGAACTGTTTTGCGATATCCTTGTTTTGTGATTCTAAAGGAATACAAGCATATGCTAACCAATTTAGATTGTAATCATATGGTCTGTATGTGCCATCCTCATTCTTTGGCATCTCCACACCTTCTGCCGTAAGCGGCTTTCCTTCATCATCACTCATCCATGGTACCGGCATGAATCCGATATTTTCTCCATCTTCGATAGTTGCTTCCATTTCTGTATAGAACCAGTCAGCAGCCGGAATCATAAGAGCTTTTCCAAGCAAAATCTGTGATTGAGATGCGGTATGGTTGTAGGAAACACAGTTTGGAATGCTGCTCGCCGAATATATATTTCCATTCGCATCCGACTGAATATCCAGCAAATCACAAATCATCTGATATGCCACATACATTCCTTCGCAGTCTGTGTGAATTGGTTCATCTCCCACATTACCCATATATTTTGTCAGATTCTCTTGTCCTTCATATTGTCCAAGCCAAGGATAGAAAAAGAATTCCAAGGTTCCGACAGAACCACTCCACACCCACGGCTTTACATCATAGGACTTGCCGTCCTGCTTGTATGTAAATAATTCTTTCTTTGTTCCATTTTTAGTAGTTTCATTTAATGCATCAATCACTTCGAACATCTCTTTCGTATTGATTGGATAATCGTGTCCTTCTTCCCAACCCAACACATCATGGCAAAGATAATTCATCATCTCCATATTATAAACAATACCATGTGTTGCACTGGTGGTAGGAACAACGCCCTGCCGTTTATTTCCGTCTTCATCTACGATATAGCGATAGCGGTGTGGCAATGTACGTTCATTCAGACTCTTTCCACCCTCGTTCTCATCAGGTTCATTTAAGAAATCGGTCAAATCTTCAATTAAGCCACCATCTCTAAGCCAAAGTGCCCATTCATAGGTAGACGCAAAATAGATATCTGATTTCTCCACTCCGTCTGTTGACAAAATAGTGGTAAGATTCGTATTAAGCATGGCATCCCATGCAACTTCAACTGCGATTCCTGTCTTTTTTGTAAAGGCTTTCGCGGCATTTTCCAACCATGCCTGACCATTTCCGTTAATCGGAGCTGTAACGGATATCTTCTCTCCTGTCAGTTTGGCTGCGCCTTCATCGGAGCCGCCTCCTCCGCCACATCCGGTTAAGCATCCTACTAAAAGACTAAGTCCTAATACCGCTGCTAATATTCGTTTTTTCATCTTTTTCTCTCCTTTTCTCTTTACCTTTTTTTCTTCACACATATGGCAATCATCACTCCTAAAAACACAAGAAGAATCACGCCAATGACTGAATACAAAACAATGTTTGAACCTTTATCATTCTCATGAGATATTGTTTGGTTCACCCTCTCCGCCCATTCATCTAATTCAGTAAATTTCACTGAATGATAAGCATAATCTGAAAGGTCAGCTTCATCCAATTCAATCACACCATAACCTCTCACTTCTTCCTCGCCATAACTCTGATAGGTCATGCCTGGCACTGCTGTCATATTGATACCTTCATAAGTGCCGGTAAAATCATTCAAATGATCATGTCCGGTGAAAACACCAAGAACATTACCCATTGCCTTGAGCGTCTCAAATTCACCTGTGTTGTCCTCGGCTGCAATCGGACAAGGAAATTCACCTAAATAACCCGTCGCATTTTCATTCAATTTGAGGGCGTAAACTTTACCGCCATATGCTTGCCTTCCTCTTTCATAATCCTCTACAAGAAAATTATAAATTTCCGGCATAGGAATATGCTGGAATACCAATGAGTTAATATCCACATCATTGTTTTCCTGCATCCACGCAAGCTGATCTGCATGCGGATTATCATATCCGGTAGTGGAATCAAGCGGATCTTGGTAAGTACCGGAATCTACCATCAAGAGATTAAAAACAACTGCACTGCCATCGGATGCATAAACTGGGATCTTACAGGTACCTGTACCGGTAAGATCCGGAGCAGGGTCTGTTGTACGGCAATCCCCAATGGACTGATAGACAGCTAACATCGCATCCTTATCGGTCACCCGATCGACAAATGTGCTTTGCGAGTCATGGTTTCCAAAGGTAAACGCATATGGAATTCCTTCCTTTACTACAGGTGCAAGAATTTGTTCCAATGCTTGTCTAAAGTCAACCTCCGGATCTTGGATGTTCATATCTGTCTGGTCTCCCGTAAATACAACCAAATCCGGCTGTTCACGTTCTATAGCCAATTCCATTCTGCTAATGAGCCTCTCATCTACAGCAATACCGTCCTGCGTATCAGCAAAAATAACGATCTTAAATGCTCCATCGGTTTCAAATTTCAGTGGTTCTTTCTCCGCTGCACTTATTTGCATTGGAGTCGAAATACAAGGAAGCATCGTACTAAGAGGTAATGCTAATGCCCAAAAAGGTGACGCCTTTCTTTTCATCATTTTCCCCCTTCTTCTATACTTTTTATTTTACAGGTATTACGAAGATTCCTTCGCCGCCTTTTAAATCAAACGTATATGCTCCATCTTTCAGTTCTACCTTCGTCTCTTCCCCTTCGATGTAGCAGATTGCCGACGTTGCTTCTTTGAATTTAACAGTTACGGAATTCGATATGTTTTTACCCGGATCTGTTGCATTTACAATCATAAAACCATCATAACCATTCTCATCTTTTTGGCATCCGATAATGGCCTCTTCTGTGGCAGTCACGGACGCAATACGCGGGGAAGAATAATCCCTAACGCAGGAAAGCAATGTGCTCTTTGCCTTTCCTTCCGGCACCACAGCCATGGTGCCCTCCCAGTCAAACTTCAAAAATACATGGTCAAACTTCTTTAACTCTTGGTTCATTGCCTGTACCGCATAATAAGTATCTGTTTTTATCGCTTCCTGACCTTTTTCCTTCGGATACATAACCATTGCATCATAGACATAATTTTTATCTCCCTGTGCATAATGCTCCCAATACGTGTAGTAGTTAAGATATTTCATGCCATATGCGAGAGCAGAATACACCTGATAGGAAATATCCGCCTTTGTAGTAGTTGGTCTTGGATGGTGAGTCGAAAACTCTCCTTCTGGCGCTCCCCATGCTGAACTCTGCACTACAAAGCCTGCATCATACTCATTTTCTTTTGCATTCTTAGCTACGATTTCAAAATTCAGATAATAATCAGCCTGTACTGTTGATACCCCCTGTATTGGGTCGATGTATAGTGGATAATGATCATACGCAAAGGTTCCTGTTACATCTGATATCGCCTGCACATACTCTGCATATGCCGCCTCCTTATCATCGGTAATGTTGTTCGAGAAATTGCTTACTCGTCCGTAAATCGGAAGCATGCAAGTGAAAAAGAAAAAGTCCGGATCCTTTGACCAAACATAATCCTGAATTGCTCCAAAGGCTTTGGCCCATTGATGATCTGGCTCATCCCGTAGGGTTAATCCTTTGAACATCTTATACTTTGACAACTCTTGAATCATCTGGTCGATTGTCTGCTTATGTTCATCTGTTAGACGATAATCCTCTCTGGAAGCCAGATTCACCAGAAAATTGGAACCGGCAACAACAGGCAGACCCATCTTTTCTGCCATTTCCATATACGGATACAAGTCACTTTCCTCAAAGGTGCCGACGGACTGATTTTTATTTGATTTATAAGTGTGGTCGTACCATCCATCTCCCTCCGACAATACATATGTGAAACCGGCATCTATGTAATCCTGAAAATCCTTTTCCGTAATGAAACTGTCCCATCCACCTGCCGGATCCTCCGGATGTTCTCCATAAACGCCATTCCAGAAGCGATAGCCGCCTCGTCTCGGTCCCATATATGCCGCCAGTTCAATGTACTCGTCATCCGCATAGGTTGGTGCTCCCTCCGGTACATTTAATTTTGCACCTGCTGTTCCCTTTTCCCCACAACCTGCCATGGCAAGTACCGTGGTTGCAGCCATTATCATGGCTAATACTCTTTTCCACCAATGTTTGTTCTTCATGACTGTCCTCCTTTTCGTCATATACTTTATTATCACACTACTCAAAGTGGATTTTTTAGTAAATTTGCATAAATAAATTATAACATTTTGGTTTATTTCTTCCTATTCGCATACTTGTCAAATACATGTGTTTTCTTATCACTTTGTCGGCTTTAACATACCCAGCTTATCAAGCAGATACAAAACGTAAGAAGCAAACCCATGGTTACAGCTTGCTTTCGTTGATTCATGCTCCCAAAGAGTGCCTGTTGTTACCGACATGTAATAGAAATACGCTACGATGTCTTCCAGCAGTTTCTTATGTTCCCCATATCGCAACAAAAGCTCCATGCGAAGATAATTCCCCACAAATGCGTTGGCAAATGCTATATTTTCCCATGCGTTATTTTCTCTTCGCTCCATACCAAAATCGCGCATTAAGGTGTTCCACAATTCTCCGAAGTTTTCTTTGTCTGCAAGTCCGAAGAAAAAGGCGAAATACTGTCCGCACTCACTAATATTTGGTTGTACCTCTAAGGAGCCATCCGCTTGTCGAATTGCATGATCATGGAAAAATCCGTCAAAATAAGACATTTCAAGTATCTTTTCCCGAAGTTCTTTTGCTTTCTGCAGATATTCCGGCACCTCATAAAGTTCTGCCACATATTCCAATGCCGTGGCGTACAGCATGTTCGTCGGAAAATTCACATCCTTCATGAATTTCTTTGTTTCTGACCATTCAATCATCTCTTCTCCATCTAAACGTTCCAGCATTCCATCTTCATTTTCGAACTTTTTAAAATAAACGAGAATACTTTCAACCTTAGATTGTGCCTTGTCAATGAGTTTGCGGTCTCCGGTGCGGTCATAATATTCTTTCAACTCAATGACAAACCACAATGCCCACTGCGGAATAAACTCCGGTTCTAACTCAAAATCAGCCGGATAGCACATCGGAAGCATTCCTTCCGGAACATTGCCATTGTGACAATCAATATAATTTTCCAAAAAGTTGCGCTCCACCTGATTCGTTCTATCAAAAATATGTTCCGTGCGTCCCATAAAATATGCATCACACAGCCAGCCTGCGCGTTCTCTCGATGGGCAATCCATATAGATATCATAGACATTCTGGCGGAAGGTCTCCTCTGCGGCACGATATACCGACAGCAACCTTTCATCATCAGAATCTAACTCATATCGTAATTTGGGATATCCATATCGTCTCATATGAATATCACGGATCGTACACTTTCCGCCAAGTGAAGCAAAACGTACATACTGCATAGTATATGGTTCGAAAGTTAAAAGCTGATATGTACCTGGTTGCAACTTCCAAATTACGATATTTGCTCCACCCCAATCCCAACGGAAGCCAAAGTCATCATCGAGTAGTAGTTCATCAAACGTCATTTGGAGTTCAAGTTCTTCATAACATTCAATCTCAAAGCCTACGATACCCGATAGGTTTTTTCCAAATGTCAGCGTACAATATTCTCCATCTCTAAGTTTCAATTGTGACAACTCTTGCTGCTTGTTTTGTGGAACATATTTGTGATAATATAACCTCTCAACAGAGCACACATCCAGTTCATCTCTCTGATAACCACGTAACGATTCCCCTATCTTCCATAGTGAACGATCTGTATATGTTCGCAGTGACTGTTCTGAAAATTCTATTTCCCCGCAGGAAATCACACCACGCACTGCCTCCTTCTCATACAATGGATAGTATACATTACGAGGGATATATTCTTTCTTGGAAACTTGTTCCAATACCACCTCTCCCCACAGTGGCTGCTCATTTGCATTCATGCAATACACTTCCGTAAATGTTCTCTGATAGGAGTAACGTTGCACCTTCTGTATACGTTCTTTCATGTGACGAATTTCGAATCCTTTGCCACCTGTTGCTGCCAAGACCGATTCTCCACATGTCACCTCAGCACATAGAAATGCGGGTTGCTCTAAATGGTGAAATGAGTTGATATAATATCCTGCCACCTCAATCACAATCTCGTTCTGCGCTTCGGTAAGATAGCCATCTAAATCCACCTCGTCTACACGATAATATCCATGTGCCGCGCGCGCCGGTCCCATCCCTATGAAGTTGTGATTCACAAAAATTTGATAAGTGGAGGCTCCTGTCAATGTCAATTTCACATCTTCTCCAGCCTCTACGACTGTCCGAAATAGAAGGGTGTAATTCTTCTCCTTTTCTTTACCTTTTTCCCAAACCGGAACTGCTTTCTTAAAAAATTCATTCTGTAATTCTCTTTTTTTCATAGAATGAAATACGTTGATAAGATATCGCCCCGTCTGCTCGGCAAACTGCAGTGCGGGAACAACAAGTTCATCCGGAAATTTTGCTGTATAAAGCAAGATTTCCAGATTGAAATCACCTTTATACTCTATGTCAGCCAACGCTTTCATAATGGCTTCCCAATTGTGTTCCTGCAAATATGGAACTACATGACAATCATTTTTATAATCCGTATCATGTACATGTAACCCCTGAAGCAACGAAGAATCCATACGTAAAAGAAATTCCTCTGGCGCACAATTCATAATAGCTGCATGCCCCAAATCCACACATGCACAAAACCACGGTGAATTTAGTGAATGAATAAAATCACAAAATTGTTCCGGTGTATCAAAAACACCCACACTTTGTCCATCCTCAGTATGATGACGCGCAATATTCTCTACTGCCACTCGGATACCAAACTTTTCACAATATGGTATAAATGAACGATAATATGCTCTGTTATATTCAAAAATATCAATAGAATCCGGTGGTGTCACTGCATGTATTACAATGTGGGGTGCACCCAAAATTGCAGAAAACTCCATCGCTCTCACCACATCTCTGTAATTAGGCTCGGAACATTCCTGCTTTTGTCCATATTGAAACCTGAAAGGCGCATGAGTCTGATTACAGACAATGCCTGCCTCATCCATCCATTGACGCGTTTGATAGGCTTTTGCAACATAATCCTCATCTAATAGTGTTCTTAACGACTCAATCTCATTGAAGGAATAGTCAACACAATCAAACCCTACATGTCGAAAGGTTTCAAATACTTTTTTATCTCCAAATCGATTGCATAAATTACTGATATCACATCCCAATCTCATAACTTCATTCCCTTTTCAATCTTACTTTCTATTTTCCGCTTTTCTCTATGTTGTCTCATAAATGAGTTTTGCACCAAAGGATATCAAGGAATACGAATCCCGATACCATTCACTCTTTCCGTTCTCCCAACTGTTACCCATCGTGAAATATGTCGGATTAATTGCCTTTGGCTCAGGCTCTTTAGCCCAGTGATGCGGTCCCAACAAATTTCGATTTCCGCTAAATAACGTAACCACAATCTGGTTATGCTCTTGCACATATTGCTCCGGAATACAAATGAACTCCGATAATACCACATCTTTCTCATAATAATTCCATCTCAGTTTCGCACTTGCATATCTACCTTGTAATCGCAACCTAAGTTCTCCCAGAGTATCCACCTCTGCCTCCATTGTAAATGTTACCTTCCCAGCAAAGAACGGATATCCATTTGTTGTCATATTCTCCATCGCCACCGGCCACATTTCTCCGATAGAGATATTCGAATCCAGTACATATACTGTCTCTTCCACCTGCTTCAAAGGCTTTTGGCTATAAACACCAAATTCCCCGCGCAGATAAACGCTGCTAATCTCGGTATCGTAGGTCAAGCAATTGATGAGAGTCTCTGTTACACCTTCTGTTCGATATAACACGTCATACACCCAATCTCTCTGATAATAATTAATCCGTATTACGAGTTCATTGTCGCCTTCCTGAACGTATGGCAATACATCTCCACTCATAAAATGAACATCCAAGATACCGCTGTCGTCCAAATGAACTTCCTGTCCATTTAAAGCGATTGACCGCATGTTCATTTTTTCCGTCTCTAGTATCAAAGAATTAGGAAGTTCACGGATATGGAAATGATATTTCAGATACACTTTTCGGTTCTCGCATTTTGAAAGCAAATATTCTGTTGCCCATGGAATAGACATTTTTTCCATATAGGACACACCGTCGTAGGATATCTGCACATAATCCAGTGGGAGACTATTTCTGTCGCAAGAAAGGACCTTTGGCTCTGTAAATGTAACCTTAATGTCCTTCGTTCCTTTAGAAACCGCGGACGGTGCTTCACACAAAAGAAGAATTGCCGACTCTCCTGCCTGTAACGTTAGTCTGACCTTCACATATGCTTCATCTTTACGATACTCCAGAGTTTCACTGGTCGAATCTTCCAGATGTAATCTTAACACTCCGTCTGCCAACACTTTTATCTCCGTATCAGCAGCGTCCTTCTCACTTAAATTCACAAGATAAATAAAATCTCCTTGTTCGCTCTTTCTATATGTGGAGCGAACTGACTGACTCATCGTATTCACTTCATATAATTCTGATTTTAAATCAAAAAAGCTTATATTCGATTTTAGGAAAGACAAATCCGCTTCTTCACCATTGACATACGACGGTGCCTCACCCTCCAACCATATTTTTCCTCCGTTATCGATATATTCTTTCAATAGTTTTACAGTGCTCGCATCTAATTGCCTCATCCTTGGAATGATAATATACTCATATTGACATAAGCCCATTTGCAAGCATTCGCCGCATACCTTTCCATAGCGTGACAAAAGTGTTTCATCTATATAGTGATGAGGAATATTGGCTGCACCCAGGCGCTCAATCAAACTTGCGAAATCATTCTCTAAGCCTTCAATCGAACGTTTATCTTCTTTCCGCCGGTAAGTCAGATACGCACTGTGCATTGGATGAATCACTCCAACCGGCGCATATTCCTTACTTTCTGCCAGCATACAACCAAGTTTTGCCACATAATCACAAAATACGGAAAATTGCTCAAACCAAGGATTCGCTGCTCCAAAAAACGTCGGATGATCGTATTTCCTACTTCCCTCCAAAGAATATGGCGTCAAATGGGTACACAAGAGATTTACCCCATTGACATATTGCCACTCCAATATTCGCTTCAATTCTCGTAGCGTAACATCCCATCCTGTACACGCAAAACTTTCCGTAAGTACTTGTTTTTTCCCCAATTGCTGTGCTACCGAACCTACCTGTTTTGGAGAAAGCTCTGTATCAATATTTCTCCCAAGCCAATCAATTCCCGGAATGTGTTCATATTCGTAAAATGGCATCACACCGCCACAGCACCACATTTGCCCAAAAAGCACACTTTCTTCTATCGCATGACCAGTAAGTTTACAATTATGCTCCTCACACCATTCATACACTTGTTTAATAAATGATTTGATGAATTGGTCATTTAATAACTTCCAATAGCGATACCGAAAACGATAACAATCCTCGCAATCCAAAAACAACGCTGCCAGACCATCCAACAAATCCTCTCCATATTGTTCTGAATAAATAGATGCAAGTACTGGTGAATACGGTGTATCATAACGAAAATATTGCGGTTCGTCAGTAAAAAATCCCATCAAACGATTGCCAAAATTGTCCTCATATCTTTCATAATATTTTTCGTGTGTCAGTTCGATAAATTCTCTGACCACTCTTTCATTCAAGACATCAACTGCCGAGGTGTTTACACAGTCATAGATCGTGTAGTAAGTCTCCTGCATATCCTCAGGTTGGTGTAGGCGCACGAACCGTTGTCCCTCCCTCTTATAGACCGCAAGTGCTTTTTTGTCAAAAAAGTCTAATTTCTGAAAGGTGATATAGTGTACCAGATTTTCTTCATTTTCCAAAAGTTGCATTCCTGCAAAACCGCTTGGAAATCCATTTTCATCATAGCACCACGCCTGCATTCCGCATTTCTGTGCTTCGTCCATGGAAACTTCCACTGCGTGAAACCACTCCTCTTCCATATAAAGCGTTTGAAGTCCTGCTCTGGCATGCATGAAAAAGCCTCCCATTCCAGCGGCCTTCATTTCATGAATCTGTTGGCGTAACAATGGTTCTTCTAATTTTGCATTCCAACTCCAAAACGTAATTGGTCTATATGCATCTATGTTGTGACGTAATCGTTCGTTCCATTTCTCCATATACGTTTATGCCATCCTATTGATTAAAGTTTTTAGCTATATTTACCTAATTAAATTATATCATTCGCACTTTTTTCATCAATTTGCATATTTATCATATATATGTGTTTTCTTATCATTATCTTGATTATGTGATGTTGTGGTGATATATTAAAAACATAATTATATAATCCTAACAGGAGGTCCGAATGAGCAAAACACCGCACCATACATCCTTTGTTTCTTATGTACAACCAGATATGTATCCCATTGTAGAGACCGGATATCATTGTGGCATTTTTAACCCTTTTTCCAATTCGAACCATGGACACAATTTTTATGAAATCATATACTGTACATCAGGTTCCGGAATACATATTGTGAATGAAAAGTCATACGAGTTTGACAGCAATTCGATTTGTATTCTTCGTCCAGGGGATATGCACTACTCTATTCAATACGAATCAGCAGAGGCACTTACTGTCTGCGTACACACGAATGAGTTTCACAATTTCCTCATAAGCTATGGGTTGGAAAATTTTGCTCCCCTCCAATGTAACTCCACGGAAGAACCGATTCTCTTACAAATACCAAACTCAGAGGTGCATCGTTTTCGAAAAATATATGAGACCATTATCATCCGCGAAACGCTTGCCCGCACGCCATACTTAAAGATTTTTATAGGAAATATCCTCAGTTGTATTATTCAGGAAAACCAATCGCATGCAAGTTCGATACCGGATTCTTTCCGCAAAGTGTTGCTAGAGATGAATCGATTAGAAAATATCAAGGGTGGTGTGTCTACATTTTTAAAGCTTTCTAACCTCAGCCATGCGCAATTATGTCGTTTGACAAAAAAATACTTAAACCTAACCCCGAATGAATACGTTACTCAAATTCGCATGGAATTTGCTTATTCCTTTGTTACCAGTACCTCCATCGGATTTGATGATATTGCAGATAGAATTGGTTTTTCCAGCTACAGCCATTTCTACAAGCTGTTTAAGGAGGAATACCATATTTCCCCTTCTCAACTCAGGCAAAAATCTGTTTAGGCTATCAACTCTCTTGGCAAATCTCGACTGAAGGTGTCTGGTTGTTTCAACTTAATACGATTGAAATAAAAAATGACAGGCCATTCGCCTGTCATCATTTTATACAACCTCTTCTTTTTTATCTCTGGTCTCCATCAAAACAATCATTCCGGTTGGAAACGTAATTTTCACTTGCGTCTCTTTTATCTCATTACTCACACACATGCTGCTGTTTGGGCAAAGCCTGTAATGAGAAAGCGGATATTTTGCACCTTCTATGGAAATATCATCCACAACTCCGCCAAATGGAAATATAGAAAAATAATCTCCAAAACTCTCCTCTTTACAAAGCTTTATCTCTTTTTCTGCCAGGGAAATGCGATTGTTTGTGTCCTGCAAATATGCCTTTACTCCATGTTCATGTGCAATTTTTAAAATCTGAATATTTGCCATAACATGGTCAAGGCGAGTTCCCGTACCTCCCAAAATCCAAACCTTCTCTGCACCTAATTCAATCGCCAGATGCAATGCAATCTCAGTATCTGACGCATCTTTTTCCGGTCTAAACTTCCGAATCGGCACCTGGGTTTCTTTTACATAATACTCCACAAGCTCTGCTTCCACACTATCAAAGTCCCCAACAATGTGGGTAGGCATCACTCGGTTTCGGTATAAAAACTGTAGACCCCTATCTACGCCAATCACATATTCCGTCTGTATTTCATTTAACATCTGCAGCACGAATTTATCATCAATTGTGCCGCCGCTAATAATCACTGCTTTTTTACTCATACTTATTTAATATTTCCATCATATCGATTGTGTTTTGCTTCGTATCGCCGTTAAATATCGCAGACCCCGCCACAATAATATTCGCTCCTGCTTTTAAAACCTCTTCCACATTGTGTGTGTAAATTCCGCCATCCACCTGGATGTCTATATTCAAACCACTTGCATCAATCATGGCCTTTGTTTCTGCTATTTTTTCAAGTGAACTTGGAATAAATTTCTGTCCTCCAAATCCCGGCTCTACTGACATGATAAGAATCATGTCAATCTTATCTAAATAAGGCTGTAATGCTGAAACAGGAGTCTTTGGTTTAATAGAGATACCTACTTTACATCCGCACCCCTTGATTTTATCAATCGTAGCATCCACATCCTCACATGCCTCTAAATGAATCGTAATAAGGTCAGCTCCTGCTTTTGCAAATTCTTCCACATATCGAATTGGCTCCGTAATCATCAAATGCACATCGCAAACCAAGTTCGTTCCTAGGCGGATGGATTTTAATACCGGCATACCAAATGAAATACTTGGTACAAAAATTCCATCCATCACATCGAAATGTAAGTATTTCGCTCCATTTTCCTCAATTGTTTGAATTTCCTTACCTAATTCTTTAAAATCTGCTGATAGCATTGATGGGGCCAAAATTGTCATGTTAATATCTCCTTTTTTCCTTCAGTTCATTGTACATTTCCAAATAGTTTGCATATCTGACCGGATGAATAAGTCCTTCATCCATTGCACTCTTCACAGCACATCCGGGCTCATGCACATGGTCACATCCCAGAAATCGGCATTTCCCCTCATATTCCACAAATTCTCTGAAGTAATACTTCAACTCTTCTTTTTCAAATTCGTTGGTATACAAAGAGCTAAAACCCGGCGTATCCATAATATAGGTGTCATCTTCAATCCAAATTAGTTCGCTATGACGTGTAGTGTGTTTGCCTCGTTCAATCTTTTCACTAATGCTTCCTGTCTCCATCTTGGCATTTGGCTGAAAAATATTAATCAAAGAAGATTTTCCCACTCCCGACGGCCCTGCAATAGCAGTTGTCTTCCCTAAAAGGAGTTTCTTCAATTCTTCCGTATTCTCACCTTCCGCAGCACTGGTAAACACAATACGATAACCACATGTTTCATAAATAGCTTCCAATTCCCGAATCTCCGGCTCTGTTGCAATATCCTTCTTGTTGAAGCAAAGTATAACCGGAATATCCTTACTTTCCATCATAATAAGAAAGCGGTCTAATAAGTTAAAATGTGGCTTTGGTTTTGTTACTGCAAATACAACCAAGGCCTGGTCAATATTCGCTACTGCAGGACGAATCAATTCATTTTTTCTTTCTAATATTTCTATGATATTGCCTTTTTTCTCTGTTTCATCTAGAATATCAATTTCGACAACATCACCTACCAAAGGCTTTAGCTTTTCTTTTCGAAAAACTCCCTTTGCTTTACATTCATAAAGACCGGACTCTACTACATGTACGTAGTAGAATCCGGCAATTCCTTTTACTATCTTTCCTTGCATAGATTGATCCTTATAGCATCCTTATGGTGTATTTGTATCGGTGTCATTCTCATCATCCGGCTCGTTAGATGACTCTCCAGACCCTGTGCTTAAAACTACTATGATTTTAGAGCCTTCGTCTACCATGTCCCCTGCTTGTTCTACACGAACAACCACCCCTGCTTTGTATATAGAATGAGCGGTTCCATCTGGGTCTTTAACAATTCTCAGATCTCCACCCAATGCTTCAAGTATCTGTACAACTTCTTTATAAGTCTTTCCCTCGAACTGATCGTTATCTGGTATCTGAATCTTCTCCTTACCGATACTAACAACGTACTTTACAGTTGTACCTTTATCTAACTCTGTATACTCTTTAATTTCTTGTTCCAAAACAGTTCCTGCTGCTTCCGTTTCATTGGTGACTTCTACTGCTTCACCAATCAATCCTGCAGTCTGTAATGCTTGTTCTGCCTCTTCTCTTGTCAGTCCTACAATCGCCGGCATAAATGTCTTACCCACGCCCGTACTCAGATAAATCGTAATTCTTGCCTTGTAGTTTCTGCCTTCACCTGCTTCTGGGTCAGTTCTCGTAACAAGGTCCTTTGCAATCGTCATATGCTCTTCTGTCTTAACTTTAATATTACTTTCCAAAAATCCTGCCTGAACTAATTTTTCAATTGCTTTGTCTTCTTCCAAGCCACTAACGTCCGGAATTTCAATTTCTTTCAAGCCGGTACTTACATAAACCTTCAAATTCAAGGTGCTGCCTTCTTTAATTTTAACACCTTCTGCTGTCTTTTGCTCATAGATATAGTTTGTATCATACTTGATAGATTCGTCGCGACGAGCTACCTCTATAGTGATACCAAGTTCTTCGCATTTTCTTTCTGCTTCAGACAATGTCATGCCGACAACATTTGGCACTGTTCTGTCATTGCTCTGTACAATCGGTGATTCATTACTGAATATATCGGAAAGCGTATAAAGCACCCATCCCATAACAGCAATAAACAGAACTGATGCAACAATCAACAGAATTTTCATTACCTTGGACATCTTCGGGTCAATATCCGAATTTTGTTTTCCGGTAGAACGACGCTTTTTCTCATCATAGTAATCATCATATTCATCTTCATATTCCGAATCAAATGATGATTCCTCCTGAATTTTAGCCATTTCTTCCGGTGTAATAATCACAGTCTTGGTAGAGCTGGAAATTGGTGCTATTACCACGAAATCTCCATCCGGATCTTGGATAGAACGTTTCAAATCGCGAGCTAGCATGGTAACATTTGTATAACGTCTATCCGGGCTCTTCTGTGTACATTTTAAAATAATTTGCTCTAAGCTATATGGGATATCTTCCACAATCTCTGATGGTGGCACCATATCCTCTTGTAAATGTTTTAATGCAATCGATACTGTAGAATCGCCATCAAATGGGAGTTCACCTGTAATCATCTCATACATGGTAATACCAAGAGAATAGATATCACTCTTCGCATCACTAAATCCGCCTCGTGCCTGTTCCGGTGACGTGTAGTGCACGGAACCCATGACATTTGTACTAATTGTATTAGATGAGGTTGCTTTTGCAATACCAAAATCTGTAACCTTTACTTTTCCTTCTTTGGAAATAATAATGTTCTGTGGTTTGATATCGCGGTGAATAATGTTATGGCTGTGAGCCGCATCAATACCGGAGCATACCTGCATTGCAATGCCGATGACTTCCTTTTGTGTCAGCTTTCCTTTTTTGTGAATATATTCTTTTAAGGTAATCCCTTCCACTAACTCCATTACTATGTAGTGAAGTCCGCGGTCCTCTGCGACATCATACACGTTCACAATATTTGCATGTGTAAGTCCTGCTGCAGACTGTGCCTCTGAACGGAATTTCTTTACAAAGTTTTCATCTTCACGAAACTCTTTTTTCAGCACCTTCACTGCAACATATCGGTTAAGCACACGGTCAATGGCCTTATATACATTTGCCATACCACCCGAACCGATTTTATCTATAATTTCATATCTTCCGCCTAGTAATACGCCTTCTTTAATCATACATTCACCTCATTAACAAGCTCCTGTGCAATGACAACGCCAATATTGTCACTGCCTCCATTCTGATTCGCTTTCTCTATTAATCGTTCTACTGCCTCCACAACATCTCTGGAACTCTTTACGATGCGCAGCATCTCTTCATCCTCAACCATATTGCTTAATCCGTCAGTACACATTAAAAGAACATCTTCTTTTTTCAGTCTGTATTCATAGAAATCAATTTCCAACTTATTACTTGCACCGATGGCTCTTGTAATAATGTTTTTATCCGGATGGAACTTCGCTTCCTCCTGCTTGATTCCGCCAAGTCTCACCATTTCCTGTACCAACGAATGGTCTTTGGACACCTGCTTAATATCGTCGTTCAACAAATACAATCGACTGTCACCTACATTTGCAAAATACAGGGTGCGTTCGATTATAGTTGCCACCACTAAAGTAGTTCCCATTCCTTCCAATTTAGAATCGTTCTGTGCTGTTTCGAGCAGTTTCTGATTCGCTGATGTAATTGCTTGTCTAATCATCGCTTCCGGTGCTTCTTCTGTAGTATGGGCCAACTCATCTTTCACTACCTCGACGGTAAACTTTGAAGCAAATTCGCCGGCCTTATGTCCACCCATTCCGTCCGCAACAATCAATAGATTCGGAAGCTTGCCTATGGGCGAATCAGACACATAAACGTAATCCTGATTCACCTCGCGGACCATTCCGATATCCGTCTTTGAAAACGTCTTCATATAATTCTCCTTTTAATTCGTCTCAACGTAACGTCGTCTCAACTGTCCACAGGCCCCGTCAATATCAGAACCCATTTCTCTTCTTATAGTAACATTTATTCCACTTTTTTCAAGTTTATTTTTGAATTCTTCCGCACTTTTTCTGCTTGGTTTCCGGAAATCCCTTTCCTTTATCGGATTAACCGGAATCAAATTCAAATGACAATTTCTAGGTTTTAGAATGCTAATCAATTCTCTTGCATCCTCATCCCTGTCATTCACTCCTTGAACAAGGCTATATTCAAAGCTAATTCTTCGTCCTGTTTTTTCAAAATAATAGTCGCATGCTTCCAGTACTTCCGAAAGATCATACTTATTTGCAATTGGCATCAAAGCTTTACGTTTCTCCTGAGTAGAACCATGTAAGGACAATGCCAAGGTGATTTGGAATTGCTCCTCTGCCAGTTTTTTCATATTTGGGACAATGCCACAAGTGGATACTGTAATATTCCTCTGACTGATATTAAGTCCATGTTCATCCGTCACCAATCGGATAAAGCGGACAAAATTATCATAGTTATCCAGCGGTTCCCCGGTTCCCATAATCACAATATTGGAAACACGCTCCCCTGATATTTTCTGAATCTGGTAAATCTGTCCCAGCATCTCTGACGAAAGCAGGTTTCTCTCCAAGCCACCAATGGTAGATGCACAGAACTTGCATCCCATCCTGCAACCAACTTGCGAAGAAATACACACAGAATTCCCATGCTTGTACCGCATTAACACACTCTCCACAACATTTCCATCTCCCATTTGAAACAGAAACTTATTGGTTCCATCTATCTTTGAAACTTGACGTTCCAACAATCTGACAGTTGGAATACGGTATGCAGCATCAAGTTTCTCTCGTAAGTCTTTGGATAAATTGGTCATCTCCTCAAAGGAATCTGCAAGTTTTACATGCAGCCATTCATATACCTGCTTGGCACGAAATGCCTTTTCACCAATGCCTTCCAATTCTATTTTCAATTCTTCTAACGATAAAGAAAGAATGTCTTTTTTATCCATGTTTCACCTTCTTAAATTTCGCAATAAAAAATCCGTCACTTTTATGAACACCCGGAAGAAGTTGTTGACAAAATACCGATTCAAACTCCGGATTCTCTTCCAAAAACCATTTTACATTGCCCGCATTCTCTGCCTCATGAATGGTGCAGGTGCTGTAAACCAAAGTGCCACCCGGTTTGACATACTGCTTTACGGTTGACAAAATCTCCCGTTGCAGTTTCACAAGTTCCCCTTGTGTCTGCTCTGTCATCTTATACTTCAAATCGGTCTTCTTTCCAAGTACACCAAGTCCGGAGCATGGCAAATCTGCAATTACAACATCTGCCTTTTCCACCGATTGTTCATCTGAAACCGTTGCATCCCAGCGCACTGCTTCAATATTTTTCAAGCCGGAACGTTCAATATTTTCCCAAATCAAATTCACTTTATAATCCGTTAAATCTCTAGCCTCCACACGTCCTGTTCCATGCAAGAGTTCAGCCATGTGAAGCGCCTTACCACCCGGAGCCGCACAGACATCGATAACTAAGTCTTCTTCTTTTGGCTCGGCAATATGCGCTACCAGCATAGAGCTGATATCCTGCACATGAAAAGCACCTCTCCTAAACGTCTCTAAATCTGCAAGGTAATCATAACCCGATATTTGGAGTGCATATGGCAAATACGGATGTTCCTCCACTTGAACACCTTCTTTTTGCAATTCCTTTATCAACTCATCCTTGGATATCTGATTCAGATTGCAACGAATGGTAGTTGGTTTTTCTGTTTGAAAATCCTTCAACATTATCTCTACCGTATCCCTATCGTACATGGATAACCACTGCTCCAAAATCCACTTCGGCATGGAATATTTTATATGCAAATACTCAATTGTAATCGTTTCATCCGGATATGTAATGCTGTCCAAATTACGTTCAATATTACGAAGCACCCCGTTTACAAAGCCCTTCAGATTAGAAAATCCCTTCTTTGTCGCCAGTTTCACTGCCTCATTGCAAGCCGCCGAGTTTGGAACACTATGCATATATTTCAGCTGATAAACCGCACTTCGCAAGATATTGCGAATCACCGGTTTCATCTTGTGAACTTGCACCTTTGAAAACTGATTGATGATATAGTCCAGCTCAATCATGTGTTCCAGGGTTCCCTCCGTGACCCTTGTGATAAACGCACGGTCCTTTTTATCAAGGTATTGATATTTATTTAATACATTGCGGAGGGCGATGTGGCTATACTCGCCGTCCCTTGTAACCTCCAACAAAATCCCAAGCACCAGTTCCCTAGTCATGGTTTCTTCTGCCTCCTGCTATAATAATAATTCGAAGAAGCTGTAAAATTGCCGTCGCTGCACTTGCTACATAAGTAAGAGCCGCTGCATTCAGCACTTTCTTTGCTGCCTGAATCTCCTCTCCCTGCATCATTCCTGTATCTGCAATCATACGAATGGCACGATTCGACGCATTGAATTCCACCGGCAAGGTTACCAGTTGAAATAACACTGCCGCCGAAAATGCAATGATTCCAATATTAATAAAAAGCATAGACGACTCACTGCTAAAAAGCAGACCAATCAGAATCAATGGCCACGCGATTTTGGCACCAAAGTTTGCAATTGGCACCAAAGTACTTCTCAATGCCAGCGGAGCATAAGCTCTGGCGTGTTGAATGGCATGTCCACATTCATGTGCTGCAACCCCCACTGCTGCCACAGACGTCTGGTCATACACGGATTGTGACAAACGAAGCACCTTTGTTCTCGGGTCATAATGGTCGGTAAGGTTTCCCGATACACGTTCTATTCTAACATCATAAATACCTGCATGATGAAGCACCCTCTCTGCTGCCTCTGCACCGGTAATTCCTCTTGTATTTTTCATCTTTGAATATTTAGAAAATGCGCGATTAACCATGCCTGAAGCAAGCAAGCTCAATATCGCTCCTATCAATACTAAAATATAGGTTGGATCATAAAACATTGGATAATACATTAGCTTAAAATCTCTCCTTCTCTGACTTGATACCCTCTCATAAATGCACCTGCATCCATACGTTTCTTACCTGGAATTTGAAGCTCACATATCTTAAGCAAGCCTTTCCCTGTCTGCACGTAAAATGCGTCCTTCTCTACCTTCACAATGGTGCCCGGTGTTGCCCTATGCGTTCTATCTACCACACAGGCATCCCAAATTTTCATTACCTTCTCATTCCAATTAGTATAGGCACTCGGCCATGGCGACAATCCTCGAATCAGTCGCTCGATTGCAGCTGCTTCTTTGGTCCAATCGATGTTGCCTAACTGCTTATCCAACATGCGCGCATACGCCGTTGTGGTTTCACCTTGCGGAATCGGAGTAATAGCTCCTTCTTCCAAACCTCTCAATGTTTCGATGCAAAGCTTGGCACCCGCATCAGCAAGCTTATCATGAAGGCTGCCTCCTGTTTCCTTTGAGTCCAATGGAATCTCAGTTTTCAGCAGCATATCTCCTGTATCCAACCCTTCATCCATCTGCATAGTTGTCACTCCGCTGACTTCCTCACCATCGATAATAGCCCATTGAATTGGTGCTGCGCCACGGTATTTTGGAAGCAATGACGCATGAACATTCACGCATCCATATGGAGTCATATCCAAAATTTCTTTTGGCAAAAGTTGTCCGAATGCTACTACTACCATGATATCTGCCTGATACTTCCGAAGCTCCTCGATACACTCCGGTTCTCGGACTCTTCTTGGTTGATATACCGGGATATTGTGTTTCATTGCACACTCTTTGACCGGGGTAAACTGCATCTCTTTTCCTCTGCCTTTCGCCTTATCCGGCTGGGTTACTGCAAGTACCACTTCATGTCCTGCTTCCACCAAAGCCTCCAAAGTTCCCACAGAAAAATCAGGAGTTCCCATAAAAATTACTTTCATTAGCCTTCCTCCTTATTCTTCTTCCATTTCCCCATCTTCATACGTCGCGTCGTGAATTTCTCCTTCCACTTTTTCCACGTATAAATGTCCGTCTAAATGGTCAATCTCATGACAAAAGGCTCTTGCAAGCAAACCTTCACCCTCATAAATGACTTCTTTCATATCTTTATCTAAAGCTTTTACCTTAACATAATTCGGGCGAGTCACACAGCCAGCTTTTCCAGGCACACTAAGGCATCCTTCATCACCTACCTGTTCACCACTGGTTTCTAAAATTTCCGGATTAATTAATACCATTGGTCCATCTCCAACATCAATTACCACAATTCGTTTTAAAACACCCACTTGTGGTGCCGCAAGGCCAACACCCTGTGCTTCATACATGGTATCCAGCATATCCTCAATCAAAATTGCTGTACGCGGTGTCATCATCTTGACCTCTTTACATACTTTCGTAAGTACCTCATCACCCATTGTTCGAATTTCTCTAATTGCCATTTTTACTAGTCTCCTTTAAAATATATTCATTGGATTGAAGTCGAATTGAATACGAAGCTTCTTAAATCCATCATTTATTTCTATATACTGTTCTAACTTATCTTTCATTTTCGTAAGCATTTCATACCGGGCATGTTTCAAGTACAATACTCTTCGGTATACATTGTTTACTTTTCCCACATAAGGACTTGCAGGTCCAACAAGCTGAACTTGACCATTTCCTACCCGTTCTGCATATTTTTTCAAATAAGAACAAGCGGTTTCCAAAAGTGCTTCATCTTCACCTTCTGCCAAAATCGCCATAAGCTGTTCTATCGGCGGATATCCCATCAATTTTCGGTATGAAATCTCTTCCTCATAAAATGCTTCGTAATCCTGCTTTGCTGCAGTCTCGATGGCATAGTGGTCCGGACTGTAGGTTTGGATAACAACCTCACCCTTTTCACTGCCTCTTCCAGCCCGTCCTGCTGCCTGCGCGAGCAACTGGAAGGTTCTCTCACCTGCACGGTAATCATCCGCATATAAGGATAAATCTGCCGCCAGCACGCCCACCAAAGTGACATTTGGAAAATCATGTCCCTTCACTATCATCTGGGTTCCAATCAAGATATCGGCATCACCATTTGCAAAGGCTTCTAAAATTTTTTCAAAACCATCCTTCTCCCTGGTGGTATCCATATCCATGCGCAGCACCCTTGCCTGAGGGAATTCTGCTTTCACTAATTCCTCTATCTGCTGAGTCCCTGCCCGAAATCCGCCAAAATGTTTGGATCCGCACTCCGGACAAACCTCATGCGCTTTCTCCTCATATCCACAATAATGGCAAACCAATTTGCCGCCTCGATGTGATGTCAAAGACACATCACAATGAGAACATTTTGCCACATAACCACAGGAACGGCAAGAGATAAATCCTGCATATCCTCTGCGGTTGATAAATAACATCATCTGCTGCTTTTTATCCAAACGGTCTTGCATCAGTTCTCGCAATTTATCACTTAAAATGGAACGGTTGCCTGCTTTTAATTCTTCCCGCATATCGACGGTATAGACTTCCGGCAGACTTTGTTTTTTGGAACGTTCCTTCAAAGTAAACATTTCATATTCTCCGCACTGAGTCCGATAAAAACTCTCTAGTGACGGCGTTGCTGAACCAAGCACCACACTTGCCCCCTCTAATTCTGCCCGCTTAATTGCAGTTTCTCGTGCATGATATCTTGGTATCTGCTCACTTTTATAAGTATGCTCATGCTCCTCATCTATGACAATCAATCCTAGATTCGGAAATGGTGTAAACAACGCGGAACGTGGTCCAATCATAATGTCGATTGCACCCTCTTTTGCACGCATCATCTGATCGTAGCGTTCCCCATCTGTCATCCTCGAATTCCAAATGGAAATGCGATTGCCAAATCTTCTATAAAAACGCATGACTGTCTGATAGGTCAACGCGATTTCCGGTATCAGCACAATTGCCTGCTTGCCGTCACGAAGAACACGGGCAATCATTTCCATATATACTTCTGTCTTGCCACTTCCGGTTACACCATACAAAAGGTAGGTTTTCTTTTCTCCTTTTAAATAGTCTTCTCGGAAACGGTCAATCGCATTCTGCTGTTCCTCATTATAAAGAACAGGCTCCCAAGTAGCTTTGCTTTCCTTAATCGGATTACGGAAAACCTGCTCTGATTCAATTCTCACAACACCCTGTTTATCTAACGCATCAATCACAGATTTTGAAACATTTAGTTTCTTTATGATAAAATCCTGTTCTAAGACCTCATTTTCCAAAAGCGCTGCCATGACACGTGCTCTGGATTTCATGCGCAAATCACTTAAGAATTCTGCCAATTTTGCTCTGCCCGCTTCTTCATCAAGCAATAATCGTACATACCGTTTCTCTCGTATGGCCGTTTCTTTTTTAACAGGAAGAACCGTCTTTAGCGCCTGAATCATGGTTCCACCGTAGTGTTCCTTCATCCATGCTGCAAGTGCAATTAAGTTTTCCTCAATGGCATTTCTCTTGGATGCCGGTCTGAGAATATCCTTGACCTTTGTAGGGTCAAACTCACAGTTCTCACTGATTTCTACAATATAACCGCTAATCTCTCGGTTACCATTTCCAAAAGGTGCAACTACTTCCATGCCCACTTTTAACACCCCTTCTAAATCAGAAGGAATGTGGTACTCGAATACTTTATCCAGTTGTTCATGAACAATGTCTACGATAACCTTCGCGTACATGGGTACTGCTCCTTTTCTACCATAAATGTATCTTATCGAATCAAATTTTCTCGTTTGCTTTCTTTTACGACTTCAGAAATCAAAACGCGCTCATCCATATCGTATTTCACGCCCTTGATTTCCTGATAGTCCTCATGGCCTTTTCCAGCCAACACAATCACATCACCAAGCTGTGCCTCGTCAATTGCGTAACGAATGGCTTCTTTTCGGTCAATGATTTCCACATATTTTCCATTTGTTTTGCTGATACCTGTTTTGATATCATTGATAATATCCTGTGGCTCTTCAAAACGTGGGTTGTCGGAGGTGATAATGGTCAAATCTGCCAGATTTCCTGACACTTCACCCATCTCAAAACGTCTTGCCTTTGCACGATTGCCTCCGCATCCAAAAAGACATACCAAACGCTTTGGATTGTATTCCTTTAAGGTTGTAAGTAAGCTTTCCAGGCTCATTGCATTATGTGCATAGTCAATCATCAGCGTAAAATCCTCTGAAACCTTCACCATCTCAATGCGGCCTTTGACTTTCGCAGTCTTTAATGCTTCCGCTATCTTTGCTACCGGCACATCAAAATGCCTACATACGGCGATTGCGGTCAACGAATTGTACACGCTAAATGTACCAGGTATATCTATTTCCACATCAAAATTCAAAAGTCCGCTTGCCTGATAAGATACCCCAAGATGTCCTGGACTTGACACCAATTTTACATCATTGGCACGCAAATCTGCTTTTTCTGAAAAACCAAAAGTCTCTACTTTACAAGTTGCTTCCTTAAATACATCTGCAAAATGCGCATCGTCTACATTGGCGATTCCAATTTTACATTGCTTGAACAAAAGCCCCTTGCAACGTTTATAATCATCAAAATCCTTATGTTCATTCGGACCAATATGGTCTTCTCCAAGGTTTGTAAAAATTCCGATTTCAAATGGAATTCCTGCGGTTCTGTGAAGCATTAGTCCCTGTGAGGAAACTTCCATAACTACTGCATCGCATCCAGCATCTACCATTTTTCTGAAATACTGATGAATGGTAAAGGATTCTGGTGTGGTATTTTTCGCAGGAATGATTTCATCGCCAATAATTGCCTCAATGGTTCCGATGAGACCCACCTTGTGTCCTACACCCTCCAGAATGGATTTTACCATGTAAGTTGTGGTGGTCTTTCCTTTGGTTCCCGTAATACCAATCACCTTTAATTCATCTGCCGGATAACCAAAATATGCTGCAGATGTAAGCGCTAATGCATATCTTGTATCCTCTACTTTAATCACTGTTACATGTTCCGGCGCTTCCACTTCCTTCTCTACGATTACGGCTGCTGCACCTTTTTCTGCAACCTCCTGCACGAAATCATGTCCGTCTCTTACAGCACCTGTAATACAGACAAATACACTGCCTTCCTTTACATTTCTCGAATCATTTGTAAGTTCTGTAATCTCTATCTCATCACTGCCTTGCAGTACCTTGTAATCTAATCTTTCCAATAATTTTGTCAGTTTCATAATAGAAGCCTCCTATTTTTCCACATAGTTATTTATATGATACCACAGATTACAATATAATGCAAAACCCTGCGGCGCAAAGTAGGTATGGCATAAAAAATGACTAGCATTCAAATCTTGCTAGTCATTTTTATGTAATGGGAATCCCTCCCCATTATACCAAATGCGAAATCACTCCTGGTGTTACAATTCTCGCCCATGAGCAACCGCAATCATCTTTTAAAACAGGCTCCTCTAATTCTGGAATGCACTCTATCTTGCCATTGCAATAACTTAGAAGTCGTTCCTTACAACTCCCAAGCCGCCCAATCAATCCTCCTAGTCGGATATCCTGCATTTCAAATCCATGTGGTTTGTTTTCGCTCATCCACCAAGTGTTATCTGGTATAAATCCTTTCCAAGTCCATGCACCACCGGCAAACACGACTTCTTTCCCAAATGAGTCCCACCATTTAAACATGCAATTTAAATGTGCAAGCATCTGTATACACGGCACCAATTCAATACCTGCCGAAATACAATACGCATCTATCTCTTTTAGTTCTTGTTTTGTGTACCTACCACGCTTGTATCCAAAAAATGGCTGATTATCAACTTCATAAGTGTCCTCTGTGTAGAGCATCAGCGTGTCATATCCCATTTTTTAACAAATCCACAAATCTTTTAATTGCCTTTATATTCATGACTGCATTTCTAGAACAGTCTAACATGACACCTAGCATGGTTTCTCCTCCTCGCTTATTCTTCCAATTCTGAAAATGCCTTTAGCCACTCTCTTTTAATCAATTCGTGTCCCATCTGAGTTGGGTGAACTCCGTCTCGTAGCCAATATGTGTTTTCTGTCGTTTTGGCTAGTGCATCGAATTTATCTTGCAGGGTAATGAAGGGAAGTTGATACTTTTCAGCAACCTTTCGAGCTTTCTCTGCTCGTTTCTTTACTTCCGCCTGAAACTTATTCCATCTATCCGGTTCTTCTTCTCTATTCTCTGTAGCACTTGCTCTCAGACAAAACGGTTCCATAATCATGATTTTCACATTTGGAAGTGCCTCTTTGATTTCTTCAATCATCATACAATATATTTTTTCAAACTTTTCCGCATCCACACCGTTTTGCTCATCAAGTTCCTGCCAGGCATCATTTACACCTACTAAAATACTCATTATATCCGGCTTAAGATTGATGATATCTGATTTGATTCTGGCATATACATCTACTATTCGATTACCACCGATTCCTCTATTTTGAAACTCATATTGTTCAGGACATTCAAATCCCAACTGGGCCTTTATCAGTTGTACATATCCGTCTCCGACAAACTCAAATCTTTCTCTGTGCCTTCCGCAATCCGTAATAGAATCACCCTGAAATAAAATTGTTTTCATAATAATTTTTCTCCTCTATCTGCTCTGTTTTAGAATGTCATCTAAAATAGAGATTCCTATTTTGCACGCAGCTATATTTTTTGTGTATTCAACCAATAGAAACGCATGCCCCGTCTCATCAATAAAATGAAGCTCACTTTTTCTTCCAATCTCACACATTTTCTTGTAAAATGCTTCCGAATGTTGCGGATTTACAGTTGTATCTTTTTTTCCATGCACCAATATAACAGGGCAAATATCCGCTTGAATATTGTATAGTGGTGATAATTCTTTGGCATATTTCCCTTGCTCTGCACCACTCAAAACTCTTTTTCTCCATTCCTCATCATCCACAAAATCAGTAAGTGGGTTAAATAAAAACACAGTCTGAAATTGAAATCCGTTCCGCTTATATTTTGTTGCAATCAATCCTGCCAAATGACCTCCTGCCGATTCTCCCAAAAGATATACATTCTCCATATCAATGCTATATTCATCGGCACGGTCTAACACATAATTCACTGCATCCACACAATCAGCATACAAATCCGCCAATTGATAATTTGCTTTCTGTCCCATATCCTGTAACAAACGATAATCAATGCTAATTCCTATATACCCTTTATCTGCATAGTATCTTGCAAGATAACCCAAATGGTCACCCGCCCACTCTTCTTGGTCATCAAAGACTTTGTGCGAAGACCATCCGCCTCCATGAATAAAAAAAATCGCAGGGTATTGACTACCGGAATGATATTGCTCCGGCAAAAAGAATCCTAAAGCAACCGGCTCTCCATTTACTATCTTGTATTTAATAATATGGTCAGCAGAATGCTTCTCGATATATTGACTTAAATCCAAATCTTTTTCTTCTAACATGTGATTGTATATCATAATCTTCCCTTTATGCAAAAGGCAGAGATTGTGAAACCTCCGCCCTTTATGTTTTCATATTATTGTTTCCGTTTTTTATAGATAAGAAATACTGTGAGTGCGATAGCAACTATCAGTACCCCAACTATCACAACAATATGTATATCATCTGGTTCTTTCTCGTCTACTTCTTCTATAATTTCAGCAGAGTCTTTGTCTAAATCTGCTTCAGAATCTTCTTCCAAAACATCATTTCCACCAGTTGTGTCATTATCGTTACTTTGTTCTTGTGTCGAACTACTTTCGACCTCTCCCTTAGAAGCAGTATCCGGATTTGTAACACCCTCTACTTCCTCTATATCAAAATCTAACGAACTGTTATCGTTACCTACAAAATCGTCTGTATCAGTCCTGTTATCATTATCATAAAAGACCTGTATATGAGTGCCAATTGCCTTCGATTCAATCTCCATAATTGTATCTGGAAGATGAAGTTCTTTTACAGTCTCCGTTTCCCAAAATGCTCCTTGGGCGATCTTGGCTACCGGATATCCTGCAATACTTGAAGGAATAGTAATCGTTTCTTTTGTTCCAAAATATCCTGTAATGGTAACTGACTCGTCTTCAATTTGATAATAGAAATATCCTTCCGAATAAGTCGTCTTCGCGTGCACTTGACTAGGAACACTAATCAATAACAAACTTATCATCAAAAAGAAAACTATCGTTTGTTTTATATTCCTCATAAATTCATCTCCCAAAACATAAAAGCTACCAACCTTCACCTTCATCAATGTCAAAATCGGAATCCCCAGATGTTACAACTACATTTGTGCAATCAAACAGAAGAATTTCCATTTCCGGTTTATGATATATCTGCCTATTCTCTACCATAATCATCATCCTCCTCTCAACCTTAATTACTTAAAGTCTCAAACGAGGTTGATATAGGTGAAGAATAATATGTCTCAATATTTCCGGTAGCATCGTTCATAACCATGATATATGCTCTGGCATAGACATTACTGTCACCATCAATAATGTGTGCTA
>JAZUCE010000057.1:0-1171 GCA_045638905.1 Faecalimonas sp.
TGATGCTTGTGCATCCAAGATATTCCATTATTACAGTCGTTAACAACTGTATTGAAATGTTATGCTGCGCAAGCATAATCAGCGGTCAAATAATCCTGCAATAAGCATAGTGGTAGCAGGCATAAAACATTCGTACACTGCAGATTGCTCGCGCAAAACAAAGTAAACTTTAACAAAAACAAATGGGCAAAGTTATCACATAGTGGGCAGGCAAACAAGAATAATCGGACACTTTAGATTGCTTGCGCAAAACATCGAAACTTTAACACTGATAATTTATCATATTACGAACCAAATTGAATGAACAAATTGTAAAATAAAATAGGATTTAATCCTTATACTACAAAAAGGACTTCACCAGTGAACATATCTATGAACCATGCGTTAGTATACATTTTGGTCTCAGAGATAACCCAGCACGGACGAGACTCGCCATTGAGTTGGATATATGCATTGAACATTTCTGGGTTTTCGAGCGGGTCGCAGCAAACGCCGTGTATGGAATCCCATTGATCCAGATAAATCTGATATGCATCATCAGAGGAGATGGGTTGTGATTCTTCGGCGAGTTTTGTTGTTTCAATGTTTCGCCACAAATATTCCAGCGAAAAGATACCCTGCGCGTCAAAGGAAAGAAGAATTCCATCATCGTGATCAGAAACTACATCCACACCGTTAAAAACACGATAAATGAACACATCAAACCAGATTGTTACCTCTTGCGTAGGTTCTCCTGTGGCAGGATCTCTTAGATAACGAAACACTCGTTTGACATAAGTTCGGTAATCGTCTTCGGGCAGTAGTCCCAATTCATTTAAATACTCTATCGCCAAATTGCTCGCTTCATCATCGGTCATTTGCATTGGGACTTGCGCGTTATCTTCATAACGGTAATATGTAATAGCACCGTTGTCACTGATGCAAAATGAACTATTACCCGACATATCCAGCTTGCCCTTAATCTGCTCAGAGTTCGCTTGTAAATCACTGGACGCTGTTGCGAAAAACGGAACGCTGTACGGATCAAACTCACCTTCTTTGGTGTCTATAAGGTCTTCTTGATCTGTATTTGGTTTTTGGTTTTCATTTTCGTGTTCTGCCGTATTACAACCGAACATACTAACGGCATAAATAAACACTAAAACGAATGCCATCAGCCTTTTCATAAAAT
>JAZUCE010000058.1:0-1486 GCA_045638905.1 Faecalimonas sp.
CTGGAGTTGTAACATCATATATTTGTCCTCTTATGTATATGAACAATCCTCTTTGCAAAAAGATGCCGGTTATCACATCCTCTAACAAACTTCGCACATACACAAGTTCAAAATACTACAAGGATGAAGAGATATTAAATATCATTTCGGGAGGTAAAAGATAATGAGAACATTTAAAGGCAGGGTTGTTACACCCGGAACAGTTACTGCAGAAGCTTTGGTTTCAACCGAAGGATTTAATACACTTGCTTCTTTTCAGATGGCGCTTCAGTTTGGAGATAAAGAAGTGAAATGTGGTGACCAAAATAATAAGGATATTCACGGAAAGCCTATGATAGGCAAAGCACTTTGTCTTCCGCAGACAATAGGTTCAACAACAGGCGGACTTGTACTTTACTGTGCATGTGCTTTGGAAAAAAATCCTGCGTGTATGCTTTTTGCAAACCATATAGACTCGCTCGCAGCTGCAGGTGCGGTTCTTGCTGATGTGTGGGTTGACAATATTTCAATGCCGGTAATAGATTGTCTTGGTGATGAGTTCTTGGAATATGTAAAAAATGGTATGGAAATCACAATAAAAGAAGATGGAATTGTGGAGGTAAGATAGTATGAAAAAGGCAAAGAAAATTTTACTTACAATAGGAATAGTGTTGCTTTCGCTTATACTTATAGCGGGGATTGCTGTATACGCTTTATGGCATAACGAAATATCAACTGTTGCTTCAATAGAAATGCTTGTTGAGGCTAATGAAGAAAATAAGAGCGGTCCTGTTTATATTATGGACGTAAGCGGAGAATACTATTTTGATGATTTTATTGCTCAGGGCGGAGTGTCAAATGACGGACAACTTATCCAATTTATAGTTGACAATATAACAAAGGGTATTGTCCCAATCAATATTGAAGCTCCCGACATTGGATGCTCATCATTTACTTCTGTGGACGAAAACGGAAAAAGATATTTTGGAAGAAACTATGATTTTTCAACAACCACAGGAATGATTGTAAGAACTAATCCGGGGAATGGAAGATATGCTTCAATTTCAAGTGTTGATTTACAGTTTTTAGGTATAAAAGACGGTGCTCCGATTGACGGTATGATGCAGAAACTAATTTCTCTCGCTTCAACTTATGCGCCACTTGACGGTATCAATGAAGCAGGTCTTTCTTGCGGTATCTATATGTCTTATCAAGGAAAAGAAGATGAAGTTGTTGCAACAAATCAAATGACGGATAAGCCTGACCTTACATCTACAACAATGCTTAGAATGATTCTTGATTATGCCGGAAGTGTAGATGAGGCTGTTGAACTTGTTAAACAATATGACCTTCATGATAGTGCTAATACTTCATTCCACTATATGGTAGCAGACAGCACCGGCAAATCTGCAATACTTGAATGGGTTAATATAGCAGATGAAACCGATACAGACGGAACTAAGCGAGAACTTAAGGTTTATTACAATACAGATGATGCTATCCTTGG
>JAZUCE010000059.1:0-1918 GCA_045638905.1 Faecalimonas sp.
AAATAATTTTTGTAAGTCTGAATAGTGCGTTTAGTAATTTCATTCATGATTCAACAACTCCTTTTCAAATATTATATACCGAATAAATTTTTCGAATACACTTTTGAAAAATTGTTGTCAATGTTTCAGTATTAAATTTAAAAGGCGATTGCACTTTCGTTAATCGAAATGCAATCGCCTTAAGACTTTGGTATGCTTTGCCATATTTATTCACCTCCTGTTGACACAAAGCATACCACAGAAGAGAGAGGAAGTCCACAAAGATTTTTATAATCGTCCGTGTCTTTTCTTAACATTTTCTTCTGCAAGTTCTTCAATATAGCTTTCATAGTAGTCATCATACTCACCGCTGGCAATGAGATTTTGTTTCTCAATGCTGACGGCTAACTTGTAGAGCATATCAACAATTCTATCGATATGACCGGCGATGGTACAATCCACAGCCTGAACCAACAGTTTATTCATGTATGTACCTATGCTATCATATTGAAGTTTTGAGAGGTATTCCTCGATGGCTTCACCGCAAAATGCACTCTCACTTTTGTAGCCAAGGTCCTCAACCAAATTTTTAATTTGTCTTCTGACCTGTGGCGTAACATTGAAAGTCATCTTTACTTTTTTGGTCTTTTTCATTGTAATTTCACCTCCTAACTACATTCCATGATGGATGCCCATTGATGCATCTCGTCTGTATTCTTTTGTTCTTTCTTTTGAATCCACAATTGATTTCGTGAATCCTTCCTTGATGTCATAGTCAATCGACTGCTCAAACATTTTACAAAGAGCAAAAATAATTCCACCATAGGCAGGGGTAGATTGTTCTTTATTTGTATATAAATTGTTCTGTCTATTGTCATAGAAAGTAGCTTTTAATACAGCGTTTCCCAATCGTTTATGGAGATTGAGATTGTCCTCCAAGCTATCAAAACATTCTTTAGGATCCTTGCGATAAGTTTTCAACAGAGCTAACTGAACCTGACACCATTGTTGATATAAATCCTGCAGGTTTTGATCCTTGCATACGATTTTTACAACCGCATCAACTTTTTCTTTTTGCTCACGGGAAAGAAACTGATAATTTTTCTTGCCGGTGTACCCATCAAGAGAAAATTTTAGTTCATTAAACGCTTCAGCAAACCCATCGGGAGCTTCACCAATGTTGACTTTAAACTCACTGACTTTTTCTTTCACGGATGCAACAATTTTATTTCGAAGGGATTCTCTTTCGTCATAGATTTGTTTCATCTCGTCTTTGAATATAGTTTTGGTCAGCGACTCCTTGTAGCGTTCATAGTCTCTCGGACAAATAAATTCGCCGCCGGGTTCTTTATTATACACAAGAAAATGTACATGATAGTGGCCAGGCTCTTTGTGAAACGCAGCGTACCATTTCATATTCTCGGCAGGAATTCTATGGAAGGATGCAATCTCAAATTGCTTCGACCTGAGAAGATTTCTCCACGCATCAGGCGTATCATATCCAAGTCTTTCTGCATCAGTTTGCCTGAGTGATATGATTTCTTCCCAGACAATTCCTTTGTGATGATATATTTCCTGCGATGCTTTATGCAGACTGACATAGTCCTCCTGACCAAACAAACCGTGTTCGCCCATCTTAACAACCCCAGGTCTTTCTGCAGCATATTGAGTGAACACATCCGACCTGTACCTTGTATTAATTGTTTTGTCAACTCTGTCTCTCGTTGAAATATATTCCGTGAATCCACCGCCGACAGGTTTGCCTGTCTTACAGTAGCGTGTTGATATAAAAACTTTACTCATATTTTTTCCTCCAATCTCAAAAATTCTTGTAATTTTGAAGACACCTGTTTTGACACCTGCTGAAACGCCCACACGGTGCGGTCTGACGGGAATACCGCACACCCAAACCGCACCGCAAGAGGCATTTTTCAAGTTC
>JAZUCE010000060.1:0-2175 GCA_045638905.1 Faecalimonas sp.
CTTTTCCAAAAAAGACTTTTCAATGCCTGCTTCTGAAGCCGGAGAGTTTGTGCCAGAACTGTCTGTGGAAGACTTTCAAAAGTGGTTACGCAAAAATCGTATCAACGATGAAACCATGCAAACAATAGAAAAAACAATTCAAATAAATAAGTAAGATGAAACAAAATATTTTATCATTTTTAGTAATGTGTATCTTTACACTCACATTATCATCTTGTGCATCAATCTTTTGTGGGACTAAAGCAAATATTACACTTTATGACTCGAAGCAAAAGCAACCTGTGAGTATTACGACAGATGTTAATTTTTATTACCAAGTTACTTTACCATATGTGGTAAAAGTTAAACGAGGTTACAAGCCAAGTACTGTTACAGTTGAAAGCGAAGGTTATCAACCTACTATTTTAACTATCAACAAAAACTTTAATGCGGCTGCCATATCTAACTTGACAAACATTATTGCTTGGGGTATTGATGCCGGAACGGGCGCAATAATGAAACCTGAACAAAAGTATTATAGATTCACAATGAAGAAAGAAGGTGAGCAAAACGAGCATAATATTGTTTCTTCCAAAGCAACACCAAGTAGCCAAGCATCTTCCAATGTAACAAAAACAACTATAATATCAGATGTCGATAAAAATATACCAACAGGAAATAAAAAATCAGAAAATACATATGTATTGATTATTGCAAACGAAGATTATCAGTTCGTAGATGATGCTAACTTTGCAGCACACGATGGAGAAATATTCAAAGAGTATTGTATCAAGACTCTTGGTATTCCAGAGCGTCAAATCCGTTATTGTGCTAATGCTTCTTACGGTGTGATTTCAGGCGGTGTAGATTGGCTGAAATATGCACTCAACAACTTTGAGGGTAGCAAAGCCATTGTATATTATTGTGGTCATGGTATTCCAGATGAGAAAACAGGTGATGCGTATATCATTCCTGTAGATGGAAAGGGTACAAACACTACAACCTGCTATAGTTTGAATACATTATATACCACTTTGGCAAATACAAAAGCATCAAACATTACTTACTTTATGGATGCTTGCTTCACTGGCGCAAACAAAGAAGGTAGTATGCTTGTTGCAGCTCGCGGTGTAGCTCGCGAAGCAAAGAAAGAAGTGTTGGAAGGTAAATCAGTTGTCTTCTCAGCATCAAGCGGTGATGAGACTGCTATGACCTATCCAGAGAAAGGACACGGATTGTTTACGTATTTCTTGCTGAAGAAATTGCAAGAGACACAAGGTAATGTATCTTATTCTGATTTGGCGGATTATATCAACAAGAATGTTAAAAAAGAGGCGTTCTTAATCAATGAGAAACCTCAAACCCCAGTTGTTGCAACAAGTACAGCGGCAAGCAGCACTTGGAAAAATATGACATTGAAATAAATGTTTCTTTAGATACCATTACACTCTCACCCTGCAAGTGTTGCGGGGTGAGTTTTTATATTGTTATTCTTCTTGCTCGTATCAATGCTCGTATTCAAACGCTCCTTCGGCAAGGGTTCGGTATCCCTTCGGAAAAGGAAAGGCAGCACCCGAATGACATTCGGGATAATAATCATAGAAGTAAATTCAACGGACTTCCACGGACGCGGAATTGGGTATGAAGAAAAGTCCGTAGGAAGTAAGGCAATAAGGCGATTGGGCAATGAGGCAACGAGGCTTAATCGAATGAAAAAGAATCGGTTATGCGGATTGTTCATTTATAGGGAATACAAAAATATAGAATGGGTATTTTGATAGAAAAATGGATATAATAGGATATAGATATGCCACTGATGTGCCTACGATGTGCCACTATGAACCCGTCAAAAACCCGTTATGAACCCGTAAAAGATAGCATAGCAGCAAGGTTCTGGAGTTACCGTTCACACAATCATCAGTGCAATCCACATACGATTATGCTTCTTTATCTTCAAAAGGTAGAGTGGGTAATGCAAATCGGTCGAAATCAGATTCAAAAAGTCGGTCCTGCACTATGCGATACTTCTCAAACTCTGTTTCTGCATGCTCTCGCGCTTGTTCATGGTTCACATGTCCTGCGGTTTGTATCAAAGGACGCTCATCACTATTGAGATATGAGTCAATACGCTTCGCCCAATCTTCCATTGTCATAGGTATATGACGCTTGGCGCGAGATTCTGCAAAATCTAAAACA
>JAZUCE010000061.1:0-2371 GCA_045638905.1 Faecalimonas sp.
TGGAATATTACCTTTCAATTGAAAACAGCAACGATAGAAACAATGAAATAATCGACGATTATGGTACAGAAGGATTGCCTTTTGTTTTGGACATACAAGCCCAAAACAAGACTTACAGCTATGTTGCCCTTCAACGGGAAACAGGGATGAGACCCCTAATGAGCCATGTTTTCTACCACAAAGAAAAAGGAAAGGCATTGGTCTTTGATTTTCTGAATGGAAAGGATTGTAAGATGAATCCTCCACTCTATTTCGGAGATGATTATCTTCTGACCGATGTTTTGTACGATGACCGCGAAACATTCCAGTCTATCTTGCCGAAAGAAGAATACCAGAAGTTGGAGAATATGCTAGAAGACGACAATCCTTGTTTGCTGAAACTGTACTTCAAGAAATGATATGAAAGCACATATATATCGGATTTTGGCAATCATACTGTTTGCCTGCGCTTGTAGCAACTCTCCTCAACAAGTCCAAGAGGGGAAAGTATATCAAGTGGACTTGGACAAGAAAGTGAATCCTTTGGAAACGATTTTCTCCCATGCGGAGATTATTCCACTGGAAACCACCAACAATTCGCATATCGTTCACTAGGGTAAAGTATATCCATGGAAAGATAAATATTATGTCTATGACTATATGGCTCAAAAATTATTGGTGTTTACTCAAGATGGAAGGTTTCAATATCGTATTGGAAAGCATGGACAAGGACCAGGGGAATATTTGAGTATGTATGACTGTTTTGTAGACACCCTCAAAAATGAAACTTTTTTCATGAGTGTTTATGGACATATCAATGTCTATGATTTGGACGGTAATTTCAAGGAGAAACTGGTTTTACCTGAACGACCGAACTATTATTCTGTGATACCTTTGAATGATAATTTTATTGCTACTTGGTCTCACATGAGATTGCGTGAAGGTGATGGCGTATTGGTTTATGATAGAATGAGTGGTGATACAATCAATAGTTACTGGGCCGATAATCCTGATTTTGACGGAATATGTGAAAATCCTTTTTATCGTTATGAAGATAAGACCTATTTCTCTGTATCACTTCGCCATCAGGTTTATGAAATTAGAGTTGACGGGATGTATCCTGCGTATTTTTGGGATTTTGGGGAAGATAATATAAAGGATAGTAGGTTGGACTATTACTCAGCGATTGAAAATATGAATGAAAAGAATAAAACAATTCTTTATGATATTGGTAGCAATGAACTCCCATATATAATGAATAATCAATCTCAAAACAAGGATTATTGTTATGTTCCGTTGCGTAGGAAAATAGGCACTCGTCCTCCGATAACTCATGTTTTCTATAACAAGAAGGAAGAAAAAGGGTACGTGTTCGATTTTTTAACAGAAGGATGTAGTATGCATCATCCTTTATATTTTGGTGATGAGTATTTGATTACGGATATTGTTTATGATGACCGCGAAAAATTCAGGACCATCTTATCAGAGTTTGAATTTCAGAAGTTGGAGAATATGTTGGAAGACGACAACCCTTGTCTATTGAAACTGTATTTTAAGAAATGATATGAAAGCACATATTTATTGGATTTTGGCAATCATACTGTTTGCCTACGCTTGTAGCGACTCTCCCCAGCAAGGCCAAGAGAAGAAAATATATCAAGTGGACTTGGAAAAGAAGGTGAATCCACTGGAAACGATTTTCTCCCATGCGGAGATTGTTCCGCTGGAAACACAGGATTCCTCACTAATTGTCTGGATGCACAAAGTTTATCCCGTCAATGATAAATTCTATGTACACGACCAATGGCAACACAAGCTATTTGTTTTTGGACAGAACGGTCAATACCAACGTAGAGTCAGTCGTTATGGACAAGGAGCCGGGGAATACATCAGCATGTACGACTGTGTAGTGGATGCTCCCCATGACAACATCTATATGTTGAGCATATTCGGCAGAATCAAACGTTATGATTTAAATGGAAATTTCAAAGATGAAGTAGAACTTCCAGCTTGTCCGAATTATTATTGCATGGAGCTGTTAGACGACAATCATGTAGCCACCTGGTCTTGTCTGGAACCACAAGATGGAGGTGGAGTCCTGGTTGTAAACAAAACAACAGGAGATTCACTTCGAAGCGATTGGTATGACGACTTCATATTTGACTTTCAAAATCATGAAAAAGCTTTATTCCGATACAGCGGAAAGACTTATTTTGCAACTGCTCTTCGCCAACAAGTATACGAAGTTACCACATCTGGCCTAAAACCTGCTTATCTATGGGATTTCGGGAAAGACAATATCCGCGAAAGTCGATTGGAATATTACCTTTCAATTGAAAACAGCAACGATAGAAACAATGAAATAATCGACGATTATGGTACAGAAGGATTG
>JAZUCE010000062.1:0-1653 GCA_045638905.1 Faecalimonas sp.
GGGTCTGTTTCAGATTTGCTGGTGCTTCAGACACCATTCTATGACAAAAAAAGTAGCAATCCAGCCTTGCTTATCTTTGTAACACTCGTTACAAAGAGCTGATGATAAAACAAATATATAAGCAAGATGGCTGGACTGCTACCAGCGCTATTGTCCTCCAAAATCGTATTGAGGTCAAGCTTTCATTTGATGACAGATACAATTTTTATTGTCCTACATGTGGAAGTAATCTCAGAATACATTCATACAGAGAAATTAGCGTACGTGATTTGCCCATATTAGAACGGGAAGTGCTGCTTTATGTTGACACGATGCAGGGATATTGCAGTAAGTGCGAGCGATTTCATACCCTGAGACCCTCCATATGTCATCCGACATATGGCTTTACATGGCGTTTCATGAGGTTACTATCCCGACACCTTATTCATGCTCCGGCTCGTTATCTGCAAGATGAATATAAAGTAGCATATACGACTGTTTTAAGGATAGATAAAGAAGTCTTAAAAGAAGATATTCCTAAACCCAAAAACAAAGACGTAGAGGGTATTCTCATCGATGAGAAATACTTGGGGCCGAGTAAAGGTTTTGTTACCATGGTAATGAACGCCAAAACAGGTGAGCCATTGTCATTAACAAGTGGACGAGATGGTAAATGTTTGGATTCTTTCTTTAAGCATCTTGACGAGAAGGACAAGCAGAAGATTAAATATCTTGGGATAGACCGTTCCAATGCATACAGGTCTGCCACCTTGCAACACCTACCGCATATACATGTTTGCTACGATGCTTATCACTTAGTGAGTAACATGAATGAGGTGCTGGATAAAATACGACGTACTATCATGGCTCATGCACCTTACGGCGTAGATTGTTTTTTGAAAGGCAAACGCTATGTTTTGCTCAAAGGCAGAGAAAAGCTATCCGAAGATGCAAGGCAAGAGTTGCGCACCCTCTACACGCTCAATAAAAGCCTTTACATTGCATACCTACTAAAGGAACAATTCCGGCAAGTATTTAAGACAAGTGATGAAAATACAGCAACGTTACGCCTTATACTATGGATAAAAATGTGTATGAAGAGTAAAGTCAAACAGCTTATCCATTTTGCAAAAGGAATAAGTTCAAAATTTAATGAGATAATCAATGGAATACGGTATAAAATAAACTCGGCAAGAATAGAGGCAACCAATGCTACGATCAAAAGAATCCAATCTAAGGCCTGCGGTATCTTCGATGTAGAGTATTTGTTTCTAAAATTGCGTCAAATATACTATCTCAAGCTTCAAAAATGGACTAAAATGCCTATGTCCTACTACCAGCAAATCTGAAACAGACCCTCAGTAAGACAGAAATAGTAATTTATCCTTGTCCGAAGTAGAGAAATGTGCTACCATACCGCGCCCTCCATCAGGATGCGGAGAGCGAAGAATTATGGCAGAGAAATTCGACATTAACAGCTTAAACGCTGCCCAAAAACAAGCAGTGCAAACGCTTAACGGCCCGGTGCTGATTCTGGCAGGAGCCGGCACTGGCAAAACGCGTACCGTTACATGCCGTATTGCCAATATGATAGAACAAGGTGTTAACCCTGCCGGTATCCTCGCTCTTACGTTCACCAACAAAGCGGCCAATGAAATGGCAGACCGCGTTGCC
>JAZUCE010000063.1:0-2325 GCA_045638905.1 Faecalimonas sp.
CCACGAGGGTTTACAAGGATTACCAAAGAGGATTATATCCCAAGATAATCAGTACAAGTAATCCAATGCCCCACAAGGTTAATGCGGTTTTCCAAGCAAATCCTATTTTCGCCAAGAATACATCAAATTCAGTATTCCACCAAAAGTCTCTTGGAGCAATAGCCATTTCAACACTGAACATATATCCAAGAATAAAGCCAATTACTCCCAAAATTCCAGTGGCTCCAAATTGCCAACCGACCCACCAATATACAACATCAAGTCCAATGACGAGAGCCAAATTAACAATTAACAGAAAACAAGTAATAAATCCCATAGTTCTATGAATTAGTAGTTAAACAACCGATTATTTCGTTGGCATATTGTTCTGCAATATTTGTAGCAGTAGCCTTGCGTTCAAGTAATAACGGATAGCGTTTTACAATTGCACCTCTTGCAGCTCCCGACAAATGTGGCAATGTAATACAAGAAATTAGTAATTCAGGACTTTCGGTTGCGACATCGTACATTATGCTTCCTGCCCGATTTCCTAAACATACGCAAAGTGTGGGCTTTATACTCTCTATTTCCTTTTTAAGAATATCCACATACACCGCCTTTTGGGTGTTTGCATATCTATCGGAGGTCTTGTGGTCATAAACAAAATACTTCCGTGCATCTGTCAGATAGACACCATTGCCAGCCGACACCAATCTATTGATAAGTTCATAAACCATTTTACCTCCTTTTGCATGTGCTCGGTGAGTTGCATCGTGCAGACCAAATGGACTTGATAAAATGGCATCTTGGCACTCACCATACCATTTGTTGCTCCTTAGCGGGTCTTGTGCAATAAACATTATTCGTGGATTACTACTCTGTATATTAAACCAAGTTGGCAAATCCACACCAATAGCACCTTTGCCCAATTGTTCAAAATCTGTCTTGAACTTAGGGTGTTTAATAGGCATCATTATACCCGTTGTATCAGTGTACCCACGAAATGGTTTCAATTCTTCTGTAAACAAACTTTGCCATTGTTCATACGAAAAATCATACCCCTCTTTCATTTGCTGGTACCGTTCTTTCAGTAGTGATAAATTTTCCTCACCCAATACCTCTTCGGCAATCAATTGGGGGATTTTCTCTGAAAGATTACATTTATTGCAAAATAGGTTTTCCATATCAGTTTAATTATCTAATTTTTTCAGTGTTTTCTCTATATCTTCTTTAGCTTTTTTGAATATACCACTTAGAATAGAAGGTTTCTTCGTCTGCTTACTTTTTAATTCCTCAAATTCAGCTTGCCATTTATCCAATTTCTTTTGATAATTCTCAATGGCTTTATTATCGGGAGATAAAACCATTAAAGAAGATATTTTACCATCTATTCTTGCCAATGTAGCAGGAATATCCTCAATCAAGAGGTCACTGCCCCAGTCTATAGTTTTCTTTTTACCCCGTCGCATTCTTGCCAACATTTCCTCCATTCTTGACGACCAATAGGATAAATCACTCATAATTTTCGAGAGTTCCTCTACTAAAATCTTTTCCGACCTTTTACTTGTAATTTTCATATCAGTTAATAGTTTTATCCGCCTACTCTTTGATAAGGTTTTCGGCTTACCCTTCATATTATTTGCTATGCGTGCGGACAAAAAGAAAGCGTGCTGACTGTCGGCATATCTACTCTGATGGGCTCTGGTAAACCTCGGTTGATAAATAAGCAACAGCCCTCACGCTATAAGCATAGCGAAGGGTAACGGCTTATTCACAAACATTACAAATTTTGTTATATCATCAATCTTTCGAGTATTGTATCTGAAATCAAACTCTCCGCAATATCTCCAAAGATGTTTCTTTGAAACCTTATGATATATACCTTTGATACCTCGTTTAAGGTGCGACCAATAACCCTCTATCGAATTAGTATGAAAACCGTCTTTTACATATTCGTATTTTCCGTGGTCTACAACCTTGTGGTTATATTCCCGTTTAACATTGCTGTAACCCTGCCAACCATCGGTTATAACCGTTGAATCTTTTCGTACATAAACATCTATAATCGTTTGCAAATGAAATCTGTCGGTATTTGGGACAACTATTGTTTTTACCATACCATTGGACAATAATCCAACTACTGGAACTTTTGTTTTCAAACTTCTTCCTTGTGCACCTTTTATTCGACCTTTATTTCTACCACCCACATAGGTTTCATCGACTTGGGTCATATCCTCAAAGATTGGTTTCAGTTTATCGTACATATTGTATCGTATTCTGTTTAGCATAAACCAAGCACTCTTTTGTGTTACATTGATATCCTTTGCCAATTGAATACTGCTAATA
>JAZUCE010000064.1:0-1316 GCA_045638905.1 Faecalimonas sp.
AACCCGATAAAGAACTGACAAGAGCAGAAATGGCAACGATTTTTACAAGAATGTTTAGTGTTCCTAAAACTCGCTCTGCGTCGTGCTTTGAAGATATTCCGGAAAATCATTGGGCAAAAGAATATATAATGGCACTTGTAGATAAAGGCGTGTTTATGAAGGATACAAACTTCAATCCCGATTCAGTTATTACTCGTGAGCAGCTTGTTGCAATGACTTTCCGTATGCTTTCTGATATGGGGAAAATTGAACCCAAGGAAACTGAAACAGATTTCTCCAAATACAAAGATTTAGATAAAGTGTCTGATTATGCTAAAGTGGCATATAAAGCATTAACGCAGGACGGTTATCATCTTTTGGTAGAACTTGTTGACCATGAATTTATGGATACAGCGGATGACGAATTATTCTGGTATCCGCAGCAGGCTGTAACAAGATTCGAATGCTGTGAGTTTTTGTATCAGTTTATCCGCACATTCTTTAATAATCATGCTCCTGCAATTTTGCGAGAAACTGCTCCTGAAATAGAAATTCCTATCTTGGATGGTTCAACATCAACTTATGCGATAACACAAAACATATACAGTGCGTATTATCAGAATTATGACAATCATCCTGATTTTCCCAAAGCACATAGTAAAACGGTTGCATCGTATAAACGCCTGATTGATGGTGAGGTTGAAATGATATTTGTTCCCGATGCAGGCGAAGAAGTGTTAAAGTATGCAGAAGAAAAGAATGTAAAGCTTAAATTTATACCGATTGCTGATGAGGCACTTATATTCTTTACAGGAACAAAAAACAAAGTTGATAATATCACAACAGAACAACTTCACGATATTTATGTAAATAACGGCATAACTAATTGGAAAGAGCTTGGCGGAGAAAATGGCACACTTGCTGCATATTGCAGAAATGAAGATAGCGGCAGCCATGCTCAAATGGAACAGTTTGTTTTGGATGGAAAAGAAATAAACGAGGATATATCAAGAGAACGCACATCTATTATGATGTCGAGTATTCTTACTGAGGTTGATGATTATAACAAGAAAAACGAAGGCAAATATGCTATGGGATACAGTTTGTTCTACTATTATTTAGTTAATGCATCCATACTTGGTCCTATGGACCTGAAATTATTGAGTATTGATGGGATAGCTCCAACAGAAGAAACAATTTCCAATGGAACCTATCCATATACAACAAGCTATTATGCAGTAATTCGTGACGGTGAGAACAATCCAAAAGTTGATGCTTTTGCAGAACTAATGCAGGGAGAGTTCGGTCAGTTAATAGCTGCCCAGAGTGGACTTGGT
>JAZUCE010000065.1:0-1533 GCA_045638905.1 Faecalimonas sp.
TTTACAATCGGCCATCCGGACAACCAAGGCGGCACTTGTAGGAACTGCATTGAAAATTAAAAAATTATCACCGACCCGATGAAATTCCCATGCATTACCCGAAATGATTTCTTCTTGATTGAACTTCAGACCTTCAACTGAGTAAGTAGGCAACTTCATGATGTCCTTCATCCCCTCTTGCTTGGGAGAAGAACAGGAAGCAAGCAGACACAATACCATTGTGGCAAGAGAAGACTGCAATCTATACTTCAGCATAATACATTATTTTATTAATATTAATATTTGCCGAGGAACAATGCCTCGACGTTCACGATGCGAAGGTATAAATTATAATTTGAACCGGAACAATCTTTTTCCTGACCAAAACTGACCAAGCCCCATTTGGTCAGTTTTGGTCAGATTCCATCGATGAAATGGGCGATTTTAGTTCATATTCACCATTGGTACAACGAATGACAAGATCCGATTTTACGGTTTTCAAATCATTCCGGAGACGACGGATGGCAGAATAAAGTTTCTCTTTCTCTCTCTCTTCTTTCCATAATTCCAAGCTAATTTCCGTTGATGTAACCTTATAATCACTTTTGCTTAAAAAAAGTTTCAGTAACGAAACTGATTGAGGTTGTATACTATGTCGAATATCTCCTTTTGACAAAACTTTTGCAAACGAATCAAACAATGTTCCATCCGGCAGTTTAAAAACTTTCGCCTTATCTATCTGAATATCTACTACATGAATTTGTTCTTTTTGCACTACAATTTTTTCCCTCACTAACTTATGCCGTACAAAAACCTCCAATTTAGCATAAAACATTAACAACAGTAACCACAAGAATAAAGGTAATGATAAAACGATGTACTGAAAATTTGTTAGACAAAACATCCAATACGGATAAGAAATGTATGCCGTCATCTCATGCTCACAACGGAAACCTAAATATTTTACGGTCAAGCTATCAGAAAGGAACCTTTCTGTACTATCCCATGTTTTTATCGTATCATTTTGTTCAGCCAAATCTGTATAGACATAACGCATCTTACTTTGAAATACGATTTTTTTATCCAATAACAAACTATCCCAACTTGCCTTTAACATTTCCAAGGATAACGGATATTCAAGCAATAAAAAGCCAATACCAATTCTTTTATTCTTTTCCTTGGTTAGACTATTATCATACTTGAAGCGATCCAAGTGATACGCTTTACGTCCCATTGAAGTCGTTACATAAACGGAATCTGGTATATGTTCCTTTAAAGTCGTCACTCCTTTTTCCCCACTCGAAGATGAATAAAACGGAATCTCCGCCCGTTTATTCACTTCCATCCATAACGCTTCCTCAAAGCAGGCTTTCGCCTCTTCGTTCCATGCTGCCACCTGTTTGCAATGTGCATCATACAACGTCCAGGCATAATAGCCTGTGCCCAGCAAGCACAATACAGCGAGTGTTCCTAATATGTAGTGTTTTCTGCTCATTCCGTTCTATCTGCCGTAATTAATGCAAAGCTACAAAAAAAACGGATAAATCCGAACAA
>JAZUCE010000066.1:0-6651 GCA_045638905.1 Faecalimonas sp.
GATAGCGTAAATTTACTGTAGGAATTTAATAGGCAGACTGCACCTGAGATTTGTTTTAAGATTAACATCTGCTTATACTATATTCATTTTTTCTTTTGTTGGCAAGATATAAATATCATCTTCTGATATGTGTGCATTACGCACACCTATGCTTAATCGGCTTGATTACCTTTTATCTGCCTGTTATTTCATGTCAACCCCATAGCCCAACGGGTGCGAAGCAGGGTTGACATGAAAGTAACATTGCAGATATTTAACGTCTAAGCCGATTAAGCTTTTTTATTGGCTATAGCCACAACTTATAACCCCAAGATATGATTCTTAAAGTATGCCATCTTTTTGACTTGCGGATATGGAATTGTATACAACGGCAAGTCTGCCATGCATCCCAAAGCCCTCCTGTTTTTTCGCTCCATAGCTAACATCTCATGACTTAAATATATTACTTCCTCACATCCTGCAGCCATTGGTAGCTCTTGTTTTTGATATCTCACCAATTCCAACATGTTGCCTTTGTTTTCCCGATAAATACGCAACCTAGACATCTTATCCACACCTAATCTACTCCATCCAAGTGGTCGGGAACTCATTCTATCTGCATAGATATGACTTACATGTCCTTCTGCGCTACATTTCAGATTTGTATCTTTACTTCTTAAACTCAACATGATCCCTGACCAGTTGCCAATAATATAATCCTTTGCTGCTTTCACTGTCTTGAGTTTGCTTTCGGATTCTGTTACATACTCGATTTTTTCAAAAACTTCCCGAGCCATCCCTTTATTCTTTTTGTATATTGCCCTATATATTTCACTTCTTGCATCTTCTACAGAATCTAACAAATGTCCGGTTGCTCCAATGATGTATTTATGAAGATGAAATCGGTCCAGAACAAACTTCGAACCAGCAATGAGTTTCTGTCCGGACTTAATCCAGTTTGCTCCGTCTCCGTTAATATATATTTTCTTCAAGGAATGTTATGTATCTATTTTTTGTCACAGTGTTGTCACAAACGGACAGAAAAAAACCTAGAAATCACTGTTTTATAAGCGTTTCTAGGCTTTACATATCAAGTAAAAATTCTTGACAACCTTATTTTTTTATTTTAATAGTCTCTGCACATTCAAAATTCCACTCCCCTGCCGTATCACAGGCATATTTAAATTGTCGCAACTATTTTTCAACCTTTTCTTTATCTCCTCATTAGTTAAATTCGGTTCTTTTGATAATAACAACGCAACCGCACCACTTACGACCGGCGTTGCCATAGAGGTGCCACTTTTCTTGGCATATAAGTTCCCTTCTTGAAATTTGGAATTACAGGAAACTATATTTGCACCAGGGGCAACCAAATCCGGTTTTAGTATCTGTTTTTGCAGGGAGCCCCTGCCTGAATTCATAACATCAGCGGTTCCAACTGTAATGCTCTTCTTACTAAGTCCCGGAATGGTAATACTCCCTTCACTTGGGCCTAGGTTTCCTGCTGCCGCAACTACAACAATGCCCATATCCCAAAGCATTTCCACTGCTCGCAATATGCGCTCTTCTCCCCATAGATTCACACCCGGTTTCATTCCCATTGATATATTTACAATCCGAATATTATACTTCTCCTGATTTTCCAAAATCCAGCGGAACCCTTTCATGCTATAGATAATGTCTCCACCACCATTTTCATCTAACACCTTTAATGCAATTAATTTACACTGTGGAGCCATTCCTATCTGCGTGCTTCCGATAATGCCACACACATGAGTTCCATGTCCATTATCATCATAAAATTCCTGTCTGCCATTTACAAAATCCCGAAAGAATAATGCATTTTTCTGAAGCTGCGGATGAAGCGTCATACCCGTATCCATTACTGCAACTGTAACCCCTTTTCCAAGTAACTGATTTTTTTGATTGTATTGACAATGTACTAATTTTTTAACACGCTTCATATACTAATAGGTTCCTTTTTTACTAGGATATGTTTTTTCTGTTATTGCGTGCTTAATTAATATTTTACTTTTTAGTTCACATGGATAAGCCTCCTTACATATAGTGAAGTGTAAATATAAATTACATGGAGGCTTATGATTATGAGCGATTTAAATGCAACTAACTGCGGATGTGTAAACGAAAGATCTAACAACTGTGGATGCGGATTTGGCAACAACTCTTGTATCTGGATTATCTTACTTCTTTTCTGCTGTGGCGGCAACTCTTGGGGTTCAAACCGTGGCGGATTCGGATGTGGCGATGACAGCTGCTTATGGATCATCATCTTGTTATTCTTCTGTGGCGGATTTGGAAACAACAGAAGTGGCAATGGTTGCGGATGTGGCTGCGACGATATGTGCTGCTAATTGCCAATGAATGCGAAAAGTCTCTGTCCATGCGACAGAGGCTTTTTGTGTTCATGTTTCATCGGCATACTCATATTTTACAAATCTGATTCATATATTTTCACAACGTTAGTTTTTTAGGAGGCAGTATGAAAGATGACATTTCTTATATGATGACCCCGTTTGACCAATACATATCCAACCAGTCATTGCAGATGACCAAACTGTTAATCCCGTTTTTGCCTCCACAGAGCCAACGTATGATAGCTGTTTATGTAAAATTCCTGGAATTCCGCCACACAATATCTTTTTTTAGAAACATGAGGCAAAATGCTTCCTCACCGGAAGATATTTTTGACGGATTAAAGCCATATTTATCCCCGTCTGACCTTGAATCTTTTGACCAGATGCAGAATATGATGAACATGATGAGTATGATGCAGGAAATGCAAAATATGTCTGATATGAGCTTTGACCCTATGTCAATGATGGGAATGTTTGCACAGGAGGAACATACTGAATCGCAGAAAGAAGGTGAAACAATTGATGGACTGGATGAACAATCCATTACTTAGAGATATGGACCCAATCAAGTTGGAGCTGATTAAGACGGCCGCACACCAAACTGCTGGCAAAAGCGGAAACTCTCTTGCCCCTGTCTTAATGTCTCTCATTACATCAGCCAATCGAAAAGGGATCCGATTTTCCACAGAAGAGATTACACTGATTTTAAACATACTAAAAGAAGGGAAATCACCTCAAGAACAAATGCAGATTGACCAGACAGTACAAATGGTGTCTAGTATGATAGCGAAAAATAGAAAGTAGAATAGCTGCAAGCAGGAATTTCCACATAGAAATCCCTGTTTGCTTTTCTCTTTCCATTCTTAAAAATAAACATAAAAATACCACTCAATCATTTATAATCAAGTGGACTTTTAAGAAGTTGTTTGGCAGGCGTACCATTCTCCTGCATCTCTCGGGTTTTCCCTGTCAAGCCATCGGCGTGTGGACGGGTACGAAATCTTCCACCTCAAACAACTTCTCTTTTATGTTACTAAAATTCTAGCAGTTTTATTCTTTTTTGTAAAGTATTTTCTTATTTCTTATGAGACGACTCCATTCTTTTTCATTAATTTTCATAAATGTAATAATTGATTAGTGCTGTCTTCGGCTTATTGGTTTCAACAATATAATCAGGATTTTCAACTATCTCTTTTAAATACCTGTAATAGCGTTCATAATCATTTGGATGTCGTTCTTTGATATGCCCAACTCTCTCATCCGTAATAATCACCTCATTTGATATGATATCATCCGTTATACATTTGTAGATTTCTTTATCTATTTTTCCTACTGTATGCAAATTAAGTCCCTCTTTCGAATTGCCTTAAAACCCTTCTACTTTTCTTTGGCTTCGAATTTCTCTACGTTTCTTTGCACTTTCCCATTCTGCTTTTTGTTCCTCTGTCTCAATAATTAATTGAGGTACTGTCACAGGTCTATCGTTTTCGTCTAGTGCAACCATCACAAAATAGGCACTATTGATTGCCTTTCTGACTCCTTCTTTATTTTCCACGTAGGTATCTACACGCACTTCCATAGAGGTTTTTCCAACATAAGTAAGTCTGCCTACGATAACAACCATCTCATTTTGATATGCACCTTTCATAAAGCGCAGATTGTCAACGGACGCCGTTGTAACGTTCATCATTGCGTGGCGCTTTGCCACAATGCCTGCAACCTCATCAATCCATTGCATTAAAATACCACCAAACAAACGATTTGCTCCATTTAAATGGTTTGGTCGCACAATGTGCACGGTTTCTGCCATAGAGTCTTGTATTCTTTTTGCTTTTATATCCATAATTTTAATTCCTTTTCCAATTTTAATATTCATCAATAAAATCCTGAATACAGATTTCAAATCCTTCCAATACGTTTGAAACAATCGTATCCGAATATTCATACCTTCCCGATTTATGAAAATCTTCAAAATTATATACTGAAACGATTTCAAGTTTTGGGTCCACTATCCAGTATTCTCGCACACCTGCCTGCTGATATTTCATCATTTTTAAAAGATAATCATAGGAAGAGTTACTTGACGAAACCACTTCCACAACCAAATCCGGTGCGCCGCTAACGCCTTCATCTGTCAGTTTTTCTTTCTGGCAAACCACTACTATATCAGGCTCTACCCATGTTTTGTCATCCCGAAACAAGCGAACACCTAACGGGGAGGCATACACACAACATCCGCCTTTCTTTTGTTTAATAAAAGACTTCATTGCAAATACGATTTCACCTAATAGAAACTGATGCATGCGATTAGGAGCACTCATCATATATATTTCTCCATCAATTAATTCATAGCCAATTCTTTCATCTAATTCAAAGATGTCTTCCACACTATACTCTCGTGACTTATAACAATACGCTGCCGCTTCTTCTTGAACCAAGCATGGCTCTTGTCTATTCTCATCATAGCGAAACGGCAACTTCTGTTTTTTACGAAGCACATCTTCAATTGCGAGCAAGGTTGCATATCGTGGATTCTCCGTAGCACCCGAAAAAATCTTATTCACCGTACTAATTGGTACACTTGATAAATTTGAGATTTCCGCATTTGTCATTCCTGCTTCTTTTTTTAATCGTTTCAAATCCTGGATATCCATACAAACACCTTCTTTCCTTATATGGATATATTACTTTGTTTATTTAGTCTTGTCAATCGTATTGTATCCATTTTTGGATATTTCATCCATGCAAGAGGCTCTCTTTGAGTTTGTTTTTACGTAATTATTTTGTATACGAACAATCGCACCTCTAAAAATACCCAGGATTCCAAAAGATCCTGGGTATAGATGTCACATAACAAAACGCTATTCTACATCTTCTCCATAGAGCGTAATCAATTTCTTCAGATATTCGTACCTTTCCTTTGCGTACTGTTCGGATTGTGAGAATAACTTTTCTGCTCTTTCCGGATTTGCACGCGTCAGCGCATTGTAACGCACTTCGCCATCCAAAAACTCACGGTAGTTTTCTGTTGGTTCTTTGCTGTCAAGTGTAAACTTATTACCTTCTGCTGCAGGATTATAACGGAAGTTATGCCAGTAACCTGATTTCACAGCCAGCTCTTCTTCCGTCTGCGCCTTACTCATACCTTTCTTAATACCATGATTGATACATGGTGCATATGCGATAATGAGTGATGGACCAGGATAAGCCTCCGCTTCCGTAATGGCTTTCACGGTCTGGTTGAAATCTGCACCCATGGAAATTTGAGCCACATACACATAGCCATAGCTCATAGCAATACTTGCCATATCTTTCTTCTTTACTTCCTTACCTGCTGCCGCAAATTGTGCAATCGCGCCCGTTGGGGTTGACTTCGACGATTGTCCACCTGTATTAGAGTAAACTTCAGTATCAAATACAAGAATGTTAACATCTTGACCAGATGCCAATACATGGTCCACTCCGCCAAATCCGATATCGTATGCCCAGCCATCTCCACCGAATATCCATTGTGATTTCTTTGCAAGAAAATCCTTGTTATCCAAAATGTCTTTTCGCAATCCGCATCCACAACCGCATTTTTCTAATGCTTCTACAAACTTATCTGTAGCAGTACCGTTTGTTGCACCACAGCTAAAGGTTTCTAGCCATTCCTTACCTGCTTCTACAACTTCTGGATTGTCACCTTTTTCTACAAGTTCTTCTACTTTTGCTTTCAAGCCATTACGCAATGCTTTTTGTGCAAGCAACATACCATAACCAAATTCTGCGTTATCTTCAAATAGTGAATTTGCCCAAGCCGGTCCTCTTCCTTCATCATTCACAGTATATGGTGTAGATGGTGATGAGTTTCCCCAGATTGATGAACATCCGGTTGCATTTGCAATATACATTCTATCACCAAATAATTGTGTCACTAATTTTGCATAAGGTGTTTCTCCACAACCTGCACAAGCTCCTGAGAACTCTAACAATGGTTGTTTGAATTGACTTCCTTTTACCGTTGTTTCCTTGAATTTTGAAACCACATCTTTCTTAATCGGCAATGCACGACCGTAATCAAAGTATACCTGTCTTCCGGCATTTTCTGCCATATTGCGAAGTTCCAGTGCCTTCTCGCCCTTCTTACCAGGACATACATTTGCACAAGAACCGCAGCCTGTACAGTCGTATGCAGATACCGTAATGGCAAATTTCATTCCCGGCATTCCCATCATATCAACGGTCTGCATGCCTTCCGGTGCATTCGCTACTTCTTCCTCTGTCAACGCAATCGGACGGATAACCGCATGCGGAC
>JAZUCE010000067.1:0-4066 GCA_045638905.1 Faecalimonas sp.
GAGAAACAAAAAAAGCGCCATTTGCATACCAATGCAAATGACGCTAATGTAACGCGAAACTAAGTTTGGCCGAACCAAACGAGAAACTTACATTGGTATTATAGCAAACTCCGGGGCAATAGTCAATCCCAAAGAAAGGAACTCTATAAAAAATGGGATGCCGCCGAAGCGACATCCCTGTTAGTGTAGGTACATAACTCTTTGTATCAAAGACTAATGCTTTCCATCTATTCACCAATCATATACGGTTGCGTACCAAGTGTATGTAATGGTCGAGGAAGCAACATACTGCTTTGTGTTAAGATCCATAGTCTCGTAATACGAATGCCAAGGATTCCAAATAGAAAATGTATCATAAACTCTATTGTATCCTCTTACAACTATAGCATGATATTTATACATAGAAACGCTGGAATCATATCTTCTTGCATTCACATATATTGGTTTGCAGGCGTCTATCTGAGCAAATACCTCTGTTGCACTTAATGGACGTATGACCTCCGTTGGAGAAAACCCGTATCGTACACCTGCGGCCAATGTGTTTGGAACAGAAAAAGCGTCAGAGTTTTCGACATCCTCCCCGTGCACATATTCCATTAGCGTTCTTGCAGTTGGTGTTGTGCTGCTGCCTAATAAATAACGTAGAATTATGGCAGTACTATAGGCACCACACCAGCTATCATTTCCTTGTGTTTCGATTATGCTTAGTGTTAAGGCTGCTTGAGAAGATGCTCGCGGTTGCACAAACTCTCTAGTATCTATAGCCATTGACGGATTTACTGTATGCAATTGTGCAACTGAATCAACGGTCAAAGTACTATTAGGAACAGAAGCGTCATTTGAGGGAATGATTGTTTCACAACTATTTCCAACTTTTACCCTTATGTTCCCATTATCGGCATATATCAGCACTGGCGCAGAAAGTTCTCTCTCACTTAATGCATTCAGTTCTTCTGCCAAAAATGGAGAAAGGATGCCAGTATATGTAGAAACCCCAGAGTCTAATGTACACTCCAAATCGAGATATACACGAAAAGTTGCGATAGTTTTTTCCCTATTGATAATTGGGAAATAATACACAGGGCTTTCACTTTCGGAATTTGCGATTGTAAATGGCGTTCCCAAAGAGCATGTTCCAGTTGCCGAAACTGTTCCATCTAAAATTGCACTCATGAGAAGCCTTTGATATGCACTCTTCGCATAGTTTAAGACCTCATCAGGACAAGGATCAGTGTATACAGAAAGCTTTGTCCGGCTTTCGTTGGGTGTAACCGCCTGAGCATAGCACGGGAATAGAAGAGCTATAACAACGCAGAGAGTAATAAACTTTAACAATCTAGTCTTCATTTCTCTTGATCCTCCTGTAAAGCAATTTGGTGGTATATTCTGTATTGACCATCAAATATAACGATAATGTCTCCACCATACTTGTATATTTCTGCACCAACAATCGGCTCATTTGATTGGAAGTTTTGCTCTGGCAACTCGTTAGAAGGAACACTGCTAGAAACGCTTCCCAAATAATCAGTCAAGGTAATCGTTTCATCAAGTATTCCACCATACTGAAACAAGCTATCATTTATGTAGATGAATGGCGGATAATCGTAGATAATTTGATCTTCTGTACCTATTGGATCTTCTTCAATAGAGGTTGCCGGACTATTGAGCATCCAGCACAAAAGTGCAATGCAAAGAAGAAGCAAAATGAATACAACTGCAAATACACTTTTTTTGAGTCGTATGTCTTTCACTGAATTTAGCCTCCGCTTAATAGGTCATATTAGTTAACAAAGGCATTGGCCGATACGGTATGTGTAGAGGTTGAACCAGATGGCCTTCGTGCAGTAACCGTATAATTCGCGCCAAGACAGGGGCTACCAGTGTTAATCCAGGGCCATGTATTCATTAGGGTATTAGTATAAGGAGAAGTCGTCACAATTACGTCTCTTTCCAAGTATGTGCTACCCTCGTCCGAAGAGGAGCCAATGCAAGCTAGGTGTAGAACGGCATTAGAAACTGATGTGCCGCTGTTGGTTGAATGTCTCGTTGTAACAGAGTTAATTCGGGCTTCAGTGCCGTTATATACATCCCGGGTTGTGTATGTAATAGAGATATATGCATAACAAGAACTGCCAAAGAACCAGTCTTCATCGTATATAGTTCCACCACCAGCTTTTGTCTGATTAATACGCGATAAAATAGCAGCTCTTTCGTCAAGTGTCTCTGCAAAGAAGGCCAAAGTTGTGGTTCGATAGGATCTGCTATTTATAGTACTGAAACCGGCCGACTGAAGTTCCTCTTGATTTGTAAGAGTAATCTCCGTAAAACCATCTTCGTCTGTGGTGAGATTTACTGAGGCAGTAGCCAAAAAATCACTGTCAATGCAAGTCTCGGCTTGACTTGCAGCGGACACATTGGTCGGGAAGCAAACGATTGATAAAAGGAATGCGATGGATAATAGAGTTGACAAATACCTTTTTGAAGTCTTCATTTTGTATCTCCTTTCAAAAGTGATGGGTGTGACGGCTACTTACTTATTGTTTAATCTATCCCTTTGGGGCGGATAGAATAACCACAGTGCAATACCCACAAAAGCATATACATAAGGGGCTTTATACATTAAGGCAAGAAAAGCCATGGCTACATCTTCGTACACTGGTATGCTCGGAAAATATGCTGATATATTTCCACTTCCAATAATGATTTGGCATAAAATGTACATACACCAACAAATATATGGAAGAACGACAATCAAATTAACACCCAAGGAACAAAGTGTAACAATCCTGCCCACTTTTTGGGCTGGATTTTTTGGCTTTATGATACCTAAAACACAGTCAAGGATTTGAAGGAGCACTGAACCAAGAAGTACATAGCAAAACGGCACAAGAATAAGTCGAATCACAATATTCGGCATAACAATTAGATCATTCAGCCTCAAATTATAGGTATACGAATGAAGAATATATGTAAGCACTGCCATCACAGCAAAAATGACTGCAACGATTACAGTAGTTTTGAAACTAGCTTTTTTTCTAGGCGACACGGGTTTTCCATACAGCAGCCATGTCAATTCAACATCCAATTCTGCAGCGATTTTTTGTAATGTATCAATATCCGGGTACGATTTACCGGTTTCATAATTTGAAATTGTTTGACGTGTAACAAATAGTTTCTCGGCAAGGGAATCTTGCGACAATCCTTTTTGAGTTCGGAATTGCTTAATGTTTGTACCTATGGATTTACTTAACATAGTAATCACCTCACTAAGATTTTATCAAAATACCACTAGAAAAGTAAAGCAAAGAAAATTTGCATAGCCTATCATCGCCAAAATTGCACTTCTCATAAGCTGTTCCGATGAAAAATGGGATGTCGCCGAAGCGACATCCCATGCGGATAGAATAATGAAATGCTACGGGCATTCCTTCACATGAATCTTATAGTCCGTATCGCTGTTGCTATGACGAATGATGATTCTGTCTCAATCTCCGTCCAAAACCTTATATCCGGCTTTCGCAAGGGCAGATTCGATCACCTCAAAAATATCACTCTCCATATTAGCCTCCGTTCTCCGCTTCCTGGTAGTCGATCTCCAGTTCGGTATCGGACACAATGGATACATACTTTTTCAGGATCTCCTCCACCAGCTCCTTTGTCACATCCCGATCAGATTCTTGCATCTGCCAGGGATATAACTTAGGATACATCAAGAAACGCTGACAGTGACAGTCATCACAGGCCAGGAACTCCACATTTTCTGCCTCCTGAATCACAATGCGCAGGATTGTGGCAATACCAAGATGATAATCCTGGTCAAATTCCAGGTAATCATCGACGGTAGGTTCCGTGATCTCACATTCTTCAAACCATTGATGGATCTCCGCCTGATATTCAGGAGCCAAGGAGAGCAGCGCCTCAATACGCTCCACGCTGTCAATTTCCAGTGTGGTGGTGATGATTCCGTATCCATAATTATGCCAGGATTCATAGCTCATAGCTTGACACCTCCCATTCGCGAAAGCAAATGCGGCGGAAGTGTTTTTTCAAGCACGCCAGGAAAGAT
>JAZUCE010000068.1:0-1494 GCA_045638905.1 Faecalimonas sp.
TTAACTATTGAAATATGGTATAATAAATTCAAAGAGGTGGTTTTGATGGATGTTACATTTAATTATGACAAAAAAATTGCCGGGACGGAACTTGCACTGAGTGGTGACCTTATCGGTAATCAACCTATCAATATAATACTTTCCGGACACAAAGCGTATGACTGTAACGGTTCATCAACATGGTGGGAGTATAACTGGTATTTTTTATTTTGCCATAATAAACAAAACTACATTTTACTTTATAATTCCTGCATACATGGTGAAGGCTGGTTTTTAGAAGAAACGTACGAAACCAACTTGAACACAACTTTATCGATTATTTTTCAGAATGTTAGAAACCGTACACATGGAAAATACTCTCGAGTAGATTTGCTTTCGGACCATGCTGTAATTGATAAGATCCTTGGTGACCGTCCAAGACATTGTCGAGGGTATTAATCAAGGAATACACTCTTAATTGAATAACGGTAACGGCGTTTTTTGAACGGTGCAGCCACACTACTTTTACTTACTCTTACCTTGTTTCTGCTCCGTTTGATTACCCTTTGGCAACAAAGAAACCTCTTTTGTCTACCAAGACAAGAGAGGTTTCTTTGTTCTATTGAAAAAATCATAGTTTTGTGGTATAATCACTTCGATAAATAAGAATTTGACGGAGAATAGGTAATGAAAATCTACGATATTTCCCAAGAAGTTTTCGGCTGCCAAGTGTATCCGAACGACCCCAAGCCAGAGAAAAAAGAACTCAAATCGATGGAAAAGGGCGAAGCATATAATTTGACGGCATTTAGTATGTGTGCGCACAACGGCACGCATATAGATGCACCTCGTCATTTTATCAAATACGGAAAACCCGTGGATGAGATGTCTTTGGAGTCATTTATCGGATTGGCTTACGTAGCGGAGCATAGTGGGGTTGTTACCGATAATGACGCCACAGAAATAATCGAAAAAGCGGAAAAGCATAATACGGAAGCGGCAAAGAGAATTCTGATAAAAGGAGATGTCGAGGTATCATTGGAGGCGGCAAAGGTATTTGCATCTTCAAATATCTTACTTCTCGGAAGCGAGCTTCAGTCGGTCGGACCGCAAAATGCGCCAATGGCGGTGCATCTTGCACTATTATCTACTGATGTCGTCTTGCTTGAGGGGATTCGTTTGGCAGAGGTATCCGAAGGTGTCTATTTCTTAAATGCGGCTCCGCTGAATTTGGCGGGTGCAGACGGTTCACCGTGCAGAGCGGTGTTGATAGATACTGAGAGATAAATTCAACTTTGTCGAACGGTGCTGCCACACTACTTTTGGTCGTTCTTACCCATGCTTACACTACTTTTAGTCGCTCTTTCGCAAAAGAAAAGGGACACCCGAATGGGTGTCCCTTTTCTTTTCGCGTTGATGATCTGTCAAAATTTTGCACCTTCTTGGGAGAATGGGCATCGCCCATTCTCAGGGGGTGGCAAGCGATACTACGACACGCACAGGCTATGAGCCACC
>JAZUCE010000069.1:0-2729 GCA_045638905.1 Faecalimonas sp.
GGCGGTAAGGACAACACTATGTTTATGTACGGTCAGGATCCTAAGTTAAAAATGGGAACCAAGCTGATGAATTTGAGAGGGCATCAACAAAAGAATGCTTATGGCACTTATCTAATCCTTGAAGGATATGATATAGCGGCATAAGGAAATGGAGGAAAACGATGGAAAAAATAAAAGCATTTAGTATCCTGCGTGTAAGAATGACAGGATTTAAGCGGTTTAAGGAAACTTACGAAGTTGAACTTGATAAAGTTACCTATGTGTCCGGAGCAAACGGTCAGGGTAAAACTTCCATTGCTGATGCAATAGCATATGCTTTTTGCGGTACACCTGTCTGGGGTGAAAAAACCTGCGACAGACTGCAGAATGCAGAATGCAAGGAAATGAGAGTGGAGGTTGACTTTGTAGACCAGAACGGCGAAGTACACAATCTCATCCGTAGAAAGGTTGGAAACAACACAACTATTACTATGGATAAGGTGCAGTTAAGACAGTTGGATCTAACAAATGTTTTTGCTGATAAGGATATATTTCTTTCTGTGTTCAATCCTTTGTATTTCATCGAGAAAATAGCTGAAGGCGGCAGAGAACTTTTACAACGTCTTTTGCCTGTTATTGATGAAAAGGAAATATTGGCACAGATGAGTGAAAGTACACGTACTCTTCTTGAGAACGAAAGTTTGCTTGATCCGATGTTTTATATCAAGAAAAAGCGCGAGGAATTAAAAGAGATTGATGAAGGCGTAACCTATTTTGAGGGACAGATTGATTTGCTTAAAACACAGCAAAGAGAAGCTGCAGAAAAGGTTGACGGTGTTATTGCTAAAGGCGAAAAAATCATTGCAAGGAAAACCGAGCTTGAAGAAAAGCAGTTTAGAGGAATTGATGTCGATGCATTAAAGGCAAAACAAGCTAAGATTGCTGAAAATCTATCAGGCGAAAGAAAAACAAGGCTGATTGAAAAGCAAGCTGAAGCTCAAAACAGGCAGTACGAGTCAAAGTTTGCAAATGACATCGCAAAGATAAAGGCAGAGATAGAAGCACTGTCTAATCGTTGTAAAACTCTTGCGGCACAGGCAAAAGGAATTAAGATTGGAGATAAATGTCCGACCTGTCATACCGTTGTTACTGAAGCTAATTACCAGGGTATTATAGCGGGATTTAAAGCACAGTATGATGAAGCATACACTAAAGGGCAAGGAACAATGCAGGCATACAAGGAATTGCTTGAACTTGATGAAAAGAGTAAGGCAAAATTTGAAGAGTTTCGTGCGGAAGATTTAAAACGCATTGAAGCTGAACTTGCAACTCTTGGCGATGGTGATGTTTCGGAAATCGCAATGCTTGAAGACAGAATTCGTCTTGGTAATCTTACTGAAGAAGAATTTGCAGAACTTTCTGACCTAATCAAACAGGCAGATGCATTTGCATTCGAAGTTAATGCTTTAGCAGATGCGGACAATGCGGCCGAGAAGATTGCACAGATTGAAAAGAGTCTGAAAGCAAGCCAGACACAAAAGGTTGAAATATCAAATCTTATCCATGCTGCAGGTGAATTTGTTGCGAAGAAAGCAGAACTTACATTTAATCAGCTCAAAATGAACCGTGCGTCAATCAAATTAATAGATGTGGTAAAAACTACAGGAGAGGTAAAAGATGTCTTTAAGTTCACATATGACGGCAAGGACTATCGTTGGCTTTCTACTTCGGAGAAAATCAAAGCAGGATTGGAGGTTGCAAATCTGTTAGCAAGACTAACAAAGCTTAATTATCCTACCTACATTGATAATGCCGAATGTATTACTACAGGTATTGATTCAATACATGGACAGTTAGTAGCTGCATTTGCCAGAAACACAGCGCTCACAGTTACACATCCGTACAAAAACAGTATGCAGATGAAGGAGGCTGCTTGATATGGCAATCCAGTATGAAGAATTCGATATTGTAGAAGTTGCCAAAATGTGCGGTGTGCAGTTTCACGCATACGATCACAATGAGATTGAATATAAAGCTTTATGCCCGTTTTGCGGTGATACAAGTTACCATTTGGGACTTAATCGTAAGATGGATAGATTTCATTGTTTCAGATGCAAGACAAGAGGAAACAGCGTTTCCTTATATGCGAAAATGTTTGGCTTAACAAATAAGCAAGCTTACGAAATTATCCGCAACAACGATAAAATTCTTGACGAAAAAGTATTTACCTACAGAGAAAATCCCGAAACGCCTATAAGACCAATAGAGGATAGACATAATGTGTATTATGACTTTTTAAGCCTTTTGAGGTTAAATAGAACTCATAGGGAGAATCTCGAAAGACGCGGTTTGTCTTTTAATCACATTCATCAGTTTATGTATAGGAGTATTCCGACAGATAATGTGTTCAGACGTGAGGTTTTAGAAAAGCTTGCATCGAAACATAACCTGCTCGGCATTCCCGGATTTTATATTGATGAACGTGGCGATGTTCAAATGTATTTGAAGAAATGCGGCGGTATTTTTATTCCTATTTGTAACCGTGAGGGATACATTCAAGGCTTACAAATGAGGCTTGATGTTGACGAAGGTTCAGGAGATAAAAAATTCCGTTGGTTTTCAAGTAAACATTATAAGGACGGGACAGGAGCAAAGCCGTGGGTACATATTGTAGGAGATACTACAGCAAGTGAAGTGTGTCTTACTGAAGGCGCGATGAAAGCGGATATTACGAGTGTTTTGTCAAACGG
>JAZUCE010000070.1:0-1923 GCA_045638905.1 Faecalimonas sp.
ATCATCCGAATGTTTTCTTATGTGAGAGAGCAATTTTGTTGAATAGAACACCATAAACTCATAATTTCTTTCTTTTTCGTAGTACAACGGCTTTAAATCGTCTTTGTTATCAAAGATAATTTTCAAAGCTTTGTTATAATCTGTATTCGGTTTATCCGAACTGCTGTAGAACGCACAAATCGGTATTCTTGCCAACCACTCATACAGTCCCATCCACAGATAACACCACTTTCTTGTCATTGTTGCATGGAACAACATTATTGTTCTCAAAAGCAGGTTTTTGTGCTTATCAGTTAAAACTCTAAGCTGCGCAACAATTTGAGAATGTTTTTCAACAGAATACTTCACCTTTTCATAAATCACATCACGAAGTTTATCTTTAAAATAAAATATTCTCATCGCAATCCTCCATAAAATAGCAGGAAGGATGCAACTCACTGCACCCTTCCCATAATGTTTTAAGATAAAGATTTACGCCGCTGCTCTTATTCCAAAGATTTGTGAACTGCGAACTGTTGTTTTAAACTGATCGCACATATCACGAAGCATTGTAAATTCCTCATCTATGCCGGACAAATTCTGTTTCAATATTGTCTCATATTCTCTTTTCTTGCTCTCAAGCGACTGAATCTTGATTTCCCAGCGGTCAAGAATTTTCTGACTGCTGTTTCCGCTCTGGATAAGCTTCAGTATTCGCCTTTGATATTCCTCAATCTCGTTGCCCATATCCTGATAAAACTCATGCGCCATCTTGTTACGTTGTTTTTCATCATCGGCTACATACATCGAATTTATGCTGATATACTTGGAATCACGGTTATTTGCATAGGAGAACAAGTTTTCCTTTGCAACTAAGTCCATAAAATCCTCAAGCAGCGCAATTTCGTGCATATAAGCTTTAGGTACAAAATAGTGATGTCCCCTTGCCGATATTGATGTTGCGTGAAGCCTTGAGATGTATTTGTCTGCCATTGTTTCAATGCTTCGATTACCGATACATTCCTGGTACAGTTCAAAAAGCCTTTGAGCTTCATTGAAGTATCCGCGAATATCACGGTCCGAAGTATAGTCAACATCTGACAGAACCATCTCACCGCTTGACTTATCAAGAGTTATATTTGCGAGCTTGCGATAGGTATTTGTAGTTTCATACAGAGTTTCCTCCACAAGTTCACGAGATAAAACATCAGCTTCTGCTTTCTTATTGTCCCTGCAGTAAATCTTGACAATTTTGAGTTCACCGAAAAGGTTGTCTTCAATTCTGTCGTGGATTTCGCCTGTTGCACTTCTGAAAGCATCCGTAATGGATATATTCTCGTTTACATCAATCGGGAACCCGATTTGACTACAAATTTCCTTTACACGCTCCGCTTTGACAATGAGTTTCGGAAGAGAATAGTACATATATTTTCCCATTATCTCTTCTACCTTACCGTCGGCTGTGTTAATAGCCATGTAGTTTTCCATTTTATTTAACATTGTAATCCTCCTTAAAGATATTCACTTTCCTTTCAAGCAGCAACCAAATCAGGTTGCATACACATGGTTTTTGCAAGAAAATAATCATCCAGCCCTTTATACTGTGGATTCCATGAACAGCTACACCATTCAACTCCAATAGCATCAAGACTGTTTCTTAGTCCTATTAAGGCTTGTTTTACTTGCGGTTTTGAGCGCTTATCCATATCAAAAGCTTCATACACTTTGGTAATACCCAAATCTCTTATAACCTCAGGTAAAAAAGCAATGGCATTTACACCCGGAACAGCCATAAATAACTGTCCGTTTGACAAAACACTCGTAATATCCGCTTTCATCGCGCCTTCAGTAAGACACACTTCACTTGCTGTAGTATCTCCTACAATATGTACCCACGGCTTTGCTCCTGTCCCGTCCTTATAATGTTTACTTGAAAACCAACGG
>JAZUCE010000071.1:0-4259 GCA_045638905.1 Faecalimonas sp.
AGCAATAATCAAAGCCAAATGTGGAAGCGATTACTCCATTACAGAGGTAGAAATGTTGCTCAGAGTGTCCGTTTTTGAACGTATGAATATTAGGGATTTGCTCACAAGACCAGCAGATCAATTACTCAATCAAAACCAAAATGTCAAAGAACTAAGTCTATTTTAAAATTAACGCATCAGTAATAGTTTCACATAATGAACCATACGATATTTCAATGAAGTGCAATTGTTCTTTAATCGAAGTTCTCGACATACCTTCCACTATGTTTGACGATATTGATACACTGGCTCTTCTCAGTTGGTCACATAATGCATAATTCTCCTCCTTAGGGAATTGCTTAATCAATGAGTATACAAATACCACATAATCCTTCGCATGTTGATATACTCGTAAATCACGATATGTAAAATACTGCCCACTCATTCCTATTACATTTAAAAAATTAACCCGCTAACCGCTAACCCGTTAACCGCTAACCTGTTAACCGCTAACCGTTCAAAAAGCAAAATCCACTTCTCCATCACCACCTCTTCCGAATATGTCTCCGTAACCTTCCTTGCCTCCACCGACATTCGGCGTCTCAATGCCTCATCCCCCATCAGCTTCATCATCGCTTCGGCGAGGCCTTGAATATCCCCGTTCTTCACCAGGAGGCCATTCTCTCCGTGACGGATGATGTCTTTCGGGCCACACTTGAAATCGAACGATACCGCAGGCAATCCGCATGCCATCGCCTCAATCATCACCATCGGGAAACCCTCGTAATTGGAACTCATCACCAGCATCGAGCTTTCCGTATATTCCTTGCCTATTTGTTTGGTGGGCGCGTTCAGCTTCATGCTGTCCTGCAATCCATAGCTATTGATTCTTGCTTGGAGCATCTCTTTCCATTCCCCCTGACCGAAGATATCCAGCTGCCAATCCGCATAAGCCTTGTTTTGTTGTACGATGCGCCAAGCCTCAACCAGACGGTCGAAACCCTTCTGGTAGTCCAATCGTCCTACGGCAATCACCCGTTTCTTGTCTCCCTCCGCATAGGTATCGCTCATTCGGAGCGCTGCATTCGGGATGACGCACAAGTTCGGCATTTTGCCCCAATATCCTTTATCCTCCTCACTCAGCACCACAAACTTGTCGAACTTCCGCACCATGCGTTCGTCCTGCCAAGTGCGGAGTCGGTCTATCAGCCCCATCAATCCGGTGCGGTTATATTGCAGGCGGAAGAACTTGTTGAAGTGCAGTTCCAGTACCTTCTTGCTTCCGTCCTTCAGGGAGGGGTAAAACGACGATTCCGACGGGAAGAGCGACACCATCACATCCGCCTTCTCCTTGTTTAATATAGCAGAGAGTTTCTGCTTGTGTAACTTCTTTCTCCACAAGTACCCCTTTATCTTCTGGATAGTCCCCTTGTCGTTGTCATCCGAGTAGTTGATGTCCAAGTCCATCCATCTCACCCCTTCCGGCAACGGATAGAAAGGCGGACGGTTCTTCTGGTCGGTCGTAATCAGCAAGATTTCCCAATCGGTATGCGCCACCAAGTACGCTATCTTGTTGAGCAAAACCCGTTCCATCCCTCCGGGATTACAGATGGAGTGTGTGCAGTAGATGAGTTTCATTTACTAACTTTCTTTAATCCAAATAACCAATATCCTATCCAATCGTTTGTACGCAAAATAGAACTCACTAACAAACAACATCCTATAACCATCAATGACAATGTAATTCCTATAGTCAATTCCAACACCAAATTAGGATTTTGTTTGAAGAAATCTCCTACCATTGGTAATGACGGCAATAGAAAATAGTGCAATAAATAAATATCTAAAGTTCGACGACCTATATATTGTAATGTCCTACCACATTTTGTTGTCTTTTCAAATGATGGAGCATACTTTTTAAATATCGCTAAAACAATTGAAATACCAAGATAGCCTAATATCCAATCATTCAATGTGCTAATAATATGCAAATACAAGTTACTTCTAAAATCAAAACCTATTACTGCAATTTTTATATATAACAAAAGAATATAGATTGCAAGCAATATAGGGAATCCTGCTTGTATCCTCTTAAAAAACATTTCCTTGTGTTTTGAACAAATTACCCCACACACAAAAAATTGAAAGAACTCAAAAAGATAATGCAAACTTAAGACATTCCCTATTTCACACAAAGTAGGATTCAATTTTAGAGGTAATTTTAGTGCATAAAAAACTAATCCTAATAAAAATGCCCAACCTAATCCTACCTTAAATCTCTTTAGTAAGAAATAAATTAAAAATATCTCAAAAGAAACGAATGTAAACCAATAACCGAACTTTGCTGCATTTCTAATAGCAGATATAAAATCCGCACCACAAAATAGAATCACATATAATGCACCAATAATACATGTCGGGACAAGAAGTACCCGTGCTTTTTTAGAAATCTCTTTTGTTAAAGAAAAATCATTCTTTTCAGACAAGGCAAGTACAAAGCCACTGATAAAAAAGAACAATGGCATTCTGAAAGACATGATAATCGTTCCTATAACTGTATCATGATGGAAACCATATAAAGAAAAAATTTCTATATGTCCATATAGTACTAGAATCATTGAAAAACCTCTCAATGCATCAATGAATCCGATCCTATTTTTTACAAATTCCATTACTCTTCACTTCTATGTTGTATTCCAAATAATTGAATACTTTTTTATTTGTTATTAACAATATTATCAAGGACTTATGTATTTATCCTTCTTTTGATAAATACAATAATTATCCGGACTGGAAGTATCTTCCAATCCATTTCTGTATTTCCACTTACTATAGAAATACAGTAAAAGCCTATCAAACAAACTTCTATTAGTTGAACTGCAATAATGGCAGGCAACAATTTACTTCTTCAGAATAATAGGATGGGCGCAACAAACTTTTACCGAGATGAAGCACAAGGCTCATCATTGAAGAAACAGGAGTCACCCAATTATAGGTTTGCCTAACAGGCTTTTATTTTTCGCACTAACGACATTTGTCATATTTATATTTTTTCCCATTTTTCATAACATACAATATCCTATTGGCTAATTTCCGAGCTATTCGTACAATGGCTTTCTGTCCTTTCATACGTTTGCAATATTCACCATAAGCCATAGCCATTACACTGTCGTGCTGTATGGTAACCCAAGCACTTTCAATAATCATCAGACCAAGCAGTTTGTTTCCCCTGAAAGTCTTCTCTCCGTTACACACCTTCTCCCCGCTGCTATGTGACATCGGCACAAGTCCCAGATAAGAAGCGAACTGCTTTTCATTTTGGAAACGTCTGATGTCATCAATTTCTGTAAGAAGGCACATTCCCACAAGCAGTCCTATTCCAGGTATGGATACGAGGTTGTCAAAGTCTTCGGCATACCGTTCGCTCCTGGAAAGGGTTCGGATCTGCCTTGTGACCGAAAGCAGGTTCTTGCGCAACATCTCCACTGTATCCAACAGAATGTCAAGACTCCTTCGGGTAGAGGACAACAGAACAACATCTTCACGCAGCCACTTCATGAAGCTTCTGCTCCAATGGGTTCCCGGTCTGGAGAAGCGTTCGGGAATCATTATGCCATGGTTGTAAATCAGGTGTTTTACACGTGCCTTGAAACCACCAAGCTGTTTCAGGAAAGTACGGCGAAGACGGAGGACATTACGGTCATCCAGATTTTCCTTACGATGGACATAGATGCCATGAAGGCTTCCATTCTTCAAGGATCTGGCCAATTTATCGGAATCGATTGCATCGTCCTTCATCACACTTTCGTATTGAGTCGTCGGAACATCAGCTGCATGCACTACCATACATCGAATGCCGAACTCTTGCAAGGCATAATAAGTAGAGAAACCACTGAACCCCGATTCATAAACGGCCAGATAATTGCCGTTAGGATAATGTTTCTTCAAATGTTCATAGAGCTCCTTTGCCGAAGACTTCTGGCTATGCTTACGCTTATAGCCCGATTGAGTCAGGATTGTCACACTCCAAGTCTTCAAATGGACATCAATACCTATATAAATATTTTGTCCTTCAAAATTAATTCCGTTACTTTGTACCATAGGTGTAATGATTTGAAATTACTGGTTGTTTTTTGTTTTCCACAAATTTAGTAATTCAATTATTACGCCTATTCTTTTTCTACTAAACTTCATCGGTCGGGGAGCGCCCAGCGGCAAGGGGCGGGACCACCCGTCCCGACGAGCGAAAATCATTAGCTGATACAAACATAGTAACTTTT
>JAZUCE010000072.1:0-2231 GCA_045638905.1 Faecalimonas sp.
ATATATTTCTTTTGCCTCTCTATCGGAGGGATAGGAATTTCCAATTCTCCAAGCGTTGCCTTCGAGATAGACATTATGGATGTTCCACGAGCCTGTGCCGCCAAAGTGTTTTGTACAGTCGGCAGATTGAGATACCACGCCACGAATTCGGGTAGTATGGCTGATTTGTCGTGTAGGCGTATCACCAAAAAAGAAGGAGACGCCACACACTTTTGCTCAATCTCTGGAACAATCACACACATATTATTATTACCTTTGGACGCCAGAAGCAAATCACCAGCAGTCAATAAGTGCTTTTGATTGGCAACGATAATTGTAGGCTGAGTAGTGTTGCATAACTCACCATTACCATCAAAATCACTTTGTTGAAGGTAAAGTGCATTCGGATTCGGGACCACCTTGACAAATACGCCTGTTTGTATAACTGCTATGTTGTGTAATTTTATCATTTCATTTAATTTTACACTACAAAGATAAAAAGATGTGTTCAAACATCAAAATTATTTCTCAATAATCTTTCTACTAAATTCAAGCATACATAACTTTCTTCACAAAGTGAAGAAAAAAATTTCGCATAACCTTTTGATTTATATATACATATTGTTCGCATCCTGACATTACGCAAATATATGATTCAAATTACATTTGGTGTATTTCAGTTCAGTTGCAAGGGTTGTAACATTCGTTACTATCCTAGGCAAGGATCTTTTTTGAATTATCATTAACAGAGCAATTGGCATATTCTTATCATAAAATCATCAATTCCGCCCGACTTTGGAGGGTAGGATACCGATAGGTGGTTTTGGGACGCCGAAAACATTTCGGGTGCCCCAAAACACAACTTGCTATGTTCGCTTGAACATAAATTTCCAGTGCCTGAAAATTATTACACATTCCCTTCTTTTTAGCTCAATAATTTAGCCTGTTTAAATGATGTTGGTCATTCGGTCGTTTATGACCAACACATAATGGTCGGTTAGTCTGTTGATTTGTTGGTTTGTTACAACCATTAAACTAACCGGCCAATTGTTAATGTGACCATATGACCAATCAATAATCTTTCAAGCATCTGAGGTCGCTTCAAAATGCAATCTAATGACATCTGACGACACGTAATGTTGGGTTTGCAGAGTGCGTTATCTTTTGTTTTTACTTAGCACTCGGAAAGCGAATATTTAATGTAAAAATGAAATAGTTATGGAAATTATCTGTATTGAGAAAAAGACCTTTGAGGAGCTTGTGTCGCGCCTCAGGCTGTTTGTTAAGCGAATGGATAACATTAATCGCCAACGCAGTGGCAGGCGTATGAGTGATTGGATGGATAGTCAAGATGTCTGTCAGGCGTTGAAGATCAGTCCTCGCTCCTTGCAGGACTATCGGAACAATGGTATTTTGCCGTACCACCAACTGGGTGGAAAATCCTCTATCGGGAAAGCGATATTGAGAGAGTATTGCGAAGTTGCTATCGTAGCAAGTTTTAAATTATACCCGATAAGGTGTAAAATGAAAAAGTTTCATTATATCTGCACCCGATAGGGTGTAATTTTATGTTTATAGGGCAGACAACATTTTCAAAATATGTGAAGGCGATGTGTAAGCAGTATAATCTTACGCAGGTGGAACTTTCCGAGAAGTCGGGAGTGGGCTTGCATCTTATTAGAGAATTGGAGCAGGGCAAGCAGACTTTACGCCTTGATAAGGTAAACCAGATATTGAACCTCTTTGGCAGCGAAGTGGGTGTTGTGCCAATGACTAACACGGATGATTGATAAAATCTATTGGGATAAAGTGCTGTTCCCGAATTGGAGGGTTTGACAAAGCTTCGCTTGTTGCGTCTCAATCTTATTCTCAACTATATATAAGAGTGCTTTAGTAGACTGGTTTCTGCGCCAGAAAGGGTATCTTTTTCTACTCGGAATGTGCAAAAAATGGGTTCTGTGCAGGGAAAAGTACCTTTTGTTGCGAGGGCTGTCCGCCGTCGGGACTATTCAGCCGTCGGGAATGTCCAGTCTCCAAGAATCTCTAGCTGCCAAGAATGTCCTGATACCAAAAAAGCCCTGCATTTCTGCAAGGCTTTCTGTGTGGTGCCACCAGGGATTGATGTATCCTTGTAAGCACTTGTATCTCAACGCTTTGCCTTTGGCTTATATAAAAAAGCCACGAGACTGGCACGTTTAATCTACAATAGAATTCACCTTATTTCATAAACACGTTACGTGCACATGTGAATT
>JAZUCE010000073.1:0-7054 GCA_045638905.1 Faecalimonas sp.
CAGAAGATAGCGGCCATATATTTATCGCCTTCACGGTATACATAGATGCCGCGAGAAGGTGCAGGCGCATACACATAGAGTTCATTGTCAGTTTTGGTCGGTGTTTCTTCGAAAGAGGCAAAGCCCTGGTCGAAGTTAACATCAATGTATGCAACATGATCTCCCGCCATATCTGCAGTGATTTTCTTTGGAAGACCGTAGATTTCAAGGATCGCAGGATCGTCTACTGTCTCGTAGTAACAGCCGTTAAAGAAAAATGGTGCTGTATCTCCAACAGGGTCATGACCGCCCTTATGCCGTAAAACGGGAATTGCAATGCTAATGACCAAGCACAGGCATGCCGCCAGAGCACACCATTTGACCCAGCCCAGTCGTCTTACCTTCGGTTTCTTGGCTGCAGCTTCGATATAAGCCGGATCCAGATTTTCAATTGCTTCCAGCATTTCGCGTCCTCTCATAGTTCGTATCCCTCCTTACTAAGATACTCCCGAAGCTGATTTCTGCTCCGGAACAAAACGCTCTTCACTTTACTTTGAGACAGGCCGTAAGCCTGAGAGATAGAAGCAATGGAGTCCATAAACCAGTATCGGCGCATAAAGATATTTCTTTTTTCCTCGCTCAGTGTGGCAAGGAATGCGTTGATAGCATCACATAGAACTATAGCATCAATTCGGCATTCCGTATCATCTGGAGCTGGAATGCACTGTTCCATTTCCGCACTTAGCTCACAGATAAACGTACTGCGCTTCAGGCGGCTTCGTTGCTTGCAAAAGTCTAATGCAATGTGCCTGGTAATCCGAGCCAGGAATGCAAAGAAGTAGTTCTTCGGTTCATGCGGAGGAATCGATTTCCACACTTCCATGTAAGTATCATTCTCACATTCTTCTGCAGTCTGGATATCTTCAACGATGCCATATGCTAAGCTTCGCAGGCGGCTGCCATACTTCTTAGCTGTCTGTGAAATGGCCGATTCATCCCGTCTCAAATACAATTCAACGATTCTCTTATCTTCCAAGGCTTTCATCTCCTTTCCCTCGTAGTAGAAGGCCTTCACCCTAATAAGCGACATTCTATGTGGGCTGGTTGCATCTTCATAGAAAATATATCATATTTCCTTTTAGAAGAAAAGTGCAGCCCCAGCTGGAGGCTGCACATATAAACATAATGACTCAAAGCCTATTTATAAGTAGTGGTGGTAATGTTTTGAACTGTTCCTTGTTTTCTTTTCTTAACGAATACAGTAATTGCACAAATACCCCAACCAATGCCGCAAACAGATAGCATGATTCCCAGATAGACCGCAAAAATAAGGTAAAATAAAGCGCTCCAATCTATGCTTGTGGCAGAAGCAACAGCTGCAATCAAAGTCAAGATAGAAAGAATAATCACAGGCAAAAGACGGACAATTTTCGATTTCACCTTGAAACAAAGTGCAAGTTGAATAGGAAGAACAACAATCAATGTAAAAATCCATAAAAATGGAGCAATGTTCATATCACCAATCCAAACATCAAACATAGCATTATCTCCTTGTTCAAAAGCTAAAGTTGGGGTCCCGCATCTGCCACAAGATTAGTGAGGTTTATCCTTATGTGCAGGCAGTAAATAGTAAAGAAGAACTATCTCACCAATCAATGTAATGGTGATCAACGCACCTACAACAGAGTAAAATCTAAAGCCCAAAACTAACGGGCCCAATGAGAATATCGAGCACACATATAGAATGTTCCGAGCGCTGATTGCGATACGGTGCTTCCCGGTAATACAATACAATATCAGCAGCAATAGAATTATACAAGTGATTATAGCGGTGATCAGCGGTGCGAAGTTGGCATAACCAAACGGCGTCAGATCAAAATAGGAGTACAGTTCCCTAAAATGACCAACAGGATCACCTTCGTTTGCAGGAGGTCGCATGAAATTGCAGACGGCACCATAAGGTAAGATTTCCAAAATCAGCGTTATAATTGGGAGCACCAAACATAGTAATCTTCTTTTCATAATGCAAACCTCCTCTACTTGAACTCTATCAGCTTATCACCCTTGTATTTGAGCATACCTTTTTCGTTAACTCTATAGCCATTGTATGAGAATTGGGAAACATAGAACGATTTCTTCTTGCCTTCTACGGAGAAAACAATCACATATTTTTCACTCTTGCCAGTTCCAGAATACTTTGAAAAGGTCTCAACCTTGTTCTTGTCAACGACAACAGCTTTGACTGTCTTGATGGGAGCATACCGGTTCTTGACCGCTTTCACAAGAACGCTGACCAATGCCAGCGCACCTACTCCCATAAACAGTGAAACAATAACAATGTTAGAAATATTCTCTGGCATACAATCACACTCCCTTTGTCAAATATATAGTTATCGTTGATAGTATCCTACACTACCACAGCCGATGGTTGCCCAATGATTGGCCCTTTTCATTTCGTACTGGATTTCATCATTGGACATTGGATTTCCAAAACACTTGGCAGTTTCAATCATTTCAGTAATTTCGTTTGGAATCGCTTCTCTATAAACGCCAATGCCGATATTTGGAAACTGATAGGAATATCCACCTTCATTATCACTAATTTTTCCACCGTTGTTTGATTTTAATATCTCAACCAGTTCGGAAGCGTCTATATCAAACGCAGAAACACCATAGATGACAGGCCTTAACTTACCATTAACACCGCCCAAGAACTCCACGAACACCACTTTGTTTTCTATATACTCAATCGCCATTTCATTGTTGAAATAATAGTATTTGTTTTCAACCGGTTGACCCTTCCCGAGCACAAGTTCAACTGCTGATTTTTCCATGCCGAAACCAATTGATATATTATCAAAAACGACCTTATCTAACGGGTATATCTCTACCTTCATATGCTTATTATCCTTGACTAAATAGGATTTTCTTGCTTGTTCGGTTTCATTTATAGCACGAACAATAGCCCAGACAGTAATGGAAAGAACGAAGCACACAAAGGAAATCATGAGCAACAATGCCTCGCCACCACTCATTCTATTCATATTCATTGGCACGAACAAGACGCAACTCCAAAAGATAACAAATGAAGTTGCAAACAAAAGCCAGCCCCAAGCTTTCAATCCTTTCATAAAATCACTCACCTCTATCAAAAGTTAAAGTAAGGAACACCCTGGTACTCTGCAGGAAGATTTTCTCCAAGCTCTGTCCAGCCAAGATCCTTTACTAATTCTGATTTCTGTTCAGGGAAAACATACTCATTCAGATAATCAATAAAGTCCCCTTCGTTAAAACAATACCCGCCATTCATTCTGTATTTCTCTGCATCAGGGCTTGTTCTCATCCACTTGTCGCAAAACTCAATACAGTATTTCTTCAGATTATCAGCTACAACATCAGGAACTAAATATACCTTGCTGTCACCATCAGCGCTTATAATTACTTCTTTCATACTGTCGCCACCTTCGTCAAGGTTCAGTTTTAGAGTTATGGTCTTTCTTCCACCGAATGAGTTTATAGAGAAAAAAGCCAAATCCAACCCAAAGAAAAACACTTATTAGAACAAGAGCAACTGCTTTAGGTTCAATTGCAAAGAATATTTCCATAGACTTACGCTCCTTATATCAACTAGTAGACCTCATAAAACCGCAAAAGCCCGTAACTTTTGGCAAGTTACAGGCTTTTGTCATTGTCCGTTATTATTCTCAGTGGGAAAATGTATCCTATAACCGCACCGGGAAGTTCTGTTCATATTCATTATAAAGCATAATTGTGAACTTTTCAACTATTTTGTGGGGGCAGGCACGGTAATCACTCAGATATAGATACGCTATGCTCCGTTCCGCAAATGATAAGCGCCTCTATCTCCTTCAACTCAAACGGGATTTCGAACATTGCATTGAAATGGAACTTTGCAGTCTTATCACCTACCGAATAGCCACCGCCCGCATTAGTATCCTCAAGAAGGGTGACTGTTCCATCTTTTGTCCTTACACAAACCTCAAACGCTCCAAAGGGTGGTTCTCCACGCCATTGGGGATCAAAAATTACACCCTCTAAACGCAAGCCCACATTAGAAATCGAAATTTTATTGATCTGATAGTTTTTGCCGTTCGTATCGGTAACTTTCAGCGCATTGACAGGAATATTAACCGAGGTATCTTCGTAGCGAAGTGTATACTTTAACTCCCAGGGGCCATCTGCGATTGGAATATCCTCACCATTCTCGTTATAAATTTCCAAATTGCTAAAATACGCAGAGACATACCTGCCGATCAAGGGCGATTCGCGGCTCCAGGATTCTATAAAATGAAGCTTGCTGGGGTCTTCTTCATTTTTTACTTGTGTTAATGAGCCACCGCCGGAGGCACCCCAAATAATATCAGTATCCCATTCTGCAAAATGAGTACCCTCCGGAATGGGTTGACCATCATCTCTTGAAAGCGTATAAACGATAGCAACATTGTATTGATCACCAATAACTGCATCGGCTGTCAAGGTGTAACCATCTGCAGTTACAGTGGCACCGATGGGTTTGCCGATTTTGTCTACGATTTCGGTTTGTGCGCCGCCAAATAGCGGAGCAAGAAGATTACTTACGTATCCATTGACCACTTCTGCGCTGACTGGAATCGCAAGGAGAACAATAACAAGCACAGCTGCTACAAGTGGCTTCCAGCGAAAGCTCTGGCGCTTCTTGGATGCATTTTCCGCATCAAGGATATATTCATCATGAATTTCTGTAATAGCATCATAGAGTTTGTTCATAGAAAGTAGCCCTCCTTCTCAAGCTGATTTTTGAGCTTTATTCGCGTTCGGTGCAGCATGGATTCCACTTTGCTCTTGCTGTACCCTAGCAGCCTGCAGATACTCAAAATAGGCAGAGCGTGCCAATAACGGAGAACGAAAATACGTCGCTCAGTAACCGACAGCGCAGCAAGAAAAGAATTGATTGTGTTCGTCAATTCTTTAAGCTCGATAGCATCATCCAAACAGTATCCTGCGGGAATACACTCAGATAGTTCGTCCAAGGAAAGAGCAACCTCATTGCTGCCCCTCTTTTGTGCACTGCGGTTTCGCAATACCTTTAGGCTAATCCGCCGAGTCAGCTTTCCTAAATACGTAGACAGAACAGCAGGCTTGTGTGGTGGAATGCTATTCCACGCAGCATTGTATGTATCATTTACGCACTCTTCTGTGTCTGATGGATCTCCCAGGATGCGGAAAGCAATTGACCGCAGATAGGGTTCATATTTTTCTGCAGTTTTAGAAATTGCCTGCTCGTTGCGTTGCCAGAATAGATCTACTATGCTCTTGTCGTCCATGCGTACACCTCCTTCGTTTCAAAATAGGCGCCTTCACTTATCTACTACCCAAAAATCTATGATGCTTGCATTGATTCTTCTTTTTTCTCAAATAGTATATCATATTTTCCAAATAAGTCATCGTAGTAAAGGCGCCGCGAAAATGCGACGCCTTTACTCTTATGCTTCAATCGTATTAGTCGGTAAGCATTTACGTAGATCAAACAGTGCCTTCATTAAGCAGATGCCCGCGATCAGATAAACAATCAGCATACAGATAGATATGACTGTCCATGCCTCTGAAAGCCAGGGCTGAAAACAAATAATAACCTCAATTGCGCTCAGCATTACTGTCTGCAGAGTTCTGTATCGCAACAGCTTAGCATCCAGTTCATAGCCCTCAGGCTGGTACTTTGCAGCGATGGATGCAAGATTCGTAAGAAACTGGAAATGGAAATAGAGATTTACCAAACTAATGATAATGTCTATGAATTGCCACATACCCTCAAGGTTGAGTCCTACCAAGCTTGCTAACCATTCTACACCGGTCCACAGAGCCATAATGACGGCCAGTGTGTGTAGCAGGGACAATTCCCGTTCTTCATCTTTTAGCAGATTGATAGCAGACAAAAAGAGCAGATAACCCACAAATGATGGAAGGATGCTGACATTGTTAAAATTTATATTGAAGTACAGAAAGAAGTATCCCCAGGCAGCTTTAGATATTCCACTATAAAGCTTTTGATAATCCATCATTCTGTCACCTCTTTCTGCGGATATAAGTCGAGCCTTTCCACAAGCACTCCCTTTACGTGCAATTCTGCAACATAGAACTCTGGAAGAATAACGTCCCCTTCAGGGTCGAATGTTCCTCCACCGCCACCGCCTAATCTGATATACGGACCCCAGCCGGGCTCCGTTCTGTGGCTGGACCAACTCTCGCCGATATTACTACCGCCTCCGAAATCATAGCCGTCTTCATACTGGAGCTCTGTTGGTCTCTTTTCGCCTAAATAAACAGGAGCAACACTAACGCCGATTACATCTATCAAATCCCTTTCCTCTTGGGAGCCAAGGTGCGTAACGCCGTTGCTTTGTGCTCTGGCAGCTCTTGTAAACTCAGTGTTTGGCTTAGGTGTCGTATCAAAATAGGAATTGTTACCAAAAAGGAAGTTAAGGTCATTTTGGGTTTGTACAGTGCTTTCAACTGTGTGAACTGTCTGCACACTTACTTCTACCCGAAAATCATCGACAACGCCTGTGTATAAGACACCAGGCAGTTCTGTACATCCCCATTCCAAACTCTGTTCCATTGCCTCAATACTACGAAAATCCTCAAGAGGGACCGCAACCCATCTTCCGTTTTCCTTTTGCACACGGAGGTTTTGGACAGCCAGATACATCATTCCAAATTCTTCTGGTTTGCCATCCGGAGGATAGCTTACTTTTAGAACAAGTAGCCCTTCATAGATTTCGTTTTCTAACTGTTGTAAGTTATAAATGAAATATCCGCTTTGGGAATCCGGCCACTCATCGACACCACAATCCCAGGTTGGATAGATACCCTTCCTATCTCTTTCCTTTATCACATCTACGATTTCTTTTTGCTTAGAAACTGGAGCACACATCAATCTGTATAGCCCGTTTTGATCCAGTATGGATTTTGCATAGGTGTCGAAAGCACCGGCAGGCGTAGTACAGTAGGTACTTCTTGCAGAAGCTAACGGTAGTAATAGCGAAGTCCCGTTCCCTTCATAAAGGGTAGATGCCTG
>JAZUCE010000074.1:0-5509 GCA_045638905.1 Faecalimonas sp.
GATGCAGCAGGGACTTGAAAAGAGACAGGAAAATCTGACAGTCGAGTTGAACCGCTTGGAAGCAAGCATAGAGAAACACAAGGATGACAGCATTGACTTTCATTCGATGGGGATTGACCACATTTTTGTTGATGAATGCCATTATCAGAACTATTTGATTTTTCAAAAATATTCATTGAGATTGCTGAATACATTATAATTTAAAAGAATATTAGTTCTGATTATATTTTCTGCTATTGTGGATAGCAGGTTGTTGTAGAAGCATTTCAAAAAACAGTAATCAAGGATATGGAACAAGATTATGATAACCATCGTATTGGTATTGAGTATGTTTTTTGGGGGGGCAGTTGTTTTGACAAATTAAACGGTCATCTATCGTGTATTTTCTCGTCATATCAAAAAAATGTAAAATCCGTCATTAATAAAGATAAAAATTTCTAAAAGGAACTAATATTCTATTTTATTACTGTAAAATTCCAGATTTTTTATTAAATTTATGCTCTTCAATCAGAAAACTGATTATACTTTATGAATTCGTCGGACTCACGTTAAATATTTTACTATTATGGCATTTACACGCGCACTTTATTATCCTACAATCGATATTACCAATGAACAGTGGCTCAAAACTGCTATTTTATATTGGGATGAAATCAATACTATTGTACCATCATCAATAGCTCATCCATACCAACAACCGACTACCCAATATTTAGCAGATGAAGGTGTAATAAGTCCTCTATTAATTCCAATATGGATTTAATAGAGGACTTGACAGATGATGTACTAAACTACTTGAATAGCAATGAAGGATACCAAGTTTTGACCCATACGGAAAATGGAGTTGCAATACACCCTCAAAAATTACCAAGAGAAATTCGAGAGATTTATCGGATTCATCCGGCAAAAATGCCTTACATATTAAGGAATCAACTGCAAGGATATATGGATCGAGATGGTTGGTTTCATATAAACGGAAGTTTTGCCAATTTCTATATGACATTACTCACGAATAGACTATGTGAACAGTATGGCATTGCACCTCTAACAGACAATACCTATACCTCCAATTTTAGCAATTTGGCAAGACTCGATAACCAAGTAGCAATATACAATCATTGGGATTATCCGTGGAGAGATCATCATATTCGTAATAGAGGGCATCAATTAGCTCAAGGTATTCTCATGGATTTATCCTTTAATGGGATAACTATATCGGATGAGGTCTCCATTGATGATATACTCAAATTTAAAAGACAGCATCAAGATGAATTAGGATTATTTAGAACCAATATCGAAAATCTTACCAGAAACATTCCTATCGATGCAACTATCGAACATATCCGGCAACAAGTCAACGACATATATGTAAATCAATTTTTGCCGGGATATAACGATTTGAAAAAATCATTGAGCGGAGCTGGGATAAAGTGGGCGGCCAATAATTTTATGAAAATCTCGTTTTTTGCGACTGGAGGAACTGCATTGCCAACTGCACTGCTTGGATTGTCAATCCCTTCCGCTTTACTCGCTGGTGCTGTAGCTTCCGTAATATCATCTGTCGTTTTATATAATGCAGACAAACAAGATATATTGAGACATAATCCTTACTCATATTTGTTGGCAATGAATAATGGAATATGAAATTTTTGCAGAATTAATCCCCCCCAAAAATGGACTAATTAACATTATTCGATTTGAAAAATCGGATTATACTATACTCTTCTTTTTAAAACCAATATTTTATTTATCAAATCCATCGGCAGGATAATTTAAACAATCTAAAATAAACTATGCGCCAATATACAAAGGTTTATTGGCGCATAGTTTTATTTTGAATTACTCAAATTTACGTTGAGAATATTAAAAAAATCATATTACAGTATCGTTTTTCCATTTCTTTGTGATAGTTCTTTGGACTTCATTTTCAAGTGTTTCCAAAGCTTTTTCTTCTTGCTTTGTAGTTATGTCAAGATATATCATTGTAGTTTGAATACACTCATGTCCAAGCAAATATGAAATTTGAGCTATATTCATCCCATTTTCAAGCCAATGTGAAGCCTTGGCATGTCTAAATTGATGGGCATGTAAATCCAATGGTACATCTTCACAAGTTTCATGAGCTATTAAGGCATATTTTTTTAGCATCTTATTCACATTTTCGGCAGACATCGGAGCATATACCCCTTTACTTTTTGAATAAAAGATTAGCGCATCCATATCATTATGTTTAGGATGATATTTCTTGAAGTACTTCTTTAAACATTGCACAGGCTTGGACAAAAGAGGAAGTGGACGTTTCTTTCTCCCTTTTCCTATGACAATCAAGTGAGGTTTAGTACAGTCTATGACGATATTACAAATCTTCAGAGTAAGGAGTTCATTGATGCGTACAGCTGTAGAGTACAAAAGTAGCATCAATGTAAAATCACGGAAGCCTGTTACCGTTCTTTGATTTGGTACGGACAATAGGGCTTTAACAGCCTTCTTGCTTAAGCCGATAACTTTTCTTTTAGGAGTTTTCTCATTGGGGATGTTCTCTACTTGTAGAAATACGGCCATATAGGTCATATCTCTGTCCGCTACATATCTCAAGAAGGCACGCAAAGCTGACAACCTTACATTGCATGTTGCAGGGGTACAATCCCTATTGCTTTTCATCCAGATAATCCATTCCATGATGTATTCCCTACGGAAACATTCCGCATTCAATGCTTTCGGCAAAATACCCTTCATCTTTCTAAGAAATTCCACATAGAGTGTCATAGAAGTTTTATAGTTTCTTTTTGTGTGAGGGCTACAAGCTTTGATTGAAGGCACATAGTATTCAAGCCATTCATGCAGATAACCGGCAATCTGTATTGCTTGTTGGTTACATCTGTTTCTAATATTAATGATTGTTCTATTTCGCTATCAGTATATGCTATTATATCAGAAAGAGCCGGAGTCAAAGAGTAGTAAGCCAATGTGCTTTCTATTTTCCTGTGCCCCATACTTTTCTTAGAGCCAACAATTTGTCGTGTACGGCAAATCCTTGATGTGTCCAGCTGTTTATGTTCTCTATTGCGTAGTTATGTCTTAGCTCATATGGAATTGCGCGGGATGAATTGCAGCTTTGCCACAGCACCCGGAAATGATATGTCACCCAGGCAGGAGGATGGGGCTTGTCATCGGGTGTAGGGAAAAACATCCTGCGGTGCGGAACCAATCCTGCTATTTCCATGTCATAAGTATGCATCAAATCCAGCATTGTATCATGGAGGACGACATAATGTTGGTCATATCCCTTGCCACGCTTGATGGAAACCACACCATTTTCAAAGTTTACATCATTGCGCTCCAGTAAGATGGCTTCAGTTGTCCTCATCCCGGAACTGTACAATAATCGGAAGAACACCGGCAGGGTCATGCGTTGAATGGCAGCAAGCATGCCACGCCTTGGCTTTATGTTGTCGCAAGCGTCAAAGAAGCGTTTCAATTCATCATATGTGAAAGGATGCGGCATATAAGTCCTTGGCACAGACCTTGGCACTTTTGGCAGGGCTATTTTTGTCATTCCACGTTTGTTCATGTATTTGATGAAGTCCAGAATAGGATATACACGTGACACGCAAGAGTTTGTGCATTCAGATGGACGTTGCCTGCACCATCTGTCCACGATTTCTTGGGATAGTTCGATCTGTCCGGGATATTCCCTCGCGCAAAAATGGTCAAATAGTATTACGTTCTTGATATAGCTGTGGCTGTCACGCCCGGAAGCTTTGCGGTATTTTACGTATCCTTCTATCGCGTCGGAAAGGAATGAAGTCGTTTTCATCTGCCAAACACCTCCTTTCCAACCGGGAATCCCTCGATGCTTAGCGAACACTCTTTCAGGCGTTTGAACTCCGCACTGAGATAGCGGTCGAGAGAGCTTGGGGACGAATGGCCGAGGGTGGCACTTATAACAGGCTGTTGCACATCGCCCTGCAACAGGGATGTCGCCACATGGTGGCGAAACAAATGCATGCTCTTTCTCTCATTTTCACATTGCCTTATTCCTGCCTTGCACATGACTTTTGAGCATATGGCATCAAGATTGCTTGTGTGGAGTCTTCTGTGTGGCACGTGTACTGTGAGAAAAACATATGGTTCCGGGCATTGGGGACGTTCTTTGAGCAGGTAATCAAAAACAGCGTTTCCTACCACGGCACGGAGTGGCAATGTAAGGGGCTGTCCCGTCTTTGCCTGAGTGATTTTTATCAGGTCGTGTTCCCAATCGAAGCTGTCAAGCGTGAGTGCAGAGATGTCACACCCACGCAATCCCGTGTACATGGCCAAGGTTATGATGGCTTTGTCCTGCAGGGATATTGTGCCGTCGTGTTCCAAAGTATGCCTGATGGCCGTCAGCTCTTGCTCCGTAAGATATTGGATGTTCTTCCGCATGTTGGGTATGGACGGCAGATATGCGATTATACGTTCAATGGATTTCCCATAGTGAGGCAAACAGGCTCTCAGCCCATATTCCACCGAATATTTAAGCGAATGGCCCATCTTCGGTTTCCCATCTTTGGAAAACACTTCCAACACCGCATCCTCTGTTATTGATTCGAATGAGTACACACCTATTTCCTGTAACCGGAAAAAGAACGAGGATAGCGCATACTTCACGTTTGTTGAAAATTTGCAACGCCTGTCTACCACGTTGAAAGCCATGTCTGTTACATTCCTGTATTCTTCGCCAAGCAACTCGTAGTGGTGAGGTTTGATGTAGTGTTTGTGCCCATCGGGTAATAATCCATTCTCGATATATTGGCAGATTACACGTAACAGGCGTACCTTGTTTCTGTAAGTATACTTGTTGGACCACAATTCTTTTAATGTTGGTTCGACATCGGCGAGACTCTGCCATTTGTAATGGTTGGCATTTCCCGATAGCCACTCAGCCATTTTCTTCACATAGTCTATGTACATGGCTGAATAACCGGTGTCTTGTAAATAAGAAACAAGCCCCTTTACTTTTTCATTCAGATTAAATATGTCCATAATCGTATCTTGTTTGATAGTTATTCTACAATTATAGACGGAATATAATCAGAACTGTTTATGGTGCAAAATAAATGATTACTAAATAATTGAGTAATTTTATAGGAAACTCATAAAAGTTCTGATAATGGCTCAAATCCGGAATTCCGGATTTAAGCCACATGTTCAAGAATCTGATGTTTCAGACAAGACATACAAGAGTGGCAGGAATCGGCAATACCAAAGGTTCACAACGTGCCTTGAATCTGCTTGTCGCTATCCGTGACATTCAGAAACGAACAGGCAAGGATTTGGGGGCTACATTCCTTTCCGGAACGGTTGTTGTCAATGCACTGACAGAACTATATGTGCTTTTCAAGTATTTGAGACCAAAGGAACTTGCCAAGCAAAAGGTAAGCTGTTTTGATGCATGGGCTGCTATCTTTACCAAGAAGTCAACAGACTACGAGTTAAGTGTTACAGGCTCAATCAAGCGTAAAGAACG
>JAZUCE010000075.1:0-5199 GCA_045638905.1 Faecalimonas sp.
ATCAGAAAAACGAACAGCTTTTGCTTGATATGGCGAAAGAATTAGAGAAGAAAAACAAAACAGTTTGGTCATCTATGTGGGCAATTATGACGGTAAGTATGACAGCTCTAATTGCAGGTGTCTTTATTGCTGCATTTTTAATACCTGAAGGAGTATGGCAATTCATCACAATTCTCGGAATTTGTGTTGTGTTTTTGGTACCGTGCTTCTATGCATTAAAACTTGAGGTAAGCGTGGGTGCTTATAAATGTCAAAATTGCGGTTACGAAATTGTTCCCACCTATAAAGAAGCAATGATGGCAATGCATAGAGGATTTACACGTCACTTAATGTGTCCTAAATGCAATAAACGTACTTGGTGTAAAAAAGTATTAAAGAAGTAAATTTCAATATGTACACTAAACGGCAAACTGTCATTCTTGCGTGTGCCGTTCGCTCATTTTAGCAAATTAAGTCGAGAAAAGACTTTTGGCTTTCCATATAATATGAGCATAAGGAGGTGAACAGAAATGGATGAACATATCGAAGCGGTTCAAAGAATGCAGGACTATATTGCAATACACCTTGAAACAAATATTACAATGGCTGACCTTGCAAATGTGTCGCAGTACTCACCTTGGTACTCATATAGACTTTTTGTAGATTTGCTACACATGACACCAGCAGTTTATATTAGGCGACTGAGATTATCTAAATCAGCACTTCGATTGCGAGATGAAAAAGTAAAAATTATTGATATTGCATTTGATGCTGGATTTGAAAGTGTGGATGGATATCAAAGAGCATTTTATAAAGAGTTCGGTTGTAATCCACATGAGTATGCGGTTTGTCCTTCTCCAATCTATCTGTTCAAACCTTATGGTATTAAGTATGCAAATAGAAAGGAAAACCAAGATATGAGCGAAGTGAAAAGTGTTTTTGTACAAGTAATTGAGAAACCAGAAAGAAAAGTTATTATCAAGCGAGGAAAAGAAGCAACAGAATACTTTAAATATTGTGAAGAAGTTGGTTGCGATGTATGGGGACTGCTCTGTAGTATGAAATCTATCTGTGGTGAACCAGTGTGCTTATGGCTTCCTAAAAAGTACATCAACGCAGGTACATCTGAATATGTGCAGGGTGTAGAGGTTGCAATGGACTATTCTGGCGAAATACCAGAAGGTTTTGATGTTATCGAATTGCCCAAATGCAAATACATTATGTTCCAAGGTGAACCTTTTGCAGAAGAGGATTTTGAAGAAACCATCCTGCAGATGTGGGATGCTATCAAAAAGTATAACCCTCAAAGTATTGGATATACTTGGGATGATAGCAACCCTCGTATTCAATTGGAACCTATTGGTACAAGAGGATATATTGAACTGCATCCAGTAAAAAGCATTTGACAAATTCCAATTTGTAAAATAGACCTAAAGTACTAATCAGTACTTTGGGTTTTATTTTTTGCACCCCCTAGGGGGTGCATCGTTAAAATGTTTCACAAATGCAGTAAATTATGATAGAATATCCATCGTAGTAAACAGGTCGATTTTGACTACGATTTTACTACGAATAAAGGGTACATCTTGCCTTGTTTTGCCACATTTTGCAAATTGTGTAGTTTTTAGAGCGAAAAATCAAATGCCAGAAAACCTCGCAAAACCCCGCAAAACTCGGCATTTCTAGGCATTTTGAGATAGGAGAAATTTATGATTAAAGTTTTATTCATCTGCCACGGCAACATCTGTCGTTCGCCGATGGCAGAAATGGTTTTTAAAGACATGATTCGAAAACAACATATAGAATCGGAGTTCTATATTAATTCCGCTGCTACCAGCAGAGAGGAAATCGGCAACGGCGTCCACTACGGAACACGTCGTAAATTACAGCAAGTTGGCATTCCTTGTAGCGACCATCGGGCAGTTCAAGTCACAAAAGCTGACTACGATAAATATGACTACCTAATTGTTATGGATAGTCATAACATTCGCAACTTAATGCGTATTATTGGAGAAGACCCGGATAACAAGGTTAGCATGTTATTGGATTTCACAGAACGCAAAGGACAATCTATTGCTGACCCATGGTATACAGGAAACTTTGATGAAACATATAAAGATGTTGTGGAAGGTTGCGAGGGACTGCTGAAATACCTGATGTAACTGTATATATAAATGAACCGCAAACCGGATTGAAAAGTCCGGTTTGTTTGTGTTATAATCGTGGACAATACGAGATATGGAGAACAAACATGAACATTTTAAACATAGAACATGTAAGTAAAATATTCGGTGAAAAGAAAATATTTGATGACATATCCTACGGCATCCATGAAGGGGATAAAATCGGAATTATCGGTATCAACGGAACCGGCAAGACTACACTGTTAAAAATCATTGCAGGATTAGAAGAGTCTGATGAAGGACAAGTAATCAAACAAAACGGTCTCAGAGTTACCTATCTGCCACAGAACCCTGAATTTCCTAAAGAGGCTACGGTACTAGGGTACGTTACCCAAGTTATACAAGACAAAGAATACGAAGCAAGAAATATATTGAACAAACTTGGAATTACAGAACATGATGCAGCAATCAACACACTTTCCGGAGGACAGAAGAAACGTGTGGCACTTGCAAAGGCGCTGGTGAATCCGGCGGATGTCCTGATTCTGGATGAGCCGACTAACCACCTGGATAACGAGATGGTAACATGGCTGGAGGAATATCTAATCAAATTCAAGGGTGTCATTATCATGGTTACCCATGACCGATATTTTCTTGACCGAGTGACAAATAAGATCCTGGAAATCAGTCATGGCAAACTATATGCCTATGAAGCAAACTACTCCAAGTTTTTAGAGATGAAAGCCCAAAGAGAAGAAATGGAACTTGCATCCGAGAGGAAACGTCAAAGCATTCTTCGTATGGAGCTTGAGTGGGCAAAGCGAGGATGCCGCGCAAGAACAACCAAACAGAAAGCAAGATTGGAACGTTTGGAGGCCTTGAAAAATGGAAAGGCACCGATACAGGATGCCAATGTGGAATTAGATTCTATTGGAACGAGAATGGGTAAGAAAACCATCGAGCTTCATCATATTAGTAAAGCCTACGGCGATAAGATTCTGATTCAAGACTTTAGCTATATTGTTTTGAAAAATCAGAGATTGGGATTTATTGGTCCTAATGGTTGTGGAAAATCTACGCTTATGAAAGTTATTACGGGAGTCATTGAACCAGATGCAGGTGCTGTGGAAATCGGTGATACCATACGCATAGGTTATTTTTCGCAGGAAGCGGAAGAGATGGATGACGACCAGAGAGTGATTGATTATATTAAAGATGTGGCAGAATACGTACCTACAAAGGACGGAAGGATTACAGCGTCACAGATGCTGGAGAGGTTCTTGTTTGACGGAAACATGCAGTACACGCCGATTGGGAAATTATCAGGTGGAGAAAAACGTAGATTATATCTGTGTAAGGTATTGATGGAGTCACCGAATGTTTTGGTATTAGATGAACCAACCAACGATTTGGATATTCCGACCTTGACCATATTGGAAGACTACTTGGATTCTTTCCAGGGAATCGTTATTACGGTATCCCACGACAGATATTTTCTTGATAATCTAGCAGACCGTATCTTTGCTTTTGAGGGCAATGGATATTTAAAGCAATATGAAGGCGGATATACAGATTATGCAGAGGCAAAGCAGAGTATGGAAGTAGGAACTGTTACCATCTCTTCAGAAAAAAGCAAAGGAGCATCCAAAGAAGATTGGAAACAGAACCGTCCTACAAAGTTAAAGTTCACATTCAAGGAACAGAAGGAATACGAGACCATCGACGAGGATATTATGCAATTAGAAGAGAAGATAGAAGCAATAGATGCTGATATGATGGCGAATGCAACAAATTCTGCGAAACTTTCAGAACTGACTATTGAAAAAGAAAAAACAGAAGCGCTTCTGGAAGAAAAAATGGAACGCTGGGTGTATTTAAATGACTTGGCAGAAAAAATAAAAAACCAATAAAAAATACAATAATATGGGTTGACAAACGAAAACGGAGTTGTTATTATGTTAAAAAACAGAACGCACTCTGTTTTTTCTTGAAACTTGAGAAAGACGAGGAATATTATGAAAACACAAGTATTTTCACTGTTAGTTAATAATAATACTGGATTACTTAGCCGAGTCGCAGGATTGTTTAGTCGACGTGGATATAATATTGACAGCATTACTTCCGGAACTACCATGAATAAGAGCTTGACTTTAATTACCGTAGTGGCAACCGGAGATACACAGGTGTTATCACAGATTGAAAAACAGTTGGCAAAGCTGGAAGATGTTGTAAACATCAAGATTTTGGAAGATGGCAAGTCAGTATGCCGTGAGTTAATCATGGTAAAGATTAAGGCGAATGCAGCTCAGAGAGCAGAGGTTATTTCTGTGGCAGATATTTTCAGAGCAAAGATTGTGGACGTGGAACAAGAGTCATTGATGTTAGAGATGACCGGTAACCGTTCCAAAGTAGAAGCGTTCTTGAATTTGTTGTCAGGATACGAGATTCTGGAACTTGCCCGTACGGGTCTTACGGGATTGTCAAGAGGGTCAGACAGTGTATTTGACTTAGAAGCATAGTTTGCAAGCAAACGCGTATTTACATACGAAGCTAGAGGCGAGAAGCCTTTAACTAATATATTTTTAAAGACAGTTATATTTTAGGAGGAGATAAAAATGGCAAATAAAATCTATTATCAAGAAGACTGTAACTTATCATTATTGGAAGGAAAAACAATCGCAGTTATCGGTTACGGTAGCCAAGGACATGCACATGCATTGAATGCAAAAGAATCAGGATGCAACGTTGTTATCGGTTTGTACGAAGGCAGCCGTTCATGGGACAAAGCTGTAAGACAGGGATTTGATGTTTACACAGCAGCTGAGGCAGCTAAAATGGCTGACGTTATCATGATTCTTATCAATGATGAAAAACAAGCACAATTATACAAAGAAGATATCGAACCAAACTTAGAAGAAGGTAACATGTTAATGTTTGCTCATGGTTTCAACATTCACTACGGATGTATCAAACCACCTGCATACGTTGACGTAACTATGGTTGCTCCAAAAGGACCTGGACATACAGTAAGAAGTGAATATCAAGCAGGAAAAGGTGTTCCATGTCTTGTGGCTGTAGAACAAGATGCTTCTGGTCA
>JAZUCE010000076.1:0-3457 GCA_045638905.1 Faecalimonas sp.
CCCTTGACCTACCAAAGCCTCATCCCTTCCATCCAGTTTCACGGCTTCGAAATCTTCCACCCAGTAACTCAACGGAAGGTCAATGGTGTCCTTCAACAAATCGAGTTGGCAAACGGTCATTTCCTGGCCATCCACTTCCACTTGATGTGCCACTACCGGCAAATTACCCAACAGGTTCTTGTAACTTCCCGAACAGGCAACCAATGCTATCGCCATGACTGCCATACTTATATATAGATTCTTCATTTTTTCAAATAAGTAAAATAGAAAGAGATTTCCAATTCTTTCGCTATTTCCTGATGTTTTGCAAATCGTAAAACAGGATGACAATTAATCATCATCGAATGATTATTGTCATACAAATAACTATTTCCTTTCGATGTTTCAAAAACAATACTAGATTCCATTGTATTTACTTTTTTAAATAATATAAAAACAAAATGGGATTATCCTCTTCATCATAATCTACCAACAATTCTTCCAGTCGAGGGTCTACTGGCTCACCTTTTTCCTTTTTGCGTTGTACATAACTATATACTTGGTATGGCCAAACAGCTTTCATCAACACTCCGTCATTGATACCTATAATATCTTCAAAATTGGAAAAGTCCGCAAATCCGTCTATGTCATTGACTAGATATTTAATTGACTTGGTTTCTCCAGTCTTTTTATCATGGAATGCCCAATGTGTCATGTTTCTACCCGAACGCCATCCTTGAAACGCCATCAATTCTGTCCAAGTCAACATCACATATCTATCCGTTTCCCAGACTTTCCCTATCCATTTTTTCCCATCTATCAATTCTGCCAATTTACTGTTATCTGCCATAATTTTCATGGTCTGTACATTTCCTTCCGCAGTCCGAAGAATCTTGTACTGTTCATCCCAATATAACTTTTGCAGATTGTTCAAGAAGCAGCGACTATCTGCCTTGTCTTCTCCTAGATCCAATCTCCATTTCCTTATAAAACCATTCTCTGTAACAGAACAAAGTTCATCAGTGAAACAGTTAAATAAAAACGTAGTATCATTGTTAGTGAAATAGTTATATTCTACTATAAAACCACCTCCATGTGAACTCAAAAATAAATTTTCAGGAATAAGACGTTGACGTTTCACTATTTGCAAATTCTCGTCCATCCAATAAGCCGAATCGGGATAGTTAATCAACACATTGTATTTTCCAGAACGTAAAATATGATATGGACTATTTAACCCTTGAGGCAAAGGATCGCCAACTTTATTACGATAAGCGATACGAATTTCTTTCCCAGTAAATTTTCGATTTTTATCAAACTGGATAATTTTGTCCCCCTTTGTATAAAATAGTTCCTTACTTTCATCATAATAAACAGTATATAACCAATTACCACATTCTTCACCAGGCCCTTGCCCTACAGCACCGATGTTTCCTATAAATTCTCCATTCATATTATAAATGCATCCGGGAAAAACCATCAAATAGGGCTTAGAATAAAATATTAATTTGGGATCTCTGATAAAATTTTCTTTGCTGCTTATAGGGATAAATGCTACACTATCCACTATCTCGGACAGATTCATCTTGACAGGATTTTCAATTGCTTCCGCCAAGTGAATGACATTCTTTTCTTCCTTCACTTCCTTGGTGCCAGTAGAGCATGAACTGAATGCCAGCATCATTGTCATATAAAATAGAGCTTTTTTCATTGTTTTCATTTCTTTAGATAAGCCAAAACCAAAATCGGATTATTCTCCTCATCATAATCTACCAACAATTCTTCCAGTCGAGGGTCTACCGGTTCTCCTTTTTCTTTCTTGCGTTGTACATAGCTATACACAGCATAAGGCCAAACGGCTGTCATTAGCACACCATCGTTAATACCGATAATAGCTTCAGAAGGTGAAAAGTCCACGCAACCGTCCATGTCATTTTTCAGATAGCTGACAGCTTTCGTTTCTTTTGTCCGTTTGTCATAGACAGCCCAGTAAGTCAAGTTCTTGCCTGTCCTGAAATCATGAAAAGCCAAAAGGTCTTTCCAGTGCATCATGACATACCTGTCTGTTTCCCATGCACGTCCTATCCATTTTATCCCGTCTATCAGTTCAGCCAATTTGCTGTTTTCAGCAATAATTTTCATCGAGGAAGGATCACCGGAAGAAGATCTGACGATTCTCGCCATTTCATCTTCTATCAATTCTTTTTCGTAATTCAAGAAACAACGGTTGTCTGCCCTGTTTCTGCCAATATCTATCTTCCATCTTTCATTGATTCCATCTTCTGTTACAGAATATAGTTTATCCGTGAAACAATTGAAGAATATCGTTGTATCATTGTTGGTAGAAAAGGTATAAGGCATTGAAATTCTTCCACCGGGACTATTTGAGAACAAATCTTCAGGTATGAGCCGTGCTTTTTTCACAATCTGTAAATCTTCATCCATCCAAAATGCCGAATCAGGAAAATTAATGACTACATTATACTTTCCGGAGCGTAAGAATGTATAAGGAGAAGACAATCCTTTCGTTAATTTGTCTCCATTCGTTTTATCTCGGTAAGTTATCTGCACTTCTTTTCCCGTAAATTTTCTGTTTTCATCAAATTGAATGATTTTGTACCCTCTTGTATAAAATTTATTCTGCTGTTCATCATAATAATTACTGTAACCGTAAGCATTGCATTCTTCTCCTGGTCCTTGTCCGATTGAACCTAAATATCCAACAAATTCACCTTTCATGTTAAAAACGCATCCGGGATAAACCATCAGATAAGGCTTGGAATAGGACATAAACTGTGGATCTCGGATGAATTCTTCCTTGCTACTAATAGGTATAAATACGATGCTGTCCACTATTTCGGACAGATTCATCTTGACTGGATTTTCAATGGCTTCCGCTAAGTGTATGACATTCTTTTCTTCCACTACTCTCTCAGTACTTGTAGAACAAGCATTGAATATAATAAGGAAAGACAAATAATATGAAATCTTCTTCATTGCATTATAATTTTAGATGTTAAATACTACCATTCTCATGATTGACATCATTTGAACGACTTTATATTGCTTGATTTATTCTTTTAGATAAGCCAAAACTAAAATCGGATTATCCTCTTCATCATAATCTACCAACAATTCTTCCAATCGAGGGTCAACCGGTTCTCCTTTTTCTTTCTTTTTATTTATTGGCGGCATGGCCAAACTTCGTCTTCAACTTACCGATGAAAATATAATTGTTATCGTCTTCGTCGATGGTTTTCATGAATGCTTCCATCTCTTTGCGCTTGTCAGCATCCATCGTTTCGTCTACCAATCCTTTTTCCAATCTTTCCATCAAGACAGCAGGCTCGATATTCAAGGTGTAATAACCATTGTTACAATGCCACGGCATATATGTAATAGGCGCATTATCCAAGAAGTCATTGCCGATACGGAAGAACGCTCCCTTCCCCGTCGCTTTCTCCACCATATAAATACC
>JAZUCE010000077.1:0-1071 GCA_045638905.1 Faecalimonas sp.
AAAGGCCTTTCTGTCAGTACTGTAATCTACAACCCATCCGAAGACAATTGCGATTCCTAGGATGACACATAATATGTTGAATTTTGTTTTCATATTCTTAAATTAGATTGTTAGGTTGTTTTCTTCGCTGACCTTGCATGCGACTTTATACATTATGGCAAATGCGCAAATTATTGTAGGAACCAGTATCTCTTGTATATCAAGCTGAAACACTCGTTTACCAAGAACAAGATCGATATTGGTGTTACAGAATAGGAATACAAATGATGCTGTAGCTATGCAGAACAGAATACTGATGTTTTTTCGTGGAAAGAGTACGCCACTATTCAATCCTTTGATCGAATTCAACAGAAAAGCAATGAGTAAACCGAATAAGGCGATTCCCCCCAATAGTCTAAAGATTGCTATGCTTCCTTGGAAAACTTCAAGACCATCGATCCATACAGCAGGATAAGGCCTTCCATAGAAAAAACCGACTGTCTGCACAGCCATACGAGCCGTAGCAATGAGGCTGAAAAAGGCAGCTACGCCGGTCAGCCATTTGAGGGATTTTGTTGAGTTCTTTTTCATATATCAATATGGTTTTATTGTTTTTCGATATGCAAATATAAAACCTTTTTATTGAAAAACAATAAACTTATCAAGAAATTTGATAAAAATTTATCTTTATCATTTTTTTAGAAATCTTCATACTATCTACAATATGGCCCTATAAGTTAAATTTGCATGATAATACACTCTATCTGGAAATAAAGGCATAACCGAGATATCCCCGGCTACGCCTCTGTCAAGAATCTACTAACCTATTTTGTTCCCGACAATATTCCTGATTCAGTATCTGAATTTTCAATCCTCAGACTCTTGGTCTGCTTTTGCTTGCCTGTCAGAATGTTAAATGAGACATTGATCATGAACATCGGGCAGAGGTCGCGGGAAAAGGCCAGCTGGTTGCTTGGAGCCAGTTCCGAAAGATTGACGACACCCTGATTATAGTTCTTTGAAAACGGATTCATCACCATCATCTGCAATGCCCATTTTTCTCTGTTGTAGCCGGCTGCTATCGTATGGATA
>JAZUCE010000078.1:0-1937 GCA_045638905.1 Faecalimonas sp.
GTGTGCTCCCTCGGTTGTAGCAAGATATGATGTAACATCAATTATTTTCTGTGACATTTCATCAACAATCAATTCTTCGTTTATGTTTGGCATAGGAGCACCTCCTTATTCAGCACACACAGTGCTGAATATATATTACCATAAATTTCTTGCTTTGTCAATGATTTGGCTTGTATAAATATTGAAAGTGCTTTTCTTTGGTTAATGTATAACAAATTTTGGTATGTAAAATTCCTAAATTTATTATAAGCTCTACTATATCGTGAGTGATATCTTTTATATATTCACCTTAATCCCTAAATAATTTATTCATCCGTTCTGTAACCTTTTGCAATTTTTCATTTGTTGAATCTTCGTCAACAGTAATATTTAATATACTGCCTTCTTTTGCATTAGCAGGGAGTAATGCTTTCGGACAATCTAACATTTGTCCGCTTGGCAATTCAACGACTGCGAAATCGCCTTCAAATCTATCTACTATAATTCTCATATTCTACTCCTATCTGGGAGGGTTGCACCGTGAGCATGGTCCAAGTCCCATAGACTGTGCTTCGCTTACTGTTGTTTCTATAATACTTTTTAGATACGAGCAACCTGATCTGTGATATTTCTTTCCGGTTCGTGTGCGATATACAACCTGACTTTGGTTGTCGTTTACCGAAGACTCATTCTGAACTTTATCCGATGGTGTTTGAACTACTACCGGAGGAGCGTTTTCCTTTACGGTTGATGCTTTTTTATCAACTGTGATTTTTTTGTTTTGGTCGGCAGTTACTACAATGGTTCCTTGCTCATCGGTACGATAAATATTTGCTCCAACTTCATTTAGTATTGCGAGTGTATCTGCGTGTGGGTGACCGTAGGAATTACCTTCTCCAACAGATATTACAGCAATTTCAGGTGATACGGCTTTTATGAAACTGCTTGATGATGCCGAGCCTGCGCCATGATGTCCCACCTTCAGAACATCTGCATCAATTCCTGAATTAAGGAGCTGGTTCTCTATTACATGCTCTGCATCGCCTGTAAAGAGCATAACAGTTTTTCCGTATGTTATTCTTACGACTGCTGAAACATTATTAAGGTTAGAATCACTATCTGCAAACGGAGCAAGCACATCTATATCAATAATTCCGCTTGACAAAATACTTGTGCCTGCTTTTGCGGTATATAATTCAATGTTTTTATTTTCAATAACATCAAGCATATTAGCAAATGCTGTTATTGTATGTGCTTGTTTGGGCATATACATTTTGCCGATGTTAAAGCTATCAAGCACAGTTGCCATACCACCGATATGATCATCGTGGGGATGCGATGCGACAACATAATCAATGGTTTCATATTGCAGACCTTTTATGTAGTTTACAATTGTGCTTGCATTGCCACTGCGACCTGCATCAACGAGCATTGTCTGTCCATTACCAAGTTCTATGAATGCACTATCAGCTTGACCGACATCTATGAAGTGAACCCGCATAAGACCGTAGTTGGTTGTTACTCCCGGAGCAACTTCAACTTCTAAATCTTCTCTCGGACTACTTGGTTCGGGTGTTTCAGCTTGGATGGTTTCTGTAATAATTCCGCTTTGTGCTGACTGTTCAATATCAGTAGCTGGAGTGCAACCGGTTATATTAAACATCAAGCATAGCGATAGTATTAAACTGTATAATTTTGTCATTGTACCTCCATAGCACACATAATCAGCATTATGTGTGTAATCAAGACTGCTGAAATAAAAAAATCACCCTTGTAGGTGATTGCGGTGACCACAAATTCAAAAGAGCCTCAGACCAATGATTTCTAATTTTTTCATTGGTCTATTTGCCATGTGCAAATTTTATAAATTCGTTCTATTTATGTCTGAAACATTGACCTTTATGTATTTTCGTGGTATAATTTATTTAGAATTTTTAATGATTTTGCCACATAATGCT
>JAZUCE010000079.1:0-1965 GCA_045638905.1 Faecalimonas sp.
TGGTAAAGGTCTGTGTTGTTCGTCTATTAGCATTCCGCTAATTGTTTGAGCCTTAACGCCTACCGCCATAATCAAAAAGCAGCAGATTAAATATAATCTATTTATCATATCTAAATACTATAAATTTATACGACTTTATTCAATGAAAAAGCGTGAACTGTATGCCACACTCTTTACTTGAAGGTCGTAGGAAACCATAGATGCAGATGTAACAATAGCAGCCCACGCTATATGCGTGAGCACCACTATGCTATCCTTGCATCTAATTGAAAATTTCCTACGTTTTCAAGTACAAGATAAGCATAACGCTTCTTCTTTTTCTCATATGTCTTGGATAGAGTTGTTTCAATCCAACTGCAAAATTACAAAAAAGTCGTAATAACAGGCATTCTACAAGCGAATTATTACGCTTTAGTGTGTGTTTTAGTATGCTTATTAAGCTAAATATAGTACAAGCAAGGGATTATAACAATAAAAAGCGACCCGCCAGCAGTTCTTACGGGATGCTGACGGGTTCTGTTATGATTCTGAGTTTCGGTATTTTGAACGCTCTTTTTATAGGCTCATTCCTGACAAACTCGCTGTTTACCTCCAAAGTGGTTCAATCTTCCAATTTGTCTGAATACCGATTTTATAATTGCATTTTTAGGACAAGGATACCTAAGCACAGAGCAATGGCCAACGAAAGCAAAGTTCCAGTCAGTACATATTCTGATTTTTCATCACCTTTAGAAGCCTCATTGAAACGAAGGATGGACTTTGCTGCAACAAGGAAACCAATAGCTTCATATTGTGATAGGATAACAAATAGAAGTATAAGTCCACGCTCCAGCCAGCCTATCAATTCTCCTGAATGGAAATTTCCGTGTTCATCATTCTTTGTTGGGTTTATATTGACTTTGCACGTTTCAAGAATAAGCAAGATCAATATGTTTGCAGGTTTTAATGCCAACAATAAACCTACCATAGTCTTTAACCTTAGAGGATGATTTATGATAAATTCCTGCAAACATTCAGGTAACCGCCAATCGTTATTCCAATGGCTGTACGCTGAAAGCCAAATGTATGCACCCACAACGATTATAGCAATATGCACAATTTGGTCAGCAAGAAATATCCACAAATCATTTCGCTTGCATTCTCCTGGAATGACTTCCTTTTGGGCATTTGTGGTAAGAATACCCATTTTTAATTGCAAGTATGACTTCAACCAGTCTGTCAGGTAATGTGCCACCATTATACCTAGGGCAAGCCACCATCCACGAAAATCCCATATGGCTATCCACGATAAAACTCCCATAATCAAAGAATGTAGCCATAAACTTTTACCTTTAGCAGAATAAAGGAATTTGTTTTCGCAAGATTTCTTTGTCTGCAAGTAAAAATCCCCCAAAATATGGGCAATGATAAGATTGAAGATTAAAAACTGTATCATAGTTGTTTTGCTATTTTTCGGTAATAAATAATTGCTTGTTCTATTGCATTCCAACCAATATCCTTCAATGTTTGATTGACACCAGAAACTGAAATACCCATTTTTTCAGCAGTCTTATTGGTATCAGAGGCCAGTATTCTTTCACAAAGGGTCTCACATTTTCGTGCCGTTGCGTTATTCAATAATTGGTTGACTAAAGTCAGTATCACCTGTAATGATTGTTCGTATTCTTCATTTTCCATTGAGATTGCAAATGAATACTTGGCTCTTCCTTTTAGTTTACTCAAAGTACGCCCCGAACGATAGATGGCATCACCATCCATCATATCCAAGTTACGATCAATTGTCTTCATATCACCAATACCAATGGCTATTCGAAGCCCATATCTATTAAATCTTTTCAAATCATTAACATCAGTTGGCTCAAATGATTTGACCAAGGTCTTTAGTATGAGAGCTGCTTCAAAAGCATCCTCGGGACAATCCATAACACATTCAATAGAGTCACCCTTAACTATACGTCCCCAAAA
>JAZUCE010000080.1:0-7578 GCA_045638905.1 Faecalimonas sp.
GAGCCTACCGGCAACCTGGACAGCAAGAGTAGCCAGGAGATTATGGAGCTGCTGAAATACTCCAACAAGAAATATGGACAGACACTGATCGTGATTACCCACGATGAGAACATTGCCTTGCAGGCAGACCGGATTATCCGAATCGCAGACGGCCAGATCGTTTCCGACGAGAAAACTCATTAAGGGGGTCTTCTTATGTGGAACGCTTATAGCCGGAGTTTCCTTCGGCACAACAAAACCGGAAATCGGTTTGTTTTGGTCATCTCCTTCCTGGCGTCTATGATGCTCAGCATGGTTAGCGGTTTGTTTTACAATCTGTGGGCAGATCAGGTTAATCAAGCAGGATCCTCTCAAGTTGAGTTTACCCCGGTAGTCATCGCCTATATCGCAGTATTCACTATTGCCAGCATTGCGCTGATTATGATGATTCATCACGCTTTTGCGGCGACTATGACAACCCGTATTCATCAGTTGGGTATCCTGCAAAGTGTTGGTGCAACACCCCGGCAGATCAAATCTACCTTGGTCAACGAAGTGGTGGTGCTGTCTTTGCCTGCCAGCATTGTTGGTAATCTTATTGGCATCGGCCTCAGCTGGGCGATTATGGCATTCATCATCAGCGCAACTGCCAACCTGCGTGACTATACCTTGACCTTTACCTATCACCCCATGGTATTTGTTGGCTCCTTCGGTTTTTCTATGCTGACCGCTGCAGTATCTGCGTGGATTCCCGCAAGAAAACTCAGCCGTATGACTCCGTTGGAAGCTATCCATTATGGCAACGAGCCTGTCATTAAGAGAGTGCGCCGCTATCGTATTTCTTCTGCCATTTTCGGTGTTTATGGCGAGCTGGCCCGGAAGTCCTTGTTCGCAAGACGCAAGGCTATGAGAATTGGTACAATGTCCATTCTGCTGGCTGTTTTCGCCTGTATCTCGATTTTGAATATGCTTGGTGTGTCCGGTCTTAGTACACAAAGAACCTACTTTGACCGCTACAAGAACAACTGGGATTTTCTTGTGACCGTTGAGGGTGACACTTACAGCGAGGAATTGCTGGGCGATATCAGAAATACTGAAGATGTAACTGGTTGTATTGTTCATCGAATCGTAAACACCAGCACCCAAATCTCGGCTGATTACCTGAGCGACGATGTACAGAAGTTGGGGCTGAGCAATCTCAATAGCAGCTTTACTGCCAATGAGGCAGGTGCCTATAACACAAAAGTCCCGATCATCATTATGGACGATGCCAGCTTTACGGCATACCGTGGTGATGGCAGTGATGCCAATGTAGTTGTGGTCAATATCATTTGGGACAGTGTCAACTCCGAGAGAACTGATCGGCAGTATGTACCGTTCCTGAATAGCAGCAAGGAAATCACATTGAACGTCAATGGTGCAGACATCCCTGTTGCCGCGTTTGCCGATGCGATGCCTATTCTGAGAGAAGAAATGACTCAGTATGCGCTGACCCTTGTTATGTCCGAAAGCTACTATGCTACTCTCGGTTTCAACCTGACCGCTGAAGAAACTGTCTACACCGTTAAGATGACAGATGAAAGCAAAAATGATGTAGTTGAGGAAAGACTGCAGGTTTTGCTGGCGGCATACCCCGACTATGCCTTTGAAGGACGTGTGCAAGAACTTGCAGATGAGATGCAGATTCAGCAGGGTTTACGGATGATTATTTATCTGTTCGCCGGTATTCTTACCTGCATTGGCCTTGCCAATATCTTTGCATCTACCTTGGGTCAGATTCATCAGCGCAAGCGTGAGTTTGCACGATACTTTGCCGTGGGTCTTACCCCTAAAGGCGCAGCAAAGATCCTTGCTTGGGAAGCAGCGATCGTTGCACTCCGGCCTATCTTGCTGACAATCGTGGTAAATATCCCCTTGATGGCACTAATGCTGGATGCCGGTGGAATTACCGCTGCTGACTTCATTGCTAAGCGCTTACCTCTGGTTCCTGCAATCTTGCTTTTTGTTGCAGTGATTGGTTTTGTCGCACTGGCCTACTACCTGGGCGGCAGAAAGATCTGCAATATGAACCTTGCAGAAACAATCAAGGACGACACCCTAGCTATGTAACATGTAAACTATCAATTCAGCTCCTTTCGTACACAAAAGTGTCACGAAAGGAGCTTTTTATATATTGAAATAAGGTGCTCTATGTATCGGCAACAAAAACGCTGTTTGACTAAAACTCTTGTTGATATTTTGCCGGTAATGTGGTATAATAATGGCAAGAAAACTTGCCGGGAGGTAACTATGGAATACGTATCTGTTGCGAAAATGGCTGAAAAATGGGGACTTTCTGAACGAAGTGTGAGAAATTACTGTGCCCACGGTAGAATTGCCGATGCTAAGCTTATCGGCAAAACTTGGTACATTCCGGAAAACGCACAGAAGCCGGATCGCGTCAACAAAAAGAAAGACACCCCTTCTTTGCTGCAGATCCTGCGGGAGCAGAAGGCGGCTAAGATGACCGGCGGTATCTATCATAAGATTCAGATCGACCTGACCTATAACTCTAACCATATTGAGGGTAGCCGCCTTACCCACGATCAGACCCGGTATATTTTTGAGACCAATACCATCGGCTTTGAAAACGAGTCGGTAAATGTAGACGATGTGATCGAAACCTCCAATCACTTTTGCTGCATCGATATGGTGATCGACCAGGCTGGCTCTGCCCTAACAGAGAAGTTTATCAAAGAGCTGCATTTTGTGCTGAAGACCGGCACCAGCGACAGCCGCAAGGATTGGTTCTCTGTGGGCGATTACAAGAAACTGCCCAATGAGGTGGGCGGCAATGACACCACACTCCCCGAAGATGTTGCCGGTGAGATACGCAAGCTGCTGGCAGACTATAATGCATTGTCCTCTAAGACCTTTGAGGACATCGTGGCATTCCATGTGGCATTTGAACGCATCCATCCCTTCCAGGACGGAAATGGCCGTGTGGGCCGCCTGATCCTCTTTAAGGAATGCCTCAAGAACAATATTGTCCCCTTTATTATCGAGGACAATCTGAAACTGTTCTACTACCGCGGACTCAAAGAATGGGATCGCGAAAAAGGCTTCCTTATGGACACCTGCCTCACCGCCCAGGACCGGTTCAAGGCTTACTTGAATTATTTTAGAATTCCCTATTAACAGAAATTTAGAAAGAGAGAAATGATATGGCTAAGATCATTAAGTGGTATTATAGTCTGACGAAACAGGTTCGTAACAGTATGATTATTAGCGCTACAATAGTAGGTGCAATTTCTACGGTTTTATCTATTCTGGGGATATCTCTGGGAGACATAGAAAAATTAAGTATTTGGGTGCGAATTGTAATTGTTATTGCCGTCTATTCTTTATTAGCCGTGGGTATCTATTTTGCTATTGGTAAAATGTTTAAATCGGCAGTTAATCTAACAATTCATCAAACTCCGGTTTCTATAAATTGTGGAGATATATTTAAGGCCTCTGGTTGGCGAGTTATCGGGTGTGATACTCATTTTGACACCAGAGTTGATGATATAGTAATCTCGAAAAAATCCTTACACGGACAATTGTTCCTAGAACACGGCAAAAACGACGAAATTCAAGCAGCTATAAAGGCAGAAGCAAAACGACTGGGTTTAAAGAAAAATAGTGACGGGTTGTATGATTTCCCTCTTGGGACAATAATCCGTTATGACAGTAGTGTTGACAACCATACATATTTGATGCTCGCAATGACCGAACTCAACGAACAATATGAAGCTCATACAGACATGGCGAAATTTGAACTTATGCTGATGAGAATGTGGAAGGAAATTGGTCGTGTATATGCATACAACGATATTGCTTTGCCGGTGCTAGGGACAGGAATATCGCGGTTTGATGACGGCCCCAAGAATAGAGAGGACCTGCTGAGATGTATGATTTGCACACTGAACAGCAGTGGGGTTGTGCTAAAATCCAATATGGAAATTTTCATATATGGTGACGCAAAGGATATTCCGCTTTACGAATACCGTGACATGTTTAATACGATTAGTAGGAGGTAGAATATGTCAAACAGAACAGCAAATTATGCAGCATTTTATGTAGCTGAACCGTTTAGTACCTCTAATTTGGGCGCATATGCTAGTCCGGATTTTCGCTACTATAATCAGTTAAGAGCTTGGAAAGGCGCCGATAATGCCTTCCCCTTTGTTGATGCGCATGCAAAAACCTACAACGTCCGCGACGGAAGCGAATGGGAAACGTTAAAAAGAAGATTACACGAACGACTTAACGTTTCAAAGAACATTGTTTTATTTTTGAGTAGTAACACTAAAAACAGCAGAGCTCTACGCGAAGAGCTGGATTACGGAATCAATGTAAAGGGTTTACCCGTTATTGTTATATATCCGGATTATAATGAAAAAACAGATATCGCTACTTCGGATGGTATCCGAAAGCAAATTAAGGATTTGTGGGATAAGTTGCCTGTTTTTAGGGATAACATGAACAAAGTTGCTACTCTCCATGTTCCCTATAAAAAATCGTTAATAACAAGTGCTTTGCAGGATCCTGATTTCAAAGTGCAAACAATGACAAAGACCACAGCGTTTTACTTTAGACTTGATAATTAATAGCAATTTGCGCTTTATTTATCTCGCAGAAGTTGATGATTTGATATTCCTTCTGTGCAAATTATAGTGTTGAAGGTTGTCGGAAAGTGTGCTATAAATAAAAAAGAGAATACTTAGTAAAAATATACCGCAAAAATGCGATATAGTGCCTTGTGTTAAGCAGGGTCAGTTCTTTTGGGGCTCTTACAAGCAGTTGCTACGCTACGCTTGTAATCCTCATTACAAGCGCAGCGTATCAACTGCTTTGATGTAAGTGTTCTCTACAAGAATACTGGGTAGGTGGTAAATTATGAACTCACATATCTATTCTCCAAAAATGATCGAAAGCATGCGATCTCATTTGGATAATACGGTGAGTCGATTTATCACCTACCCCAAATTCATTTTTTTATGTGGAAAGGCATATATAGACGGCGAATATGACTTTACTAACAGAGGTATCATTCAGAGGTACGTTAGTCGTAAATCTAGTGACGTTTTTATTGTCCTCTCCGAAAAGCTTTGGGAAGACAACTTCGACTCCAATATTGATCTCCTAACTTTTGAGGAATTTCTAGCGGAAGTAAGTGATTCGATTATTCTATTTGTGGAAAGTCCTGGATCTTTTTGCGAATTGGGTGCATTTGCATATGCTGAAAAGCTTTTTAGTGATAAGTTAATCATTGTAATGGACGAAAAATATAAAGGTGATAAGTCTTTTATTAATATTGGACCTACTGCCAAGGCATTAAAAGACGGAGCAAAAGTGATTTATGCACCACTAAATGGAACAGGGTTGCTTTCTAGCTTTGACCTTCGCTCTGCAATAGATAGCAAAATTCAAGACTTCCAATCTAAAAATCATTCACAAAATAAGCGTGCTCCAAATCATGATGAGGAAAAAGTATTAATTAATTCCTTTATTCTGGAACTATTAGAGCTAATAAAAATCCTACAGCCCATCTCAAAGAAAGATCTTATTGAAATATATAAATTAGTTAAAGGTTTCTCGTCATTTAGCTTTGTAAAGAAGGATGGGAAAGAGTTTCATAACGAGATAAAAACAGACTATATTTTTAAACTTTTACAAACAGTTGAGCTGATAACCCTCAAGGATAACATTATTACTAGCAATCAGGCCAAGGCTCAATCATTAATGTTTACATATTCTAAAAAGGCAGAAAATCAAGAAAGAAATAAACTGTTATGTAGAAAATTTCGGTATAGAGGTCCTGTGTTGTGAATGTGATAGAGAAAATTGCGACAGAGCTTAAGTTAGATCTTCCATATATATCGCGGATTGCAGAACGCTCATCGTACTACTATAAGGAATATACTGTTCCGAAAAGAAATGGTGGCCTAAGATACATTTCTCAGCCTAGCGCAGAACTAAAGACGCTGCAATATTGGGTTTCCAATAACATTATTGGTAAGCTACCTATTTCAGTTGCAGCATATGCATATAAGAAAGGCGACTCGATAAAGCGTCATGCCCAGTTGCACTGCAGATCAAGATTTTTTCTCCACGCTGATATTTGTAATTTTTTCCCCACTATCAAATCATCTAAGCTGAATCCTATTCTAAGAAGCAACAAGCACATTTTTGAGGAATTAGGACTAGACGTGGAAGAATCTATCGAAAATATTCAAAAAATATGTTTCAAGAAAGATTCGCTTTGCATTGGTGCGGTAAGCTCGCCTATAATATCTAATGTTGTGATGTATTCCTTTGATGAGGAAATGCTGGAATATTGCAAAGCCAATGGATATTTGTATTCTAGGTATGCAGATGACATATATATTTCCTCAAAGAAATATATTCCCAAAGATGTTTGGACGTTCTTACAAGGCAAGTTGGTGGAACATGGTTTTATAATGAATTATAGCAAAACAAAATTCTGCTCTCCTAGATATCGCAGAAAGGTTACCGGACTAGTTATTACCAATGATTCGTATGTTTCTGTAGGTACCGAAAGACGAAATGCTATTAAGAAAATGGTATATGACAAATTGGTACACGGAAAGGGAGATCCATATCAAATTTTGGGATACCTATCATTCTTAAAGGATGTAGAGCCAAACACATATAATAATCTCATTATAAAGTATTCACAGTATTGTTCCGGTGATTTAATAAAGGAATTGAGTAAATGAAGATGAATGCTTTCAATGTCGACTTTTTGTAGATGAGAGACACTAAACAAATAACACCTGTCCTATGGCAGAATCTGCCGTGGACAGGTGTTTGTTTGTTATTGCAAGTTTAGCTCTCAATTTTCATTGGTAAACCGTTGGTAAATGTAATTTTAGAATCGGGATTTCCTTAGAGGCACAAGCACTTTTCGAAATTCGGAGGAATCCTGCCATGGCATACAAATAGCACCTTATTCATAACTAACATCCTCTCTTTCGCAGGAACATTGTACCACAGCCGCCCAAAGATTGCAACAAAGGCTTCCCTTTGATGGGAAGCCTTTCCGGCGGCAGAGTGACCTATCTAACAAAAAACGGCTTTTGCGCAGCGGGAGTAAGGAACAACTCGGCTTGATTTTGATATGCCATTGGTGTATCATTTAATTAGGCAAACAGTTCGATAAACTTGAATTTGACGGTCAGTTTCACTCTACCATCGGTTTACTTCTCCTCACTAAACCAATGGTGGGTGTATTTAATGCGAAATAGCCGTTACACTGTATGCGAAAGGAGGCAGCCTATGAACCAAATTAAAATCGGAAGATTTATTGCTGCGTGCAGAAAAAAGGCGAACTTAACACAAGTGCAGTTGGCAGAAAAACTGGGTATCACCGATAAAGCAATATCCAAATGGGAACGCGGCGTGGCAATGCCCGATACGTCCATTATGCTTGCGCTTTGTGATATTCTTGGCATCAGTGTAAATGAATTATTAAGTGGGGAGAAAATCAATATGGAAAATAGCAATCAAAAAAACGAGCAGCTTTTGCTTGATATGGCGAAGGAATTAGAAAAG
>JAZUCE010000081.1:0-1949 GCA_045638905.1 Faecalimonas sp.
TGACAACTTCTATGGTAGGCGAAGTATCGGTAGCACTTTCTTCGCTACGCCGAAAGACTTTGACCTTATGATTATAACGACGGGTTATCAACGATTCCATTTGGTCACTATCTGTTGCTACCCATATCACATCTGCAATGCTTGATGCCAATAGGGTATCCAACACCCAACAAACCAAGGGTTTTCCACCCAATTTGCGGATATTCTTGTTGGGGATTCCTTTACTTCCCTTGCGGACGGGAATAAAACATATTGTACGATTCATAAGTGCAAAGTAAAAGAATAAACTCTATTCCGACAATTTTTTGAGAAAAAAAAAGAGTTTTAATAGAAATAAACTATTTTTGCACCTTTATATAAAAAGACTCATTATGAAGAAAATCCTGTTATTCATCTTCCTAACATTAGGAATTGGACTTTTTATAAGCTGCCAGAAGGTAAGTTCGGAGAGTAAACGGATGAACGACCTTTGGGAAATGGCGCAGAAGTATCATAAGGATAATATCCCTATGCCTAAGGATACGATGTTTCTACGTGCTTTCCAATATTTCCGTGAGAAAGGAGATCGTGACAAACTGTTGGAAAGTTATTTGTTGGAAGCTTTTTATTATACGTGGAATAAAGAGGCGGAATCCGCCGTCAGGGCATTGGATGAAGGGTTGAATTGTTCTAGCCCAATTAAAGACACAATTTGGAATGTAGAATTTTATCGTGCAAAGTCGAATGTGTTTTATATGTTGGGTATGTATCAAGAAGCAATACAAGCCTTATATGAGTTGTTGGAATTTAGTGACAAATTGTCTAAATCTGAACGGAGTTATACTATTTATAAAATAGGGCTGAATTTAAGCTTAATTGGTTCTCCTGATTTTGAATTATTTTATGAAAAAAGTATTCATATGGCAATGGCTTCACAAGATACGTTGATGGCAGTCCATTATTTGAAGAACTATGCGGATGCATTAGGAAATCCTTCCGTAAAAAAATATAGGAAGTCTAATGATGTGATCCAATCCGTATTTAATTTGTCTCCTCAGCAAAAAGACCTTTCCAATAGTTATATCACTTTAATTCACAACCACCTGAATCTTCATCAAATAGATTCAGCGAAGCATTATTTACAAATTGCTTGGGAGAACGAGGAGCGATTATTAAATGAAAAGAAAGGAGATGCGACGCGCGTTGCCCTATTGCTTTTCTTGCAAGAACTGATACATTGGACGGATTCTAAACCTATTGGCATACGTGGACTTGGCAGATTCAATGATTCTATCACCATCGACAGAATGATGCAGCAACGTGCATTCATCCGAGAGACGGAATGGAAGTATCAATTACAATACGAGAATCAGAAACTGCAACAGGAGAAAGTACTCTTGTCCCTATACATCGTTATAGGTATCATCCTTGCTGTGGTTCTTGCCGCAAGTGGATGGCTGCTTTATCGTAACAGAATCAAACGCCTGGCGGAAGCGGAAGTACGTATCGGTGCACTTACCCAAATGTTGGAAGAAACCAACAAGACGACAGCCAGCCGGACAACGGAACCCGAAGAAGATGCTTATTTCAAGAAACTGCTGCTTCAGCAGCTCGGTTTGTTCCGTTTGGTCGCCACATCGCCGACTGATGAAAACAAGGCATTGCTGCACCGTGTCCACAAAATCTGTAATGATGAAATACCTACCAACGCACTATTGGATTGGGACGAGCTTTATTTGTTGATTGACCATCTGTATGACAATTTCCACTCCCGATTGATGGAATGCTTCGGTGCGGTATTGACGGACAAGGAAGTGCAAATCTGTTGTCTGATTTGTGCCGGATTCTCAACGAATGGAATAGCTGCCGTCACTCAGCAAGGCAATGATACCATTTACACCCGCAAATCGTCCATCCGAAGAAAAGTGGGCGCAAAAGGGAGAGAAGATATAGTTGCTGCCATTTGGCGC
>JAZUCE010000082.1:0-1061 GCA_045638905.1 Faecalimonas sp.
ATCGAATCATGTATAGTTTCACAAAATTATTCTGGAAGCAGTTTTCTTGACGACAAAATTGCTGTTTTCGATGAATTCCTATTTAAATATATTCTTTCTCGCAATGAGTATAATCTAGGAATCTTATTAGATAGCATAGCAAACGATTCATATATTCCAGATATGAGTAAGAACATTAGTTACCACGACTATACCGAAGAGTATGCCGGTTACATGATTACCTATCCTGGCTTGATTCAAAAATGAGATTTTAGGCGGTTAATAAATATTTACAACATATTTTGTGATTTCCATTGACTTTGCCTGTTACATGAATAAAACGCATTGGTTAACCGTTGCGCTTTCCGAGTGCGATAATGACACAATTTCCTGGCTTCTTGGTATCAGTTACGACTTGACGAGAAGTAAAATTAAACGCAAATAAATTAAGCCGATGAGGTTTCTTTTTCGATTCCTCATCGGCATTTTCTTATCTTTTCTTATATATCACAAGTTCGGGGTTTTCTCCGTTTTCCTCATATGAGCATACGAGAAGGAAGTCCATATTGGCAATAATTCCGTAGCACTTGGTTTCTCCCTCGAGCTGACTGCCGAGATAGGTCTGCTTATCGTCGAGGAATTTCACCTTTTCTCCATTAGGGAGCGTGTATTCCATGTTGATAAATTCGCCAGACAGCACATTCAGATTCTCTACCTTGGGCAATCCTTCGATATGCAAAAGTGTGTTAAATTCGTTTATCAGCTGCCCTTTGAATTCTTCGAGTTTTTCTTTACCACCGATTTCAGCATACCGCTTCCAAATATCAAGGGTGTACTCACCGCCCGAATAGCACCATTTGCAGTATTCCTCATTGAAATTGCCAGCGGTTTCTTTACTGATATTACAGTCCTCAAGAGGCATACCGCAACACCCACAAATGAGTTCTCTCGGAGAACCCAGAAGCGTATTGATCGACACGTCAAACAATTTTGAAAGTAACTTGAGAGTATCTATGTTCGGTATCGTTTCACCGTTTTCCCAGCGAGAAACAGCTTGTCTTGTTACGAATACCTTTTCTGCA
>JAZUCE010000083.1:0-1936 GCA_045638905.1 Faecalimonas sp.
ACGTGAACGGCCAGTTTCATAATTGGATACGGTTTGTCTGGTGACAAACAGTTTCTCTGCCAATTGATCCTGAGAGAGTTTTTTCTCCTCACGTAGAGATTTTATGTTCTTTCCAATATCTCTCATATTCATCGCCTCCTACCCGGAGTATAGCGTAACCGGAGAAATATGTCACGCAAAGAATCTTTGCAGCAGGCATTCGTCAATGCAAATGTTTGGAAATTTACTTTTTCAACGAATTAGCCTATCTGCACTCGCTATCCATTATGACATAAAACCCTTCTTGAATTGCGGAAAATGTCGCAATAGAGCATACAACTATGGCTGTGCATTTCAATTCCATAAAGGACATTGTCAATGGCAACAGAAAAAGCAGTAGTCCCGTTAGTTTGTTCATAATTGTGTGCATAGAGATAAACTGTTTTTTAGAAACATATCCCCATATGATATTGCCGATTTTGATAACCGCAATCACACCGCCCCATATCCACAACCACCCAGGAATGTGGATTGCTGGCAACAACTTAAACAAAGAAACCAACACAAAAACGAAGTCGGCGATTGTATCCAGCTGGCTTCCAAACTTGCTGATACCGTTTGTTTTTCTGGCGATCGTTCCATCTATCATATCACTAAAACCGCACAGGATATATGTGATGTAAAAGCCTAAGGAAAACGCAGGAAAGAACAGCAGTAAAATACTGCCGAGAATACGACTGCCCGTGAGTATATTTGCAATATGCTTCGTCATCTGTTTACCTACAAATTCGTATTGGCATAGCGGAAGGATTTCAAGTAGTCATCAGCTTCTTTTCTCGATTTGAAAATTATCACTTGCTTACCCTTACTGTATTTTTCGATAAGTTCATATATTATCGGTAAACTGTTATGCGGAAATTCTTCTATTGATTGCTTAAATGATGGAGTCAACTCTTTTTCTATCCAAGGCAAGTCATAACGACCTTTACCAAGCCTATCGGTTGCGCCTTGGATACAAACCTCGGTTGGTAGATTGAATAAGAACACTGTATCGCATTGCTGGAGTCGCATTTCGATTGTTCTGTTATAATTTCCGTCGATTATCCATTTTGATGTATTAAATATCTCAGAAATATATTTGTCAAAATCTTCTCTGGAAATATGCGTTTTGTCTGGCTTATGCCAAATTGCATCCAAGTAATATAGGGGCAATCCTGTTATTCGACTTAGTCTTTCCGCAAAAGTTGTTTTTCCACTACCTGGGCAACCAATGATTATTACTTTTTGCATTATCTATTCTCCGCAAAATTGGAATTATTGAAGCGATTATATCACAGGAAGCGCCATATTTCCACCAAAAAGAAAAGGGACACCACCGCAGTGGCATCCCTTGTTCCCTAGATGTCATAAAAGCTAATCATCAACAGTTTTCGGAATGGGTTGTAACCCTTGGCCTTTTCGAAATTTTCTAACCAAGTCAAAGGCGACTTCAGAAAGAGCTTCCCAGTAAGCCTCTTCGAGGGAACTACTGGATTTCAGATGCTCCGCTATCCGGCTCGATACGAGCATACCATTAACAAGGTTGTAGATCTGCACTTCAGTCAAATCACTGATTTCTTCCCAGTCTTCGATCTGCGTTGCAAAATCACTACGAAGCTTTTGCCTGATATAATTACAGCCTATACGTTCAAACTCTGGATCTCCCATTTCGGTTTCAAAGTGTTCAACCGTAATCTTATAGTGGTTTTCACAGTAATCATCCTCGATCCAGCATTCAAAACTGTCTTGGTCAACCTGCTCCTGGTATCGGGGGTTACTTTTCCACTCCTTGATGCAACCTTTTCTTTGCTCATGATAAATCGATTCAAAGAAAAAGTGCTGTGCCATATCGAAATCCAGGAAGATTGTGATAGCTCCATCACATGAACCGTTTATTGCCCAATCCTCTTGAACGCGA
>JAZUCE010000084.1:0-6010 GCA_045638905.1 Faecalimonas sp.
GGATTAAAGGTATAATTGATAGACTCATTACCTACTGAATTTTCAGCACCGAACAATCTGTAAATATGGAATTCTTTTCCGGTTAGGCTTTGCCCACCATTTCCTTGGATTGTAATCTGTGCATTTCCGCGATTGAAATTCACGATTCCGTTTGTCGCACTTGCCATTGCGGCGTCAACTTTCAAAACGCCGCCAACGTTTGATACTACCATCATCACTGACAGCGACATTAATAAGATTGATTTCACTAATTTATTTTTCATAAGTTTCCTCCTATATTTCTTCATATGGTGTCGATAATGCAATTAAAAACATCAATGCAACTAGCAGAAGACCGTATAGAAGCGTATATACTTTATAACTCACATAAAGTATCGTTACTATTCCGCACACATCAAATGTCGCTACTGCTCTTGTTGCAATATCTAACAAAACCCGCTGTTTTCGTGCAAGTATACTTAAACCAAACCATGTACATATTGCGAATAGCACGAATATTGTTAGGTGTTTCATTTCTAATTGCTCGACCTACTTTCTCTTTTTTGGAATATTCCATATAATACTAATGCCAAACCCAAGCCCATAAGCACCAATGTCATGGTAGAGCCGGTTTCTGGCAGACGATATGTAATTTCATTAATTACTGTTACATTAACTTCCCTGTTCTGAGTTGTTCCTGCAAGTGTATAGTCTCCCGTAGCTTCCGAATTGAATTTATCTCCATTTATATAAAAGAAAAATTCGTTAATTGTTGGATTGCTGGACGTGTAGATTTCTGTCACATAAGGAGCGCCGTTTTCATCAACAGGGATTCGATATCCCGTAGGAGCTTTTGTTTCTTTCAAATAATATTTTGTACCTACTACTAAACCGTCGAAGGTAAGATTACCGTTTGCATCCGTAACGCCTATTGATACGGCATTGATACATTCTTTTTCACTATATACGGTAAACTCAGCGCCTTCTAAGACAGTTCCTTTGTTGTTTTGCTTATGCACCACTAGGTTATATGGTGCTAATTTATTTTCAACTACTATGGAAATGTTCCCTGCAGCCGTAACAGTAAAGTCGATATTACCTTTAGACTTGTCCGCTGTCGATAATAGTTTAATGCTATTATTTGAAGACACTTCAAATGTAATAACATTACTATTTACGATGTAACCATCTATGGCACTTACCTCTCGCAAGGTATGTGTTCCGTGCTCTAATCCTTTGATTGTGATTGTTCCTGCATTGTCTGTTGTGTATGTTGATACTACTCCATTTGGAGTTGTATGTTCAAAAACAACACCCGGAATTACAATTTCTGTACCTTCTTGTTTTTTTACTAAATCCAATTTTAATGAGTTTTCCTTAATGATTGGATAATTATAAGTATCAACATTTTCAGCATTTCCATTAGCTAAAATTTGTCTTACATATACTTCAGGATTTAACAAGTACCCTTCTGGAGCCTTTGTCTCTTGAATTGTCACGGTTCCTAATGGCAATGATGGGATTCCGCTTGAATTTGTATAGAATGCGTCTCCTGATACAAGATAAGCACTACTGAAATAACAGAATCCGTCTGCATCTGTTTCAAATACCCACTTACGTGTCGGTGCAACCCCTTGTGCAGCAGGATCCGAACTATAAGTGCCAGCATAGTATTTTACTGTGAACTGTGCGCCTTGCAATGTTCCAGCACCTTCAGCCACGTTCTGATTGGTATCTGCGTCCACCTTACTTACCAGCACACCAATCGGGTCTAATTGAGGTCTGTTGGTGACGCTTGCAGTAGTTGTGTTCCCGGCTGTTACAGTCGCCGAGGTAACTGCCGAACTAAGGGAGTATCCTGCCGGAGCTTTTGTTTCTTTTAAATAATAGGTTCCTGCTTGCAATGTTAAAGTATTTGCTTTCCCTGATGCATTGAATGTTAATGTCCCAACTTTTGAAGTACATGCTGAGTTGCTGTACACTCCGTACTCGGCACCATTCAATGTATAACAACTGTTGCCGTTTGTAACTGCCGGCTGTGCCGAAGTCTTGGTAGCAGTTAGATAGCCGTTGACTACCGGCGTATACACAAAGTATGTAAGTTGTTGCTTGCCATTGGCAGGTGTTGCAATATATGCTTTGAACCCTGAAGGTGGGGCTGGTTTAGTGATTACCGAATTGTACCAAGCTTCATAACGACTATGCACGCGTCCATTTCCGAGTGCCATTGATGCGGCTTGACCTGTCTGCATCCAGCCATCGTTATTGTTTTCTAATATTGCTCCAGGTCCAAGACATCCATACCACAAAACTTTCAAGAGATTTACGTTAGTTGACTCAACAATGCTTGCAATACGGTCTCCTCTGGCCGGGGTTGTGTTGTGTGCGTCACAGCACCAAGCCCATATACCATTAACTTGGAACTTACTAGTTTTGTTACCATAAGAATTCGTGATTGTTTGATTGTATGTGACCTGATCCGCAAAAGGTATTGGCAACATATTTCTTCCAATCTCAATTTTGTCATAAATGACTAGTAGCTCAGCATCTTCAGATGGCATGGTATAAAAGGCGTTTACATCGTTGATGTCAACCCATTCGCCGTTTAATTCTGCATATACAATATAGTAGGATTCGTCCGGCTCCAAAAGTGTTGGAACTTCCACTCCTTCTTGTACGATATATGTGTTTTCTTTTTCACCAGCGACAATCTTCTCTGAGTCAGTAGTGATTATAACTTCTCCAATTCCTTCAATTGTGACAGTTAGAAGATAGGAATTTGGTGTAGAAGTTTCTCCTTTCTTTTCATCAGTAGGAGTTTCTGAAGTCTGCCCTGACTGAGTTTTTTCTGCAGGTTCAGAGTCGTTTTGTTTCAACTCTGGCTCTGTTAACATTTCAGACGTATTACTTGTCTGTGCATCAATACTTCCTGCTACAAGATTTTCAGCTGTAGTATCTGTTATTTCTGATGCGTTTACCTGAACTGTCGAAATAAGCATGACAAAGACAAATAACAGTGAAAGTATTCTTTTTCGTAACTTCATTTTCGTTCTTTCCTCCTCTCATACAATCCCACAAAAAAACAGAGGGATTATCCCTCTGTTTCTCGGACTGTATTTTTATCCTATTTTGTAGCACCACAAGCACAACTGTATGTTGTTACTGTTTCTTCTTTTGCTTTCTCATCAACCACCCATTTTTCAGTGTATTCCGCTGCATGTGAAACTTGTTCTACGCCAACTTGAATTTGGCGATATTCTGTACGGCATCCTTTTGTCCCTGTTCCGTTTAACATATGTTCTTTGATATGCTCTGACGGATCAGTCGTAAATTCTGCCCCGCAGTTGCCACATACTTCTACTGCAATTTCTTCATACTTTGGAACTTCTTCCACCCAGGCTTCTTTTACACACTTTTTCTCATAATGCCCTTTCTCCGGATGTTTCACAACAGTCTGCTTGGCTACCCATTTATGAGTATGATTTGTAGTCTTTTCTTCTGTCTTGTTGGTTCCTTCATCCGGTGTTTTTGTATTTGTTGTGTTATCTGATGATGCATCAGATTCCAGAACTGATGTTGTAGAATCATTGTTGATGTTTTCATTATCTGAGTGTTGTTCATCCAAAAAGTCATCAACTGTTTCTTCTTTAACTATGGTGTCTCTCCCGGTATCCTTTGTTTTAGATTGTGAACCGAATAACCATATTCCAACACATAAAACAAGTACAAAAAGTATGATTGATGCAATGATAATTAGTAATTTTTTCCTACGCATAAAATTCTACCTCCTTATAATATAATCATAGACGATAAAAACAATTATTCGCAAGAACGTATTTCTCCTTGTATGACTACCCATTTATAATAGGAAGAAACTCATTATAAATTTTCATATAAGGAATTTACAAGAAACATAGCTCCGTAATAACGTGGAGCCGCAACTAGTGCTTACCATTAGGATTCTCCATCGATTTACTGCACTTTTGATAACGGTGTGTCTGCAACACCGGTCTGCGTTCTCACGCAGATTATCATTATGAAGTTTCTGTGTGAGATGTCTCATATAAATTCCCCCTTTCCACACATAATAAGAGCCATAGACAGACTAATCTCCCACAATACCTATCGCTAGGAATTTTTAAAAATTAAGTCCACCTATGGCTTCCTTTAAAAAGTTCGTGCAATGACATTATATTCTATATAAATCAATCTTTCAAATTCAAAAAGCACCCTAGCACTTCCTATTTGATACCTATATAACAAATTGCTACAGATAGTTCAAAAATAGGAAAACAAATTGGCAATTGCCCCGTTGAGATTACTCTTTTTCTTTGCTAGTTTAAGGTCAGAAAGAGTTTGAAGGAGAGTTTTTTATGAAAAAACAATTATATATTCCTGCTTGTAGGAAATTTTTAGAAGATGAAAATGGTGTTATGGATGTCCAAAGATTATTTAGTTTGTCACGACAAGCATATAATTTGAAATATCCGGGTGAGTTCCCAGATAGTAAAGAATTGTTATCATTTTTACAGGCAAACAGACTGGTGCCACCCTCTTATCGTGTTGAGGAGCTGAATATAGAACATGTAGAGTTGTGCTTCAGTATTATTACAAAACATAATTGTAATTCATTATGTCAGTTATGTGGCTATTCCCCTCTATATAAAAACCAATTAGAAGAACAAGAATCTGTGCTATTAGGTTATGCACTTTCATCTTGGAATAATTTACAAACCCTTATTCAATCAGGTGTTACGGCAAGACATTTCCGTGCAATGATTTCAGTGTCTGAAAAATCCAAAGTGGCCGTAGTTCCATTGAATAGATTAGCATTTGAATACATGGAAAAGATACCAAAATCGCAGAATGATATGAGAACTCTACCGGAACAAATCATAACTGCGATCAAAACGAATAATAAGAATAAACTATCTACTTCAGACATAAAAGTAGCCCAGCGCTATCTCGAAAACTTACAGAATAGTAAATATCAATTCTTGGATGCTAAGATTATTCAGAATATTCTGGCAGAGTGTTATAGGTTAGATTACAAAGAATATGTAGAGGAAAAGGAGGAACTAACGAGTGCTCCAGTTTATATTGATGGTTTTTTAGGCGGTAACATCACCGAAAAACCAAGCGTCAGAAATAGTCCGCAAGAACAGACTGACAAGAAACAAGAGCTTCAGGAGCCAATAGCGGAAACTTCCTCGGTTAGCGAAGAACAGCAAATTGTATCGGTCATGGAAGAAAGGGAAGAATTTATTATTGATACAAAAGACGAAAAACCGATAGAAGTACCCCCGAAAACATCTCCAAAAAAAGCGCGTAAAATTATCGAATGGTCCTTATCTAAAGCGGAACTTCATAATTGTATAGTTGTTGATCTTGAACAGGCTTCAAAATCACAATTTCAAAGATTCCTTGATAACCTACTCATGACACCCATTTTGCCTTTAGAGATAGGAACGCTAGAGAAACAATCTGTTGTTTTTATCTATATGGCAGAAAAATTGTATTATTTTTCGACGAGTAATTCAGTGATAATAGACGATATGCTTCCTTATATTTCGCAAAGCAAGTTCCGCAAAATTGTTTGCTTTGAACCGTATCGTATTTATTCATATTTGTATGAACAACAAATCACATCCGTCAATTTGTTCAGCCTAAAGATATGTACAGATTGTATTGAGGAACTGAAGAAAAATAACAAAAAACCCACAGCGCTTATTAAAAAGTTGCTAAATAAAGACAATAAAACCAGTTTGCATGAGCTTTGCTTTGCAATGAGTAATTACCAGAAATTATATGAGATTCTTGGGACAAAACATGAAGTTATCGATGCATACCATAAAAAAATGCTGCTATGCCAATTATTAGGTTTTTCATACGTAAGAAATCACATTAGCAACTCTTCTCTTCCGCTTTTTCTGGAAGAAACAACTGATGGATATATATTCACTTATAGAACAGAAGAACAATTGATGGAACCTTTTACACCTGTGCAAATAAAGATTTCATGGAATGATAC
>JAZUCE010000085.1:0-145321 GCA_045638905.1 Faecalimonas sp.
GCCAAAGGGGGCAGACTGTAAATCTGTTAGCAACGCTTTCGGTGGTTCGAATCCACCTCCATCCATTAGGAAGAAAAATCTTCCAAAAAGGTTGCATGTTTCCTTAAAATGTGCGTATAATATTATATAGTTATCGCGGGGAGGAGCAGTCTGGTAGCTCGTCGAGCTCATAACCCGAAGGTCGTAGGTTCAAATCCTGCCCCCGCAATTCTTTTTGCCCAGATAGCTCAGTTGGTAGAGCAAAGGACTGAAAATCCTTGTGTCGCTGGTTCGATTCCGGCTCTGGGCATTTGTTCTGCATTTTAGGACAAGCAATTAAATATGGAGCATTAGCTCAGTCGGTAGAGCACTTGACTTTTAATCAAGTTGTCCGGGGTTCGAATCCCCGATGCTTCATCAAAAAAAGACTTGGAAAATTTCCAAGTCTTTTTTCTTATAAATCTACGCCCAAAAAGCGTTTCGCGAGAATACCTACTACAAAGGATACAACCGCCACGCCTACGCTGATAAGTGCCATTTCCCAGAATCTTGATTTAAATGGCTGGTCTTGTGCAACGGACGTATAGTATGTAAATCCTGCGATAATCAGAATCACAATCAGTAGCATACAGATTAATGCAGGAATGTAACTTGCAGAACCAAACAACAAATACGGTGCAATCAGTAGGATTACGGTTATTAGGTATGCGGTTCCGGTATAACTGCAAGACCTCAAGGCATCATCTCGACCTTCGCTTCGGGCAGCCAAGAATTCACTGGATGCCATGGAAAATGTAGCCGAGATACCAATAATCAACCCGGACAGAGCAATGAGTCTTGTGTTCTGAAGGGCAAATGTGAAACCGGCCAAAGAACCGGTAAGTTCCACGAGCGCATCGTTAAGTCCCAGAACCATACTACCCACATATTGCAAGCTTTCCTCGTCAAGCATTTCCAAAAGAGCTTCTTCGTGCTCTTTTTCCTGCTGTCTGATAAATGCACTTTCTTCTACTTCTTCGGCAACAAGGGCGTATTCTTCCTGAGCAGCTTCTTCGCCGTTCTCCATCAACTTGACAGCAAAGGTAAAACCAAAAAATCTAGCCAATAATTTATAGCGAAAGACTTTGCCTTTTTGAGGTTTCATTTCGATACCGGTGTATTTCTTCCATATTTCATAGTGAGCTTTTTCCTCTTGCGCCAGACGATGAAGAACATCTTTGTTTTCATCTCCTTTGGCAAATTTCGCAATCTGTTCATAAATGGCACTCTCAGTCAATTCATTCTGCTGCATTTTCTTGATAATTGCAAACGCAGCCTGTGATATACTTTTCATATTGCCCCTCCGTATCTTTTGTATTTATATATTTTCAAAATATTTTATAATTCCATATTAGGAGAGCATTTTGTGAAAGTCAATAGATTTGCAGGCAAAAAGGTTTTGAAAAAAGTGAAAGACAATGATAAACTAAGAATATTGATTAATAAAAATTTTGCGAGGGAAACACATGATACAAGCGATAAATTATACAAGAACAAAAACAGCCTGCTATCTGACATATCCATCAATGGCATGCGTATTTAGTCTGCCACCGATTTTATTTGTGACATTTCGAGATTTGTATGGAATCTCTTATACGCTACTTGGGACATTGGTTTTGATTAATTTTTTTACACAATTGACCATCGATTTGATTTTTACCATGTTCTCGAAACATTTCAATATCCACAGGACTTTGACGCTGATGCCACTTTTCACGTCAATAGGATTAATTATCTACGCACTGATTCCTTCCTTTTTCCCACAATACGCGTACCTTGGATTAGTGGTTGGAACGATTGTTTTCTCCGTAGCAGCGGGGCTCGGTGAAGTGCTGTTAAGTCCAATTGTTGCAGCGATACCATCGAAGCATCCGGATAAAGACATGAGTATGCTACATTCCGTGTATGCGTGGGGTCTTTTGGGAGTTGTGATTATAAGTACAGTTTTTCTAAACATATTTGGTCGTGAGAAATGGATGTATTTGACAGTCTTCTTAGCCGTTTTTCCGTTGGTCGTATCGTATCTTTTTGCGACGTCACCCGTGCCGGAAATGAATTTTTCTCATGAACAGAGTGAGAAAGGTGTAAAGAGCAGAAACTTTGGTTTAGCCCTTTGTGTGGCATGCATTTTTCTTGGAAGCTGTGCAGAGAATACGATGTCAAACTGGATTTCCGGATTTATGGAAAATGCGCTTCTTATTCCTAAGACAGTAGGGGATATTTTTGGAATGGCGTTGTTTGCAATTCTTCTGGGACTCACAAGAACGTGGTATGCAAAACGAGGTCGCGATATTACAAACTTCCTACTTGGGAGCATGATTGGAGCAACTGTGTGCTATCTTACGGCAGGAATTTGTGGAAATGTGATAATCTCATTTATAGCCTGTGTATTAACCGGTTGTTTTACATCTATGCTGTGGCCGGGGACTTTGATTTTAATGGAAGAGAAAATGCCGAAGCTTGGTGTTGCAGCTTATGCGCTCATGGCAACAGGAGGGGATTTTGGAGCATCTGTGGCGCCACAGCTAATGGGAATTGTAGTAGATAAGGTTTCGGTTAGCGGTTGGGCCGGGCAATTTGGCGCTGCAATGAGCATGTCTCCGGAGCAGATAGGAATGAAGGTCGGGATGTTGATTGCGGCCGTATTTCCTTTGTTAGGAACAGTGCTGTTATTGTATATAAAAAGGTATTTCATGAAACGGTAATGTATTCTTTTTTGCACAAAAGAATTGGTTGTAATTGGAATTCTTTTGTGATAGAATAGGTGAGGTTTTGAGAAAGAAAGGAAATGAGAATTATGAGTAATTCAGAACAAAAGAAGAGCGGATGGCGCACGAACAAATGGATTCGCGCAGCAATTCCGGCGTTGCTTTTACATTGCAGTATCGGTACAGTATACTGTTGGTCAATTTTCAGTCAGGAAATTGCAGATTATATTGGATTTTCTAAGGGTGCAACAGAGTGGGCATTCAGCTTTGCTATTTTCTTCCTTGGTATGTCAGCAGCATTCCTTGGAAATGTAGTGGAAAAGGATATTCACAAGTCATCACTTATCGCAGCAATCTGTTTCGCGGCTGGTATGGCAGGAACAGGTGCATTTATCTACTACGGTGGATTGCATAAGGGAAGTGTTGTGGCTCTTATTGGTATTTATGTATGTTACGGTCTTATCATGGGAATTGGTCTCGGAACAGGTTATCTTTCTCCGGTTAAGACATTGATGCTTTGGTTTGCAGACAGAAAAGGTCTTGCAACCGGTCTTGCAGTTGCAGGATTTGGTGCAGCAAAGGCAATTGCAAGCCCGATTATGCAGGGGATGCTTGCAGGTCTTGGAGAAGGCGGCATTTATAAAATGTTCCTTATCTTAGCGGCAGTTTATTTTGTAATGATGTTCGTGGGACATTTATTATTGAAGAAACCGGATCACTGGCATGAGCCACAGACAAAGGAAAAAGGACAGAGCATCTTAGATGTTATTAAGACAAGACCGATTATGAATTATGTAGGTATTTGGTTAATGTTCTATATCAATATTACTTGTGGTCTTGCTCTTATTTCACAGGAGAAGATGATTGTGAAATGTCTTGGACTTGCGGCATTTGTAGGAGTGATTTCTACTCTTTCAGCAGTATTTAATGCAGTGGGGCGTCTAGGATTATCTGCTATGGCTGATAAGATGAAGGACAGAAACACAATGTACAAGATCATTTTCATTGGTTCTATTGTACTTACAGCACTCGTTATTGTGACAAATGGTATTACAAACGGTGCCGGCAACATGGGACTTACAATTCTTGTATTAGCACTTATTATGGTAGTAAATGCAGGTTACGGCGGAGGTTTCTCTAATGTGCCGACATTGCTCTCTGATCAATATGGAATGGGTAGCATCAGTGCTCTTCACGGAATTACACTTTCCGCATGGGCATTTGCCGGACTTTCAGGAAATCAATTGGCGAACTGGATTGTTCAGAACTTTGGACAAGAAGTTGAGATTGGTGGAAATATGGTGAATCCGGTTGGTTATCAGATGGTGCTCTATGTAACAATTGTTCTTTACATTATTGCACTTCTTCTTAGTGTATTCTTTGTAAAGATGCCAAAAGAATCGAAATAGTATATGAAAACCGGGTTCGAAATCAGTATTTTCGCACTCGGTTTTTTATGGAACAATAGGTATAAACAAATGGAAAATGCGCCATGCTAATCCATGTTAAAATGTTAGAAAAAGAGTTGATAGCTATACTCTTTTCATGTATAATTATTAGGATAAGTAGATTTAAAATAGGAGGATTTTAGACATGTCACAAAGAAAAGACATCAAAAAAGTACTGATTATTGGTTCAGGTCCTATTATCATCGGACAGGCTTGCGAGTTTGACTACTCAGGAACTCAAGCATGTAAAGCCCTTCGTAATTTAGGTTATGAAATCGTATTGGTAAACTCTAACCCTGCCACAATCATGACAGACCCTGAGATTGCCGATGTTACTTATATTGAACCACTTAACGTGGCTCGCTTGGAGCAGATTATTGCGAAAGAAAGACCGGATGCATTACTTCCAAACCTTGGAGGACAGTCAGGTCTTAACCTGTGTTCAGAATTAGCCGAGGCAGGAGTTCTTGAAAAATATAATGTAAAGGTTATCGGTGTTCAGGTAGACGCTATCGAACGAGGTGAAGACAGAATCGAATTCAAGAATACAATGGACAGTCTTGGAATTGAGATGGCAAGAAGTGAGGTTGCATACTCTGTTGATGAAGCCCTTGCAATTGCTGACAAATTGGGATATCCGGTTGTACTTCGTCCAGCATACACCATGGGTGGTGCAGGTGGCGGTCTTGTATATAACGTAGAAGAATTAAAGACTGTTTGTGCTCGTGGTCTTCAGGCCAGCTTGGTTGGACAAGTATTGGTTGAAGAGTCTATCTTAGGATGGGAAGAATTGGAGTTAGAGGTTGTTCGTGATGAAGAGGGTAACATGATTACTGTATGCTTCATCGAAAACATTGACCCACTTGGTGTTCACACAGGGGATTCCTTCTGTTCTGCGCCGATGCTTACTATTTCTGAAGAGGTTCAGAAACGTTTGCAGGAAAAATCATATAAGATTGTTGACTCTGTACAGGTAATCGGTGGATGTAACGTACAGTGGGCACACGATCCTAAGACAGATAGAGATATCATCATTGAAATCAATCCAAGAACATCACGTTCTTCAGCACTTGCCTCGAAAGCAACAGGTTTCCCGATTGCTTTAGTATCAGCAATGCTGGCATCAGGATTAACTTTGGCAGATATCCCATGTGGAAAATATGGTACTTTGGATAAATATGTTCCGGATGCAGATTATGTTGTTATCAAGTTTGCACGTTGGGCATTTGAAAAATTCAAAGGTGTAGAAGATAAGCTTGGTACTCAGATGAGAGCCGTTGGTGAAGTTATGAGTATCGGTAAGACATACAAGGAAGCATTCCAGAAAGCCATCCGAAGCCTTGAGACAGGACGCTACGGACTCGGACATGCAAAAGACTTTGATACAAGAACAAAAGAAGAACTTCTCAAGGCACTTATTACACCATCAAGTGAGCGACATTTCTTAATGTACGAAGCGCTTCGTAAAGGTGCAACCGTAGAAGAACTTCACGAGATTACAAAGGTAAAAGCATGGTTCATCGAGCAGATGAAAGAGTTGGTAGAAGAAGAGGAAGCACTTCTTGTAAACAAAGGTGCTATGCCTTCAGACGAAGCACTTATTTCTGCTAAGAAAAATGGTTTCTCAGACAAATACCTCAGCCAAATCTTAGAGATTGCAGAGGCAGACATCAGAGAAAAGAGAATTGAGCTTGGATTAGAGGAGGCTTGGGAGCCAGTACACGTTAGCGGTACACAGGATAAAGCTTACTACTATTCAACATATAATGCAGAGGATAAGAACCCAATCAGCGAGGATAAGCCAAAGGTTATGATTCTCGGTGGTGGTCCGAACAGAATCGGACAGGGTATTGAGTTCGACTACTGCTGCGTACATGCAGCACTTGCATTAAAACAACTTGGATTCGAGACAATCATGGTTAACTGTAATCCGGAGACTGTTTCAACAGACTACGATACTTCTGACAAGTTGTACTTTGAACCACTTACATTGGAAGACGTACTCAGCATTTACAAGAAAGAAAACCCAGTTGGAGTTATCGCTCAGTTCGGTGGACAGACACCGCTTAACCTGGCAGCAGACCTTGAAAAGAATGGTGTGAAGATTCTTGGTACAGCACCTGCAGTTATCGACCTTGCAGAAGACCGTGACTTGTTCCGTGCAATGATGGATAAGCTTGAGATCCCAATGCCAGAGTCAGGAATGGCTGTTAATGTAGACGAGGCACTTGCAATCGCTGATAAGATTGGTTATCCGGTTATGGTTCGTCCTTCTTACGTACTCGGCGGACGTGGTATGGAAGTGGTATACGATCCAGAAAACTTAACAAAATATATGAATGCAGCTGTTGGTGTAACACCTGACAGACCAATCCTTATCGATAGATTCTTGAATCACGCATTAGAGTGTGAGGCAGATGCTATCTGTGACGGAACACATGCATTTGTTCCTGCAGTAATGGAACATATCGAGCTTGCCGGAGTTCACTCAGGTGACTCAGCATGTATCATTCCTTCAAGACACATTTCTGAAGACAATGTGAAGACAATCAAGGAATATACAAGAAAGATTGCAGAGGAAATGGGTGTTAGAGGTCTCATGAACATGCAGTATGCTATCGAAAATGACAAAGTATACGTGCTTGAGGCTAACCCACGTGCATCACGTACAGTTCCATTGGTATCTAAGGTATGTGGCATCCGTATGGTTCCGCTCGCAATTGATATCGTAACTTCAGAATTAACAGGAAGAAAATCACCGGTTGCTGACCTTAAGGAGAAAGAGATTCCTTACTATGGTGTAAAAGAGGCGGTATTCCCATTCAACATGTTCCAGGAAGTTGACCCTGTACTCGGACCTGAAATGCGTTCAACAGGTGAAGTTCTCGGATTGTCAAGATACTATGGAGAAGCATTCTTCAAGTCTCAGGAAGCAACTAAGACAGAGCTTCCACTTGGAGGAACTGTTCTCATCTCTGTATGTGATAAAGATAAAGACGAAGTGGTTGAGGTTGCAAAAGATTTCGTAGCGACAGGCTTCAAGATTCTTGCAACAAAAGGCACACACAAGCTTCTCACAGAGGCAGGTGTTCCTGCAGAATTTGTTCACAAGTTGAACGAAGGAAGACCAAACATCTTAGACCTTATCACAAACGGAAAGATTGATTTGATTATCAATACACCGATTGGTGCAGATAGTGCATCAGATGATAGTTACTTAAGAAAAGGTGCTATCAAGAAGAAAATCCCATATATCACAACGATTGCGGCAGCGAAGGCTACAGCAAGCGGTATGATTTCTATGGGTAAACCTGGTTGTGGTGATGTGAAGTCATTGCAAGAATGGCATTCAGAGATTAAAGACAAATAAGATATAAAATATGCCGCAGGTACATTTGTGCTTGCGGTATTTTTATGTTATACTATGAAAAAGTTCAAAACTTGGGAGAAACTGAAATGGAAATAAAAAAGATTTTGAAAATGGTTGATCATACATTATTAGCACAGACATCTACTTGGAAACAAATTAAAGGAATATGTGATGACGGGATGAAATATGAGACAGCCTCTGTTTGCATTCCGCCGTCCTTTGTTAGGGAGGCAAAAGAGTATGTGGGTGACAAACTGGCAATCTGTACGGTTATCGGATTTCCGAATGGCTATAATACCACGGCTGTAAAATGCTTCGAGACAGAGGATGCCGTAAAAAGCGGTGCCGATGAAATTGACATGGTAATCAATATCGGCTGGGTGAAAGAACAGAAATGGGATGAACTTTTGGAAGAAATCAAGGCAGTAAAAGTTGCCTGCCAAGGGAAACTCCTGAAGGTGATTATCGAGACATGTTTGCTCACCGATGATGAAAAGATAAAGCTGTGTGAGATTGTCTCAGAGTCAGGTGCAGATTATATCAAGACGTCAACCGGGTTTTCCACAGGCGGAGCGACAAGAGAGGATGTTGCATTATTTGCAGCGAATATTGCACCGACACTTAAGATTAAGGCGGCGGGCGGAATTGCTTCCATTCAGGATGCGGAGGACTTTATTAGTCTTGGAGCAGAAAGACTTGGAACAAGCCGTGTGGTGAAGATTGTGAAGAACGAAAGTTCAAATGATAAATACTAAAAAAGAAAACATCATTGTTCAAGATTAGAGCAATGATGTTCTTTATTGCAAAAATTATTTTTGAAGAATAGTTACAATCTTTAATATACGTTCTTTTGTTTCGTTATCACATTTGTGTAAAGCATCCATAATACTTTGTTCCAAAGGCGTAGAGGTGTCTAAGTATTCTTCGTTTAATATATAATCAATCGTTACATTGAGAGCATTACATACATTTACCAATGTGGTAAGAGATATTTTTACACGATTATTTTCAATATTGCTTATATGCGAAATATTTACATTGGCCACATTTGCAACGTATTCCTGAGTTAAGCCTTTGGCTATGCGAATATCGCGAATTCTTTTTCCTATATATTCAAAATCTAATTCCTTCATACATACTCCTTACGAACTTTTAGTTAATTGTAATAAATATTTAGTTGGAGAATAATGCGCTACAACTATAAAAAGTATATTTACAAACCAAATAATTTATGTATAATTATTGTATAAAAGAAATTTAAAGAAAAGAGAGGGGACGATGAATGCAGAAGATTTGTTTGAAAGATTGGGAGTTGTATAAATCAGCAATAGAGGCGGCGAATGATTCAGAAGATAAGGAAGCGTTGCGGCAGCTTCAAAAGCAGTTAATTGCAAAGTTTGGGGTTGACAATGATGATGCCAAGGCATTGTTAAGGAAATTCAAGTACACAGTATAAAAGAAAAAGGAGAAGAAAAAAATATGGGTTTGTTGTTACTTATTATTATTGTGGGTGTTGTTGTATACGTTATTAAAAATGGAGGGTATTATGCAGACAAGGCAAAAAACAGTGTTGTATCGTGGGCAACCGGTCAAGAGGGATATTGCCGGGAATGTAAACATTGTCGTTTTGATGAGAGCAGAAGATTCTCTAACACAGATTATTTTTGTGCGTTATCAAACTGTCATGATATAACAGCCGACACAATTATGAATTGTTTTGAAAAACCAAAGGTTACAGAAGAGGATTTGCAAGAGTTGTTTAGTTTGGGAATTTGGAATTCAGCAGGCAAACAATATGTTAGAGAGTCTCTGCTTGGAAAAACGATGACTTTTTCAGAAGTTGATGAGTTTTTGAAAGCAGTGCCTATCAATCATCCGGAGTATATTGATCCAGAATATATTGCAAAGCAACAACAGGATTAAATTGGTTATGAATTGTGTCGCAGACGGATGGTTACATAATCCAAGACAAGCAAAGAAAGGCAAAAGGAGAAAACAAAATGGATATAGAATACGCATTAAGAAGCATGCCTCGTGAATTGCGAGAAAAGGTAAAAGAGGCCATTGATAAATATAACAGAACAGGAAACAGAGAATATGCAGAACTTGCAATCTCTATTTTACAAAAATTTGACAATGATTCGACAGTAAGAGAACTTGTGCGGACATTAAAAAGATAGAAAGGGGAAATAGAGAAATGAACGGAGACGAAAGATGTAGCAATTGTGCTTATTGGCAAAACAGAAAGTGTATAATGACAGGTCAGACTAAGAATGATAGCATTTGTACCTGCGGACAGTTTAGAAAAAGAGGGGAGAACAAGTAACTTTAAGCTACGCAATTCATAACAAATTACAAGAATTAGGGAACATCATTGTTTTCAATAAGCAATGATGTTCTTTTTCTGTATAAGAAAATCAAGAAAACAAATTTACAGACATTTTAACTTCTGTTAAAATAAAGAAAGTATGAAAGAAAGTCATGAGAAAAAGACGATGGGAAAAATATTTTATCTAATGGGGAAAAGTGCATCAGGGAAAGACACAATCTACAAAAAAGTAAAGGAACAGCTTCCTGAGCTTAGGACAATTGTAATCTACACGACCCGCCCAATACGTGAGGGTGAGCGGGATGGCGTGGAATATTTCTTTGTGGATGATAACCGATTGCAGCAGTTACAAGAAGCAGGGAAGGTTATAGAGCTTCGTGAGTACAATACTGTTCATGGAATCTGGAAGTACTTCACAGCAGACGATGGTCAGTTTGATAGAGAGGACCACTTGATTGCAATTGGGACTTTAGAATCCTACGTACAACTTAAAAAATATTTTGATGATGAAAAACTGGTGCCTATCTATATAGAAGTGGAAGATGGCTTGCGGTTGGAACGAGCTCTTTTAAGAGAGAGACAACAGAAACAACCAAAGTACGAGGAACTTTGCAGGCGGTTTCTTGCAGACGCAGCAGATTTCTCCGTGGATAAGTTGAACGAAGCGGGGATAACTCATAAATATTTTAATATCGATATGGATAAGTGTATTAATGAAATAGTTTCAGAAATTCAAAACATCATTGTCTGAGAAAATCATGGGCAATGATGTTTTTTTTACCAAGCAGTATCAAAACAAAGCAAACCCTATTGACACAAAAATGCAACCTGTCTATAATTGACTTACAAAGGAGGGATCGCACATGACAGATCTTTCAAAATACCCAATTAACAAGAAGGTATTCTTTTCGGGTGCAGAACGAAAGGAAGAAGTTATCGTAGATGGATTTCGATATATCATGAAATATCAAAAGAATTCAGAAATTGGATTGGTGTATAATCATGTGTCAGAATATATTGGAAGTCATGTGTTTTCGATATTAGGATTGTCAGTTCAAGAAACATTTTTGGGAACTTATAACGGTGAGAATGTGGTGCTATTAAAGAATTTTTGCAAAGAGAATGAACAACTGATTCATTTTAACGATGTAGGAGAAAGCACACTAGAGCAGGACAAGGAGTTTTATCAGTACTCTTATGAGGCAATACAACAAATGTTATTAGATAACTCAAAGTTAACAAATGTTACGGAGACAGTAGAACGATTCTGGGATATGTTTATCATAGATGCTTTGAATGGTAATTTTGACAGACATGGCGGGAACTGGGGATTTCTTAAGAAAGATAATCAATATACTCTTGCACCCGTGTATGATAATGGTTCCAGTATGTATCCAAGACTTAATACAGACGAACAGTTATTAAATGTATTGAATTCAGAGAACGAACGCAATAAGAGAGTGTATCAATTTCCAACCTCACAGATTAAGTTAAATGGAAAGAAGAGTTCATATTATGAGGTTATTAACAGTCTTCAGTTTGAAGAATGTAATAGGGCATTAATGCGAGTTGTGAACAAGATGAATATGGATAAAATATTTTCTATGATAGAAGAAATAGAAAGCATTTCAGATGTGCGAAAGAGATTCTATCAAACGATGTATCGAGAAAGGTATGAGAAAATATTGTTGGAAGCATATCATAAATTAAAATAAAGGGGGATAGAAATCATGTTGGCATCGGAATATATAACGCCTATAGAAGGAACGCCATATTTTCGAAGTGTAGGGATTATTAAGGCGATAGATAAAAATAAAAATAGATATAATGTTGCGGAAGTTTCTTTTGAAAGATACGATGATCAGAATTTTCAATATGTTTTTTCGCCATATTGGAAACTTATTGAGTACCTGCCAAAGGGTGTGTTTGATGGAATACCGGGAATTAATATGGACGTAAGAAAAGAGCATTATTATCGTGTGAATATGACTCCGTCTTTTATTTCCAAGAGGACACCTAGTAGAACAAGGGAAAATGTAAAGGAATTGTTGGACGAGGTGGGGTTAGATTATTACGATAGATTTGAATGGCTTCTCCGAACGGATAGGCAGTGTGGAGATGATAATTTTATCGTTGAAAGAAAGAGAAATGAAGAACGTGTTTTCAAGACAATAGACACAGAGACGCTCAACTCGGTGCAACCGGGTGACAAAATCATGCTAAATCGATTGTGTGATGTTGCACCCAATAGGAAACTCTTGTCGGAAGAGTTGTTCCGCTTGTTGCAAAGTGGTGCAACTATTTCGGTAAAAGAAGATAATATAACATTTTCTGCAGAGTTATCTCCGAACCCGCTTTATATTTTGGAACGTATGATGGAGTATAGTAGGGTTTATGATGCCGCTCGTAGACAAGAAGGAATTGAGCAGGCAAAAAGTGAAAATAAATATAAGGGCAGAAAACGAATTGATGTAGATGTAATGCTTTTCGAGAGCGTTGCGGACAAATTTGAAAAAGGAATCATTTTAGAAGCACAGGCATTGGATAATTTAGATATAAGTCGTTCTACATTTTACCGCAGACTGAGAGAATATAAGAGAAGAAAAGAGGAAAGCACGCAGGGCAAAGGTATCGAATCTACGACCTTTGAAAATGAAAACATCAGATAATAAAATTACACTAGGTATTCGAGAAAAAATGTGCTATACTTAAGAAGCACTTGACAATATGCGAAGGGAAGGTGATGACATGAGTGGATTTAAGGATGTAGTCGGGCATAAAGACATTATTCAATATATTCAGAATGCCGTAAGTCAGAATAAATTGTCACATGCTTATATTCTGAATGGACAGCGTGGCTCGGGAAAGAAGATGCTGGCACGATTGTTTGCCATGACACTACAGTGTGAATCCGGTCAGTCAGAGCCTTGTATGGAATGTCGTTCCTGTATGCAGACAAAAGGTGGCAATCAACCGGATATTATAACAATTAAGCATGAGAAACCGGCTTCTATCAGTGTGGATGATATTAGAGAGCAGCTGAATGGCGATATTATGATTAAGCCATACAGCAGTCCTTATAAAATTTACATTATTCCGGAGGCAGACCTTATGACGGCGCAGGCTCAGAATGCGCTTCTAAAAACGTTGGAGGAACCGCCGGAGTATGCTGTAATATTTTTGTTAACTGAGAATGCGGATAGTTTGTTATCAACCATTCGTTCTCGTTGCGTAATGCTCAAGCTTCGCAATATTAAGGATAAACTGGTTAAAAAATATCTCATGGAAGAACTTCAGATACCGGATTATCAGGCGGATGTTTGTGCGGCATTTGCACAAGGAAATATCGGACGCGCCATTATGCTTGCAAAATCAGAGCATTTTAATGAGATTAAGGATGAGGCACTTCAATTGCTCAAATATTTGGAGGAGATGGAGCTCTCAGAGATTGTAAGTGCAATTAAACAGATTAATAAATACAAACTGGAAGTAACAGATTATCTGGACATTATCACTATCTGGTATCGAGACATCTTGCTGTATAAGGCAACGAAGGATATAGAAGGTCTGGTGTTCAGTGACCAGTTAAAGTCAATTAAGGAGAAAGCAACAAAGAGTTCTTATGAGGGTATTGAAACCATCCTGCAGAGCATTGAGAAGGCGAAAATGCGCCTGAAAGCCAATGTGAATTTTGATTTGGTGATGGAACTTTTATTGCTTACAATAAAGGAGAATTAAAATATGACAAAAGTAATTGGAGTAAGATTCCGTCAGGCAGGAAAGGTTTACTTTTTTTCGCCGGGAAAGCTTCATGTAAAACAAGGTGATAAGGTAATTGTGGAAACTGCACGAGGAGTGGAGTTTGGTAGTGTTGTGATGGGTCCGAAGGACGTGAAGGACGAAGAGATTACGCAACCTCTCAAATCAGTAATTCGTGTTGCGACAGAAGAAGATAAGCGCAACGAAGAGAAGAATCGCGAAAAAGAAAAAGAAGCTTATGATATATGTCTGGAAAAGATTCGCAAGCACGAATTGGACATGAAATTAATCAATGCAGAGTATACATTTGATGGCAACAAGGTGTTGTTTTACTTTACGGCAGATGGAAGAATTGACTTCCGTGAACTCGTAAAGGATTTGGCGGCTGTGTTCCGTACAAGAATTGAGCTTCGTCAGATTGGAGTTCGCGACGAGACAAAGATTCGTGGTGGAATCGGCATTTGTGGACGCCCGCTTTGCTGTCACACGTATCTGTCAGATTTTGCACCGGTGTCGATTAAGATGGCAAAGGAACAGAATCTTTCTCTGAATCCAACTAAGATTTCAGGGGTTTGTGGTAGACTTATGTGCTGTCTTACAAACGAGGAAGAAACTTACGAAGAGTTGAACAGTCATCTTCCTGCAATCGGGGATACCGTTACAACGATAGAAGGTCTCAAAGGAGAGGTACAGAGTGTCAGCGTATTGCGTCAATTAGTGAAGGTAGTTGTGAACCTTGATGATGATGAGAAAGAGATTCGTGAATACAAGGCAACGGAACTGAGATTTAAACCTAGAAGAAAAAAAGATATAAAACTTTCAAAAGAAGAGATGAAACAGCTTGCGAAGTTGGAGGAGAATTAGATGACAATAAATCTGAAGGAAGAAGAGCGTCTGGATGATTTGCAAGTGAATGGATATGAGATTATTCAGCATCCCGGAAAGTTCTGTTTTGGGATGGATGCAGTGCTGCTATCTAATTTTGCACGGGTGAAAAAGGGTGAAAATGCATTGGACCTTGGCACAGGAACAGGAATTATACCGATTCTTCTGACTGCAAAGACAGAAGGAGAACGATTTGTTGGGCTTGAGATTCAGGACGAAAGTGCAGATATGGCACGAAGAAGTGTCGTACACAACCATCTGGAAAAAAGGGTAGAGATTGTAAATGGAGATATCAAAGAGGCATCGAGCATATTTGGCTCTGCCTCTTTTGACGTTATTACAACGAATCCTCCGTACATGATAGGGCAGCATGGGATTGCAAATGCGTCGGACACAAAGGCGATAGCAAGGCATGAAGTGCTATGTACATTGGATGATATTTTACGAGAAAGTGCAAAGATACTTCGTCCGGGTGGCAGATTTTATATGGTACACAGACCATTTCGTCTGGCAGAGATTCTGTCGAAGATGGTGCAGGTTGGTATTGAGCCGAAGCGCATGAGGATGGTACACCCATTTGTAGACAAGGAGCCGAATATGGTTTTGATAGAGGGTAAACGCGGAGGCAATTCGCGCATGACCGTAGAAAGACCACTTATTGTTTATAGGGAGCAAGGAGTGTACAGCGAGGAACTGCTCAGCGAATATGGATTAAAGTAGAAAGAAGAGGGATGCGTATGGCGGGCAAATTATACCTATGTGCAACACCGATTGGTAATCTGGAAGATATGACTTATCGTGTGATTCGTACATTGCAGGAGGTTGATTTGATTGCAGCAGAAGATACAAGAAACAGTATTAAACTGCTTAATCATTTTGAAATCAAGACCCCGATGACCAGTTACCATGAACATAATAAGATTGAAAAAGGAAAAAAACTGATCGAGAAACTGCAAAGCGGTGCAAATATTGCGCTCATAACAGACGCAGGGACTCCCGGAATCTCAGATCCGGGAGAAGAGCTTGTTAAGATGTGCTATGAAGCAGGCATAGAAGTGACATCACTTCCCGGAGCAGCTGCGTGTATTACGGCACTGACACTTTCCGGTCTCTCTACGAGAAGATTTGCATTTGAGGCATTTCTTCCTTCTGACAAAAAGGAAAAACAGGCTGTTCTAAAGGAACTGGAAGATGAGACGAGAACCATTATTATGTACGAGGCGCCACATCGATTATTAAAAACATTGCAAGAACTGTTCGATTGCCTTGGCAATCGAAGAATTACGGTGTGCCGCGAGCTGACAAAAAAACATGAGACAGCGTTTGTCACTACACTGGAAGAGGCAATCTCTTATTACCAAGTTAACGAGCCTAAGGGGGAATGTGTACTGGTAATGGAAGGGAAGAGTCGAGAAGAAATTCGAAAAGAAGAGATATCCAAGTGGGAAGAAATGAGCATTGGAGAGCATACAGAATACTATATCAATCAGGGAATCGATAAAAAAGAGGCCATGAAACTAGTTGCAAAGGACAGAGGAATCAGCAAACGCGATGTGTATCAGCAACTTTTGTAGAAGTTAGTCAATTTGCACATAAAAAAATATTATAATTGTTCAAAATGCGTGTAGACGAAAATAAACATTTTCTGTATACTTATTTAGAAGGAAAACAAACATCCAATTTTAGGAGGAATAATTAGAATGGGAACATTATCATTTAGAAACATTAACAAAGTATATGACAACGGATTTCATGCCGTTAAAGATTTCAATCTTGAAGTAGAAGACAAAGAATTTATCATCTTCGTAGGACCATCTGGATGTGGTAAGACAACTACACTTCGTATGATTGCCGGACTTGAGGAAATCAGTGATGGTGAATTATCAATCGACGGACGTATTATCAATGACGTAGAACCAAAAGACAGAGATATCGCAATGGTATTCCAGAACTACGCTTTGTATCCACACATGACAGTATATGATAACATGGCTTTCGGTTTGAAATTAAGAAAAGTACCAAAAGCTGAGATTAAGAAAATGGTGCATGAAGCAGCTAAGATTCTTGACCTTGAACCATTGTTAGACCGTAAACCAAAAGCATTATCAGGTGGTCAAAGACAACGTGTTGCTATGGGTCGTGCTATCGTTCGTAATCCACAAGTATTCCTTATGGACGAACCTTTGTCAAACTTGGATGCTAAATTAAGAGGACAGATGCGTATCGAGCTTTCTAAATTACATCAAAGATTGGGTACAACAATCATCTACGTTACCCATGACCAGGTAGAAGCTATGACACTTGGTACAAGAATCGTAGTTATGAATGCAGGTATTGTACAACAAGTAGATACTCCACAAGCATTATACGAAACACCAAACAACTTATTCGTAGCTGGATTTATTGGTTCTCCACAGATGAACTTCTTAGATGCAGTTTGTAGAGTAGATGGAGATAAGGTAGCTCTTGAATTAGGAGAATCTGAAATCATTCTTGAAGGAGAAAAAGCTCAAAAAATTATCAATGGTGGATACGACGGACAAACAGTTGTTATGGGTATCCGTCCAGAAGATGTATATGATGACGAAGCAACTATTGCAGCTAATCCAAATACAACTATCGAATCTACAGTTCGTGTATACGAATTATTAGGTGCAGAAGTATACTTGTACTTTGATTATGCAGGAGCAAACTTCACAGCCAGAGTTAAACCTAGCACAACAGCTAGAACAGGTGATGTAGTTAGACTTGCTCTTGAACCAAGCAAGATACATATCTTTGATAAAGAAACAGAAATGGCAATTACACACTAGTAATGATATTAAGAGCAGGATGAAAATCCTGCTCTTTATAAATTTTCAGTAAAACTATTGACATATTTATGATTAAGCGAGTAATATTATATAACATAAGAGGGAGTAACTTGCGCCTTTGGCGTTTGCGGCGTCGTCAGTACGATGATTTTAATCATCCGTGTCGTAATGAAATAGTGAGACTTTTATTGCATTTAAATGCGTGCAATAGGAGTCTTTTTTTATTTCATAAATATAAAAGACAAAACCTTTGCACAATATAAAAAGGAGGTCTTTGTTATGAAACAGATGTATCAAATGTCAAAAAGAGAAGTACGACAACAATTAAACGGTAGCCAGGAGCCACTTAATGAAAAACAGGTATTGGAAAATCAAGAAAAGTTTGGCTTTAATGAACTGGTGGAAGGGAAACAAAAGAAGTTGTGGCAGATTTTTCTGGAACAGTTCCAGGATTTTCTTGTATTGATTCTCATTGTTGCCGCAATTGTATCTGGAATTTTAGGCGATTGGGAGAGTGCAATTGTTATTTTAGTTGTTATTACAATGAATGCAATTTTGGGAACGGCTCAAACAGTTAAGGCGGAACAGTCTTTGCAAAGTTTGAAAGTGTTATCTGCACCAACAGCTAAGGTATTGAGAGGCGGGAACATTGTGCAGATTCCTGCTCGAGAACTTACCATAGGTGATGAGGTATATTTAGAAGCCGGGGACTGTGTCCCGGCAGATGGACGCATCCTGCAAAGTGCCAGTTTAAAAATAGATGAAAGCGCCTTGACGGGAGAAAGTCTGCCGGTAGAAAAAACAGATGAAATTATCGAGGGTGAAGTTTCCATAGGAGACAGGGTGAATATGGTGCATTCGGGGAGCTTCGTTACCTATGGACGTGGAAGCTTTCTTGTGACATCTATTGGTATGGAGACGGAAGTTGGAAAAATTGCAACATTATTAAATAATGCGTCTGAAAAGAGGACACCGTTACAAATAAATTTAGATGATTTCGGGAAAAAATTATCGATAACTATTTTAGTATTTTGCGGACTTTTATTTCTTACAAATGTATTAAAAGGCGAAACCATGGGTGAGGCTTTTCTTTTTGCAGTTGCACTTGCAGTCGCTGCCATTCCGGAGGCATTGAGTTCTATTGTTACAATTGTGCTTTCTTTCGGAACGCAGAAAATGGCAAAGGAGAATGCGATTATACGTAAGCTTCAGGCAGTGGAAGGCTTAGGAAGTGTATCAGTTATCTGTTCTGACAAAACAGGAACATTAACACAGAACAAAATGACAGTGGAAAATATATATGTTGATTCACAACATGCCGAATTAGAGGATGTTTTAAAATTTAGCGTGTTGTGTAATGATGCTCTTTGGGTGAACGGAGAGGATATAGGGGACCCTACCGAGACGGCACTGGTTCGTTTTGCAATCAAAAACGGTATGAAGATAGATGATGTAAGGGAAAAATCTCAACGTGTGGCAGAGATACCTTTTGACAGTGATAGAAAGCTAATGTCTACGCTTCATGTTTGGGGAAACGAATACATCATGGTTACAAAAGGAGCCGTGGATGTTCTTCTGGGCAGAATCGCAGACTTGGAAGAAAAAGACAGACAACTTTTTGAAGAAAAAAATCAGGAATTTTCAAAACAAGGACTGCGAGTCCTGGCATTTGCATATAAAAAACTAGAGAGTGCACGAGAGCTTGGAATGGCAGATGAGCAGGATTTAATTATGGCAGGATTAATTGCGATGATGGACCCGCCGAGAGAAGAATCGAAAGCAGCCGTTGAAGAATGTAAGCGAGCCGGTATTCGACCTATTATGATTACGGGTGACCACAAAGTGACGGCAGCTGCAATTGCCAAGCGAATCGGAATCTTGGAAGATGAATCGGAAGCCTGCGAAGGTTCAGTTATCGAAAATATGTCGGATGAAGAATTGCAGGATTTTGTGGAAGGAATCTCGGTATACGCTCGTGTTTCTCCGGAACATAAAATTCGAATTGTACGCGCATGGCAGGCAAAAGGCAATGTGGTTGCGATGACCGGTGACGGAGTAAATGATGCCCCGGCTTTAAAGCAGGCGGATGTAGGAGTTGCCATGGGTATTACCGGAAGCGAGGTATCAAAAGATGCATCATCTATGATTCTGACGGATGATAATTTTGCGACCATTGTAAAGGCTGTTGAGAATGGTAGAAATGTGTATAAAAATATTAAGAACGCCATCCAATTTTTGCTTTCCGGGAATTTTGGCGGAATTTTAGTAGTTCTTTTTGCAGCACTATTGAGTTTGCCGGTTCCATTTGCCCCAGTTCATTTGCTTTTTATCAATCTCTTAACAGATAGTTTGCCGGCAATTGCACTTGGCTTGGAACCTCACAGTAAAGATGTGATGTCAAGAAAGCCACGTTCAGCCAAAGAATCTATTTTAACAAAGTCATTTTTGGTAAATATTGCAAGGGATGGTTTCTTTGTGGGACTTGTGACTATGACAGCTTTTTACATCGGATACAGAAATGGTGGAGAAATGCTTGCCAGTACAATGGCATTTGGAACCTTGTGTGTGACACGTTTAGTTCATGGATTTAACTGTAAATCAAGCAGACCGGTTATTTTTAAGGACATTATGTGGAATAATAAGTACCTAATAGGAGCATTTTTAGTTGGCATGATACTTATTACAAGTGCACTTGCAATTCCGGTGTTCAAAACGGTGTTCCATGTTGTAACACTTAGTGCAGCGCAATTACTCATTGTTTATGCTCTGGCTTGTGTGCAATTGCTGATTGTGCAATTTATAAAATGGATACAAGAAAGGCGATAGAATGAAAAAAATAAGGGGTTTGATTTTGTTTACCATCTTTGCGCTAGTTGTCCTGTGGAACTATGAAAAGGTATTTGAGGCAATTGGGTATATATGGGGAGTTATTTTTCCGTTTGTAATAGGGGGAGTAATCGCATTTATTGTAAATATTCCCATGTCGTTTCTGGAGGAAAAATTGTTTGGAAAAGCGAAACAAGCAAAGAAAAAGTGGGGGTTAAGGTTGGCAAGGCCCATCAGTTTAGTAATCACCTTTGTTTTAATTATAAGTCTTATCGCCATTGTTATTTTAATTGTTGTTCCTGAGCTTGGTCGAACCATTCTGAATTTGGGAAAGACATTTGAAAAAGTGATTCCGCGGTTACAAGCATGGTTATTGGATGTATTTGGAGAAAATAAGGAAATTGTGAATTGGATATCCCGGTTAGAAGTTGATTATGATTTCATGTTAAGAAAAATAATGAGTTTTTTTCAAGTTGGAGTTGGAAATATATTTGACTCCACCTTTGCTGCAGCAAAAAGCATTGTAAGTGGTATCGCTAACTTTTTTATCGGTGTTGTTCTTTCCTGCTACATTTTGATGCAGAAAGAAAAGCTTGGGCAGCAGGTTAAAAAGTTTATGCAGGCATTTATACCGGAAGATTGGAGAAACATTCTTTTAGCTTTGGGAACGGTTACCCATAGAAGTTTTGCTAATTTTTTTACAGGACAATGCTTGGAAGCAGTCATTTTAGGCTCTCTTTTCCTTGTTGTCATGGCAATTTTAAGACTACCATATGCCATGTTGGTGAGTGTTTTAATTACCTTTACCGCACTCATTCCTATCTTTGGGTCAGTCGTAGGATGCGTGGTTGGGACACTTTTGATTTTCATTGTCAGTCCTGTAAAAGCATTGATTTTCTTGATTATGTTTCTTGTCTTGCAGCAAATCGAAGGGAATTTTATATATCCACATGTGGTTGGCAACTCCGTAGGCTTACCGTCCATTTGGGTGTTGATTGCGGTTACAACCGGAGCCAATCTGTTGGGGATTGTGGGAATGTTAATCTTCATTCCGATTATGTCGGTTATCTATACCATGCTTCGTGGAATTGTAAATCGGAGATTAGGTCTAAAAGAATAGAAGAATGTAAACTAAAATTCAGCATACATTGTAAAAAGAAATAAAAGGAGCAATGTAATGCTGAATTTTCTTTGGGCAGGAATGGTTGTGGTTGGTGTCCTTTATGCTGCATTTACAGGGCATATGGAAGACGTGACTAATGCCGCTATTGATTCATCTAAGGAGGCGGTGACATTGTGTATGACAATGCTTGGTGTCATGTCTTTTTGGACCGGATTAATGGAAATTGCGACAAAAGCCGGAATTTTAAGGTCATGTTCCAAAATTCTAAGGCCGGTTATCCGATATATGTTTCCAAAAATTCCACGAAATCATAAGGCAAATGAGCATATTACAACAAATATAATTGCAAATATATTGGGACTTGGATGGGCAGCAACACCGGCCGGACTTCAAGCAATGGAAGCACTTGGGGAACTGCAGGAAGAACGTGGAAAGAGGCGAGAAATTGCTAGTGATGAAATGTGCACTTTCTTAATAATTAATATCTCATCATTACAATTAATACCAATCAATATTATCGCTTATCGAAGTGAGTACGGCAGCGTTCAACCTACTCGGATTGTTGCAGCAGGTCTTGTCGCGACCTTTATTAGCACGTTGGCAGCCGTTGTATATTGTAAAATAAAACAGGGAAAGGGCGGAAAAAGGTTATGAAAGTATTGATGTATGTATCCAATTTTATTGTACCGTCCATTGTTTTGTTGGTGGTTGCCTACGGTTTGTTAGAGAAAGTAAAGGTTTATGATGAGTTTGTTCAGGGTGCAAAGAAAGGATTTTCAACCGTTATTAAAATCATGCCAACATTGATTGGTCTCATGGTTGCAGTTGGAATCTTGCGCGCATCGGGGTTTCTTGAATTTATATCCGATGTTTTGGGAAATATTACGGAGATTATTGGATTCCCATCGCAACTGGTTCCGATGACTATTGTAAAAATGTTTTCCTCGTCAGCCGCAACAGGATTGTTGCTGGATTTGTACAAAGAATATGGTACAGATTCCCGACTCGGACTTACCGCATCTATTATGATGTGCTGTACGGAAACCATATTCTATACCATGAGTGTATATTTTATGGCTGCAAAAGTAAAAAAGACAAGGTATACACTTACCGGTGCGCTTTTGGCAACCTTTGCAGGGCTTATTGCCAGTTTGTGGCTGGTAAAATATGTATAGCAAATTTAAGTTTAATAATTAAAAGGCTGCCACACAGATGCATTCCATAGGTGTGACAGCCTCTTTACTATTCTTTCATATATTTCTCAACAACGGAAAACGGGGCAGGACCAATTTCCAGAAGCTTTCGATGAAACTCTTTCTGAGAAGACGTCCATTCTTTTTTCAGTTCCATAACTTCTAAGTATCCCACGTAGTAGGTTAAATAGTTGGCAGGGTCACCAACGATATATGTGTAAATCTCCTCTATGACAGCTTTTTCAGTAATCCCGTAAGAGGAAAAGAAGGAAATGGTATCGTCCATGTTCCAACCATCGTAGTGTATGCCAATATCAGCTGCTGCGTAAAGACCTAATATAGCAGAATTATTTTTTTGTAAAAGCGTAGCATGCGGTTTCTCAAGAGAGGAAATGTAATAGGAACACATCTCTGCGTAAGTTGCCCACCCCTCAACATAACCGGAATAATCCATTAAATTACGAATTGGATCGGGATTGGTATTTGCAAAATAAGTTGTCTGATATAAATGTCCCGGATACCCTTCGTGTGCCAGTGTTGTAAAAAGATGAATATCAGTTAATGAGTGAGCTTCATTAATATAAATGGTGTTTTCATTATAATTATCAATGGAAGGAATCAAATAAAATGCAGGGCTTAAATATTCCTCCATGGCACTCGGAACATATTTAATCTTCACGTTCACAGGAGCAGATGTCGGGAAGGAGACAGAAATTTTATTCTTTAGCGATTCTAGAATTGTGTCCGGGGAATCCGTTATCTTGCTTGTCTGTTCAGCAATGTCGGGATTTTCGAGTAATACTTTTTGACAGGCCAGTAGATCCGAGGCGATTTGGGAATAAATTAAATCCTTCAGCTCAGGGAGTGTTTTGGAGGAACCGGTTTCCCTTGAAACAAGATGAGAATAATAGTCTTTCCCATTTGAAAAATAACATAGACCGGATGCATTTTTCCCTGTCCCCTTCAAATCTGTTAAGGCAGATGCAAGAGTTTTATACGCGGGCAAAATATAGTTTGATATACAATCCGCATTTTGTTTGACATAAGTTGCCTTCTGTTCAGAAGAAAGAGTTGCTATATTGGATAATCGTTCTTCAAATGTAGAGAGCAAGTAATTGTTGTTTCCCATGTTAATGAAAGCGTTACATTGTGCTACTACCTGGTCCACAAGAGTGTCCGACATAAATAAACCGGAAATAGCTTTCTGTTGCTCGAATCGAACCAACGAGGAAACATAATCAGGAAAAGTAGATAGAAGGGACAAATATGTTTCTACATCATCTATGTCGTAAAACTGATATTCCGCTAACAAAATAGGTAGCTGCGCATGGATTCCGGTAATGGGGCTTAACGGTTCCTCATAGAGATAGTAAGAAACATCCTTCTTCAAAGTATCAATATAATGGGAAAGTATGTCATACGTCAGTTGATTGCTTTTTGACAGGGTACGGTATGAAAATTTGTGAAGTGCTGCGTCTAGGTTTTCAATGGTCATTAAGGCAGAGGTTTCATTAAAATCAAAAGAGCCCAGAGTCACAGGCGCATTTGTAATGCCATATTTCTCAGGCTCTTTTAATGTGTAATGTAGGTTAATGGTGTTTGATGCAACCTCCTGCCTAAAAAAACTAAATGTAAAATTTTTAAAAGCAGTATTGGCGTTTGTGGGAATGGAAAAATTAGAACAACCAACAGTGCATAGGAGGGATAGTACAAGTGCAAGAAGTCGTTTCTTTAATTTCATAATAGCTCCATAGCTTTTTTAGTATTATATGAAGGCAAAAGCAAAGTCTATGCATAAAAAACGCTTACACCGGGACCAATAGGGAGGCCGATTGCCAGCCATATAATCAGCAGAAGAATCCAACCAATTAAAAATATAAAAGAGTATGGAATCATCGTTGCAGTAATAGTTCCGATACTTGCTTTTTTGTCATAGCGTTGTGCAAATGCAATAATTACTGCAAAATACGTCATCATTGGAGTAATGATATTGGTGCAGGAATCGCCAATGCGATACGCCAGTTGGCAAAGCTCCGGAGTGTACCCAAGCTGCATAAACATTGGTACAAATACGGGCGCAAGAATGTTCCATTTTGCAGAAGCAGAGCCCATAAACAGGTTCATAACTGCCACAAACACGATAAAAATAATTAACAGAGGAACCAACCCAATATTAATGGCTTCCAAAAAGTTTGCACCGCCAAGAGCAATAATGGAACCAATTTTGGTGTAGTTAAAATAGTTAATAAACTGAGAGGCAACAAATGCCAATGCAAGAAACGATCCCATAGATGCCATAGATTTTGACATCGCGCTACAGACTCCATTTTCTTTTGTGAAATAACCAACTGTTTTACCGTATGCAATACCTGGCAACATAAACAAAAATGTGATGAGTATAACAATTCCGTCAACAAATGGTGAGGATGGGTTGCCAAAGATGGCCCCATTTTCATTTCTTAAAAGGGAATTTTCAGGAATGCAGGCAATTATAATAAGGGCAATATAGATAAAGGCTACAATCCCCGCGTTTCGCAATCCTTTTCTTTCTAGTGGTGTGACGGTTGTTAAGGAGTGGTCTTCCTTTTCTGTCAGATTTTCATTGTATGTGCCCAAACGTGGCTCCACAATCTTATTTGTAACAAATGTTCCCAAAATGGTAATCAAAAACGTGGATACAAAAAGGAAAAAGAAGTTCCCCATTACAGACACTTCATAATCCGGATTAATATCAGAAGCGGCGGCTTGTGAAATACCTGCAAGCAGTGGGTCTAAAGAACCAATAAGCAGGTTGGCGGAGTAACCGCCGGATACCCCTGCAAATGCGGCTGCAAATCCGGCCATCGGGTGTCTCCCGTAGGCGCGAAAAATCATGGCTCCAAGAGGAATTAAAATTACATATCCTGCGTCGGTGGCAATATTAGATATAACCCCTAAGAACACAATCATTGGTGTAATGAGTTTTGCAGGTGTTACTTTTACAGCAGATTTTAATAAGGTATTAATCAGCCCAGACTGTTCTGCAATTCCAACACCAAGCATGGCTACAAGAACGACACCGAGTGGTGCATAGCTTGTGAAGTTAGTAACAACATTTTTCAGCATATATGTGATTCCTTCTTTGGAAAGAAGGCTTACAACGGACACGGTTGTTTCTTTTAGTTCGCCGTCTACAATTAGTTCGCCGGTGGCAGAAACGCCAAGCATGGAGCAAATGGCAGAAATCACAACAACAGCCAATGTAAATATCGCAAATAGAGCAATTGGATGTGGCAGACGATTTCCGATGGTTTCGATTCCATTTAGCCAGCGGCTATAAAGACTGCCTTTTTTTGTTTTTGTCATTTGAATCTCTCCTATCTATCTTTTTCATTTTTACTAGTATGTCCGTGCTTAGGACATATTAACGTCAAAATACTAGCATTTTCATAATGTGCAGGTCAATGGAAATAAAAGGGAACTTGACATCTGCCGTCTTCTTATGTTACTCTTTCAGAGTATAAAAAAGAAAAACGCAGTGACGAAAAGAGTACATTTTTGAAAGCTTTACAGAGAATTCCCGGTGGCTGAGAGGGATAAGCGGAAAAGAATGGAAGATGGCTTCTGAGCGGTGTGCTGAGCGAGAGTAAGGTACAATGGGTTCGCCCTTTACAGCGAGAGAGTCTGATATTGGACTTAATGAGGTTGGTATTGTGAGATACTAACGAAGAGAAGTGGTAACACGGAATTTAACCCGTCTTCTTATTTTTATAATAAGAAGATGGGTTTTTTTGATTAGGAGGGAACAAAATGGAAAACAAGAAATTTTATATGACAACAGCGATTGCCTATACATCAGGCAAACCACACATTGGGAACACATACGAATTTGTTCTTGCAGATGCGATTGCAAGATACAAAAGAAGTCAAGGATATGATGTGTTCTTCCAGACAGGAACAGACGAACATGGACAGAAAATTGAAATGAAGGCGGCAGAAGCAGGTATGTCACCAAAAGATTTTGTTGACGGTGTTGCAGCTCAGGTAAAAGATATCGCTGACATGATGAATACTTCTTATGATAAATTCATCCGTACAACAGACGATTATCATGAAAAACAAGTACAAAAGATTTTTAAGAAATTATATGAACAAGGTGATATCTATAAGGGACATTACGAAGGAATGTATTGTACACCTTGTGAATCCTTCTTTACAGAATCACAATTAGTAGATGGCAAATGTCCGGACTGTGGACGCGAGGTACAACCTGCAAAAGAGGAAGCTTACTTCTTCAAAATGAGTAAATATGCGGACAGATTGATTGAGCACATCAATACACATCCGGAATTTATCCAACCGGTTTCTCGTAAAAACGAAATGATGAACAACTTCTTGTTACCGGGGCTACAAGACCTTTGTGTATCAAGAACATCATTTACATGGGGAATCCCTGTGGAATTTGATCCAAAGCATGTAACTTACGTATGGTTGGATGCACTCACCAACTATATCACAGGTATCGGATATGACTGTGACGGCGAAAGCACAGATCAGTTCAAGAAAGACTGGCCTGCAGATTTACACTTAATCGGAAAAGACATTATTCGTTTCCATACGATTTATTGGCCAATCTTCTTGATGGCGCTTGATTTACCACTGCCAAAACAAATCTTTGGACATCCTTGGTTGCTTCAAGGTGATGGCAAGATGAGTAAGTCAAAAGGAAATGTAATTTACGCTGATGAATTAGTGGATATGTTTGGTGTTGATGCAGTGCGCTACTTCCTGCTTCATGAAATGCCGTTTGATAACGATGGTGTGATTACATGGGAGCTTATGGTAGAACGTATTAATTCTGACCTTGCAAACACATTGGGAAATCTTGTAAACAGAACGATTTCTATGACAAACAAATACTTTGGTGGTACAGTAACAGATAAGGGTGTTCCTGCAGAGGTAGATGCGGACCTTAAGGCGGTAGTCGATGGAACACCGGCAGCAGTTGAAGCAAAGATGGAACACCTTCGCGTTGCAGATGCGATTACAGAAATCTTCAATTTATTTAAACGCTGCAACAAATATATTGATGAGACAATGCCATGGGCATTAGCAAAAGATGAAGCACAGAAAGACAGACTGGAAACAGTTCTTTACAACCTAATTGACAGCATTGAAAAAGGTGCTAATTTACTTGCTTCTTTCTTGCCGGAAACAGCAGAGAAGATTTTGAGACAGACAAATGGCGGAAAAGTAACAGACAAGCCGGAGATTTTATTTGCTCGTCTGGATATGGAAGAAGTGCTTAAGAAGGTAGAGGAACTTCACCCACCGGTAGTGGAAGAACCGGAAGTAGATGAAGATGTAATCGATATTGAGCCAAAAGAAGAGATTACATTTGATGACTGGATGAAAATGCAATTCCAGGTAGGAGAAATCATTGCTTGTGAAGAAGTACCAAAGTCAAAGAAATTACTTTGCTCGCAGGTAAAAATCGGAAGCCAGGTAAAACAGATTGTATCAGGTATCAAAGCACACTACACACCGGAAGAAATGGTTGGTAAGAAAGTAATGGTACTTGTAAACTTAAAACCGGCAAAATTAGCAGGTGTACTTTCAGAAGGTATGCTTCTTTGTGCAGAAGATGCAGAAGGTAACCTTGCGCTTATGACACCGGAGAAACCAATGCCGTCAGGTGCGGAGATTGCGTAGGCTACGAGCCGTGCCAGTGAGAAGTAGCGAAGCGGATTCGAACTGCAAGGATAGACATAAGTAAAAGGAGACAAATTATATGAGCAAAATTAGAGTAGGTATTGTGGGTTATGGTAACATCGGGCGCGGTGTAGAACTTGCAATCGAGAGAAACGAGGACATGAAGCTTGTTGCAGTTGTGACTCGTCGTAACCCGGAAGATGTGAAAGTCATTACAAAAGATGTGAAAAAAGTACATTTAGATGACATTCTTACTTTGAAGGATGAAGTAGACGTTATGATTCTTTGCGGTGGTTCGGCAACGGACCTTCCTGTTATGGGACCACAAATTGTAAAGAACTTTAACACGATTGACAGTTTTGATACGCATGCAAAGATTCCGGAATATTTTGCAGCTGTGGATGTAGCAGCAAAAGAAGGCGGACACATCGGTATCATTTCAGTGGGATGGGACCCGGGTATGTTTTCATTGAGTCGTATTTATGCAGAGTCCATTTTGGTGCAAGGAAGCACTTACACATTCTGGGGAAAAGGCGTTAGCCAGGGACACTCCGATGCAATTCGTCGAGTACCAGGTGTGAAAAATGCGATTCAGTATACGGTTCCAATCGAAGCAGCAGTAGAGGAAGTAAGAAGTGGAAGCGAGCCACAGCTTACAACAAGACAAAAACATTTGAGAGAATGCTATGTTGTGGCAGAAGAAGGTGCAGACCTTGCGGTAATCGAAGAGACAATTAAGACAATGCCAAATTATTTTGCGGATTATGACACAACAGTGACATTTATAACAGAAGAAGAATTAAAGGCAAATCACAGCAAGATGCCACACGGTGGATTTGTGATTCGCACCGGCGAAACAGGAAGAGATGGCAATAAGCATGTCATTGAATATTCACTGAAGTTAGATTCCAATCCGGAGTTTACTTCCAGTGTATTAGTAGCTTATGCAAGAGCCGCATACCGTCTGGTGCAAAACGGGGAATCCGGGGCAAGAAGCGTATTTGACATTGCACCGGCTCTATTATCAATGAAGACACCGGAGCAACTCAGAAAAGAGATTTTATAAGAGGAAATTGTATGGAACCAATGATATTTGACAGTCATGCCCATTATGACTCAAGTAAGTTTAATGAAGATCGTGATCAACTTCTAAATGCAATGCAAGAAAACGGTGTTGGCACTATTGTGAATTCAGGTGCCAGTTGGAAGTCTGTAACAGAGGTAGTAGAACTCGCTGAAAAATATTCGTTTATGTATGCGGCAGTTGGGTTGCATCCAGATGAAGTGGGCGATTTGAATGAAGAACGATTTGCATTTATGAAGGAACAGTGCCAATATGAAAAAGTGGTGGCAGTAGGAGAAATCGGTCTTGATTATTATTGGGATAATGAGTCTCATGATGTTCAGAAAAAATGGTTTATCAGACAATTAAATCTCGCGAGAGAATTGGATTTACCAGTTATCATCCACAGTAGAGATGCAGCGGAAGATACACTGATGATTATGAAAGAATATGCGCAGGGACTTCGTGGAGTCATTCACTGTTTCTCTTATTCGAAAGAATTAGCAGAAGAATATGTGAAAATGGGATTTTATATTGGAATTGGTGGAGTGGTGACTTTCAAAAACGGTAAGAAATTAAAAGAAATTGCAACAGCAATTCCGCTAGAAAGGATTTTATTAGAAACAGATTGTCCATATTTAGCACCGGAACCACATCGTGGAAAAAGAAATTCTTCACTTTATATTCCACACATTGCGCAAGAAATTGCGGATTTAAGAGGAATCACATACGAAGAAGTAGTGGCACAGACAGAGAAGAATGCCAGAGCGCTGTTCGGTATTCAGTAATGCAGACGAAAGGTAGTAGAAACATGACAAAGCCAACTTTGGGCAACCCACAAAATACAATTGAAGTATTGCAAAAATATGGATTTTCATTTCAAAAGAAATTTGGTCAAAACTTTTTGATTGATACCCATGTACTTGATAAAATCATTGCGTCTGCCAATATTACAAAGGATGATATGGTGTTGGAAATCGGACCGGGTATTGGAACAATGACCCAGTATCTTGCATGTGCGGCAGGAAAGGTTGTCGCAGTTGAGATTGACAAGGCCCTTATTCCTATTTTGGAAGACACTTTAAGTGCGTACGATAACGTAACCGTTATTAATGAGGATGTTTTAAAGGTAGATATTAACCAATTGGCAGAAGAATATAACGGTGGAAAACCAATTAAGGTGGTAGCGAATTTGCCATACTATATTACCACACCGATTATTATGGGGCTTTACGAGAGTCACGTGCCGATAGAAAGTATTACGGTTATGGTGCAGAAGGAAGTGGCCGACCGTATGCAAACCGGTCCCGGGAGTAAGGATTATGGTGCTTTATCTTTGGCAGTTCAGTACTATGCGGAGCCTTATATTGTTGCAAATGTACCACCAAACTGTTTTATGCCAAGGCCAAATGTCGGTTCAGCAGTGATTCGTCTTACTAGTCATAAGGAGCCGCCGGTTCAGGTGGAGGACGAACAGCTGATGTTTAAGATTATCAGAGCATCTTTTAATCAGCGAAGAAAGACCCTAGCCAATGGGCTGAATAATTCGCCGGAAATACAGCTTCCGAAAGAAGTGATAATCAGCGCAATTGAAAGTCTTGGAAAAGGGGCGAGTGTCAGGGGAGAGGCTTTGACATTAGAGGAATTTGCGAAACTTAGCAATACGATAAGTGAAATGTTATAAGAAATACAAAATGGAATCGCTTTTATATTGATGCGATTCCATTTTTGTTTTAGCAGTTATAAATTTAACATAAAAGATACGCAGAACATATTCTCCCGCTTATCAGCAGAGAAGAACCCATTATAACGTTCCACAATTTTTTGAGCAGAATTTACTCCGATACCATTTCCATTTGGTTTCGTTGAGAGTAACTCCCCTTTTTTGTTTTTCTTAATTTCATTTTCGTAGGTGTTATCAATGGTAACTATCAAAGAGTGAGCATCCCCTTTTCCTCTTACAATAATGCGACGTTCAGTACTCTTTTGTTCCATGCATGCATCCACCGCATTTTCTAAAAGATTGCCAAACAGGACAGCTATTTCACTATCTGTGACGCTCAGTTGTTCGCCAACTACCAGTTGTGCCTGAAAATCAATCTGTTGCTCCACAGCCTGTGAAGCGAAGTAAAAGATAATGTTGTTAACCATGCGGTTATCACAGAAACGAATACGTTCCATATCCGGAATGGAGTCACGATAAGTATCTACATACTCCTGTAATTTATCATAGTCTTTTTCTTCCAGATAATAGTTTACCATATGAATATGGTGTCGCAAGTCGTGACGCATACGTCTGGTTTCCTGCATACGTTCTTGCAACGTCTGAAATGCCACAAGCTCCAAATCTTGATAACGTTGCTGTTCTTCTAATTCCAAGTTTCTCACAAGTTGTCCATCCAGCTTCAACATGATGTAATATATCAACAATGAACCGAAATTAATGATAAATAGAAATACAACATTGTATGGATTCTGAATGTTTTCCAATCCTGTCTTGGTGCCGCCGTTAATCTGATATTGCCAGATGATATAGAATACGGTAGGAACCAGCCAATAATAGTTCCATTCATTTCCGACTTTGCGATTATCCAACATGGGAATAAAGTGCTTTTTCACCTGATAAGCCCAAGGCAATGTAATTAACAAATGAAGCATCAGCATTACGACTGTTGTGTGCCAACAGTACAGCGCATGTTCAATGTTAGAAAATAAGTTTCTCTCAAGACACACAGCAGCAATCAAGATAAAGTTTCCCATGTTTGCAAAAATCAGTTCTATGTATAAGATTTTTCCTAATCGCTGGTCAAACAAAATTATATATCCAAGCATAATGAGAACAAGTCTCAAAAGGCTCATGCCTATGCTGGTATTAATTCCGTGTAAGGCAGACCAGTATCTTGTTGCAAACTGCACCAAAAACAGGAGAACACAACCGAGTATGGTTACCGTTTTGGAATAACGGAAATGCTTTTTAAAGATAAAGTAGGTCATGGCTACGTAAGGAGCAAAATTACAGAGGGAGAATAGCAAAATCTCCAGCGTTCTCTCAAATGAAAACATCAGTTGCCTCCTTTCCGCATTTGCTCAAAGCGAAAATGCGCATAGCTTTCGGCCATTTCTTTGGTTTTTCGTCGGCTGATAGGAACGGCGTCCCCATTGTGTAATAGGAACATACAGTCTGCCACCTTATCTACTTCGTAGAAGTTCACTACAATTCCCTTAGAACAACTGCATAAGAAATCATATTCAGATAGCAGTGTTTCCCATTCCATCTGGGACATTCTTGTCTGCAAATCTGCACGTTTTTTCGAATGTATAATAATAGAATGATTGTAATACTCTGTATAGGTAATATTTCGCAGAACAATCTTTTGCCCGTCCGGAAGGGTAATAAAGCGGTTCTCCTCGTAATCCTCCAGACGAATCATCTGGAGCATTCGCTGGAAACTGGTGGTGGAAACTGGCTTCTGCAAATAATAATTTGCCCCCACTTCATAGCTTTCGCTGGCAAATTCATTACTCGTTGTGCAGAATACAATACGCACATCATCGTCCGTTTCGCGAATCTTTCTTGCCACGTCTACTCCATGCATTCCCGGCATATAGATATCCAGCAAAATTAAGTCATAAGAAGTATTATCCCACGTTTCTAAGAAACTTTCTCCACTTGGAAAGGTAAAGACTGTGGCATGTGGCAGTTCTTTATTTATAATCTCTAAAAGAATCTTAAGTTCTTCCGCTGTGTCATCGACTAATGCGATTCTCATTTTTCATCATCTCCATGAATGTAATTATACTCCTGTAAGAAAATAATGGCAAGTTTTTAACCGTTTGAGTTGCAAAACGACCGTTCGAGTCACATCTATTGAAAACCATTTTGTATTGTTGTAATAATAAAATCAGAAATGTACGGAGGTGTGAATATGAATGTTTTAATATATGGAAGTACGAGAGAGAAGGAGCTTCTCATCCAGCATATGAAATCGCAGGCCTGTATGGCGTTTCGGCTCGTGACTTATTCGCACGCCGAAGATTATGACAGTTACCTGGCAATGCTTAGAAAAGAACCATATGAAATGGTGTTTGTGATGGCAGATAATGCAGCAGGCATGGAGGGGGTAATCGCAGTACAGAATGTACAGCCCGACGCCCCAATCATTTGGTTCTCAAATGATAAAAATTTTGTAGCACAATCCTATCGGCTCGGCGTGAATTACTTCGCAGTCAAGCCAATAGATGAAAAAATAGTAAATCTAGCGTTGAATCGATGTCGGAAAAAGGAGGAAATGGCATATGAGTAGAAGAAAAATAGGAAAGACAACACAGAAGGTTTTAGCATTTATTCTAAGTGTTTCGCTTGTACTGGGAGGAATTCCTTTAACTGCGAAAGCGGCACCAGCAACTGCGAATAACAAAATTACAGATCCAAGTACCATTCATCAGTGGCAAGATTATTTTACAGACACAAGCACAGAATTTGCAGGTGCTGTATGGACAGACAAATCCGTATTCAAGGGTGTAGAGGATTTTGAAACAGCCCTTGGAAACTCGAGAATGGATATTCAGATGAAAGGCGAAGATAATTTCTTAATTGCATTGTCTGCGCTTGCCGCAAATAAGGAAATCGTGGGCTATTCAACGATTCCGACAGATACAATGCTGATTCTGGACGTTTCCCAGTCTATGGACAACAGTCGTTCTGTTCCACAGATGGTAGAATCGGCAAATGAAGCAATCGATGATTTGCTGGAATTAAATAAGAATAATCGAGTTGGTATTGTTCTTTATTCTGGAAACAGCAGTTTCGGAACATCTTCCACAAGGACAGGAACCCTACTCTTAGAACTTGGACGCTATACACCAAATATGAATGGTGATTATATTTCTTATACAGGAGATACAGATACTACTGTACAATTGGCTAGTGGAATTCGTGTGGAAGGCGCCACACAGAATATGAATACACAAGGCAAGTCGAAGAATACAATTGGCGGAACTTACATTCAAAATGGTCTCTCTATTGCCATGAAGGAATTTTTGGCTGCCGATACAACAATCGGGGGCGAGAATGTACAGGCCGGAACTACTAGAATGCCAATCTTCGTTCTGATGAGTGATGGAGCACCAACCACCGGCACACCAAACTATACCAATGTACAAACATCTTCTGTTGGTAATGGTGGTGCTTCTTCAGCAGGTCTTGGATTTATGACCCAGTTAACAGCAGCTTATGCCAGAACACAAGTAGAGAAACATTATGATACAACGGCAAAGTTCTACACCTTAGGTTTAAATCTTAGCAACCAAGATAATGATGATGAATATATTTCTCAGAGCGTGCTTAATCCTGAAAATTCGCTGGCGGCAATTGATACGTACTGGGATAATTTGTTTGGCAATAGTAGAAAGGCAAGTTTTTATTCACCAGGTACCAGCAATAACGGTAATAACAACAGTAATATCTGGGTGACAGTTTCCCGCGATTCCAATGATGGGATGACGAGAGACAGTCAAAATTATGTAGATGAATACTTTGCGGCAAGCGGAGATAACGGTCTTGCATCGGCATTTACTGATATTGTAAATGAGATTATTCTTCAATCTGCATATTACCCAACGCTGATTGACAGCAATAATACAGATTTAGATGGTTACATTACATTTGAAGATGAAATTGGTCAATTCATGGAAGTGAAGAATGTAACAGGTCTTATGTTAGGTGATACTCAACTGTTTACGGGTGCAGCCTTGACAAAGATGATGACCACTGATGAATTTGGTGACAGAAATACTTATACGGACATGGGTTGGGAACTCGTTGAATCCGTAGCAGAGAGAATTGGTGTTTCACAGGATATGGCTATTATGCTTTTGGAACAGGCATGGGAAGATGGCCAACTCGCATATACAGACGATAAAAACTTTAGCAACTACATTGGTTGGTATGAAAGTGAAGATGGAAAATATGTGGCGCATTGGAATGAGGAACATACAGAGGAAGACATTCCGGCAGGTGCAAAATATATCACTCGTTCTTATGGTTTCTATGGAAGTGCAAATGTAGGAGTGATCGAGTCTCTCGGCAGTGATATGATGCATATCGTTGTGAAGGTTCGTACGGACATTACCACAAAGCATCAGGATATAGTATTCATGATTCCGGCTTCCTTGATTCCGGTTATCACATACCATGTAGAATTGAATAGCAATAGTTTTGCGACAGCAACGGAATATAAGATGGAGATGGACGAACAAAAACCAATCCGCTTGTTATTTGAAGTGGGACTTCGTTCTGATATCAATGAATTAAACATTACAGAAGTGTTGGCGAAAGAGAATCTGGCACCGGGACAGCATATTCATAGAAATGACGATGGTACGTATACATTCTACACAAACCAATGGGGCAGTGGCGATGAAAGTCAAGATATAGATTATACCAATCCGATGACACATACGGTAACGCAGTCGCATTTCCACCCAAATGAAGCAAATGAACGCTATTATTATACAACGGATACCATCATATACGAAAAGGTAGGAGAGAATCAGTATGAAGTATATGAAGGAACTGTAAAACCATCCGGTAATAATTTCTACCATACATTGACCATGTTCAGACAAGTGAACGCAGTTACTAAAAAGGCAGAAATGGTAGAAAAATATATCCCGATTGCGCAAACAGTATTAGACCAGTCTGCAAAGGCAGCTACAGATGGTACGAATAACTGGTATATCGAACAAGGAACCATATATCAAGACTTTGATCGTTTCCGCGAAGAAACCATTAAGAGTGATAATGCAACAGGCACTTTAAGATACTTTGATTATCCAATTGTAGCACATCCTGACGGCAGTTCAGACACCTATGACATTTGGACATATCTCGGAAACAATGGTCGCTTCACCATGGTTCCGGCAACAGGTATTAAATTAACAAAGTTAGTTGATAACACAGTGACTGACGCAAATGCAGTATTTCAATTTGTAGTTCAGTTGTCTAGTGAAGATTATGATGGGGATTACCGTTTTGTAGATGCAAATGGCACCTATGGAACCATTACATTCGCAAATGGAAAGAGCAGTTCTATTTCACTGAAGGCAAACGAGACAATCTATATTCTTGATTTACCTGTAGGCGCAAGCTATACAGTGACAGAAACAAATGAAAATACGGAATATAAGGTAGGAAGCGTTTCACAGAACGGAACGATTCTCGCAGGTGTGACGGCAACAGGTACCATCGCATCTATGGAACTGGCAGATGTAGAATTTACAAATACAGTTCGTCAATACGGCGATTTGATTATCAGCAAAACAGTTACTCATGACTTCGGAACAGATTACTCGATTCCTGCGGATAAGAAATTTGATATAGAGGTTACACTTGGTCTTGCTAACGGAACGCAGGTGGAAACATCAGTAGGAACAAAGACCGTAGCAAACGGAAAAATCACATTCCAATTAGGTCATGATGAGTCCGTTACCATTTATAAATTATTAGAAGGAACTACGTATTCTGTAGCGGAAGTAAATCTTCCAGAAGGATTCACACTTGTTACGGGTGAGGCACAACGAAACGGTGTAATGGATGTAAATGGTGCAGAAGTTGACCTTATCAACGATTATGAGCCAACAAAATTTGCGCCACCAGCAGAAATAGATATTCATGTTACAAAGACATTAAAAGACACGACTGGTCAGGATGTTTCATGGGGAACTCGTGAATACAAATTCTATCTTGAAAAATTAGTTGGCACAACGTGGGAAAAGGTAACAACAACACCGGCAGTAGCAAATGGAGCAGACCCTGTATTTACGGTTAACATTCCGGAAGAATCCTTGACGAAAGTTGGAAGATACCTATTCCGTGTACATGAGGACGAAGCAAATCTGGAGGAAGGTATTGTAAGTGATACAGCAGTATACTTCGTAGTGGTAGTGACAGACAGAGACATGGATGGGGCTTTGGAAGTGGATGAAATCCTTGTAAACGACGCAGCTGTAGCAGATAAAGAAAATGTAAACTTAACATTTACAAATACCTATGTTGTTACAGAGGGTGTAGTAGTTCACATTCCGATTAAAAAGACAGTGGAAAACGATACGGGTGTAGAAGTTCTGCCATCCGGCTTTAAATTTGCACTATATGAAGGGGACACACAGGTCGGGGAAATAGCAACAACCAATGCAAACGGAGATGCAACTCTCTATATGTCTTACACAGCTGAATGGTTCAACGCTCAGACAAAAAATAATAGCGGAAATGTGGAAAAGACATATGTGTTGAAAGAAATTAAAGGCACGAAAAAGGGTATGACTTATACAGATAAGACATACGAAGTAAAAGTAGAAATCGGTATTAATGGAAGCGCTCTTGAAATAGTTGACTTCTCAATTGATGGCGATAACACAAATCCGGTTGCGACATTTACAAATACGTATTCTTTAACTTCTGCGCCATTATCTATTCGCGGTACGAAGACCTTAACCGGTCGTAAAATCCGCAATGGGGAATATACATTTAACATGTATAAAACCGATTCCAGTTTCAACGTGGCAAACGGAGAAAAAGTAAGCTCTGTACAGAATAGTGAAAATACGTTTACGTTGACAGGTACTGTTGAGACAGCAGGTATTCACTATTACGTGATTGAGGAAGTGAAGGGAAATGTTGCAGGTGTAACATATGACACTGCAAGATATCATGTGACAGTAGTTGCGAAAGACAATAACAACGGCGGACTTGCAATTGCAAACAGTGACATTACAATTATAAAAGTTGGTGTGGGTGAAGTTGCAGCTGTTGCATTCACCAATGTATATCAGGCAGCCCCGACGAGAATCTTTATTTCAGGAAATAAGGTATTAAAAGGAAAAGCTCTTGAACATAATATGTTTGAATTTGTTATGAAAGAGGGGAATACCGAAATTGGAAGAGCATGGAACAGTGCAACAGGAACCATTACTTTCCCTGAAATTGTTTACACGGAAGCCGGAACACATGTATATACAGTAACGGAAGTGCAAGCAGGAGAGACAGGTTATACTTATGATGACAGTTCATTCGAAGTAACTGTAGAAGTAACGGATGATTTACAAGGTCAATTGCACGCCACAGTAAAATTTATTGTTGAGACGGACGGTGCAGATAAAGAAAATACCGTAGATACAAGTATTACATTCAGAAATGAATATGTGCCGGATCCGGTGAATGTTAGTTTCGACGCTGTGAAGTTATTAGAAAATCGTCATTTAGTAAATCATGAATTTACATTCCAGCTATTTGAAGCTGACAGTGAATTTAACATCAGCGGAAATCCAATCGAAACTACACACAACGATGCAGAAGGTAAGATTTCCTTTGCACATGAAATCACAGCGGCAGGAACCTACTATTTTGTGGCGAAAGAAGACGCTTCTAATCCAAAAACAGATATCGTTTATGATAAGACAGAATATCAGATTACGGTTATCGTATACGACCGAGGCGGATATCTTAGCAGTCATGTAACCTATGGTGTAGATGGCAATGAAGTAAGCGGTATGGTATTTTCCAATGTTTTTGTTCCGCAAGACCCGGTACAGAAGGAAGTATATGCAAAAGGCAACCCGGATATCAGCATTGATGGAACAGCGGTAAAACCTGGTGATATCTTAACATATGAGATTAATTACACGAACTTTACAAATGTTGTTCAAAACGACCTAGTTATCACGGACACAATCCCGGAAGGCACCCAGTATGTTGAGGGAAGTGCATCAGAGGAAGGTTTTGTTTCCTTTGAAAATGGTATTCTCACATGGAAATTTGACAGTGTGGAAGCTGGTCAACTCATAGTGGTAAGCTTTGATGCAGTCGTAAGTGACGGAAAATACGACATTGAAAATAAGGCACATGTGATAGTAGGAAATAATGAGTACGATACCAATGTAGTTACAAACTATACCTTTAATAAAGAGGTAGACAAAGCAGAAGCAACTATCGGCGATGAATTAACTTACACCATCTCCTATAAAAATATTGAGCACGAGACGGCGAATATTACAATCGTTGATAAGCTCGCAGAAGGCTTGACTTATGTGGAAGGCAGCGCAACAGCAAATGGTGTGTATGATACGAACACACACACAATTACTTGGATAATTGAGGACGTAACTGCACTGGCAGACGGTGAAGTAAGTTTCAAGGCAACTGTAAATGAAAAGGCAGTGAAAGTAATTAACAATGTAGCGTCTATTCAAGTTGGAGATAATCCGGAGATTTCAGTTGATACAGATACTGTTGAGACTGAGGTTCCAGTTCCTGAGCCGGAACCAAAACCGCCGGTGGAAGATACACCGGAGCGTGCACCGCAGACAGGTGATAACGCGGCTATCGGAACTTGGTCAACATTGGCATTTAGCTCCCTTATCGTTTGCGGATACTTGCTTATGAGTGAGAAGAGAAGAAGAAACGAAGAATAGTAAGATGCGGGGCTCAGTTAAGCTGAGCCCCATTTTTATTATGAGAAATATTTTCATTGTAATTAGCTGGAAACTTTAGTATAATATATCAGAATTAGAAAATGGGAAGAAAAGAAAGGAGAAGGTGTATGCAGAATACGAAATTAGATACAGCATTATTTGAGATTACTCCTGAAATTTTATATCTCGCTGATATGTGCGAGCAAAGCAATGCAATTGAGAAAGAATTATATATTGAGCACAATGTAAAAAGAGGACTTCGTGACTTGGATGGCCGTGGTGTGCTGGCGGGTCTTACGAATATTTCCGATGTATGTGCATCAAGAGAAGAGAACGGTGTAAGAATTCCTATTCCGGGAAATCTCTATTATAGAGGGTATAATATTAAAGATTTAGTAAATGGCTTTTTGAATGACGGACATTTCGGCTTTGAAGAGATAGCATATCTTTTATTGTTTGGGGAACTTCCAAATCAAACCGAGTTGAAGAAGTTTGCAGATATGTTGGCTGAGAGAAGGTCGCTTCCAAAATATTTTGTGCGCGATGTCATTATGAAAGCACCGAGCCCGGACATGATGAACAGTTTGTCGCGTTCTATCTTAACTCTTTATGCATATGACGAAAAGGCAGATGATACATCGATTCCGAATGTACTTCGCCAGAGCTTGAATTTGATTAGCCAGTTCCCAATGTTGATGGTATATGGCTATCATGCATATAACTATAAGAAGGGTGAAGATTTGTTTATCTACGCGCCAGACCCGAATAAATCTATGGCGGAAAATATTCTGATGATGCTTCGTGAAGACAGACAATACACACCTCTTGAGGCTCAGATTTTAGATATGGCATTAGTTCTTCATATGGACCACGGCGGTGGAAATAACTCTACATTTACAACTCATGTGGTTACTTCTTCAGGAACAGATACATATTCGACAATTGCAGCGGCAATGTCATCCTTAAAAGGCCCAAAACATGGTGGTGCTAATATTAAGGTTACCCAAATGTTTGAAGATATGAAGGAACATGTGAAGGATTGGGCAGATGAGGAAGCAGTACGCCAGTACTTACATGATTTGCTTGATAAGAAGGCATTTGACCAGAAGGGTCTCATCTACGGTATGGGGCATGCTATTTATTCCATTTCCGACCCGAGAGCTGAAATCTTCAAAGGATTTGTAAAGCAACTTGCATTGGAAAAGGGATGCGAAAAAGAATATGCACTATATGAGATGGTTGAGCATATGGCACCGGAAGTGATTGCACAGAAGAGAAAGATGTACAAGGGTGTTAATGCGAATGTTGATTTCTACAGTGGTTTGGTTTACAGCATGCTTGGTATTCCAAAGGAACTTTACACACCGTTGTTTGCCGCAGCTCGTATTGTTGGTTGGAGCGCACACAGATTGGAAGAGCTTAAGAATGTAGATAAAATTATTCGTCCGGCTTATATGCCACTTGCACCATACAGAGAGTATGCAAAAATTGACGAAAGATAACGATAGGCAGGGCGAAGGGAATACTTCGCCCTGTTTTGGTAGGAGGATGTATGAAAAAGGAATTTTATTTTCCATCTAGTGATGGGTATAATCAGCTTCATGTTGTGGAATGGTTGCCGGAGGGAGAGCCGAAGGCAGTTCTTCAGATATGTCACGGGATGGTAGAACATATCCAAAGATATCATGAGTTTGCAACATTTCTTACAAAACAGGGCTATTATGTGGTTGGGCATGACCACTTGGGTCATGGAAAATCAGTTGCGAGTTTGGATAAATTGGGCTTCTTTCACAAGGAACATGGAAATGACTATGTAATCAGGGATATTCATCAGTTAAGGAAGGATACGCAGCAGAAGTATCAGGCGATTCCATATTTCATAATGGGACATAGTATGGGTTCTTTTCTGACAAGACAATATATCGGGCTTTATGGCGCAGGAATTAGAGGTGCCATTATTATGGGAACCGGAGACCAGCCGAATTTGGTGTTGGGCGCCGGAAGGTTCCTTTGCAAGGTCGTTGCTGCGTTCCGAGGCTGGGAGTATCGCAGTAAACTGGTTGATAGTCTTGCTGCAGGTGGATATAGTAAACAGTTTAAGGGCGAGAGCTGGTTATCCAGAAACCGTGCTAATGTAGAGGCATATAAGAGCGATCCGCTGAGCGGATATCGCTTTACGGTAAACGGGTATTACCATATGTTCCTGGGAATGTCCAGAATGAATAAGCAGGAGAAGGCGAATGTAATTCCAAAGGAGTTACCGATTTTCTTCGTTGCAGGGGATAAAGACCCGGTGGGCAATTGCGGAAAATCTGTGAAAAAGGTATTTGAAAGATACAAGATTTGCGGAATGAAAGATGTAGAAATCAAACTATATAGAGATGACCGCCATGAGATTTTGAATGAGTATGACAAAGACCAGGTTTATCAGGATTTACTGAATTGGTTAGATAATAGAAATTAAGTTTTGAGTTTTTTTATAAAGTACACATAATTTGAACACATTTTCTTCTTATAATGAAGTCAGATAGTTGATAACACACAACTATCACCCCCTCATAAAGTAAGACCCTCGGTGTAGCCGAAGGGACACTTTACTCTCATTCCTTTAGATAACTAAGAGAAACAGTCGTAGCAATACGGCTGTTTCTCTGTTTATAATTAAGCTTCATATAAAATCTTAACTAATAATATATTAAAAAACCATAAAAGCCATTGACTTGAAAAAATAGTCTAGTAAAATTAATCTGTTAGAGTCTATAGAAATGAGGCAAAGTATGTTCGGATATATCATATGTAATAAAGAGACATTAGAAGAACAAGAAAAAGCACGTTATCAGAATATATATTGTGGTCTATGCAGAACATTGGGAAAAAAGTATGGCATGATGGAACGCCTTTCCCTCAGCTTTGACATGACTTTTTTAGCGTTGTTTCTGACTGCCTTATATGAGCCGGAAGAAAAGAAGCAAAACTTTACCTGTGGCATACATCCAATGCATAAGAAAACAGGCATAGAAAATCCATACATTGAATACGCGGCAGATATGACCGTTGCAATGGCATATTATAAATGTCAGGATGACTGGGAAGACGAACATAAATGGATTAGCAAAAAGTATGGGGATGTGCTGAAGAAAAGTTACAAAAAGGTACAGGAGAAATACCCACGTCAATGTGAATGTATCGCAAAGAGTATCCGTGAATTGAAAGCCATTGAAAAGGATGGACAGTCAAAAGCGGATGAGGCCGTCAACTGTTCGGGAAGGATGTTGGCAGAAATCTTTGTTTATAAAGAAGACTTTTGGAGTCAAAGTCTTAGAATATTTGGATATGAACTTGGAAGATTCATCTATTTAATGGATGCAGCCATGGATTACAAGAAGGATATTAAGAAAAATAACTATAATCCGTTGATAAAAATGCAAAAGAAGCCGGAAGATATGGAAAGCGTTATGACAGTTGCCATTGGAAGGGCAACGCAACAGTTCGAAGACCTTCCGATTGTTCAGGACGCACAGTTGCTTCGCAACATATTGTATGGTGGTGTATGGCAGCACTACTACGCCATGTTACACGGGAAGGAGAAAAACTAATGGTCACAGATCCTTATAAAGTGCTCGGAATTTCCAGAGACGCAACCAAGGAAGAAATAAAAAAAGCATATCGTCAAAAGGGAAAAGAGTTTCATCCCGATTTGCACCCGGATGATCCAAATGCAACGGCGAAGATGGCGGAAATAAACGAAGCTTATGATATGCTGACGAATCCTGAAAAATACAAAAAGCAAGAGCAAAATGCCGGGGGCTATCAGCGCAACCCATACGGGAATACGCAGGGGAATCCATACGGCAACCCATACGGGAATACGCAGGGAAATCCTTATGGCAACCCTTATGGGAATCCATACGGAAATCCATATGGAAATCGGGGATATGGCGGCTTTGGCTATTATACCTTTGAAGATTTGTTTGGATGGGGAAGCAGTACCCAGGCACCAAGGCCAACGGCGCAGCCAGGAGACAGTAACGACATCAGACAGGCAATTGATTTTATTAATATGGGACAATACCAATATGCAAATGACACTTTAAACAGCATTGTCAGCAGTGAGAGAAATGCCAGATGGTATTATCTGAGTGCATTGGCAAATCAGGGTCTTGGCAATCGCATGTTCGCCGAAGAGCAAATCCGAAAAGCCATTCGAATGGAACCGGGAAATGAGATTTATCAGAGAACCTTAAGAAGTATGAGTTATGCAGGAAATGCCTATAATGAGGCTGGCAGAGGATATCAGAGACAATCCGCGGACATGACATCTATGTGCAGGAATTTCTGTCTGGCATATTTCTTCTGTACATTTTGCAGATGTTGCTAAGAGGCAGGCTGAGTCTGTACATTAGGCAAACAAGGAGAAGATAAAATGGGAAAAGTAATAGGAATTGATTTGGGAACAACAAATAGCTGTGTATCCGTCGTAGAAAACGGAGAACCGGTGATTGTTCATACAGTTACAGGAAGCCGTACCACACCAAGTGTGGTGGCGTTTGCAAAAAATGGAGAACGTCTGGTGGGAGAAGCGGCAAGAAGACAAGCTGCTACGAATGTGGACAGAACCATTAGTTCTGTAAAGAGACATATGGGAAGCGAATGGAGCATTCGCATTGACGGCAAAGATTACAAAGCACAAACTATCAGCGCCATGATTCTGATGCAGTTGAAAAAAGAGGCAGAGGAATTCTTGGGCGAGCCTGTAACAGACGCAGTAATCACTGTGCCGGCTTATTTTAATGACGTACAGAGACAGGCAACAAAAGATGCAGGACGTATTGCAGGTCTTAATGTGAAGCGTATTATCAACGAGCCTACCAGCGCGGCAGTTTCCTATGGTTTGAACCATGGGGAGCCACAGAAGGTCATGGTATATGACCTTGGAGGCGGAACTTTTGACGTTTCTATCATTGAAATTGGAGAAGGTGTCATTGAAGTACTTGCAACTTCAGGAGATAATCACCTTGGCGGAGATGATTTTGATGAGCGAGTGGCCACTTGGGTTGTGGACCAGATAAAAAGCGAAAAGAATGTAGACGTTTCCAAGGATCCTTCGGCAATGCAGAGAATTCGGGAAGCGGCTGAAACGGCAAAAAAAGAGCTGTCGACTTCAGACAGCACACAGATTGTATTGCCATATCTGATGCAGGCACGGGGAGAGACTATCCATTTTGATACCACCCTCACACGTGTACAATTTAACAGATTAATTAATGACTTGATTGAAAGAACTGCAGGACCGGTACGTATGGCTCTTAACGATGCGGGATTAGCAGCTTCGGAACTTCAAAAAGTATTGCTTGTGGGAGGTTCCACGAGAATTCCTGCAGTGCAGGAAAAGGTAAAAATGCTGACAGGGAAGGAGCCTTCTCGAAATATTAACCCGGATGAATGTGTTGCTATGGGAGCAGCAGTTTTAGGCAGCACCTTGCAGGGAAATGCCTTAGTGGCAGCGGGAACAGGACAAAATCTGTTGCTTTTAGACGTGACACCGCTGAGTTTGTCCATCGAGACAGTTGGTGGTGTGGCAACTCGTTTGATTGAGAGAAATTCCACACTTCCGGCACAGTATTCCAGAGTATTTACAACCGTTACGCCATACCAGAAAAACGTGGAAATACGTGTTCTTCAGGGAGAACGTACGATGGCGAAGGAAAATAAACTTATTGGAAAATTCCGCCTAAAGGGATTGAAAAGAGCAGGCAATGGCATGCCGCAGATAAATGTATCTTTTGATATTGATGCAAATGGAATTTTGAAAGTATCTGCAAGAGACGAAGTGACCGGAAGAATGGAGTCCATTACCATTACCGCAGATGACCGTATGTCTGAGGCTGAAATTCAGCAGGCCATGCGTGATGCACAGGAATATGCAGGTACGGACAATATGCGTCGCGAGGCACTTGACCTTGTGAGTGAAGCCCGAAGTCTAGTGCAAAGAACAGAGATGAGAATCAAGCAGGTAGGCAAGCAGTTAGATAAGACAAGGAAAAGAGAGATAAAAAGGGACTGCAACGAGCTACAGAGATTAATAAATAAGTTCCGTGTTGATAAAGTAACAGAGGCCGATATTAACCGCATGAAGATAGCAAAGACACAGTTGGAACAATCCGGCGCAGGCATATAGTTATCATTGACAATAGCTAAAATGAAAAGCAGGAATCTCCAAGTATTTTGAAAGCTTATTTGCATATACTGTAACACTTATCTTTTGCGGGTAACCCATCAGGTCATAAGAAAACTGCATGTTTTTAAAGTCGTTACTATAGATGCGCCGAATCAAATCCTGCTTGGTGTCTTCAGGGCATAGTAGGACCAGCTTGTTCATTGTAATGGTGAGAATCGCTTCATATCCATCAGCCGTGCTGTTGGTAATCACATGATTGACGTATGGCGTTTGTCCAAATTGCAGATATAAGGTTGCTAAAATGCATAGGATAGTTAATATCAACTTGCTTTTCATATAGGGCTCCATATTAATACAGGGATATACTACTATATAGTGTATAACTTTATAACTTATATTTCAATACAGAGTTTCATATAATAACGACGGGTGAGAAATATGAGTAAGTTATATATTGATTTGGAAACGGTATTAAAAGAGAAGAAGGTAAGTAAAAACAAGTTGTGTATACATTGTAATTTGCAGAGAACACAGCTCAATAATTACTGCAAGAATAAAGTAGGAAGAGTAGATTTGACTATTTTAGGAAGAATGTGTGCATATTTGGAGTGTACGCCGAATGACATATTGAAATTTGAAGATGAGGAATTGTAAGCAGGTACCGGAAAGGTATCTGCTTTTTTAGTCTAGTCATACTTGCCAAAATGGAGTAAAATAGAAAGTACTAAATTGAAAGAGGTATGAAATGCAGGAAATCAGAACATTATTACAACAAAGTTTGAATATAGATTTTCTTGGGGCAACACTTAGCAACCCGAAAGAAAAAGGTGGTGTTAGCAAGGTCAAAGTGCGTCCTATCATGAAGAAAAGCCTACTGCTTATTCAGTGTGAAGAGTATAAGAATAATCAGGCCTTTCACCACAATTATGAAGTGGCAGAAGCGGTTGAGAAACTTGTTGATTACATGGAGTTTTTTAAACAAATGCAGTTGGAGACAAAGCAGTTTAAAGCCACAGTTCTTGTAAGTAAGAAGGGTAAGGTGACTATTCAGAAGAAGCAGCAGACGGGTAGTGTGAAGGAGGTAAATTTATCACATAATCGCAGCAAGAAATATATTTTACAAGAGGGTATGATCGTTCCTTTTATGCAGGATTTGGGTGTTATGACTTCAGACGGAAAGATTGTCCGCACGAAGTTTGACAAATTCCGTCAGGTTAATCGTTTCCTGGAATTTGTGGAGGATATTTTGCCGCAACTGGATAAGAATAAAGAAATAACCATCTTGGACTTTGGTTGTGGCAAGTCCTATCTGACCTTTGCCATGTATTATTATCTGCATGAGCTTAAAAAATATGATGTGCGTATTATCGGCCTGGACTTAAAATCAGATGTCATTCGTCACTGCAATCAACTGAGCGAAAAATATGGATATGAGAAACTCAAGTTCTTAGAGGGAAATATTGCAGAGTATACCGGCGTTGATGAAGTGGATATGGTAGTGACCCTTCATGCGTGTGATACGGCAACAGATTTCGCGTTGGATAAAGCCATAGGCTGGAATGCCAAAGTCATTCTGTCGGTGCCGTGCTGCCAACATGAATTAAATGGGCAAATCGAAAGTGACGTATTGGCACCAATTTTGAAATATGGTCTGATTAAAGAGCGTATGGCTGCATTAATCACAGATGCCATGCGCGCGGAGTACTTGGAGAGTCAAGGTTATGACGCACAGATTTTAGAATTTATTGATATGGAACACACGCCAAAGAACATTTTGATTCGCGCAGTGAAAAGCGGAAAAAAGAAAAATAATCAGGAAAGTATAAGGGCGTGCGAGGAGTTTTTCCACATCGCGCCTACATTGGGGAAATTGATAAATGAAAAAACGAATTCTTAAAATTGGAATTCCTGTGGTTGTACTTGTAGTGATAGCGGTGGCTGTGGCAGTTTTCTTTGCTATCAATCGAAAAAGCAGCGATACTATTATTGACATGAAGGCAGCCACTTTGCCAACCATTTCCTTTGTAACAGAAGGGAAAGAAGCAAATATGCTTGTGGGACATAAGGCAGAGATGAATATTGCTGCTATGCGAGATACTATAGTAGTATGCAATGATGACGAATCATTAATGGCAAAGATTTCTTATAATGATTTGGGATATGATTCTCTAAAGTATGAAATACGCACTCTTGATGGAGAAGATTTGCTGAAGGAAGAGTTTGTTGATAACATAGGACAGGAAATAAGTTTGGAATTAGAAGGTGCATTAGAAAAAGACACAGAAGCACTACTCAAGCTCATTTTGATGAAGGGCGATTCAGAGTTATATTATTATACAAGAATTGTCAAGGACAATGAATATCATGTGGAGGAATGCTTGGCCTATGTAGAGGAACTTCACAGCAATATGCTGAAGAAAGAAAATGAAGATGCTGTTAAGAATGTTATGGAGCCGAATGCGACAGGCAACAATTCCACTTTACAGCATGTCACGATACACTCCGACTTGTCACACTCCATGTGGGGAGATTTGCAGCCGGAGATTATCGGGGATGTGAAATATGAAATCAAAGAGGTAAAAAAGGCGTACACATTAGTGCTCCTCCGTTATCAAGTGAGGTGTGAAGGCGATAATAACGAAGAGGAACGCTATCAGGTAAAAGAATTCTTTAAAGTGTCATACGGGACAAAAAGGATTCTGCTTTTGGAATATGACCGCACAATGGAAGAAATCTTTGATACATCTAATATTGTATTAAGTAACAAGGGTGTAATTCTCGGAATCGCGGATGAACAGATGGAGTACAAAATCAATGATGCGGGAACCACTGTAGCATTTGTACAGGCAAACGAGCTCTGGAATTATCGCAAAGAGGAAGATGCCTTCACGCTGGTATTTAGTTTTAGGGACGGAAAAGAGAACGCCCGTAATTATACAGACAAACATTCCATACAGCTACTTTCCATGGAAAATGACGGAAGTATGACTTTCTCCGTATGTGGGTACATGAACCGAGGTGACCATGAGGGTGAGTCCGGAATGGCAGTGTATTATTATGATTCGGATGCGAATGTTGTAAAAGAGCAAATCTTTGTTCCAAGTACAGACTCCAGTCTTGTGATTGAAAAAGAGCTAAATGAATTAGCATATTACAATAAAGAGAAAAATGTGCTGTATATCTTGGCAAAAGGGATTCTTTACCATATAGACATTGAGAGTAAAAAGAGTAGTGTTCTGTTAGAAGCGCTTGATAAGGAGCAACATGTAGTATCGGATGACGGACATTTGTTGGCATATCAAAAAAACGAAAAGGGAACGATTCAAACAGAGATTATAAATTTTGCGAAAGACAGTAAAAATACCATTACGGTGAAGGGTAAGGAGATTGCCGTTCCATTAGGGTTCATCGGAAGCGATTTTGTCTATGGAGTTTCAAGGCAGGAAGACAAAGGATATGACGCAGTAGGTAATGCGGTTCAAGGCATGAGACGTCTGGAGATTATCACGGAAGACAATGAAGTGGTTAAGACCTATCAAAAAGAAGGAGTCTATATACTGGGCGCAACTATAGGAAACAATCAGGTGGCGTTGAAGCAGGGAATCAAGGAAGCTAACTATTACCGAGAAACCGAGCAAGATTTCATTACGAACAATGAGACCTCTTCCGGTGAGATGATTGAGTTAGATTCGTATCGGACGGATCTAAAGCAAACCCAATATCGCTTTGTGTTTTCAAAAGGAATCACGGATAAAAAGGCAGAAACTATAAAAACAAAGCAGGTTTTACAGGAAAATCCATTCGTATTGAAGCTTTCTGGTGCTAAGAGTACGGAATATTATTATGTCTATGGACATGGCAAACAAGCGGGAGTTTTTGAGAATCCGGGGGATGCTATTACGTTGGCTGATTCACTCTCCGGTGTGGTGATATCGCCGGGACAGAACTATGCCTGGGAAGATGGCAACCGTCAGCCTTATTATCACAATTTTCATCTTAGTCGATTCACACCGAATGCAGGAGAAACAACACTTGCAGCGTGTGTGAGAAAGGTGCTTGCTTATGAAGGCTACAAGGTGGACGCAGCGACAGAATTGGAAAATTCCACGGTGAAAGAGGTTTTGAAACAACACATGCAGACTGAAATCTTACAATTCCAGGGCTGTTCCTCGAAGGATATGTGCTACTTGATTGATAAGGGGGTTCCGGTGATTGCGTTAAAAGATAGCTCCAATGCCATTTTGCTTATTGGCTATGATGCTAAAACGATTACTTATATTGAACCGAGCAGTGGTAGCATTTTCACCAGTGCTATTGAGAGGATTGATGAGATGTTAGCAGCTAGTGGCAGGACATTTATCGCATATGTGAGATAAGAAAAAGTGCAGTTCCAAATTTGGAATTGCACTTTTATTTTTGTTATTCTGTTTTAAAAATTCTATTTCTATGTTTTTCCAAAGATCTGTATAAAATCATTCCCAATACTCCGCAGGAAATCATTTCCCCGGTTCCTACCAGTAACATCATAAGAGGCATGGCATATGTTATACCGTACGCATACCGAAGAATGAATGGAATAATCAGTGTGTTAGACAGGATGGGTGGTAATGGTGCAAAGAATTTATCCTGTTTGCGTAGTAAATAAGTAAAGTATGCACCAATCAATGTTGCAAGGCTCCCGAAGATAACGTCCCACAAAACAGCTCCGGCTAAGATATTTCCAATCAGACATCCGATAAACAGTCCGAAAATGGCTGCAGGTGTAAATGCCGGAAGGATAGTAAGGGCTTCTGCAATACGTACTTGTCCTACATTAAAGCTTATTGGGGCAAACATCTCCGTTAAAATCACGTAGACAGCGGCTATCATAGCAGCCTGCGTTAAAAATAGTACCTTTTTGTTTTTCATATTTTGTTATCTCCTTAGTTTTGTTTTACGTCAGGATGGTTTCGAACTGACGAGAAAAAATATACCATATTTCTAATTATTGCGCAATGGCCTGTCCCAAAGCAGTTGCTAATTGGTCTGGGCAAGATGTGGAGCGTGGACCGCATTTGATTCCTTTCATTCGGGAAATGGCTTCGTTCACATCCATACCTTCAACTAGAGCAGCAACACCTTGTGTATTGCCGGAGCAACCACCAAGGAATTTTACATTATGAACTTTGTTGTTTTCAATATCAAAACTAATTTGCATAGAACATACGCCTTTTGTTTTATATGAGTAACTCATAATGAACCTCCTAAATTACATGTTGTCCATTTAGTATAACAAAGATGTTGTAGAAAATCTACACCAATGTTACAATAGGATGCAATGAAATATAAGTGAGGACAAGCACATGATAATTGGAATTATAGGCGCAATGGAAGAAGAAGTTGCGGTATTAAAACAGGAAATGGAAATACAAGAAACAGTGGAATATGCATCCATGCAGTTTTGTAGAGGCGAACTGTGTGGCAAAAATGTTGTCATTGTACGAAGCGGAATCGGAAAAGTAAATGCCGGTATTTGTGCGCAAATTCTGGCAGATAAATTTGATGTAGATATGTTGATAAATACCGGGATTGCAGGCTCGTTAGATGCCGCGATTGATATTGGGGATATGGTTATCTCGACAGACTTAGTAGAACATGATATGGATGCCACTATTTTCGGTGATCCACTTGGTCAGGTCCCGAGAATGGATACATTCTCATTTCCTGCAGACCCGGAGCTGGTTGAAAAGGCAGTTGCAGCAAACAAGGAAGCAAATCCGGATATTCAGACGTTTACAGGAAGAATAGTAAGCGGGGACCAGTTTGTGTCATCAGCAGAAGTAAAAGAAAAATTAGTGGAGAATTTTCAAGCAAAATGTACGGAAATGGAAGGAGCTGCTATTGCGCATACTGCATATCTGAACAAGATTTCGTGTGTCATTATCCGAGCAATTTCGGACAAAGCCGACAATAGCGCAACGATGGATTATCCGGTGTTCGAAGCGCAGGCAATCAAGCATTCCGTAAGGCTTGTTCGCAACCTTCTGCCACGTATCTGATGCTTACGTGACAAATACGGTCAATACAAAAGGCGGAAGTGTAGAAATATGTCATACGATTCAGAGAGTCCAAATTCTTTTTTTAAGCTATAATCGCGATAGAAAGAAAAAGAAGGAGGACTTTTTATGTTAAGTACGATGTTTTATGTTATGGGAATTATGTTGTGTACTGGGCTTTTTGCAAAATTAATTTCGTCAGTTACAGCAAGAAAAATGGTCAGGGAGGCAGCCGAAATTCAAAAAAGCAATCATAGATTTATGAAGCTGGTCAAAGCCAAATTTGAACACGCCAGCTTAATCAGTGACCGTGTGCAAAACGTGAGCGCTTTTGTGGACAAATATATGTACGAATACAAAGTGATGGGGATACGTTTGAATACATGGAGAAACATCCCAAAGAAGATGTTGTTACTGATTACTGTCTTGGGCTTTTTCTCTGTGTGTGAGAGTATCCGCTTGGGGGAGGAAATCCAATCCATAGTGGGCAAATTACAGTGGACAGGCCTTTTGATTTTTGCTTTGGCATTTTTAAACTTTATGTCTGCGGAGGAAATGCAATTGCAGGCAGCTAAAAACTATATTGTGGAATACTTGGAAAATGTATGTATTTACCGATATGCAAAAAAATACGAAAAAGAAGCTGAGGAAGTCACCGCAGAAGATGAGATAACGGAGAAGTTGGAAGAAGTAGAAGAGGAGACAGCCCCGCCTCTTGTGCAGGAAGTCGAGACAGTGAGTGAAGAAGAGAGAAGAAGCCAGCAAGAAATGCGAATCAGAGCGATTTTAGAGGAGTTTTTGGCTTGATAAACCACGATATATTTGATAGAATAATATCGATTATAGGCTAATTACAGAAAGGAAGATAAAAATGAGTAAAAAAGTTACATTTGATTATTCAAAAGCAAACGGGTTCATTAATGAACACGAGGTAGAATATATGGGGAAAATCGTAAAAGATGCAGCGGATTTTCTTGTGAGTCGCAAAGGACCGGGAAATGATTTCCTTGGTTGGATTGATTTGCCGGTTAACTATGACAAAGAAGAGTTTGCACGTATTAAAGAGGCAGCAGACAGAATCAAAAATGATTCAGAAGTATTGTTAGTGATTGGTATCGGTGGTTCATACCTTGGAGCAAGAGCTGCAATCGAATTCCTCAGACATAACTTCTATAATATGGTTTCAAAAGAAATTCGTAAAACACCTGAAATCTACTTTGTAGGTAACAATATCAGCAGTACATATATGAAACACCTCATCGATGTAATCGGAGACCGTGATTTCTCTGTAAATGTAATTTCTAAGTCAGGTACTACGACAGAACCTGCTATTGCTTTCCGTATTTTCAAAGAACTTTTAGAGAATAAATACGGCAAAGAAGGTGCAGCAAAGAGAATTTACGCTACCACAGATAAATGCAAGGGAGCACTGAAAGGTCTTGCAACAGAAGAAGGCTATGAAACCTTTGTTGTTCCGGATGATGTTGGTGGACGTTTTTCTGTGCTTACAGCAGTAGGTCTTCTTCCAATCGCAGTAAGCGGTGCAGATATCGATAAATTAATGGAAGGTGCTGCTTCAGCAAGACAAATGGCGTTTGAAGCTCCGTTTGAAGAGAATGACGCGCTGAAATACGCAGCAGTTCGTAACATTTTATATCGCAAAGGAAATATGATAGAGGTAATGGCTAATTATGAACCTTCTCTTCATTATATTTCAGAGTGGTGGAAACAACTTTACGGTGAAAGTGAAGGAAAAGACCAAAAAGGAATCTATCCTGCATCGGTTGATTTGACAACAGACCTTCACTCTATGGGACAGTTCATCCAGGACGGCGCCCGTATTATGTTTGAAACCGTTCTGAATATTGAAAAGGTTGCAGAAGAAATCGTACTCAAAGAAGAAGCAGTAGACCTAGATGGTTTGAATTATCTTGCAGGAAAGACAGTAGATTTCGTAAATAAAAATGCAATGAATGGTACCATTCTTGCACATACAGATGGACAAACTCCAAACCTAATGTTCAATATTCCGGAACAAAATGAATTCTATCTTGGACAATTATTCTATTTCTTTGAATTTGCCTGCGGTGTAAGCGGATACATCTTAGGTGTAAATCCGTTTAACCAACCGGGAGTGGAAGATTACAAGAGAAATATGTTTGCATTACTTGGAAAACCAGGTTATGAAGCACAAAGAGAAGAATTGTTAAAGAGATTATAATTATGGAAAAGGAGCCAGGGCTGCCGCTGGGTAGCTTTGGCTTTCGAAATATACAGAAAGAGGTAATGGTAAGTTGTTGGCGAATCAAATACTATATAATATGCTTGAAGAAATCAAATCAATTATAAAAGAGGAGTGTTCTGTGTGGAATGTGCAGGGGAAATGTGTCGGTTCTACATCGCAGGACATAACTGATGTCGCACGAGATGTGAAAGCATTTTGCAGTTTGGAAGAACAAGATATGCGAATTATGAAGCACACGGCATGTTTTTCCGTACGCTATGAAGGCGAAATCATCTACGTGTTTGCGATACATGGCATTTCTGACAATGTGGATGTTCTTGGTAAACTTTGTGTCAGCCAGCTTCAACAGGCAAATTACATGTCTGAAAAACGCGTAGACAAGAATCGATTTTTTCAACAATTACTTCTAGACAACATGCTTTTGGTAGATGTTTATAACCAGGCTAAGAAGTTGAATGTGGAAATTGAAGCAAGAAGAGTTGTTTTTGTGGTAGAGCCAAAGAAACAGGGTGAAACTCCAATTTTGGAAACCATGAAGGGAATATATGCCACAGGAAACAGAGATTATGTGACTTCCGTGGATGAAGGGCATATTATTTTAATCAAACAGTTGGAAAAAAATGATGATTACGAGGAAGTGTCGGAGGCTGCAAAGGCGATTGTTGACATGCTGTTAACAGAAGTTATGGTAGAGGTTCGCGTCGCTTATGGCACAATTATCGAGGAGCTCAAGGATGTTTCCAAGTGTTATAAGGAAGCCAGCATGGCGTTAGATGTGGGACGAATCTTTTACAAAGACAAAAATGTTCTTGCATACAATGCACTTGGTATTGGGCGTCTGATTCATCAATTGCCGATTTCTTTGTGTGAAATGTTTTTGGAAGAAGTATTCCATGGAAATGCCATTGAACAACTTGACAAAGAAACTCTGATGACAGTGAATGCATTTTTTGAAAATAACCTGAACATATCTGAGACTGCACGCCAAATGTATTTGCACCGTAATACGCTGGGATATCGCTTGGATAAAATTACAAGGACAACCGGTTTGGATGTAAAAACTTTTGAGGATGCACTTACATTCAAAATTGCGCTTATGGTATCAGACCATTTGAAATTTTTAAGAAACCAAGAATAAATGACGTTAAAAAATGGAGGAAACAAGATGATAAAATTATATGACAAAGGTGCGTTTCTTGTAAACGGAAGTCAACTAGTACAAGATGTAGATGTTTGTCAGGGAGTAACAAAAGAAGAAGCTGCAAAACAAACCATAGCATATGGAATTTTAAAAGAGCATAATACAGCTTCTGACATGGAACGTCTGAAGATTAAATTTGATAAATTAACTTCTCATGACATTACATTTGTCGGAATCATTCAGACCGCAAGAGCGTCTGGGTTAGAGAAGTTCCCAATACCATATGTTTTGACAAATTGCCATAACAGTTTATGTGCAGTTGGTGGTACGATTAATGAGGATGACCATATGTTTGGTCTGACTTGTGCAAAGAAGTACGGTGGTGTGTATGTTCCACCTCATCAGGCAGTTATTCACCAGTTTGCAAGAGAAATGCTTGCAGGCGGTGGGAAAATGATTCTCGGATCTGACAGTCATACCCGCTACGGTGCACTTGGTACTATGGCAATGGGCGAAGGTGGTCCGGAGCTTGTAAAGCAATTGTTAAATAAGACTTATGACATTAAGATGCCGGGTGTAGTTGCTATTTATTTGGATGGGGAACCATCCATTGGTGTCGGCCCACAGGACGTTGCTCTTGCAATCATCGGTGCAACATTCGGAAATGGTTATGTAAACAATAAAGTGATGGAGTTTGTTGGACCTGGTGTTGCAAAACTGAGTGCAGATTTCCGTATTGGCATCGACGTTATGACAACCGAAACCACCTGTCTTTCATCTATCTGGAAAACAGATGAAACCATCAAAGAATTCTACGAAACCCATGGACGTGTAGGGGATTACAAGGAATTAAATCCTGGTGTAGTTGCTTACTATGATGGCGTAGTTTATGTGGATTTGAGCAAAATCAAACCTATGATTGCTATGCCATTCCATCCAAGTAATGTTTATACTATTGATGAAGTAAATGCAAATCTGAAAGAGGTTCTTCATGATGTAGAGCAAAGAGCATTGGTAAGTCTTGACGGTGCAGTGGAATACTCTCTGCAAGATAAAATCCGCAACGGCAAGCTGTATGTAGAACAAGGTATTATCGCAGGTTGTGCAGGCGGTGGATTTGAAAACATCTGTGCAGCAGCAGATATTATGCGCGGTAAAAACATTGGTTCTGATGCGTTTACTCTTAGTGTATATCCGGCAAGTACACCGGTTTACATGGAACTCGTAAGAAATGGTGCGGTTGCAGACCTTATGGCAGCAGGAACAATTGTGAAGACGGCATTCTGCGGACCTTGCTTTGGCGCAGGTGACACACCGGCTAACAATGCATTCAGTATTCGTCATTCAACCAGAAACTTCCCGAACCGTGAAGGTTCTAAGTTGCAGAGTGGTCAGATTTCTTCGGTTGCTCTTATGGATGCTCGTTCCATTGCAGCAACAGCAGCAAACAAAGGATACTTAACATCTGCAGCAAATGTAATGGATATCGAATATAAAGCGCCGAAATACCACTTTGACGCAAGCATTTATGCTAATCGTGTATTTGACAGCAAGGGTGTTGCAGACCCAGATGTAGAAATTCAATTCGGACCAAACATCAAGGACTGGCCTTCTATGTCAGCACTTCCGGAAAACTTGGTATTAAAAGTGGTTTCTGAGATACATGACCCTGTTACAACAACGGATGAGCTTATTCCGTCAGGGGAAACTTCAAGCTATCGTTCAAATCCGCTTGGGCTCGCAGAGTTTGCTTTGTCTCGTAAAGACCCGGCATATGTAGGACGTGCAAAAGAAGTGCAAAAAGCGCAAAAAGCAATTGAGGCCGGCACATGTCCGTTAGAAGTATTAGAGGAATTAAAACCGGTAATGGCAACAATACGTGCCACATATCCGGAAGTTGGAGAAGGAAACATTGGCGTAGGAAGTACTATTTTTGCAGTAAAACCAGGTGACGGTTCCGCTCGTGAACAAGCAGCTTCTTGTCAAAAGGTGCTTGGAGGATGGGCGAATATTGCAAACGAATACGCAACGAAACGTTATCGTTCGAACCTAATCAACTGGGGTATGCTTCCATTCCTCACAGGGGAAGACCATGAAGCACTCAGCTTTAAGAACGGAGACTACATCTTTGTTCCGGATGCAAGAAAAGCAGTGGAAGAAAAATGGGATGTAATCAAAGCATTTGTAGTAGGCGAAGGCTTAAAAGAAATCGAGTTGAGACTTGGTGATTTGACAGATAATGAAAGAGAAATCATCTTAAAGGGATGCTTGATTAATTATTATAAAGGCTAGTATATAATGGAGCTGTCGCACTTGTGTGTGGCAGCTCTTTTTGTATAAAACAATATATAATTTTCAGACAATTTATACAATTAAAATAAATAGAAAAATAACTATATAAAATTAAGAAAATAGTATTGACAAATAAGCGTTATAATGTTAACATGAGTACAACAAAACAAAGCACTTAAAGAAAAAGGAATTTCTTTAAGAATCGTTGAGGGAAAGGGAGGCTGAGAATCCGGTGGACAACTTAGAGTGCATAATTCAATATGTTAGTGGTATGGCAAATGTAATGACCTGTGATGAAAGCCTTTACCATAGATTATAATTCCAGAAGATATGAAAAAGTAAAAAGGGATTTGGAGAGTATAAGTAAATCTGGATGAAAAAGGGAAAGATGATATATTTGCAAACATATTGAAAAAATACCACATAAAAAATTAAAGTTATAAAAATAAGATGTGTAAAGAAACATCAAATAAAGTAAAGGAAGATGGAATTTGAAATAACTTTAATGAAACAGGCGAACAGGTTTATATCACGAATATCCTCCAAATAAGAGATAGATAGAATGAATACAAATGAATATTAAATGGCAGTCATTATAAAGGATTATGATGGCTGCCATTTTTGTTACATTTTTGTTACAAGAATTTTGACATTGGGGGATGTGTGTGTTAGAATGAAATATATTTAGTATCAAAGTTTTAATAGGGGTGAAATACAGTGGATAAACACGAATATCGTCAAAAAACAGAACAGATGCTCAAGTATTTGGAAAACAAATCTTATAAAGAAGCATATGATATTGCGGAGAGCATTGACTGGCGTAAGGTAAAAAATGTAGCAGTTCTTTGTGCGGTAAGCGAAATCTACGAATATAATGGGGAGAATCAAAAGAGTAGAGATATTTTATTCCAGGCATATGACTATCAGCCGGATAGCAAGAAGATCGTTTATCGTCTTGGAATACTTGCCTTAAAACTAGGTGAAGTAAAAGAAGCATTGGATTGCTATGAAGAATTTATGGAGTTGGCGCCAACAGACCCGAATGGGTATATTTTCAAATATAAGATTCTTAAGAGTCAGAATGCACCTTTGGAAGAGCAGATTAAAGTATTGGAAGCGTTTAAAAAGGTGGAGTATGTAGAAAAGTGGGCGTTTGAATTGGCTGGATTATATAAAGAAGCCGGTATGATTTCAGAATGCCTAGAAGAGTGCGATGATTTAGTTCTTTGGTTTAGTGAAGGAAAATATATTTACAAGGCGATGGAATTAAAGATGCAATACAAGCCATTGACGCCGCTTCAGCAGGAAAAATATATGAGCCGCTTTGAGACGGCACCTGTAAAGGAAGAAGAGGCTCCAAAAGAGGAACCGGAAGCTGTAGAAGAAGAGGCTTTGGTAGAAGAATCTGCAGTGGAAGAGCCAGTAGCTGAAGAGCCAGAAGAAGTGGAAGAGCCGATAGTAGAAGAATCTGTAGTGGACGAGTCGGTAGCAGAAGAATCAGTAGTAGAAGAACCAGCAAAGCCGACACTTTCCATCGAAGAAATGGTGCAAGAGTGGCAGGAACAGCAGAAGGAAAATGCGCAGATGATTCAGGCAGAATTTGAACGCGCAGAGCAGGAAAAGGCAGAGAGCGCAGTTGAAACAGCAGAAGTGGAAGAAGAAAAAGAAGAAATCCTTTCTGACGATGTCAGAAGATTAATGGAGGAATTAGAAGCAGAGTCTGCAGAGATTGATGCACAAAAGACAGCGAAGGATTCCGAAGAGGCTGTGGAGGACAAGCCGTTACTGCAAAAGGTAGTTGAGCAATTGTCTGCACTTGATATAAAGTTACACGGAAAACCGGAGATTGATGAGTTTGAGGCAATGCCGGATGAACCAACAACTCCTGAGCTGGTAAATCCTGTGGTGCAAGCCGATGTCCCTGAAATTGATACTTCCTATGCGGAGACGGCAGACATTGAGGAAATGGTTGCCAAAGAAGTGGAAGAAATCAAAGAAAACAGTGAACCGGAACAGGCGGAAGATGAAGGCATCAAATTGGGCGATACACAAGAAATTGCCTTGACCACAAAGGCATTGGCAAATGCAGCAAGAGTAGAAGTGCCGGATGAGACTCCGGATGAGTTACCTGTAATAGAAGTGCCAAATGTGCCGACATTTGAAGGAGCTGTGCCGGTGAAACCGGGTACACCGTATGACACATCATTTGTTGTACAGGGACGTTATGATTTGGAGGCACATAGTGAAATTGGATTGAAAGCGGGTCTTACGGAGGAACAGAAAAAGTTATTCTCCTATTTTGTTCCGGTGCATGGCATGAGCGAACAGATTGTGAAAGTTCTTCAGGATGACAAGAGCTGTAACTCAAGGTATGGAACTTCCCGAATAGGAAATGTACTCATTGTGGGGCGTAAAGGTTCAGGTAAAACAGTGCTTGCTGTAAATATTGTGAAAGCTATTCAAAAATCGAGAAAAATGAAACAAGGCAAGGTAGCCATTGTAAGAGCGGAAGCACTGAATAAAAAGAATCCAGGTGAGATTGTAGAAAAATTACACGGAGGCGCGCTTGTTATTGAGAAGGCATCTCGTTTGAAACGCAATACGGTAGAAGCATTATGTGAATTGATGGAAGGACAAACTGGCGAGCTTCTTGTGGTTCTCGAAGATGAAAGAAAACCAATCGAGAAATTCTTTGCAGAGTATCCGAACTTTGCCAAGAAGTTTACTTCACGTATTGATCTACCGGTATTTATCAATGATGAGCTTGTAACCTTTGGTCAGACTTATGCGAAGGAAAACGGATATAAGATTGACGAAATGGGAATTCTCGCTTTATACAGTGATATCGATATTCTTCAAAGAGAGGAAAAAGTAGTTACTGTTGCGGACGTTAAAGCAATTATTGATGATGCTATTGAGAATGCGAACAGAAAAACCTTTAAGAAATTAGTTAAAAAACTAGTTGGAAAGAATACAGATGAATCTGACCGCATTATTTTGAAAGAAGAAGATTTTAGATAAGTGAAAGAGTCAAGGCATGCAAACCTTGACTCTTTTTATGATTATAATCTTGCATTATTGGAATCTAATTATTTTAACTTAACTTAATGACATTAGTGTATTTGCCCTTTTTTTTTGTGGGAATATAAGATATAATGTGTGTATGAAAAAAGCCTAATGGCAAAGGAGTGTACAACATGAGCAAAGCTTACGAAGTTGGAGAATTGGATCAATATCTATTCGGGCAAGGCAATCATTATGAAATATACAAAAAAATGGGTTCTCATATTGTGACAAAAGAGGGGAAGACAGGAGTATATTTTGCTGTGTGGGCACCGAATGCAGCATCTGTTTCTGTAGTAGGAGAATTTAATGAGTGGCAACCGGGTGTTCATAAGATGAAGCGCAATGAGCCGTTGGGCATTTATACCTGTTTCATACCGGATTTGAGCAAGGGTACATTGTATAAATATTGTATTGAGACACAAAAAGGTGATTATCTATATAAAGCAGACCCGTTTGCAAACTATGCGGAATTAAGACCGGGGAATGCATCCCGCGTCACGGATATCAGTGATTTGAAATGGACAGATACCAAGTGGATGGAAGCAAGAAAAGAGTGGGATTACCAAGTCAATCCGGTGTCTATTTACGAGGCACATATTGGTTCGTGGAAACGCCATCCGGGCCGGGAAGACGACGGGTTCTATTCCTATCGTGAATTCGCAGTAGAGGCTACCAAGTATATCAAAGAGATGGGATATACACATATTGAGCTAATGGGGATAGCGGAATATCCATTTGACGGTTCCTGGGGATATCAGGTAACTGGTTATTATGCACCGACCTCACGTTATGGAACGCCGGAAGATTTTGCGTATATGATTAACTATTTCCACAAGAATAAGATTGGTGTTATCTTGGACTGGGTACCGGCGCATTTCCCTAAGGATGCACATGGTTTGGCTGAGTTTGACGGTACGGCAGTGTTTGAGCATGAAGACCCTAGACAAGGTGAACATCCTGATTGGGGAACCAAAATATTTAATTACGGAAGACCGGAAGTGCGCAACTTTCTCATTGCAAATGCCATGTTCTGGGTGGAATATTTCCACATCGATGGCTTGCGTGTAGATGCAGTGGCTTCCATGCTTTACTTGAATTACGGAAAGCAGGATGGTCAATGGGTTGCCAATAAGTATGGTGGAAATCAGAACCTGGAAGCAATTGAATTCTTTAAGCATTTGAATTCTGTTATTTTGGGACGAAATCCTGGAGTCATGATGATTGCGGAGGAATCCACAGCATGGCCAAAGGTGACCGGGGCTCCGGAAGAAGACGGACTTGGATTTAGTTTGAAGTGGAATATGGGATGGATGCACGATTTCACTGAATATATGAAGCTGGACCCGTATTTCAGAAAGGGCGCACATTACAATATGACCTTTGCTATGAGTTATGCATACAGTGAAAGATATGTGCTTGTGTTATCTCATGATGAGGTAGTACATTTAAAATGCTCGATGTTAAACAAAATGCCGGGCTTGGGATTTGACAAATTTGCCAACCTGAAGGCGGGTTATGCGTTTATGATGGGGCATTCGGGTAAAAAATTGTTATTCATGGGACAGGATTTTGCGCAGCTTCAGGAATGGAGCGAGGCGCGTGAACTGGACTGGTATTTACTTGAAAAAGACTGGCATCGCAATGTGCAGGAATTCATGAAAGATTTGTTGCACTTATACAAGAAAAACAAAGCGATGTATGAGTGCGATAACAGCTGGGAAGGTTTTGAATGGGTGAATGCTGATGATGCGGATAGAAGTATTTATAGCTTTATCAGACATTCCAAGGAGCAGAAGAAAAATCTGTTATTCGTGTGTAACATGACACCGATGGCAAGACCGGACTACCGCGTAGGAGTGCCGAGAGGGAAACAGTACAAATTAATTATTAACAGCGATGAGGAGAAGTATGGCGGAACAGGTCAAGAACGTCCACAGGTTTACAAGGCTGAAAAGCAGGAATGTGACGGAAGACCATATTCATTCGGATATGATTTACCACCATATGGAGTTGCTGTGTTTGAATTTTAGGTATAAAGGAAGATAAAATGAGATTAAGAAACATACCAGGTGCGGATGACGTGATTAAACGTCATCCGATTGCTGTAAAAGAGAGTAAAGATTACAGAGGAAAATGGCAGGAGCTTTTCGGGAATAATCATCCAATTCATATTGAAATCGGAATGGGAAAGGGGCAGTTTATACTTAGCCTCGCAAAGCAAAATCCAAGTATTAATTATATTGGAATCGAACGGTATTCCAGTGTGCTTTTGCGCGCATTGGAAAAATATGACACGGAAGAATTTTGCGATCTTACTAATGTGAGATTCATTTGCATGGATGCCATGGAACTCCCGGAAGTATTTGATGCGCAAGAGGTAGACAGAATCTATTTAAACTTTTCGGACCCATGGCCGAAAGCCCGACATGCGAGAAGGCGACTGACATCTACAGTGTTTTTCGAACAATATGATAAAGTCTTAGCAAAAGAAGGTGTTGTCGAATTTAAGACGGACAACCGTCCATTGTTTGAATTCTCTTTAGAACAAGTAGAGGAAGCCGGCTGGCGTTTGCTCAGTCACACTTTTGATTTGCATCATGATGAGACCATGAATTTGGGAAATATTATGACGGAATATGAAGAAAAATTCTCCAGTCAGGGAAATCCAATTCACAAATTGATTGCGACACGGATATATTAATATAAAAGAGAATCAGGTGTTGCACATGAGACGTCGTTGCCATTTCTTTTATCATTGCAGATCCTATCAGAAGTGTGTCCGTAGACTGCGCAAATCATTTTGGGAGGTCTACAAGATATTGAATCCAAAGTTCAAACTTAGAAAATGCGGGAACAAGGAGACATAAATATGCTGGAAATGATGGTGATATTTGCTCATTGGTGCCCGATTTGCAACATGATGTTGCCTCTATTTGAGGAGCTGGAGAAGGATTATGTTGGCAAAGTAGAACTGATATGGATTGACGTTGATAAAAATCCGGATGTGTATAAAACGTATGAGATAGAGATTGTTCCAACTCTTATTTTGCTGAGGGAGAAGACCGAACTTGTTCGGATGTCAGGAATGATTGGGGAAAGGACGTTAAGAAAACGAATAGAAAACGAAATAAATTTCTGACTGCTTCCAAGGAAAATGGAAGCAGTTTTTTAGTCAGGATTTGAGCATAAAAAAAGCCCTGAAATCCGATGATTTCAAGGCTAGTGCGCGATCAGGGGCTCGAACCCTGGACACCCTGATTAAGAGTCAGGTGCTCTACCAACTGAGCTAATCGCGCATAGATTTTTAATGTATTCTCTGCTTTAACGCAATGATTATTATATAACGTAACAAACAGAAATGCAAGTATTTTTTTAAAAAAGTAATATTATTTTACGTTGCTGAAAGGCACTAGCCCTTTTGCACGAATTATGCTATTATGATTGTTGTAACTATTGATTTGATTCTGACAAGGAGTTCACATGATAAAGTATAAGAGAGTTTTTTTAATTGTGCTAGATTCGTTGGGAATCGGTGAAATGGCGGACTCAAAAGATTACGGCGATGTTGGTGTGAATACACTGGGACACATTGCAGAATATACAAAGAATTTAAGAATTCCTAATTTACAGATGCTTGGACTGGCTAATTTGTGCCACCTAAAAGGGGTGAGTGCTGTAGAACGTCCACTTGGGAAATACACAAAATTAAGTGAAAAGAGCAATGGAAAAGATACCATGACAGGACATTGGGAGATGATGGGTATCTATACGGACAAGCCATTCCAAACGTTTACGGAAACAGGATTTCCCAAAGAGTTAATTGATGAGCTTTCCAAGCGCACGGGGCGAACCATTATTGGTAACAAAAGTGCCAGCGGCACGGCAATTTTAGAGGAGCTTGCGGAAGAAGAAATACAAAATGGACATCTGATTGTCTATACATCTGCAGATTCTGTGCTGCAGATTTGTGGTAATGAAGAGATTATGGGACTTGACACGCTTTACAAGTACTGTGAGATTGCAAGGGAACTGACTTTAAGAGATGATTGGAAGGTTGGACGCGTGATTGCACGCCCTTATATTGGCTTGCGTAAAGGGGAATTTAAACGAACTTCAAACAGACATGATTATGCATTAAAGCCAAGTGGAAAAACGGTGTTAGATGCGCTTAAAAGTGCAGGCTTTGATGTCATTTCCGTGGGTAAAATTTCAGATATTTTTGCCGGGGAAGGCATTACCGAGTCTCATAAATCGACATCTTCTGTTCATGGTATGGAGCAGACCATTGAGCTTGCAAAAAGCAAGGATTTTCAAGGCTTATGTTTTGTGAACTTGGTGGATTTTGATGCTTTGTGGGGACACAGAAGAGATGTGGCAGGGTATGCGAAGGAACTAGAAAAGTTCGACGAAAAGTTAGGAGAACTGTTACCTGTGTTGCATGAAGATGATTTGCTGATTCTGACAGCAGACCATGGAAATGACCCGACTTATACGGGAACCGACCACACTCGTGAAAAAGTACCGTTTTTAGCGTGGTCACCGGCTATGGATAAAGGAGAAAAACTGCCGGAACAGGATAGTTTTGCTGTGGTTGGAAATCTTATTGGAGGAAATTTTGGGATTGATTTACCATTTGACTGTATCAAAACAGAAAATTTTATGATATGATAAGTCCATACTCATGTTATAGAAGAGGGAAGTAAGAATGAATGTAAAGAGATTTATCGCCTGGTGTATCAAGGGGATTCGATATAAAATTAAGAGAATGTCAAAAGAAAAGAAACGTTTGATTCTGGTTTCCGTTTTGACTATGTTCGTCGGCGGAATGATTGGAAGCAGTATTGGACGTTCTGCAGAAGAGAGCAATTCAGAGGCGAAAGTTGCAGAAGCAGTGGCTAAAGTGCAGGCCAAAGAGGATGAAAAACGTAAGGAGATGGAAAAAGAACTCTATGACTTGAAAGAAGAATTAAACGAAGAAGCCGTAGAGTTGCCGTGGTACTTGGTGCTGGTAAACGGTGAACATCCAATGGAGGAAGGATATGTTCCGGAGCTTATGGAATTGGAGGAAGGATACAGCGTAGATTCCAGAGTCCTTGATGCGGCGAGAGAAATGCTGGAGGATGCTAAGGAAGCAGGTCTGCGTATAGAAATTTGTTCCGCTTATCGCTCTGTAGAACGACAGGAGCAAGTGTTTAGCGATTCTATGAAGGAACGTGTAAAAGAGGGACAAGGTTATTGGGAGGCTTACCAAGAGACTGCATTAAATGTAGCTGCCCCTGGAACCAGTGAACACGCTCTTGGGCTTGCTTTGGATTTGATATCTAACCAATATTTGGAATTGGATGAGAGACAGGAGAACACAGCAGAAGCAAAATGGTTGAAGGAAAACTGTCATAAATATGGTTTTATTTTGCGATACCCTCCGGAGAAGACAAATATTACCGGCATTATCTATGAGCCGTGGCATTATCGTTATGTAGGGAAGAAACACGCGAAGAAGATTATGGAACTTGGTGTTACCTTAGAAGAGTATCTGCAAGATTATTATCAGCCAGAGGAATAGAACAATATGAAGTGGGAACAATTATTATCTTCGAAACGCCAGAGAGAGACTAAGGGAAATTCCAAGTCAAACGGCGATTTGCGAAGTGAGTTTGAAAAAGATTATCATCGGATTATCGGCAGCGCATCTTTTCGGAGACTGCAGGATAAGACACAGGTTTTTCCGTTAGATAAAAGTGACTTTATCAGAACGAGACTTACACATTCTTTGGAAGTTTCGTCTTATGGGAAGTCCTTGGGACAGAATATAGGGGAATATATTTTGACTTATATCAAGGATCCGGATTTCACATGGAAGGACAAAGAAGAAATTTGTAATATTCTGGAATGCGCAGGTCTGATTCATGATATTGGGAATCCACCTTTCGGACACTTTGGCGAAACAGTTATTCGTGATTGGTTTAAACGCAACCTTCCGAGAATGGAATTCCAAGGTGAGCCGATAGAAAGTCTGTTGACGGATCAGATGCGTGAAGATTTCTATCATTTTGAAGGGAATGCACAGGCTCTTCGTCTAGTTACAAAGCTTCACTATTTAGTAGATGAGAATGGGATGAATCTGACATATGCTCTCTTGAATACCATTGTAAAATATCCGGTATCTTCTATTGGCATTGATAAGTCAACGGGAAATATCAAGGATAAGAAGATGGGATATTATTATGCGGACAGAGATGTTTTTCAAGCGATTGTGAAGGAAACGGGAACAGAGGGAAAAAGACATCCTCTGACTTTTATTCTGGAGGCAGCAGATGACATCGCATATAAGACGGCAGATATCGAGGATGCCTTCGTGAAAGGCTTTATTTCCTACTATCAGTTAAAGGAAGAACTACGTCAATTGCAGGAGAGAGAGCCGGAAAATACGTTTAAACCGTTAGAGAAATTAGAACACAAATATGAGAGTGGTATGAAACGTGGAGTGAGCAATCCGGAAGAGTATGCCGTCAAAAATTGGATTGTCCAGGTGCAGGGATACTTGATTAATTGTGCAACTTATGGATTTACATCCAATTATAGTTCAATTATGGAAGGTGATTACGGCAAAGATATTTTTTGTGGTACTTATGCAGAAGGCTTGATGCAACTGCTGGGCGATATGGCGTATCGGAAAGTATTTGCAACACCGGCTATTTACAAAATGGAAGTAGCCGAATCGGTAATTATGGATTTTCTGATGGACAAGTTTGTAAAGGCAGTGCTTTATTACGACACGGATGTCAGTTTGAATGAGATAGACAAACGAGTTATTTCTTTCATTTCTGAAAATTACAAAAGTGCATACCACAAACAGGCAGAAGGAAAGAGCGAAAAGGAGAAATTGTATTTGCGATTGCTTTTGGTGACAGATTATATTTGCGGTATGACAGACAGCTATGCAAAGAGGTTGTATCAAGAGTTGAATGCAGTGATATAAGTGGCATCTGAAAGGGTGTCTTATAAAAAGAGCAGAATAGTAAAGCTGCTCTTTTTTTCTTGGAATTGAAGGAAAGTACATAATATAAGTAGGGGGCGAGGTGAAATCGTGAAATTTCATCTCGCCCTTGTTCTATTTGGGGGACAAGATGAATAAAGTGAGTAGTAGACAAGATTCGAAAGGGGAGCGAATATGGAGCAAACTACGCAGTATTTGTACGAATACCAAAATGGGAAAAGAGTGCGAAACATTGGATTCATGAAAATAGAAAAACAGATGGATAAATATGTGATACAGATATATGCAAAGAACGTGGATGACATACAAGGCATACTGTTTCAGAAGGATAACGGTGAAAAATATGTAGGAGGATGGGAGGCAGAGTTGTTGCCAGTGGAAGAAGAGCCAACCACAGAGGTAATGCCACAACAGCAACCAGAGGTTTTGCAGGAACAGCAGATTACTCCAATGTTGCCGGAACAGGAAGAAATTGACCCATACATACCGCCACGAAATGTTACCTATGAGAAGATTGCGCGGCAAGATATTTCCAAACTTCCACGCAGAGAATGGAGTATTGCAAATAACAGTTTTTTACTTCATGGTTACCGAAATTATCACCATCTCCTATATATAGAAGAAGATGGGAAGCTGTGGCTTGGTGTTCCCGGTATCTTTCATGAGAAAGAACAGATTGCAGCCAAGGCATTTGGGTTTCCTGAGTTTCGCAGGCTGACCGATGCAGAAATATGGTTAGAAGAGAATGAAAAAAATACATATGAAGATTTCGGATATTGGTGTCGACAGATTCCAATTTCTTGAGTTATAATAAAAACATGATGACACAAGACGAAAAATATATGAAAGAGGCCATTAGACAAGCTAAAAAGGCGTATGCACTCGGTGAAGTTCCCATAGGATGTGTGATTGTCTATGAAGGGAAGATAATCGGAAGGGGATATAACCGAAGAACGATTGATAAAAATACGCTGGCACACGCAGAACTTATGGCGATAAAAAAAGCAAGTAAAAAGATGGATGACTGGCGCCTTGAGGATTGTACGATGTATGTGACCTTGGAACCATGCCAAATGTGTTCCGGTGCAATTGTGCAATCACGTATGAAAAAGGTCGTGATTGGATGCATGAATCCAAAGGCGGGATGCGCAGGTTCCATTTTGAATTTATTGCAGATGGAAGAATTTAACCATCAGGTGGAGTTGGAAATAGGTGTTCTTGGCGAAGAATGTAGTAATATGATGACAAGTTTTTTCAAAGAATTGAGAGAGAAAAAACGACAAGAGCATTGACATTTGAACAAAAACAATAGTATAATAAATAACCGTGCAGCCGGGGTGGTAGCGGTACCTTGAACCTACAATCCGCTATAGTAGGGGTGATGTTGCATGGAGGGCTTCTGTTGGTGAAGCTGCCCTTTGTAAGTGGCGTAGAGGCTTGGGTCTTACGCGACGGAAATCTATGAACCGTGTCAGGTCGGGAACGAAGCAGCACTAAGTAGAACCTTCCGGGTGCCGTAAGGGTGCCTGGGCTGAGTTAACTGCAGAGGTAACGTTCATTGATAGAGTTCGAAATGCAACGCACGTAAAAAAGAGTGAGAGGTGTTATTGAACTAGTTGAAAAACTTAGGGTACAATGACACTTTTTTTGTTAGGAGAAAATGATGAAGATTGTTTTGGCGGCAATTAATGCAAAATATATACATTCCAATTTGGCTGTGTATAGTCTTCGGGCATATGCGGAGAAATATAAGCAAGATATTCATATTGCGGAATATACCATTAATCAGCAATTGGAAGATATTGCGACAGATTTGTATAAAAGGAAGCCGGATGTTCTGTGCTTTTCGTGTTACATATGGAATCTTGGCTATGTAGAAGAGTTGATTCGTGAACTGAAAAAGATATTGCCAGAACTTTCCGTATGGCTAGGTGGACCGGAAGTGAGTTATGATGCAAGAGACGTACTTACAAGACTTCCGGAAGTGACCGGCGTTATGTTGGGTGAAGGTGAGGCCACCTTTTTGGAATTGATGGAATATTATTACAAGACTGAATTGTCGCTTGCTGATATCAAAGGCATTGCTTACCGCAACACGGTTGGAGAAATTGTACAAAACCAGTGGCGAGAAACAATTGATTTAAGTACCGTACCTTTTGTGTATCAAGATATGGAAGATTTTCGAAATAAGATTATTTATTATGAAAGCAGTCGTGGGTGCCCATTTTCATGCAGTTATTGTTTGTCTTCTGTCGACAAATGTCTGCGTTTTCGAGATTTAGACTTGGTGAAGAAAGAACTGCAATTTTTTATAGATGCAGAAGTTCCGCAGGTAAAATTTGTTGACCGTACTTTTAATTGCAAGCACAAACATGCTATAGAAATATGGAAATATTTGATGGAGCATGATAAAGGAATTACGAATTTTCATTTTGAAGTGGCTGCAGATTTACTGAATGAAGAAGAAATCTCGCTGATTGAACACATGCGACCGGGATTGATTCAATTGGAAATCGGGGTTCAGTCTACCAATGAGAAAACGATTCAAGAAATTCGAAGAACCATGAAGTTTTCTGATGTTGCACGAATCGTAATGCGCATTCAAAAAACGCAAAACGTGCATCAGCATTTGGATTTGATTGCCGGACTTCCGTATGAAGGAATGGAAAGCTTTAAAAAATCCTTTAATGATGTCTATGGATTACATCCGGAGCAATTACAGCTTGGCTTTTTGAAAGTACTAAAAGGCTCTTATATGGAAAAGCAAAAAGAAAACTACGGTCTGGTACATAGAAGCAAGCCACCTTACGAGGTTCTTTATACCAACTGGCTGTCGTACGAAGAGCTGTTACAGTTGAAAATGGTGGAAAAAATGGTTGAAGTGTATTACAACAGTGGACAATTTTACTACACCTTGTCTCGATTAGAGCATGCGTTTGACTCGCCATTTGAAATGTATCATTGTCTAGGCGAATATTATGAAAGTCGGGGCTTTCATTTGGTCAGTCATTCCAGAATTGCCCGCTATGAAATTCTATTAGATTTCATCAAACAGTTGTATACCGGGGAAGATGAGATTTATCGGGAGCTTCTGATTTTTGATTTGTATTTGAGAGAAAATGTGAAAAACAGACCTGCATTTGCGGGAGAGTATACGGTTGCTAAGGAGCTGAAAAGACAGTATCCGAAAAGTGCACATCTTGAGTGTTTCCAATATGATGTTATGGAAAATTGTGAGAAGAACGAACAGATTATTCTATTTGATTATGAAAATAGAAGTAAATTAACGCATCAGGCTTCTTGCAAAAAAGTTGAGAACAGTATACAATAGTATGAATACATTTTTTTTGAAGAAGGTGAAGAGATGCATAGAAATAAAAAGCAAAGGATTTTTGCAACTGTTGTCATTATCGTAGTCGTTTTAGCTATGGTAGCACCGATGTTTGTAAGTATGTTTGTATAATTACATAATGGAGGATATATATATGAGTAGGCGAATAAGGGAACGTGCAAGAAGGCGGAACCAAAGACGTGCACTTATCATAGGCGGTTCTGTACTGGTAGTTGTTTTGGCAGTATTTCTTATCGGATACTTTTCTGTAAAAAGTGCAGTGAATAAGGTGGACAAAGCGGTCATCTGGGACAATATCTCAATTGATGGCATAGATGTGTCCGGTATGACTGCAGAGGAGGCAAAGGAAGCACTCCAAAAGAAAGCAGAAGAGTATTGTGCAGAAAAGGTTACGTTGATTGCAGATGGAGTAGAGACTGAGGTTACGGTTGGTGAGCTCGGCTTTGCAATAAAGGATATAGACGCAGCTGTTGAGAAAGCGGTGTCTTATGGTAAGGATGGTTCCGTTTGGAGTCAATATGATAAATTGCAGGACTTGGAAAAGGAACCACTGGAAATCACGGTGGATTTTGTTGTTGATACGACTGTTTGTGAAGCTACGGTTACAGAAAAAATCAAGATGAATCATAGCGCCCAAAATGCAACGATTAAACGAGAGAATGGCACGTTTGTTGTGAAAGAGGGGAAGACTGGTAAGAAACTTGATTTAGATGAGTCTGTTCAAATTATTACAGACTATTTTGGGACAAATTGGAAACCTCAAAAAGAAGATAAAATTACATTAGTGACTGTTGTTGCCCAACCGGATATTAAGGGAGAGGATCTAAGAAAGATAAAGGATACGCTTGGCACATTTAGTACAACTTTCACAAGCGGAAGCAATCGAGGAAAGAATATAGCCAATGCTGCATCACGCATCAATGGGATTGTGCTGATGCCGGGTGAAGAAATGTCAGCCAGCGATTCTATGGGCTCGCGTATACCGGAAAATGGATACCTGGAAGCAGGGTCTTATTTAAACGGTACAACGGTTCAAACTTATGGTGGTGGCGTGTGCCAGGTTTCATCCACCTTATACAATGCAATACTATTGGCAGAGTTGGAAGTGACGGAAAGGTGGCCACATTCCATGAATGTAGATTATGTAAAACCATCCATGGATGCCGCTATTGCAGAAGGCTCTAAAGATTTAAAATTTGTCAATAATACGGGAGCTCCGATTTACATTGAAGGCTATACAACCGGAGGTAAATTGACATTTACGATTTATGGGAAAGAAAACGGGGAAGAAGGAAGACAAGTTTCTTACGTGAGCGAAGTTATCAGCAGAACTGCGGCAAAGAAGAAATTTGTGGCTTCCAATGATGCGGTAGGTACATTGAAAAAATCCGTATCTGGACACGATGCAATCAAGGCACGCTTGTGGAAAGTAGTTACCGTGAATGGCTCCGAAGTTAGCAGAGAGGCAATTAACAGCAGTAATTATGCCACTTCAGCAGCCACCTGGAAGGTTGGAACTGCAACAAACAATGCGGAGGCGAAGAAGATCATTACCGATGCTATCTCGAGTCAGAATGAGGATACGATAAAGGCCGCGATTGCCAGGGCGAAGGAAATTATTGCGGCGGCTTCACAACCGACGACTACAACGCCGGTAACGCCTGCCCCAAGTACACCGACAACGCCGGAAACACAACCGACGAATCCAGAAGAAGAGTCACAACAACCATAGACTAGAGGGTTATATGAAAATAGGAAAAGTATCACAGACTGTTTTGAAACGGTCCATGTTAAAACCGTTACAGTTCACACGAGAAGAGGCAATGTTTGCACCGTCCGTGGAAGAAATGTGCTATGGCATAAGCTGTAAGGAGGATGAGGAAATCCTGTGCTGTGGCACCGTTCTTTATGGCGACGAGAAAGATTTAGGAAAGTTTGCGCTCGCGCAAGTCTTGAATCATTTAGCTACAAGAGGCGCCAAAATGATGGGAGCAAGCGTGCATATTATGTTGCCACCTCATGCATACGAGAGTAGGCTGAAAACCATGGTAGAACATATTGAACTGATGGGCAGTGCGCACGGCGTACAGATATTAAACGTCAAAGCGGAAGTTTCCCCAGCAGTCAGTAAAGCTATCGTGTATCTGAATGGTGTAGGAATTTTAAAAAAGGGAAAATTGATTCAAAGCTCGGCGGGAAAACCGGGACAGGATATTGTTCTTTTAAAATGGATAGGATTGGAAGGAACTTTTCGTGCAATGCGCGAAAAGGAAGAAGAATTACAAAAACGTTTTGTTCCCAGTTTTCTGAATCAAATCAGACAGATGGAATCAGAGCTTTTCTCGGAGGATGCGATAGAGATAGCGAAACGCCATGGTGTTTGTGCCATGCAGCAGATTACAGAAGGTGGAATTTTGGCAGCTCTATGGGAGTTGGCAGAGGCCTCCGGTCTGGGATTGGAAGTAGATCTTAAGAAAATGTCCATCCGTCAGGAAACGGTTGAAATCTGTGAGTTCTGTCACTTGAATCCATACCAGCTGACATCCACGGGAAGCGTTTTGCTCCTCACTGATAAGGGTGAAGAATTGGTGCAGGCATACGAAGAAAAGGGAATTCAGGCCTCGTTGCTTGGAAGAACTACTGCAGATGCAGAACGGGTTATCTTTCATGAGGAGGAAAAGCGATTTTTGGATAGACCGGCGACAGACGAACTGTTGAAATTATATTGTGAAGAGGAGATTGTAATATGAGAAAACAGATTTTAAAATATATCGAAAAGAAGAGCAAGGTCGATTTGGCTGAACTTGCTGTATTACTTGGCACTGATGAAGTGACAATTGCAAATGAAATTGCAGCAATGGAAAAAGAAAAAATCATCTGTGGTTACCACACATTGATTGACTGGGAAAAGGCAGGAGAAGATAAGGTGACAGCACTGATTGAGGTGCGCGTAACACCACAAAGAAATCAAGGATTTGACAGAATTGCAGAACGAATTTACAACTATCCGGAGGTAAATTCTGTGTATTTGATTTCCGGTTCTTACGATTTGCTTGTAACTTTAGAAAGTAAGACTTTGATGGAAGTTTCTTTGTTCGTGTCGGAAAAACTTTCTCCAATTGAGTCTGTTATAAGTACAGCAACGCATTTTATTTTAAAGAAATACAAAGACCATGGAACAATTTTAGTAAAGAAATCTGAATCAGAAAGGATGCCGGTGACATTATAATGAGAAATCCATTATCAAAGAAGGTAGTAGAGATTCAACCATCAGGTATCCGTAAGTTTTTTGATATTGTAAGCGAGATGCCGGATGCAATTTCTCTTGGTGTAGGTGAGCCTGATTTCGATACACCATGGCGTATCCGTGAAGAAGGTATTTACTCACTGGAAAAGGGAAAGACATTCTATACCTCTAATTCAGGTTTGAAAGAATTAAAAATAGAGATTTGCAAATACTTAGACAGGAAGGTGAACGTACAATACAATTACCAAAACGAAGTAATTGTAACAGTGGGCGGTAGCGAAGGGATTGACATTGCGCTCCGTGCCATGTTAGACCCGGGCGACGAGGTTTTGATTCCGCAACCAAGTTACGTATCCTATCTTCCATGTACTATTTTGGCAGATGGAGTACCTGTTGGTATTCCATTGCAGGAAAAGAACGAGTTTAAGTTAACGGCAGAGGAATTGGAAGCAGCTATCACACCTAAGACCAAGGTGCTTATTATGCCGTTTCCAAACAACCCGACCGGCTCCATTATGACAAAAGAAGATTTGGCACCGATTGTAGAGCTTGTGAAAAAATACGATTTATTTGTTATCTCAGATGAGATTTATTCCGAATTAAGCTACAAGGGTGAGCATGTTTCTATTGCAAGCTTTGAAGGTATGAAGGAACGTACTATTTTAATTAATGGTTTCTCCAAAGGCTTTGCCATGACAGGATGGAGACTGGGATATGCTTGCGGACCAAAAGAGATTATTGAGCAGATGGTGAAGATTCATCAGTTTGCCATCATGTGTGCCCCTACAAACAGTCAGTATGCAGCAGTAGAGGCACTACGAAGCTGTGATGCGGAAGTAGAGGAAATGCGTGAGGCATATAATCAAAGAAGACGTTTTCTTATGCATGAGTTCCAGAGAATGGGATTGCAATGCTTTGAACCATTTGGTGCATTCTATGTATTTCCGAGTATTCAGGAATTTGGCATGAAAGCAGAAGATTTTGCAATGCGTTTCTTGGAAGAAGAGAAGGTGGCAGTTGTTCCCGGGACCGCATTTGGAGATTGTGGAGAAGGTTTCCTTCGAATTTCCTATGCATACTCTATTGAAGATTTGAAGGTAGCTATTGGAAGATTAGAGAACTTTATTACGCGTTTGAGGAAAGAAAAATGTTAAATATAGTTTTGTTTGAACCAGAAATTCCGGCTAACACAGGAAACATAGGAAGAACCTGTGTCGCTACAAACACAAGATTACACTTGATTGAGCCACTTGGGTTTCGATTAGATGAGAAATCACTCAAACGTGCCGGCATGGATTATTGGAAAGACTTAGATGTGACTACATACATTGATTTCAATGATTTTTTGGAAAAAAATCCAAATGCCAAAATTTACATGGCGACAACTAAAGCGCCTAATGTGTATACTGATGTAGCATATGAACCTGACTGTTATATTATGTTTGGCAAGGAAAGTGCAGGAATACCGGAAGAAATTTTGGTAAACCATAAAGAGGAAAGCATCCGCATTCCGATGGTTGGTGACATTCGTTCCCTGAACCTCGGAAATTCGGTGGCAATTGTTCTTTACGAGGCGCTTAGGCAGAACAATTTTGAAAACATGACAAAAGAGGGACATTTACATCATTTGGAGTGGAAGTAATGAATTATAAGAAAAGTGTATATACTACTTTGGCAATGATTTCCCAGGTAGGAATCAGTATGATAGTTCCCGTTTTATTATGCACATATGCGGGAGCGTGGCTGGAGGAACGCTTTGACTTTCCGTTTACGGTATTTATGATTGTTGTTGGAATTTTGGCGGGTGTCAGAAACGTGATTGCAATCGTGAAACGTATGAAGCAGGTCATCGAGGAGGAAACAGATGAAGAAGAATAGCACATTAAAGGAACTGCTGATAGGAATTGTTTTAAGTGGATTCCTTGGACAGGCTGTGTGTTTCCTTTTTCTGAAACAGCATTTGTACCATGCAATTGGATTGTGGGTCGGAGTATTTATCGCAGTCGGAATGGTGATTCATATGCAACGTTCCATTGAAGACGGTCTCGATTTGATGGGGGACACCGGTGTCAAATATATGAAAAAAGCATATTTGACGCGAACTTCAGTTGCGATAGTTGTGATGGCTCTTGTGATGTACTTTGATTGGGGAAATCCACTAACCCTCTTATTGGGAATCATGACATTAAAGTTTGCAGTTTATCTGCAACCTTTGGTACACAAAGTATTGGAAAATCTGAAGAAAGGAGAAGAATGTGGGGAAAATGACAGAAATAATTGCAAATAAAGAACCAGATTTTATGATACATGGATTGACAAAAATCAATTTCTTTGGTCAGGAAGTCTATCTTACAAGCACACATATCAGCTTGCTCATTATCTGCCTTATTTTGATTGCACTTGCAGTGGTGGTTCGTCTGAAATTAAAAGATACAGATGGGAAACCAGGCGGTTTGCAGAATGCAATGGAGCTGGCGGTAGAGATGCTGGATGGTATGGTAGATGGCTCCATGGGGGCAAAAGGCAGAGGATTCCGCAACTATCTTGGTATTTTGTTTACCTTTATTTTGATTAGCAATCTCTCGGGATTGTTTGGACTTAGACCGCCGACAGCGGATTATGGTGTAACGCTTGCATTGGGACTCATTACATTCTTCATAGTACAAATAAACAATATAAGGTACAATAAATTTGGTGCGGTAAAGGAGTTGTTTGAACCAGTGCCGTTCTTGTTTCCAATAAACTTTATCGGAGAAATCGCGGTGCCGATTTCATTGTCTCTGCGTTTATTTGGCAATATTTTGGCGGGAACCGTTATCATGGGATTGATATATGGTCTTCTGTCGCAGGTGGCATTTATTTGGCCTGGTGCTTTGCATGCGTATTTCGATGTGTTCTCAGGAGCAATTCAGACGTATGTATTTTGCATGTTGACAATGGTATTTATCGGAAATAAAATTCCGGATAATATAGTAAAAAAAGAGAAAAAACAAAGAAAAGTAAAAAGTGAAAAGTAGGAGGAATTTACTATGGGAAACATCACGAATGAAGGATTTGTATTAGGTTTATCAGCATTGGGCGCAGGAATTGCCATGATTGCAGGTTTGGGACCTGGTATTGGACAAGGACGTGCTGCAGCTGCAGGTGCAGAGGCTGTAGGTAGAAATCCGGGAGCAAAATCAGAAATTACATCTACAATGTTGCTTGGACAAGCTGTAGCTGAAACAACAGGTCTTTACAGTTTGGTTGTTGCATTAATTTTAATCTTTGCAAACCCATTGGTAGGAAAACTATAAAAAAGATATAGGAAGGGGTAAAAGCGTTGGAACGTTTATTTACGCTTGATGCGCAACTTCTGTTCGATACCGTTGTAATGGCACTTAGCATGCTTCTTTTATTCACATTGCTCTCTTACATCTTGTTTAATCCGGTGCGAGATTTACTGGAAAAAAGAAAGCAACGTATTGTTGATGATAAAGAAACAGCTAAACGTGAAAAGGAAGAGGCTTGTCGTTATAAGGAAGAGTACGAAAAGAAATTGCAGGAAGCAGATAAAGAGGTACAATTTATCTTAAGCGAAGCACGCAAGAAGGCGATGAAGAATGAAGCCAAGATTGTTGCCGAGGCAAAGGAAGAGGCTGCACGTATTATCGCGCGCGCTAATACAGAGATTGAATTGGAAAAGAAACGTGCATTGGACGATATGAAGCAAGAAATGATTGCAATTGCGTCTATGATGGCACAGAAAGTTGTATCTGCTTCGATTGACACAGATGTACAGGAAAGTTTGATTGACGAGACTTTAAAAGAAATGGGTGAAAGTACATGGCGAAGTTAGTTTCAAAAACATATGGGGATGCATTATTTGCAGTTGCGCTGGAAGAAGACCGTATGGATGAATTTTTTGAAGCTTCAAAGGCTGTGTCTGAAATTTTGCGAACAAATGAAGATTTCAGTAAATTAATGAATCATCCCAAAATTATCAAAGAAGACAAGGTGAAAATTGTAGAAGAGACATTTGCAACAAGAATTCCGAAAGAGATGGTGGGTCTGATGACACTTATGGTGGAAAAAGGCCGTGCAAATGAGATGATAACTGTGTTTGATTACTTTGTATCACTTGTCAAAGAAGAAAAGAAAATTGGAAATGCTGATGTTACAACAGCCGTAGCTCTCAGTGATGCACAGAAAGAGAAAGTAGAACAGAGACTTCTCGAAACGACCGATTATCGGACTTTTGAAATGTGCTATCATGTGGACTCATCCTTGATTGGGGGCATGGTGATTCGCATTGGCGACCGTATTGTTGACAGTAGTATTAAGACAAAATTATACGACTTGTCAAAGCAATTAAAAAGTATTCAAGTTTAAAAAGGAAGGTGGATTCGTTCCATGAATTTAAGACCAGAAGAAATCAGCTCTGTGATTAAAGAACAGATTAAACGATATGCATCAGAGTTAGAAGTATCTGATGTTGGAACGGTTATTCAGGTAGCCGATGGAATTGCTCGTATCCACGGTTTGGAAAATGCAATGCAGGGAGAGCTTTTGGAGTTTCCCGGAGAAGTTTATGGTATGGTGCTGAACTTGGAAGAAGACAATGTTGGTGCCGTTTTATTGGGTGAGCAAAGAAGCATCAATGAAGGTGATACCGTGAAGACAACAGGAAGAGTAGTGGAGGTGCCTGTAGGTGACTGCATGCTGGGCCGTGTTGTAAATGCATTGGGACAACCAATCGATGGGAAAGGGCCAATTCAGGCAACAAAATTCAGACAGATTGAAAGAGTTGCTTCAGGAGTTATCTCGCGTAAATCTGTAGATACCCCTCTTCAGACAGGTATTAAGGCGATTGACTCGATGATTCCAATTGGACGTGGACAACGTGAGCTTATTATCGGAGACAGACAGACCGGTAAAACAGCGATTGCCATTGATACAATTATCAATCAGAAGGGTCAAGGGGTAAAATGTATTTATGTTGCAATTGGACAGAAGGCGTCCACAGTTGCAAATATAGTTAAAACATTAGAAGAATTTGGTGCAATGGATTATACAACGGTTGTTGTATCCACAGCCAGTGAGCTAGCACCACTTCAATATATAGCACCATATTCAGGATGCGCAATTGGTGAAGAATGGATGGAGAACGGAGAAGACGTACTTGTTGTGTATGACGATTTGTCGAAACATGCAACTGCTTACCGTACCCTTTCCTTACTTCTTAGAAGACCACCGGGACGTGAAGCTTATCCGGGCGACGTTTTCTATTTGCATTCCAGATTACTGGAAAGAGCAGCCAGACTTTCAGATGCGTTAGGTGGAGGTTCTTTAACAGCACTTCCGATTATTGAAACCCAGGCAGGGGATGTATCGGCATACATCCCGACAAATGTAATCTCCATTACAGATGGTCAGATTTATTTGGAAACAGAAATGTTTAACGCAGGTTTCAGACCGGCAGTGAATCCGGGTATTTCCGTATCCCGTGTAGGAGGCTCTGCTCAAATTAAAGCGATGAAGAAAATTTCAGGACCGATTCGTATAGAGCTTGCTCAATACCGTGAGTTGGCATCTTTTGCCCAGTTTGGTTCCGAGTTGGATGCAGATACTGCAGAGCGTTTGGCACAGGGAGTGCGTATTAAGGAAATGCTCAAACAGCCACAATATAAGCCAATGCCTGTAGAGTATCAGGTGATTATCATTTATGCGGCAACAAGAAAGCATTTGCTTGACATCGCGGTAGAGGATGTACTTCGTTTTGAAAAGGAATTATTTGAATTTATCAAAACAAAATATCCTGAAATTCCGGAATCCATTAAGCAAGAGAAAGTTCTTACGGAAGAAAATGAAGCGAAATTAATCAAAGCAATCGAAGAATTCAAGGCAGAATTCTAGGAGGCACTATCATGGCATCAATGAGAGAAATAAAAAGACGCCGCGTCAGTATTCAGAGTACGCAGCAAATAACGAAGGCCATGAAACTTGTATCTACTGTAAAACTGCAAAAAGCACGTACACGTGCTGAAAACTCAAAGATATATTTCGAGTATATGTATCAAACTGTTCATTCCATGCTTGCAAAAGCAGCGAACACAGACCATCCGTACATCAGAGGAAAAGAGTCTGATAACGTGGGGATTGTTGTTGTCACTTCCAATCGTGGTTTGGCAGGCGGATACAATGCAAATATTGTAAGACTGATTACGGGAAGTGGTTTCTCAAAAGAGAAGGTTCGTCTTTACACAGTGGGGAGAAAAGGTGTTGATGGATTATCCAGAAAAGGATATGAAATTGCAGCCGACTACTCGGATGCAATTGAGGAACCAACGTTTGCAGATGCAAAACAAATCGGGAAGAAATTGCTCGATGATTTTGCGAATGGAGAAATCGGAGAAATCTATGTTGCATATACGGAATTTAAGAATACGGTGAGTCATATTCCAAAGCTTATGAAATTGCTCCCGGTTGTTCCTGACGAAGGACAAAAGGATGCAAATGCTGTCATGGAATTTGAACCGAATGAGGAAGAGGCTATTTCTCTTCTTATTCCAAAATATATGACGAGTATTTTGTACGGAGTTTTTGTAGAGGCAGTTGCAAGTGAAAATGGTGCACGTATGCAGGCGATGGATTCTGCAACAAACAATGCAGAAGAAATTATTAATGATCTAGAATTGAAATATAACAGGGCACGTCAAGGTGCTATTACACAGGAATTAACAGAAATTATAGCCGGTGCGGAAGCAATCGGATAAAAGGAGTGAAACAATGGCAGAAAAAAATATAGGAAAAATCACTCAGGTTATCGGTGCTGTTTTGGACGTAAAATATACGGAAGGGCATCTGCCACAAATTAACGAAGCTATCGAAATCACAAGAAAGGATGGTAGCAGACTGGTTGTGGAAGTTGCACAGCATTTGGGTGATGATATCGTAAGATGTATCGCCATGGGACCTACAGACGGTTTAGTGCGTGGTATGGATGCAGTTGCTACAGGAGCAGCAATTTCTGTGCCGGTAGGAGAAAATACACTGGGACGTATTTTCAATGTCCTCGGTGAACCAATTGATGAAAAACCGGCTCCGACAGATGTGGAATATGAGCCAATTCATAAAAAAGCCCCTGCTTTTGAAGAACAATCTACAGAAGCAGAACTTTTGGAAACAGGTATTAAGGTTATTGACTTACTATGTCCATATCAAAAAGGTGGAAAAATCGGGTTATTCGGTGGTGCCGGAGTTGGTAAAACCGTATTGATTCAAGAGTTGATTACGAATATTGCAACAGAGCACGGTGGATATTCAGTATTTACCGGTGTAGGAGAGAGAACAAGAGAAGGTAATGACCTTTACTACGAAATGCAAGAATCAGGTGTTATTAATAAAACAGCCATGGTATTCGGTCAGATGAATGAACCACCTGGAGCGCGTATGAGAGTTGGTCTTACCGGACTTACGATGGCAGAGTATTTCCGTGATAAAGGTGGAAAAGACGTACTTTTATTTATCGATAATATTTTCCGTTTTACGCAGGCTGGTTCCGAGGTGTCTGCGCTTCTCGGACGTATGCCTTCGGCTGTAGGTTATCAACCTACCTTACAGACAGAAATGGGTGCGCTTCAAGAACGTATTACATCTACGAAGCATGGTTCCATTACATCTGTTCAAGCGGTATATGTACCGGCGGATGACTTAACTGACCCGGCTCCTGCGACAACATTTGCCCATTTGGATGCGAAGGTTGTACTTTCCCGTGCGATTACAGAACTTGGTATCTACCCGGCGGTAGACCCACTCGATTCTTCATCCCGAATGTTAGATCCTAATATTGTAGGAGAAGAGCATTACAATGTAGCGCGCGGCGTACAGGAAGTATTACAGAAGTACAAGGAATTACAAGATATTATTGCAATGCTTGGTATGGACGAGCTTTCGGAAGAAGATAAGCTGACTGTTTCCCGTGCAAGAAAGATTCAGAGATTTTTATCTCAGCCTTTCTTTGTGGCAACGCAGTTTACCGGATTTGAAGGACGCTACGTTCCAATCGGTGAAACGATTCAAGGCTTCAAAGAAATCTTAGAAGGAAAACATGATGATATTCCGGAAGGTCATTTCCTAAATGCCGGCAATATTGATGATGTGCTTGCCCGTGTGAAATAGAGGTGGCGAGTATGGCAGATATATTTGAATTGAAGGTAATTGTACCGGACGGTATGTTTTTCGAAGGAGAGGCTTCTTTTCTGGAATTTGCTTCGGTCACGGGTGAGATGGGTGTGTATGCAAATCACATTCCGCTTACAACCATTTTGGAACCGTGTGTGGTGAAAATTCACCATGAAGGTCAAGTAAAAAAGGCTGCAGTCATGGGTGGATTCATCGAAATACAAAAAGACAGAATCACTGTTATGGCAGAGGATGCTCAATGGCCGGAGGAAATTGACGTAGAGAGAGCTAGGGCAGCAAGAAAACGTGCGGAAGAACGTCTGGAGAAAAAAGAGCCGGGCCTTGATGCGGCACGTGCAGAGGCGGCGCTGAAAAGAGCTATGGCACGAATTCGTGCAGCAAGATAGGGACTCACATGAGTCCCTGTTTTTTGTGTTGCGCACCAAAATTCTATGCATGCATACATTATATTATAATGTAAAAAGATAGGATGTGTATTTCATGGATTATCGATTACCATATTACATGGCGTATCCAATGCCATTGCAATATGATGATGAGCGAATCGAACGACGTGATTTTGAGTATATGAAAAGTATGTATCCAATGGCAGTGAAAAGAATTCTGCCATATGTAGAGGATGAATGCGACAGAATGTCGTACGAAGGCAGCATGATATATGATGAATATCCTGACCAGCTTCAAATTCGTCTGATGTGCAATCGAATTTATGACAAAGTAAAGAGGATGAAACCATATGATGATGAAGATATGGAGATGCAGGCGATGAGGAATAATAACTGGTTGAGAGATTTGATACAGATTATGCTTTTTCAGGAATTGTACCAGAGGAGAAATCATCATAGGAGAAACAGACGTAAGTTTTATTAGAAAAACACGAAAAAAAATAGGAGGTTAACAAACCTCCTATTTTATGTTATAATGTGTTTTGGAGTATAAATTCAAACCGTAATAGAGGTGTAAAATGGAACAATATATAATCAAAGGTGGCACACCACTTGTGGGAGAAGTTGAGATTGGCGGTGCCAAAAATGCAGCGCTTGCAATCTTAGCAGCAGCAGTTATGACAGATGAAACTGTTACCATAGATAATTTGCCGGATGTGAATGACATTAATGTGCTTTTGGAAGCAATTAGTGGCATAGGAGCAAGTGTGCAACGTGTTGACAGACATACAGTTCGTATTAACGGATCTTGTATTGGTGATTTGAGTATTGAATATGACTATATAAAGAAAATCAGAGCGTCCTATTATCTGCTGGGTGCTTTGCTTGGAAAATACCACAGAGCTGAAGTGGCCCTTCCGGGTGGTTGCAATATTGGAAGCAGACCAATAGACCAGCATCTTAAAGGCTTTCGTGCACTTGGCGCAGAGATTGATATCGAACATGGTAAAATTTCCGCGGAGGCAGAGAGACTTGTTGGAAAACATATATACTTTGACGTAGTGAGCGTGGGCGCAACAATTAATGTGATGATGGCAGCGGCAATGGCCGAGGGTCAGACTATTATGGAAAATGTCGCAAAAGAGCCACATGTGGTAGACGTAGCCAACTTCCTAAACAGTATGGGGGCCAATATTAAGGGTGCAGGTACGGATGTTATTCGAATCAAGGGAGTTCCAAAGCTCCATAAAACAGAATACTCTATTATTCCGGACCAAATCGAAGCGGGAACGTTTATGTTTGCTGCTGCGGCAACAAGGGGTGATGTTACAGTATGCAATGTCATTCCAAAGCATTTAGAGGCTACCACTGCAAAACTGATTGAAATCGGTTGTGAGGTGGAGGAATTCGATGATGCAGTACGTGTGGTTGCCAAAGGAAGACTGCAGAGTACTCATGTAAAGACCTTGCCTTATCCGGGCTATCCGACTGATATGCAGCCGCAAATCGGTGTAACCTTAGCTTTGTGTGAGGGAACGAGTGTTATTACGGAAAGTATTTTTGAAAACAGATTTAAGTACTTAGATGAGCTCGCACGCATGGGAGCTGTTGTCAAGATTGAAGGAAATTCTGCAACTATTGAAGGTGTGGAAAAGTTCTCCGGAGCCAGAATCAGTGCACCGGATTTGCGAGCAGGGGCTGCACTTGTTATTGCAGGACTTGCGACGGATGGAATCACCATTATTGATGATATTGTATATATTCAACGAGGATACGAAAGATTCGAGGAAAAGCTTCGTTCACTCGGTGGTATAATTGAACGGGTATCCAGCGAAAAAGAGATCCAGAAATTCAAATTAAAAGTGAGTTAGGAGTTTGAGGTGGGTAGTTTACTATCCACCTTTTTGTAGGTGATAATAATATGAAGAGAAAAAAGAGAGGTCATCTGATAAGCAACATCATTTTAGTAGTTGCTGTCGCGGTTTTCTTGTTTGCGGGATACGAGTTGTTTACTATTTTCCATGAGTATAATGAGGGCGAAAGGGAATATGAGTCTATTCAAGAAGATGTTGTGGTAATAGAAACAGTTGTGAATGAGGAAACGGGAGAAGAGGAAGCAGTTTTTCAGGTGAACTTTGAACAACTACAGTCCATGAACCCTGATGTTGTGGCTTGGATTCGTTTTGACCAACCGGACAAAATCAATTATCCTATTGTAAAAGGAGAAGACAACGATAAATATTTAAGTACTACGGTGGAGGGGAAACGCAATTCCTCCGGTGCAATCTTCATGGATGCAAATAATGCAGGGGACTTTTCAGACAGGAATACGTTTATCTATGGACATAATATGAAGAATGGTTCCATGTTTGGACAACTTCGAAAATATAAGGATGCTGAATTTGGAAAAGAAAACCCTTACTTTTATATCTACACGCCGGATGGAAAAGAGACAAAATATCAAGTGTTCTCTGTCTGCATTGTAGAGGACACATCGGAAAGTTATACGAAAGTATATTTGGATGATTACGAATTTTTAGACTACATAGACCGAATACGGAAAATTTCCCGCTATGGTGTCGACGTAGAATTGACAGCAGAGTCACAGATTGTAAGCTTATCAACCTGTACCAATGTAACAGAAACACAAAGACTGTTGGTTCATGGGGTTAAGATAAGCGAGACAATGATAGGAGAATGAGTATGGCAGACCGATACGCAGTGGGTGATATCATAAAAATGAAAAAAAAGCATCCGTGTGGAAGCTTTGAATGGGAAGTTCTGCGGGTGGGAGCGGATTTCCGATTAAAGTGCATAGGGTGCGGGCATCAGATTATGATAAGCAGGAAACTTGTTGAGAAAAACACAAAGGAATTAAAAAAGAAAGAGCAAGGAGAGGTCAATGATGAAGTATGAAAAACCAATCGTAGAAATCGTGCTGTCAGATGAGGAAGATGTAATTACCGGTTCTTTTGAAATTGCAGAAGATGAAGGTGGATGGAGCGGATTCTTCTAAAAAAGTACTTGAAAAGAATATCACGGTATGTTATAATGCCAAATTGTGATATATTATTTTATTCCTTGTTCCCGATAGAAAACGGGGGCCAGAGACCATAAGGAGGTGCAAACGACATGAACAAATATGAATTAGCAGTTGTTGTCAATGCAAAGATCGAAGACGAAGCTAGAGCAGCGGTTATCGAGAAAGTACAAGCTTATATTACTCGTTTCGGTGGCCAAGTTTCTGACGTTGATGAATGGGGTAAGAAAAGATTAGCTTACGAGATTCAGAAGATGAGAGAAGGATACTACTACTTCATCCACTTCGAAGCTGAAGCTACAGCTCCGGCAGAGATTGAAAGTAGACTTCGTATCATGGACAACGTGTTGAGATATTTATGCGTTAAACAAGAAGCATAATAGAAAAGAGGAATCGTATGAATAAAGTAATTTTAATGGGACGTTTAACAAGAGACCCTGAAGTAAGATATTCACAAGGTGAGAACGCGCTTGCAATTGCACGTTATACTTTAGCAGTAGACCGTCGTGGTGCCAGACGTGAAGGCGAAGCTACAGCAGATTTTATTAACTGTGTGGCTTTTGGCAGAAGTGCTGAATTCGCAGAAAGATATTTGCGTCAAGGAACTAAGATTGTGGTTAGCGGACGTATTCAAACAGGTAGCTACACAAATCGCGATGGACAAAAAGTATATACAACAGAAGTTGTTGTGGAAGAATCAGAGTTTGCAGAAAGCAAAGCGAATGCTGGTACATCCGGTGAATCAAGTTATCAGGCAAGTCCTGTACCATCACCAAGAGCAGATATCGGAGATGGTTTCATGAATATTCCAGACGGAATTGATGAAGAGTTACCATTCAGCTAAACGATTGATAGTATAGTTATTCGATAATTGAAATAGGAGGTAATTGACAATGTCTTTTGATAAAGGAAGTAAAGTAGATTCTCCAATGAAGAGAAGAAACATTCGTAGAAGAAAAAAAGTCTGTGTATTCTGCGGTAAAGAAAATAACGAAATCGACTACAAAGATGTAGCAAAGTTAAGAAAATATGTTTCTGAAAGAGGAAAAATTCTTCCAAGAAGAATCACAGGAAACTGCGCAAAACATCAAAGAGCTCTTACAGTAGCTATCAAGAGAGCAAGACATATCGCTTTAATGCCATATGTACAAGATTAATGCAAAATAAAAAATACCTTGTTTTAACAGGGTATTTTTTTGTTTTGAGTTTTGGGTGTTATAACTTCTATGAAATCTGCATGATTCTTTATTTCTTCGGGAAACGGAGTATGTTTTTCTAAAATATCAATAATATTTCAAAAAAATCAAACCATATTAAAAAAATTGGGTACTTATATGGTAGAACGACAAAAGTTAAAGTGATTTGACAAAGTTGGAAACAACTGAGATAATTTCACAAGAGGAAGGTACTGATAGCATGAACGAAGAAAATAAAATCACACACTTAATAGAACAAATAAAAAACGGAGATGAGCAGGCATTTGCGGATTTCTATTCTTCGACCTACAAATATGTGTATTCCAGAGCAAAATGTATGTTTAGTGATGAACAGGAAGCACAGGATTTGACACAGGAGGTGTATCTGGCTGTTTATCGTAACATAGATAGTTTGCAGTCAGCAGAGAGTGTGTTTGCGTGGCTTAGAACAATTACTTTCTATCAAGGGACAAAATTAGTAAAAAAGAAACGAAAAGAAGTTCTCTTGGCGGAGGAAAATGAGGGACTTTTTGAAGAGCTGCCGGATGAGGGACAAGAAATTGAAGATGATTATGTGGACAAGCAAGATATTGAAATTATCAGAGACTGCATCAATCAGCTTTCTGATGAGCAACGAACGGTTGTTTTAGCATACTATTATGACAATCTAAAAGTAGAAGAGATAGCTGAGCAATTTGCAATCAGTGCGGGAACTATTAAGAGTCGTTTGTATTTAGCCAGGAAGAATTTAAAGAGTTTTATCGAGGCGCAAGAGAAGAAGCAGGGTTACAAATTACATTCTCTTGGCTTGCCGACACTTTCTGCTGCAATTGGTTTGGCACTTCAGCAAAATATGAGCTTATCAACAAATAAAACCGGAATACTTTTTAGTGGTATATGTAAAGAGTTAGGAATCGCAAATGTTGGCAATGTTATAGCCGGTGAAGTTGCGAAAACGGGAGCGCAAAAAGTTGTCGCACATGGAATACGCGGTTTCGGCAAAAAAATTGCACTGGAGACAGCAAAATTTAGTGTGAAGAAAATAGCTATATCAGTAACAGGTATCCTGGCGGCTACTGCTGTAACCGGAAGCGTGATAGTTGGAATGAATAACAACAATAGTGATAAGGAGGAGATCATTCCCAAAGAGGAAATAGAATTTTCTTACCAGGAGGAAAATGAGGAAGAGATTGAAAATGAGGCTTCGGAATGGGAATTACTGGGTGATAAACAGCAGTATTTAGCGTTTGGCGAAAACTTGTATCGCAAAGAGGATCAGACTTACGGATATACCAAAGAATTTGTCGATGTGCTTTACATCATTGCAGATGGTTGGTTTTCAGGTGCTTCTAAAAGCGACCTTGACATTATTCTTCAAATATCGTTGGAGAAACTTCCAGATACGGCCACTGCGAAAGAGGTATATGATGCGTTATACCTATTTGCAATATCCACTGTTCGTGAATTGGTGATTACTGGTGAGGGCGAAAGCCCATATGAGTATTTGAATCGTATGGCGTCACCATATGCTTCGGAAAGATGTGGATTTGTAGTAGGAACTGTATTTACATTTACAAATGGCGCAACATGTACATATCAAGGGCAAGATATTTGGACTGAAGCAAATGGAAGAACATGGAAGGCTAATGATAACAATAAGGGTGGAATTTGGATCGAGATCTATACAACGTCACCTTACTATGCAGAACAAGCAGGGTTCATGGTGGGAGAGGTTTGTGATTTTGGACCGCTGAAAGGACTTACATATCAGGGGCAGGATATATGGGTGAATAGTAGTGGAACAAAATATAAGTCATACAAAATCTCCGATGAGGGGTTGCATGTTGATATCGTAAAAACCTATGATAATGTATATCCTTCTTATACTTTTGCAAAACCGGGCGAAACACCAATCTCAGAGAGAGAGGGCTATGCGGTGGGCCATGTGATACATTACGACCACATAATCTCAGGAAATGATTCTGAAAGAATATATCAGGGAAATGATGTGTGGCTTCGACAATATGAAACGGGAGAATCATACTTGGAAATTGCGGCATATGATGACGAAGGTAAATTTGTTTGGGTAGAAAAATTGGATTAGGGGGAAAAAATAAACCAAATTCAGAAAGAAAGGTACTTATATTATAGAAAGCTAAAAGGAGGGAAAGAAGATGCAAGTCATAGAGGATTATGTGAATAAGGAAGATGTGGACCTTATCCGGGAATGTATTGAGCGTCTCTCAGATGAACAAAAAACGGTAATGTTGGCATATTATTATGACAATCTGAAAGTAAGCCATATTTCTGAAATCTTATCTATAAGTGAGGGAGCTGTTAAGAGTCGCCTTTATCTGGCAAGAAGAGATTTACAGGGACATATTGAGGCGGAAGAAAAGAAACGTGTTTACAAGTTACAATCTTTTGGGGCACTTGCATTGGTGTCTGCACTCAGGAGAATTTTACAGACCAATATGGAATTGGGAACAAGAGTGGAAGAAACGATATTTAGTTACTTATGTAAGGAATTAAAGTTCGACATTGGGTGATAAGAACGGAGGAAAAAATTATGACAAGAAGAACAATCAGATTATTATTTGTTTTATTATGTATTGTGTGCGATGTTTTGTTTATAGCAAATATCAAACCCTACTATGACGACAACTATGCAGCGAAAGCATTTGTGTTTGTTGTGGCAATCGCACTTATGATTACAGAAAATAGCGAGCGAAAGCGAAGAATAAAACTAGCGTATATCAATGATGAGAAAAGTGGAACTACGGAGCCAAAAAGGTTGAAATATTTTCTGATTTTCGGAGTTATGGGATTTATTACTATATTCTTGGATGTAATATTGTTCTACTGTGTAACAGACCATATTGCAATCGGATTGTTCTGGGCACCGGTTGTTTATGCTTTATACATTACATCTGAAAAGAATGTATGCACTACAGGATTCATATGGCTGATTATTTTAAGAGGAATTCTGGGATGGGCAACAGTATTAGGTTTTGAATCGTTGGAAGGATTAAATTTGTTTTTGCAAATTCCATATATACTTTCTTTTGCGCTACAAGCGTTGTTTATGAGAAAAGAAAAGAAGGAAACAAAGAAAGTATCTGTAATAGATTTGTTTGGCATTGAGGAGGAAGAATAATGAACTGGGGAGAGATGATTGAGTTATATACGGTAGGCGCTACTTTAGTATTGGTGGGAATTCTTGTGGCTGTGGCAAAAAGTCGTTCGAAAACGCCGATGGATGATTCCAATTGGAACTATGATCTTGAAGACATAAAAGCAAAACTAAAGAAGTTTGTTGGTAAAACAGAAGAAATTGTTGGGATTCTTGGAATTAATAATGTTGTACAGTTAATGACACGGGCGAATGATAAAAATGGATTTTGTATTTTGACAGACAGGGCTTTTTATTTTATAGGAAATGTTTATAATGTGAAAGGTGGAGCAGTGAGAAAAGGCAATGTACAGCAAAGAATTAACATGGAGTATTATCGCGCAATTGGTGCTGAGTACAAGAAAGTGGAGCTTTTTACATTGTTACTTTTTGCTTCAGTGTGCGAATTATGTGTAGCAATAGCGGCTGTATGTGAGCTGTCCACAGGACACGATTACATGACTGCTTGTACTATTTACTTTTTCACCGGAATTCTTGCACTTGCACAGGTGATTTTCTGTTGGGTTAGTATGAAGAAAAGAAGGAATCTGGTTGTTGAAATTGAATTTGTAAATGAAAAATATTTGTTTAAAGTGAACGAGTTAGGAGCACAAGAAATAAAAACATTTTATCGTCAATTGAGTGCTCATGGTAAGTAATGTTGTTCTATGGACACTTTAAAGTAAAACCTCTTGGACTGATGTAACGAATCAGTCCAAGAGGTTTTTGGTTGTAGCAGCGGGTAAATGTTCAGTGAACGTTCAGCAACGATCTAGTAGCCTTTGACTTTCTTCTTTAGTTGTACTATAATAAGCTATCATAGTATGCATTTTTAGGAGGGCAAGTATTATGAACAAACCGGTATTAGTTATTATGGCAGCAGGAATGGGAAGCAGATATGGTGGTTTAAAACAGATTGACCCAATAGATGAACAAGGTCATATCATCATGGATTTTTCTATTTTTGATGCAAAAAGAGCAGGATTTGAAAAGGTTGTATTTATTATAAAAAGAGAAAATGAAAACGATTTTAGAGAAGCAATCGGGAATCGTATCGAGAAAGTCATGGAAGTAGAGTATGTATTCCAAGATATTCAAAATATTCCGGGTGGATTCGCAGTTCCGGAAGGTAGAGTAAAACCATGGGGAACAGCACATGCAGTACTCAGTGCCATTGATGTGATAGATGGACCGTTTGCAGTTATTAATGCGGATGATTATTATGGAAGAGATGCGTTCCAAAAAATTTACGATTATTTATCAACACATCAGGATGATGAGAAATATCGTTATACCATGGTTGGTTACCAATTAGGTAATACCTTGACAGAGAATGGTCATGTTTCAAGGGGCGTGTGTGAACTCAATGAAAACGGGGAATTACTTAGTGTGACAGAGAGAACACATATTGTGAAAACAGAGACCGGAGCAGCATACACAGAGGATGACGGAGCTACTTGGAATGAGATTTCAGAAAATAGTATTGTATCCATGAATATGTGGGGATTTAGCGCAAGCTTTCTTCAAGAAGTGAAGAAGGGCTTTGTGGCATTCTTAGAAGAAAATTTAGTAAACAATCCAATGAAGTGCGAATATTATTTACCAACAGTTGTAAGCAAGCTGTTGGAAGCCGATAAAGCAACGGTAGCGGTTCTTACATCTGTAGACAAGTGGTATGGAGTTACATACAAAGAAGATAAACCGTTTGTTGTTGCAGCAATTAAAAATATGAAAAAATCCGGGTTGTATCCGGAAAAATTATGGAACTAGGTTAGGAGGAATAAAAATGGCAATTTTAGTAACAGGTGGAGCAGGATATATTGGAAGTCATACATGTATTGAGCTTATAAATGCGGGTTATGATGTAGTAGTGGTAGATAATTTATGTAATTCAAGCAAGGAATCATTAAAACGTGTAGAAAAAATCGTAGGAAAAGAAGTAAAATTCTATGAGGCAGATATCCGTGACGCCGAGGCGTTAAACCAGATTTTTGCTAAGGAAGATATTTCAGCGGTTATTCACTTTGCCGGCTTAAAAGCGGTAGGTGAATCTGTAGCAAAACCATTGGAATATTATGATAACAATATTGCAGGTACGTTGGTGCTGTGTGATGCAATGAGAAAAGCGGGTGTAAAGAACATTATTTTCAGTTCTTCAGCAACTGTATATGGAGACCCTGCGTTTATTCCGATTACAGAAGAATGTCCAAAGGGGCAATGTACCAATCCGTATGGCTGGACAAAATCGATGTTGGAACAGATATTGACGGACTTCCATACTGCAGATACAGAATGGAACGTGGTATTACTTCGTTACTTTAATCCTGTGGGAGCACATAAGAGTGGAACCATCGGCGAAGACCCAAAAGGAATCCCAAATAACTTAATGCCTTATATTACTCAGGTTGCAGTTGGAAAGCGTGAGTTCCTTGGTGTGTTTGGTAATGATTATGACACCCATGACGGAACCGGTGTACGTGATTATATTCATGTTGTTGACCTCGCAATCGGACATGTAAAAGCATTAAAGAAGATCGAAGAAAAAGCAGGTGTATGTGTATATAACCTTGGAACAGGAAACGGATATTCCGTGCTTGATATGGTGAAAGCTTTTAGCAAGGCCTGTGGTCATGAGCTTCCGTATAAGATTTTGGACAGAAGACCGGGGGATGTTGCAATGTGCTATGCTGACCCAGCAAAGGCAAAGGCTGAGCTTGGATGGGAAGCAGTTCGCGGTTTAGATGAGATGTGCGAAGATTCATGGAGATGGCAGTCAAATAATCCTAACGGATACGGAGAATAATATGAAGAAAATATGGAATTGGTTAAAACAATGGCCGGCCATCATGACCGTTTTTCTCATTATCATAACGGTTGTGATGTATGTGGTAGAGCCGAGAGCCGGTGTTGTCATGAGCGGATTTACAATGGCGTACATTGTGGTCTTATTACTCATGTATTTTCACAATAAAACACTTGTTATCTCAAGCCCAAAGGGGATTGCGGAGCAGTATGGATTTCTGCAAAATACTCTTTTGAGGGAGATTGCATTTCCGCACGCCGTGATGATGGATGATGGAAAAATTGTGTGGGCAAATGAGCGTTTTGAGCAAATGTTTGGATTTGATTCCATTATCAACAAATATTTGAGCAATTACATTCATGAGATTAATCGCAGCGTGTTCCCGAAAGGGGAAGAAAATGTGCAGCTTGAGGTGGAATTCGGAAATCGTGAATACCGTGCTATCTTAGAAAAGATATCGGTAGAGGATTTGAATGATACAGAAAGTGTTTTTGGGCTTCCAAAAGGAAGAAAATATTTTGTAACAATTACACTTGAAGATATTACGGAGCTTAATCATTATATTCGGGAAAATGAGGACCAAAAGCTGGTATCCGGACTTATTTACTTTGATAATTACGAAGAAGTTATGGAAAGTGTCGAGGAAGTGAGACAGTCCCTTTTAATTGCCCTTATTGACCGAAAAGTAAATCAATATTTGGCAAATTTTGACGGCCTTGTCAAAAAGATGGAGAAGGACAAATATTTCTTTGTTGTGAAACAAAAGCATTTCAAAGAAATGGTAAAAGGGAAGTTCGCTATTTTAGAAGAAGCCAAAAGTGTAAATATTGGAAATGCCAGACCGGTGACATTGAGTATCGGTATGGGCATTTCTTCAGAAACTTATGCGCAAAGTTATACCCATGCCCGTGTGGCAATTGACCTTGCACTCGCCCGTGGTGGAGATCAGGCTGTTATAAAGAATGGAAGCAATATTACTTACTATGGTGGTAAGGGTGAGCAGACCATGAAGAATACACGTGTGAAGGCGCGTGTAAAGGCAGAGGCTTTGCGAGAATTTATTATGGCAAAGGACCAGGTTATTGTAATGGGTCATCGTATTGCCGATGTGGATTCATTTGGTGCAGCAATCGGAATTTATCGGGCTGCGCAGTCTATGGAAAAGAAAGCATACATTGTATTGAATGAGATTACTTCATCAGTTCGACCATTTTACAATGCTTTTTGTGAAAGTGTAAATTATCCGAATGATATGTTTAGAAAATCATCGGAGATCCATGAGATTATGACTGATAATACAATGGCAGTTGTTGTAGACACGAATAGACCGGAGCTTGTAGATTGTCCGGAATTGCTGAAGAAAGCAAAAACGATAGTGGTATTTGACCACCACAGACAGGTCAGTGATGTAATTGAAAACACTGTATTGTCGTATATTGAGCCGTATGCATCTTCTGCATGTGAAATGGTTGCGGAAATGTTGCAGTATATTGCAGATGATATTAGGATTTCCAGCATTGAAGCAAACAGTATGTATGCCGGAATTATGATTGATACCAACAATTTCATGAGTCGTACCGGCGTGAGAACCTTCGAAGCGGCGGCGTTTCTTCGCCGTTGTGGTGCGGATATCACGCATGTTAGAAAGGTATTTCGCGATGATTTGGAATGGTATCGTCAGAAATCTCAAATTGTCAGCAGTGCGGAAGTATATCGGGAAGAGTATGCAATTGCCAGCTTTTCTAATGAACACATAGACAGTCCGACTATTATTGGTGCACAAGCGGCAAATGAATTACTGAATATTAATGGTATTAAGGCTTCTTTTGTTCTGACGGAGTATATGGGCAAAATCTATGTCAGTGCAAGAGCAATTGATGAAGTAAATGTGCAAATTATTATGGAAAGACTGGGTGGTGGCGGTCACATTAACACTGCTGGAACACAGTTCCAACATACGTATATGGAGGAGGCCGTAAAAGCTCTCAAACAGACTATCGATACGATGCTTGAAGAAGGAGATATATAGAAATGAAAGTAATATTACTGGAAGATGTCAAGTCCCTTGGCAAAAAAGGCGAGATTGTCAATGTAAGTGACGGTTATGCAAGAAACTTTGTTTTGCCAAAAAAGTTAGGATTGGAAGCGACAAGTAAGAATCTGAATGATTTGAAATTACAGAAAGCAAACGAGGAAAAGGTTGCTCAACAGATATTAGATGCAGCAAAAGAACTTGCAACAAAGGTAGAAGCAGGAAAAGTAGAATTGAAAATCAAAGTCGGGGAAGGTGGCAGAACATTCGGGTCTGTTTCTACCAAGGAAATCTCTCTTGCAGTGAAAGAGCAAATGGGATACGACATAGATAAGAAGAAAATTCAGTTAAAGGATGCCATTAAGACATTGGGAACACATGTTGTTCCAATTAAATTGCATCAAAAGGTAACTGCAGAGTTGAAAGTGATTGTTACAGAGGAATAGGAGGCAGAAACTATGGATGAGGCACTCATTAAACGAGTACTACCACATAGTATTGAAGCAGAACAGGCAGTAATCGGCGCCATGCTGATGGATAAAGAAGCAATACTGACGTCTTCGGAAATTGTGGCCGGCGCAGATTTTTATCAATCTGCATACGGTGTGATTTTTGAAGCGATTGTAGAGATTTACAATGAAGGAAAACCGGTGGATTTAATCACCTTGCAAACCCGCCTGAAGGAAAAAGATGTACCGGCAGAAATTAGCAGCTTGGAATTCGTGCGCGATTTGGTGGCCGCGGTTCCGACATCGGCAAATGTAAAATACTATGCAGATATTGTTGCCCAAAAGGCAATGCTTCGGCGCTTGATTAAGTTAAATGAAGATATTGAAAACATGTGCTATCTTGGCAAGGAGCCTATGGAAGTTATATTGGAAACAACGGAAAAGAAAGTGTTTGAGCTGATACAAAAAAGAAACACCGGTGATTTAGTTCCGATTAAGCAGGTGGTGTTAAATGCCCTTGATAAGATTGAGCTTGCGTCAAAGAATGCAGGAAGCGTCACCGGGATTCCGACAGGTTTTTTGGATTTGGATTACAAAACAGCAGGCCTGCAGAATTCTGATTTGATTTTGGTTGCTGCTCGTCCGTCTATGGGTAAGACAGCATTTGTGCTCAATATTGCACAACATGTGGCGTTTAAAGTGAATAAATCTGTTGCCATATTTAGTTTGGAAATGTCAAAGGAACAGTTAGTCAATCGTTTGTTTGCCTTGGAAGCACAGGTGGATGCACAGTCCTTACGAACAGGTAATCTCAAGGATACTGACTGGGAAAAACTGATTGAAGGTGCCGGTACAATCGGAAGGTCAAAACTGATGATTGATGATACTCCGGGAATTTCAATTTCAGAGTTGCGTTCTAAATGTCGTAAGATGAAATTGGAACACGGATTGGATATCATTATTATTGACTACCTACAATTGATGACTGGCCGCGTGGGTGGAAGAAGTGAGTCGAGACAACAGGAAATTTCAGAAATCTCAAGGTCTTTGAAAGCTATAGCGAGAGAGCTGAACGTTCCGGTTGTTGCACTGTCACAGCTTAGTCGTGCGGTAGAACAACGTCCTGACCACAGACCGATGATGTCCGACCTTCGTGAATCCGGTGCGATTGAACAGGATGCTGACGTAGTAATGTTTATTTATCGTGACGATTACTACAATAAGGATACAGAGTTGAAAAATGTGGCGGAGATTATTATAGCCAAACAAAGAAATGGTGCCATCGGAACGATTAACTTAACCTGGTTGCCACAATACACCAAGTTTGCAAATTATCTGAAAGAGTAAGGTTCTTGTCGAACTTTGATGATTGATTTTTGATAACAAAGCTCCCAGCTTATGCTATGATATATATGATACATAGATTCAAAATATGAGTATAGGGGGAGCTTTCTATGGGTGAAGTTCGTTACATGATTTCAGAGGCTTCCAAGCGTGTCAATATGGAAACCCATGTTCTCAGACATTGGGAGGAAGAATTGGGGCTAAAGATTGGACGTACGGAAATGGGTCATCGTTACTATACAGAAGAAGATGTACGGTTATTTACCTGTATTAAGGAATTAAAGGAACAAGGCATGTTGTTAAAAGAATTGAAGGAATTGATTCCGGACATGCTAAAGACCAAGGAAAAGCTAAAGGCACAGAGGGAGAAGGTGGCCGAGGACAAGCAACCATTATCGGAGCTACAGATTGCTTTGTCAGAGAATAACCATGTATTGCAAGAAGCAATCACACAGTCGGTAATGAAAGAAATAGGTTATCTGTTCCAAGTGCAAGATATACAAGAAGAGGAGCGGTATAAGAAACTTGATCATCTGATTCGTCAGCAGCAATCTTATCGAAAAGAATATGCGAGGTCAGGTCCGCTGAAACAGTTAAGAAGAATATTTGAAGGTTAAAAAAGGATTGCTAGTGCAATCCTTTTTTGTCTAATATAAGATTCCTTTTATATCGGGAGAGTCCATATTGTCTAATGTAACCCACAAATATCCACTGTCAACGAAGGATTCATTCCCAAGTCCAAGAGCTGCTCTTACAGAAGCAACCACCGTTGCATACCCCATTCCGTATGGATTTTGTACAACAAGTCCATTTAGTGTTTCTTCTTTCAATAAATCCATTTGCTCTTTGCCACCGTCAAAGCCGACAAAAACAAAATCCTCTTTTTCCATTTCTTCTAATATATTAGAAACTGCTTGAGTCGTATCCAAGTTTGTTGCGTAAATCCCTTTTGCGTTTGGATGCTTCTCGATGATATACTGTAGTACTTCGTCTTCAGTAAAATCTTGTGCAGTCACGGCATCCTCTCCTTCTGCCAAAGAGGCGTTAATTTCCTCGGCTATGGCTTGGCGTGTCGTTTCTAATTGGTCAAAGTGATAAACCTCAACAACAGAAATATCAGGGAATTTTGTTGTCATGGTATCTAAGAAGCCTTGCAGACGTTCCTTTGCCGTCTGAGAGACGGAATCTTGCACAAATACAATTACTTCCCCTTTCTCTTCCATTGCGTAAGCCAACTGAGTGGCAGCAGTCTGAGTGGCAGAAAGGTTATTGGTTGAAACATGTGATGCAATATATTGATATTCGCTGCCGGAATCGAAGGTTACAATTGGAATGTTGTTTTCCGCAGCTAAGTCAAATTGAATTTTACAAGCGGTTGTGTCTATTGCAGCTATGCCGACTGCAACAGGATATCTCGATAGCTCCTCATCTAAAATATTAACTTGCTCATTGACATCATCGCGAACAGACGGAGCACTGAACGTAATTTTAATTTTATCGTCGCCTTTATAACCCAGCAAGGTGTTCAGATCTTTTACCGCCTGTTTGGCACCGGCTTCCACTTCCTTCCAGTAACTATCGTCTGAGTAGCGACCAATGATAGAAATATACGAACCCGGTTCTAAGCTTAAGCCCTTTACACTGTTGTAAGCAATGGGTCTTAATACATCTAATTTCCCCTTTACAGTATCTTCGGTTGATTCTGATGAGGAATTTGGTTTTTTGTTTTCTGTTTCATCAGAACACCCGGTGAAGGACAGGGCGCAGCAAAGAAGCGCTGTAATCAGCAAAATTTTTTTTCTCATAATATCTCCTCCATACATATATTTTGTTTGGATATAAAACACTATACACCAAAATCGGAAAAAAAGCTTGAATATTTTCTTAAATTTTTAAAATAATATATGTATACTGTATTCAATTTAGTACAATCTAAACTCTTGCGTTAGATTTTTATCTAAGTTATAATAGCTGTGTTGGAAACAATAGAAATAAAATATATATACATGAAAGAGGAGGACGTGACATGGAAAGAAACTGGCATGCAAGCTGGGAAGGCTTCAAACCGGGTCGCTGGAATCGTACATCAGTAAATGTACGTGACTTTATTCAACAAAACTATACACCATATGATGGTGATGATTCATTCTTGGTAGGAGCAACAGAGGCTACAAAGAAATTGTGGGCTCAAGTTATGGAATTATCAAAGAAAGAGCGTGAAGCAGGCGGTGTTTTGGATATGGATACAAAAATTGTATCAGGTATCACATCACATGGTCCGGGATATCTTGAAAAAGATTTAGAAACAATTGTTGGTTTCCAAACTGACAAACCTTTTAAACGTTCATTGCAACCATTTGGTGGTATTCGTATGGCACAAAATGCTTGTAGCGAAAATGGATATGAAGTAGATCCTGAAGTGGTTAAAATCTTTACAGAATACAGAAAAACACATAACCAAGGTGTATTTGATGCTTACACTCCGGAAATGAGAGCTGCCAGAAAATCTGGTATTATCACAGGTCTTCCGGATGCATACGGACGTGGACGTATCATCGGTGACTACCGTCGTGTTGCATTATACGGAACAACCAAATTAATCGAAGACAAGAAACAACAACTTGCAACATCTCTTAAGAGAATGACAGGTGAAAATATTCGTCTTCGTGAAGAATTATCAGAACAAATCCGTGCACTTGGCGAATTACAGAAATTAGGTGAAATCTACGGATTTGATATTTCTGAACCAGCTAAAAATGCGCAAGAAGCAATCCAATGGTTATACTTTGGTTACCTTGCAGCTGTTAAGGAACAAAATGGTGCTGCAATGAGCCTTGGACGTACTTCTACATTTATTGATATTTATATTCAACGTGATTTGGATAACGGTGTTATCACAGAAGAACAAGCACAAGAATACATCGACCACTTCATTATGAAGTTACGTCTTGTAAAATTTGCTCGTACACCAGAATACAATGCATTGTTCTCAGGTGACCCAACATGGGTAACAGAGTCAATCGCCGGTGTTGGTCTTGATGGACGTTCATTAGTAACAAAAACTTCTTTCCGTTACTTACACACATTGGATAACCTTGGAACATCACCAGAACCAAACTTAACAGTGCTTTGGTCAACAAGACTTCCAAAAGCATTTAAAGAATACTGTGCGAAGATGTCAATCAAATCATCTTCCATTCAGTATGAAAATGATGATATGATGCGTGAAACACACGGAGATGACTACGCAATTGCATGTTGTGTATCTTCCATGAGAGTTGGTAAGGAAATGCAGTTCTTTGGAGCTCGTGCAAACCTTGCAAAATGTTTGTTATACGCAATCAATGGTGGTGTGGATGAGAAATCAAAAGCGCAGGTTGGTCCAAGATACCGCGCAGTAGAAGGCGACGTTCTTGATTTCAATGATGTATGGCAGAAATTTGATGACATGATGGAATGGTTAGCAGAACTTTACGTTAACACATTGAATATCATTCACTACATGCATGATAAATATTGCTACGAAAAGATTCAGATGGCTCTTCATGATAGAGAAGTTAAACGTTACTTTGCAACAGGTATTGCTGGTCTTTCAGTAGTAGCTGACTCACTTAGTGCAATTAAATTTGCAAAAGTAACACCAATCCGCGATGAAGACGGTTTAGTAGTAGATTATGCAGTAGAAGGTGACTTCCCGAAATATGGTAACGATGATGATGATGTTGATGAATTAGCAGTATTAGTTGTTAAAACATTTATGGATAAGATTCGTAAACACCACACATACCGTCACGGTGTTCCAACAATGTCGATTCTTACAATTACTTCAAACGTAGTATATGGTAAGAAGACAGGTAACACACCGGATGGTAGAAAGGTAGGAGAACCTTTGGCACCGGGTGCTAACCCAATGCACAGACGTGACACTCACGGAGCATTAGCGTCCCTTGCTTCTGTAGCGAAGATTCCATTTAGACATGCTCAGGATGGTATCTCAAATACATTCTCAATTATCCCAGGTGCTCTTGGTAAAGAAGACCAAATCTTTGCAGGAGACTTAGATGTTGACAGAATTGCAGGAGAATGCCCAACATGTGCAGATATTCCAAACATTTTGGACAGTGTTGATAACGAATAAGGAGGTACTTTAATATGGCAGTAAATCAACAACAAATTGATAACTTGGTTCATATGTTAGACGGATACGTAGAAAAGGGTGGACATCACCTTAATGTAAACGTATTCACAAGAGAAACATTATTAGATGCACAGGCACATCCGGAGAATTATCCACAATTAACAGTGCGTGTATCCGGATATGCAGTAAACTTTATTAAACTTACAAAAGAGCAACAGGATGATGTTATTTCACGTACATTCCACGAAGGTATGTAAAGCAAAAGTTCACGCATGAGATAAATAAGGCACCACATTGTGCTTGCACAAGATGTGGTGTCCTTTTTATCTCATGAAGGGCGCGTTTGCGAGTAATGGGCGCGGCGTGAACGATAGTAAAGGGAGATCAAACATGACAAAAGGTTATATTCATTCAATAGAAACATGTGGGACTGTAGATGGTCCGGGACTTCGCTATGTTATATTTTTGCAGGGCTGTCCTATGAGATGCCAATATTGTCATAATCCGGATACTTGGGAGCCCGGAGTGGGACAGGAAATGACTGTAGATGAAGTCCTGGAAAGCTTTTATCATAATACAGCTTTTTATAAAACCGGTGGCGTGACTGCGACCGGTGGCGAGCCCATGATGCAAATGGATTTCCTAATTGAACTGTTTGGCAAATTGCATCAAGATGGTTTCCATACATGCCTTGATACATCGGGCATCATGTTTCAATCAGACAATGCGAAGGCGATGGAAAAGATTGAAAAATTGATGGAAGTTACAGATTTGGTTATGCTGGATATCAAGCACATTGACAGTAAAAAACATAAGGAATTGACCATACATTCCAATGAAAACATTCTTGCGTTTGCAAGATATTTGGACAAGAAGGGTATTCCGGTGTGGATTCGTCATGTTGTGGTTCCGGGCATTACATTATACAGGGAATACCTGGAAAGACTGGGAGAATTTATGGCAACTTTAAGTAATGTGAAGGCGCTTGATGTATTGCCATATCACTCTATGGGAAAAGTAAAGTATGAGAGCTTAAATATGTCTTATCCGTTGAAGGATACACCGGATGCAACAAAGCAAGAAGCAATTGCTGCTAAAAATATTGTATTAACCTCTTATAAAAATGCAAAAAAAACACAGAAAAATTAGAATAGTATGTACATTTTTCAGATAATAGTGTAGTATTATATTAAATAGAGGTGTGAATACAAGCATTAGTAATCGCACTGTTTAAGGAGGAAGAGATTATGAACAATAATGCATTAAAACTTACAGCTGCTTTTTTGCAATCAAAGGGATTCAACTTTGATATTGATGACGAAAAAGATTTGATTATTACAGGTGTGGGCGGATTAAAAAACAAGGGAAGTATTAGAATTTATGTAATCTTTGATAAGGATGAACATGCAGCAGCAATTCGTTCCTTTGATTATGTTACTTTCCCAGAAGAAAAGAAAGATAAAATTTATGAAGTATGTTCTCAAATGAACGATTGCTACAGATGGGCAAAATTCTATGTAGCAAATGATGGAAAGTCAGTGACAGTTGCTGATGATGCGGTTATTACATTGGACAACTGTGGAGAAGAGATTTTCGAGTTAATTCTCCGTATGGCATCTATTGCAGATGGCGCATATCCGGAATTTATGAAGGCTATGTGGGCATAACATTAGGAAAACACAGAAGGAGAAGTGTGTGAAATGAATAACGGAACTCTTTTTGATTTGTTGAAAAGTTTTGCTGAACAAAAATCGAAAAATCAAAAATTCACTTTACTACATTATCTCTACGGCTATTCAAAGTTACTTGCGATGAAACCAGATTTGCTGAAAAGTATTGTTGCTTCGGAGAAAGACTGTGCCGAATTTGAACACTTAATGCAACTGGTGGACGAACTAAATATTGACGTTTCAGTTTTAAAACAAGGGATGCCTTTGTTGATAGCAGAAGATGTAGACAGCAAATACATAGATGATATCATGGAACGTGTGAAAGTAAAAGATGGGGATACGTATCGTATCCCTGTCGATTTGCTTTTTAAGGAGATTGTTGGTTCGGAAAAATTCATCTCGGATGTTTTTGGCAAGGGAAAAACCATAGATGATGTTTTGCAATATCAGAAGGAACACTGCGTCAAAAAGGAAACAGAGGAAGTAAGAGAAGCTGTAGAAGAAACGAAAGTTGAATCTCATGAAGAGACAACGACACAATTAAGATTTGATGATTTGGCAATGCAATGCAAGAATCTTTATAATACGCTCAGGGAATATGTTCACGGACAGGACGATGCCATTCGAATTTTCGTACAGGGATATTTCCAGGCTGAATTAAAGGATGGGATTGCAGGCGGGAAGGAAGCACCTAAGGGTATCTTCCTATTTGCAGGGCCTCCGGGTGTTGGAAAAACGTATTTGGCGACAAAGGCGGCTGATATTTTGAGATTGCCGGTGAAGCGTTTTAATATGAGTGAATATTCTGACCATCAGGCACAGCTTGAATTAATAGGGACGTCCAAAAAGTTTTCAGGTGCAAAAAGTGGTGCTTTGACATCTTATGTAAAGGAGAATCCAAAGAGCATCCTTATCTTTGATGAGATTGAAAAAGCACATTTGAATGTAGTCCATTTGTTCTTGCAGATTCTTGACATGGGAGCATTGCAGGATAGCTATTACGAAGAAAATGTGAGTTTCAAGGATACAATAGTTATCTTCACAACGAACGTAGGGAAAAAACTATATGAAGACAACAAGGAGCAGAATTTGTCTTTGTTGAGCCAAGCGGTTATTTTGGATGCGTTGGAAAATGAGAGACATCCATCTACCGGTCAGGTATTATTCCCGGCGGCAATTTGTTCGCGTTTTGCAACGGGAAATGTAGTAATGCTGAATCATTTGAACAGCCAGTATCTTTTGAAGATAACAGAGCATCATTTTGAACAATGTGCAAAAGCATTTTTTGACAAATATGGAATCTCATTGACCTATGATGAGAAATTGTCTTCTGTATTTTTATTCCACATGAGCAGCAATATGGACGCGCGGATTATTTCGTCGCAAAGCGGACAGTTCATCAGGAATGAGTTATATGAATTTTCTCGTCAAACATTGGAGCAGATTGACTTTGGCAAACTGGAGGAGATACGGTTTGTTGTCAGTGTTCCGGAAAAGGATAATAAGATTACCCAATTATTTACCCAACAACGCGTAGAGCATGTGCTTGTTGTAGGTGATGAACAGGTGCTTGCAGGTAACACTTTTGACCAGTCCAAGATTCATATTCATTATGCAAAAGATAGCGAAGCAATGGAAAAAACTCTACTGGAAAAAGATATTCGTTTAATCATTATTGACCCGATGCATGGATATCGAAACGGTTTGGAAAGAGGTGTCTTCAGTTTGGAAGATTATGATACGGAGGGTATTCGCTGCTTTAATATCGTACGTACCAAGATGTCTCATGTTCCTGTCTTTCTTTTGGAAGCAGGTAAGCAGATGAGGGAGGTCGATAAAAACACTTTCCAACAGCAGGGGGCAAGAGGAGTGATTTCTTGTCTGAGTCAAGAAGAAAAGAGTGTGGAAGAGCAAATTTCTAATTTGCTGAATATGACCTATTTGCAAGAGAGGGTTAACGAACTTTCCCGCCAGGAGAAGATTCTGAATTACAATACAGCACAGATGATATCTACAGACGGTAAGATTGCGACTATTGAATTCTACGATTTCAAATTGCATACAGCCGTAAAAGCAGATAATAAAAATTCGGTTCTTTCAGATGCAAAGAAACCAAATGTGCGTTTTACTGATATTATCGGGGCGAAGAATGCGCAAGAAGAATTAAGATTTTTCATAGATTATCTGAAGAGTCCAAAGGAATTTATGATGAGGGGCGTGAAAGCTCCGAAGGGTGTCTTGCTTTATGGCCCGCCCGGAACGGGAAAGACCATGTTGGCAAAGGCGATGGCCGGGGAAGCAGATGTGACCTTTTTACCGACAGCAGCAACGGATTTTTACAACAAGTATGTAGGAGAGGGAGAAGACCGCATTCGTAATTTGTTTGCTACGGCAAAGAAATATGCGCCGTCAGTTATCTTTATCGATGAAATTGATGCCATTGGTAAAGAACGTACAGGTGATGGAAGCAGCCGTTCTTCAGAAACCTTATTGAATGCTTTGCTGACGGAAATGGATGGATTTTCTTTTGATCCGCATCGCCCAATCTTTGTTTTGGCAGCAACAAATTTCCCGCTTGATAAGGCAAGCGCTAATGGTAAAGCGGTAATTGACCCGGCGCTTCTGCGACGTTTTGCGAACAAAATTTATGTCGATCTGCCAAATCAGGAGGAAAGAAAGGAATTTATTTTAAAACGAACTGCAACAATGAAAAACTGCCAATTGCACGAGGATACGGTTGATAATATTGCTGCACGTACTACAGGTGAAAGTCTTGCAAATTTACAAAACATTTTGGATTTGGCATTGCGAAGTGCAGAAAAAACAGGCCATGCGCTGACGGATGCGCATTTGCTGAATGCGATGGAAGAATTTTACTATGGTGAAGAACACAAATGGGGACGTTCTTACTATGAAAGTGTTGCGCATCATGAGGCGGGTCATGCATATATCTGTTATTTGTCCGGTGTGAAACCATCGTTTGTGACCATTGTTTCCCGTGGGGATTTCGGAGGATATATGCAAAGCTCTTCCGAGGAAAAAACACCTTGCTACTCCAAGGAGCAATTGCTTTGGAGAATCAGAACGGCACTGGCAGGAAGGGCATCAGAGATTGTATTCTATGGTGAGGAATCCGGTACTAATACCGGTGTTTCCGGAGATTTGGAATCTGCAACTAATTTAGTGCTACAAATGCTCTGTCGATATGGAATGTTAGGAAACTCCTTGCTGAGTATCAGCCCGGAACGCATGATGAATTCTCCGTTTGGAATGAAATATATGGAAGAGGCACAAAGAATTTTGGCAGAAGAAATGGAGAATACGATTGAGTTAATCCGTCAGGGAAGAGATAAGGTGGATGCACTGGCTCAATCCTTGTTAGAGAAAAACCAGTTAATTGGAAGCGAAGTAGAAACTATTTTACAAAATTAGTATCTTGTATATTTTCGCTACTTGTATTAGAATGAGTGAAAAGGCAGACGCCTAATGTAAAAGGAGGATACATACTATGGCATACGTAATTACAGATGAATGTGTAGAATGTGGAGCATGTGCAGCACAATGTCCTGTAGAAGCTATCGTAGAAGGCGATGGCAAATATGAAATCGACGCAGATACTTGTGTAGAATGCGGAGCATGCGCAGCACAATGTCCGGTGGAAGCTATTGTAGAAGAATAATAGAAGCATCAAAAAGACCGTTTTCGAAAGGAAAACGGTCTTTTTTGTGGTATTATTTAAACTCTACGATGGTCACACCTGCGTCACCCTCGCCAAAAACGCCAAGTCTATATGATTTTACATGTTTTTGATGTTTCAAATAGTTGTGAACTGCTGCGCGCAGTGCACCTGTTCCTTTTCCATGGACAATACGTACCGGACTGAGATGTGAAAGATATGCGTCGTCCAGATATTTATCCAATTCAGCAATCGCTTCGTCTACAGTCTTGCCAAGAAGGTTCAATTCCGGGCTGACAGTCATGAGCTTGTTCATTTTCATCTTACCAGAGGAGGTGCGTTGACGTTGCTGCTCTGTCATTGTCTTTGGTTCTTCTATGATAGACAGGTCGGAAATATGAACCTGAGAACGAAGAATGCCCATTTGTACATATAGATTTCCTTTTGCATCCGGCAATGAGCTGACGGTACCGGTTAAATTCAAGCTGTGGACCTTGACGGATTCGCCGAGACGGAAGTCGCTTGGTTTGTGCTGTTTCATTGGTTTCTTTGCTGTCAGACTTCCGCCGGTTTGCGTTTTTGCAATTTTTTGTCTCAGTCGTTCCCGTTCCTTTTCCATTTCCGATGCGGAAATAGATTCCTTGCCGAATTTACGGAAATTTTTCATGGTTTCATCGGCAAACTCTTTGGCTTCCCGCAGAATCGCATTTGCTTTTTCGTTTGCATCTTTGATGATGCGTTCGCTGCGTTCATCTAAGCGTTCTTGTTTTTGACGTAATTGCCCTTTAAGAGATTCGATTTCCTGTTTGTATGCAGAGATTTCTGCCCGTTCCTTTTCTATTGTACGGCGACTGTTCTCCAGGTCGGATAATAGGTCTTCAAAAGATTCATCCTGTTCAGACAAGTGACTCTTTGCATCTTTAATAATATAATCCGGAAGGCCTAATTTGCCGGAAATGGCAAACGCATTACTTTTTCCCGGAACACCGATTAACAGGTGATAGGTTGGACGCAGTGTGTCCACATCAAATTCGCAGCAGGCGTTTTCTACACCAGGTGTGGAAAGTGCAAACACCTTCAATTCACTATAATGGGTAGTTGCCATAGTGCGAATCCCCTGCCGGTGCAGATGGGACAGGATGGCAATTGCAAGAGCAGCCCCTTCGGTTGGGTCTGTCCCAGCCCCTAACTCGTCGAACAGGACAAGGGAACGTGTATCTACTTCCTGCAAAAAGGAAACGATATTTGTCATATGGGAAGAAAAGGTACTAAGGCTTTGCTCGATGCTTTGCTCGTCTCCGATATCAGCGTAGACATTCTCAAACACTGCCAGTTCGGAACGGTCCAATGCCGGAATGTGAAGACCTGCTTGCCCCATTAATGTAAAAAGTCCCACCGTTTTTAAAGAGACTGTTTTTCCACCGGTATTAGGTCCGGTTACAATCAGAAGATCAAATTCGCCACCAAGGTAAATGGTAATAGGAACGACTTTTTTCTTGTCCAGCAAAGGGTGACGAGCTTGCCGGATGTGTAGATAACCTTTGGTATTAAAGATAGGTTTGCTTGCGTTCATCGAGAGAGCCAGAGCGCCTTTGGCAAATATGAAATCAAGTTCGCTGAGAATCTGAAAATTTGTGCGAATTTCAGAAATATATTCTGCAACCTCTACACTTAGTTTTGCTAAAATCACTTGGATTTCTTCCTGCTCTTTGGCGTAAAGCTCTTTCAAATCGTTGTTTAGTTTCACAATGGCCATAGGTTCTATAAAAAGTGTAGAACCGGATGATGACTGGTCATGGATAAGGCCGTTTACCATACTTCGATATTCTGCCTTTACAGGAATACAGTAGCGGTCGCCACGCATGGTAATAATGGCATCCTGAAGATACGTACGCAAAGAACCATTCACCAATGTGTTTAACGTGGAGTGCACCTTGTCGTTGATTTGGCCCATGCTCCTTCTTATCTGGCGAAGAGTACTGCTGGCATCATCACTGATTTCGTCTTCGTTTACAATACAACGCCGTATCTCATTTGAGAGTGGAGTGAGCGGCGATAATTGCTCAAAGTAGCTGTCCAGACAATCAGAAAGTTCTTCCGCAGTGTCGTGTCTTCCATAGGATTTTGCTCGGCCTGCAACTTCGCAAAGTTTACAGATGCGAAGAAGTTCGGCTATGCTCAATGCAGCGCCTACTTCCAACCGCATCATGGAATCCTCAACAGAATAACAGCCACTAAAAGAAAGCCGTCCCTTCTTTACGATTCTTGAGAAGGCAGCGGATGTCTGTTCCTGTGCGATATTTATTTCTTCCAAATCAATCATCGGTTTTAAAGCATGACAACGAATCTTCCCGTTTTCGGAAGAGGCATGTTCTGCCAAAAGATGTGTGATTTTATCATATTCAAGTTTTGTTAAGGTTTTTTGATTCATATTTCTCACCTGTGAGCTGTAATGTCTATCGATATTATAGCTGATTTAAGTTGCAAAAGAAAGAGAAAATATTGTATACTGAAAAGAGGATTTCTAGAGAGAGGAAACAAAATCATGAGATATATCAATACATTAAAAGAAGGCGATACGATTCGTTCTATCTACCTTTGCAAATCGAAACGTTCGGCAGAGACCAGAAACGGGAAACCATATGATAATTTGACTCTGCAAGATAAGACCGGAACCCTGGATGGGAAAATATGGGACCCGAATTCAGGAGGGATTGCCGACTATGATGAAATGGATTTTGTAGAGGTCTTTGGTGAGATTGTCAGCTATAATAACAATCTGCAACTGAATATCAAGCAGCTTCGCAAACCATATGAAGATGAATATCATGTGGCTGATTACATGCCGACGAGTGAAAAAAGCGTCGAAGGAATGTATGCGGACCTGTTAGGCTTTGTGAAACAGATTGAAAATAAGTATTTGCGTCAGCTTGCGGAATATTATTTTATAAATCATGAGTCGTTTGTCAAAACATTCAAAGAACATTCTGCAGCAAAGAGTGTTCATCATAGTTTTGCAGGAGGCTTGTTAGAACACACTCTTAGTATTTTGAGATTGTGCGAATATTATGTAAATGCATATCCGCTTTTAAATAAAGATTTACTTTATAGCGCAGCGTTATTCCATGATATCGGGAAAACAAAGGAATTATCCGTATTCCCGGAGAACGATTACACAGATGAAGGCCAATTGCTTGGCCATATCGTAATTGGTGTGGAAATGATTAGTGAAGGAGTGCGGAACATTGCCGGATTTCCGGAAAAGATTGCCAATGAGTTAAAGCATTGTGTGGTTGCTCATCATGGAGAATTGGAATTTGGTTCGCCGAAGAAGCCGGCCATTCCGGAAGCAGTTGCCCTTCATTATGCGGATGCTACAGATGCAAAAATGCAGACCTTGGCAGAGATTTTTAAGGACAAAGACACAGACGAGTGGCAAGGATTTAATCGTCTGTTTGATTCAAACTTGAGAAAGAGCAGTTTGTAAAATGAAAAAAAATGAAAAAATCATTGTTACAATAGAGGATATAGGTGTTAGCGGCGAGGGTATCGGAAAAGTTGATGGATATACGCTTTTTGTGAAGGATGCAATCCTCGGCGATACTGTGGAAGCGGTTATTACGAAACCAAAGAAAAATTATGGATATGCAAAAATGTTGCGAGTTCTTGATGCTTCCGCACGGCGTGTCCCGGCGAGGTGTCCGGTTGCTCGCCAGTGCGGGGGCTGTCAGATACAGGAACTTTCCTATGAAGGTCAGCTGGAGTTCAAGGCGAAGAAGGTGTATGGCAATCTAGAACGTATCGGCGGTTTTTCGCCTGCATTATTAGATAACATAATGGAACCGATTTGCGGCATGGAAGAACCGTTTTATTACCGTAACAAAGCTCAATTCCCAATAGGAACCGTCAAAGAAGGCAAGGTTGTGACCGGATTTTATGCAGGTCGCACACACCAGATTATACCGAATATGGAATGTGCCCTTGGGGTGCAGGTGAATGAGGAAATCTTGAAAATTGTTGTGGAGTTTATGAACCGGAATGGTGTAAGTGCTTATGATGAAGAGACGCACAGAGGACTTGTACGCCATGTGTTGATTCGATACGGGTTTACTACCAAGGAAATTATGGTGTGCTTTGTGATTAATGGGGATAACATACCACATTCCGAAAAACTTGTGGATAAACTAAGCCAAATCGACGGTATGACTAGTATTACTTATAGTGTGAACTGTGAGAATACCAATGTGATTATGGGAAAAGAATTTGGTGTGCTTTGGGGACAGCCATATATCACGGATTATATTGGCGATGTCCAATATCAGATTTCTCCGCTTTCATTTTATCAGGTCAATCCGGTACAGACAGAAAAGCTGTATACTCTTGCCATGGAGTATGCAGAATTAAAGGGAGAGGAAACGGTATGGGATTTGTATTGCGGTATCGGCACCATTTCCCTCTTTCTTGCGCAGAAGGCAAAGAAGGTGTATGGCGTAGAAATTGTCCCTCAGGCCATTGCAGATGCAAGGAATAATGCAAAGATTAACGGTATTACTAATGCAGAATTTTTTGTTGGAAAGGCTGAGGAAATCTTGCCGGAGCAATATAAGGCAAATCAAGTGTATGCAGACGTGATTGTGGTTGACCCGCCAAGGAAAGGGTGCGACGAAAAATTGTTAGATACGATGGTGCAGATGAAACCAAGACGGATTGTGTATGTCAGTTGCGATAGCGCCACGTTGGCAAGAGACTTAAAGTATCTGTGCGAGCATGGGTATGAATTGGAAAGGGTGAAACCGGTGGATCAGTTCCCGCATACAGTACATGTGGAGACGGTAGTTCTGCTGTCATCAAAAATGAAATGATGAGAGGGATGTTTGTGAAAAAAGTAAACAATGCAAAAGGGTTAATGGCAGTAGCTATGTTTATTTTCGGTACATTGGCCCCTTTTGTGCGAAATATAAATGTCAGTTCCGGTGAGCTCGCCCTATATCGGGCAGTGTTAGCAGCACTGCTGGTGGGAAGTTTTTTACTGCTTTCAAAACAGAAGATTTCCGTTGGTAGTATCAAAAAAGAGTTGTTGCTTCTCCTGCTGTCCGGTGCAGCTATGGGTGTTAATTGGATTCTCCTTTTTGAGGCATATAAATATACAACCGTCTCTGTGGCAACCTTAAGCTACTATTTTGCTCCCGTAATTGTGATGATGGTCTGTCCATTGCTGTTCAAAGAAAAACTCACAGGCAAACAGATTCTCTGCTTTGTTATGTCAACCGCGGGACTGGTGCTGATTACCGGAACAGAAGGCGGAGGAAAACGTGATTTATTGGGGATTGCTTTTGGTTTGGCCGCGGCGGTATTTTATGCCACGGTGATGCTGTTGAACAAATTTATCAAAGGCGTGATGGGCATACATCGTACATTTGTCCAGTTTTTGTCAGCCATTGTAGTGCTTGTTCCTTATGTGGCCTTTACAAGCGGCTTTACCATTGGAGGATTCGACAATACCGACTGGGGTGCACTGCTCGTCGTAGGTCTGGTGCATACAGGTGTCACCTACTGTATGTATTTTTCTGCATTGAAGGAATTACCAGGGCAGAAGGTGGCTATCTTAAGCTACATTGACCCCTTGGTAGCCGTGCTGGTAAGTGTGCTCTGGTTAAAAGAGGGAATGACTATTCCTCAGATTATCGGAGGGTTGTTGATTTTGGGATTTACCCTCTGGAGCGAACTGCCCGTGGAAAAGAAAAGACTTGAATCATGTATATAAAAATGATATAATAACAATTCAGATAATTATTTTTTAGATTGGGTGAAATATTTGTGAGAATCGATATACATGCACATGTTTTACCGGATGTTGACCATGGTGCGAAAGATTGGGCAATGTCTTTGTGGATGCTTGACCAAAGTGCACAGTGTGGAGTCGAAGCTATCATAGCAACCCCACATTATCTGCCATGGCGAGATGGAGTAACAGGGGACAAGATTTGGCGGCTTTGTCAGGAAGCACAGGAAAGACTGCAACAGCAATATGGAATATCCATGGATATATATCCTGGACAGGAAATCTATTACAGTACGGATATTGTGGAGAATTTGGATAGAGGGAAAGCCCTTACACTAGCGGGAACCCGATATGTGTTAGTGGAATTCGACCCGGGTGTGCCATATTCAACTTTGTGCAGGGCAGTCAGAGAACTTCGGTACAATCGCTACATTCCAATCCTTGCACACATAGAGAGGTATCTGTGCTTGAAGCAACCGGACAGATTGCGGGAGTTAAAAAGCATGGGAGCAATGTTGCAAGTGAATTTGGGATCTATGCAAGGAGGCATTTTCCGTGCGGAAAGTCGGAAAGTGAAGCATTGGCTTAAAAGAGAGCTGATAGATTTTGTGGCTTCTGATATGCATGATATGGGTGCACGTCCTCCGATGTCTGAAGAAAGGTTACAATGGATACAAAGAAAATTGAATCCACAGTATCGAGATAAACTTTTAGGCGGCAATGCAAAGAAAATCTTGGCCGTTAGAACAGAGTAAGAAAGGGAATAAAGATGGAAAACAACAAAAATTTTGAAGAAGAAATTGATTTAGTGTGGCTTGCATATGCATTGCTAAGAAAGATATGGATTATTCTTGCGGTAGCAGTATTGACTGCATGTGTTTTTGCCGGCTATACTCACTTTAAAATCCAGCCTACATATTCATCAACATCAACCATGCTGGTATTAACAAAAGAGACAACCTTGACTTCTTTGACGGATTTGCAGATTGGAAGTCAATTGACCAAGGATTATTCTGTTTTGATTAAGAGTAGACCGGTATTGGAAGAAGTGGTTGAAAACCTGGAATTAAAAATGAATTATAAATCCTTAAAAGGTATGATTTCTGTTGACAACCCGGAAGATACAAGACTTCTTTTTATTACAGTTACTACAAATGATGCAAAACAGGCGAAAGCGATTGTTGACGAGTTATCTATTGTTTCTTCAGAGTTTATCGGAGATAAGATGGAAGTTACACCTCCTAAGATTGTTGAAGAAGGTGAAATTGGAAGCAAGAATGGACCTAGTCTTTCTAAAAATGCCACGGTTGGATTTATTATTGGAGCATTTTTAGTATGTGCCGTAGTTATCGTGCTTGAACTTTTAAATGATACGATTCAAAAAGAAGACGATATCGAACGATACTTGGATATACCTACATTAGCGACAATCCCTGATAAAACTGTAGGGCAGAAAAGGGAGAGGCAAGAAGGTGGAGTGAAAAAATTAGGTTTAAAAGGAAAGGCGAAGTAAGACATGGCATATAAAAATATTGTATTAACTGACAGCAATCCTGGAAATTATTTTTACGAAGAGGCTTTAAAGACTTTGCGTACAAATGTTCAATTTTCGGGAAAGAATAACAAAGTGATTTTGCTTACCAGTGGACATGGTAGTGAAGGCAAAAGTGATATCAGTTTCAACTTAGCAGCAGAGCTTGGAAAAGCAGGAAAGAAAGTGCTTTTAATCGATGCTGATATCCGTAAATCTGTATATAAAGAACGCTATGATATTCAAGAAGAAACAAAAGGTCTTTCTCAGTATCTCAGCGGACAGGTGGAACAAATCGACGAGATTGTATATAAGACAAACTATGAAAATCTTTACATGATTTTGGCAGGACCATATGCGCCAAACCCTTCAGAAATGCTGGGAGACGACACTTTTGGACAACTTTTAAAAGCAGCAAGACAGGTGTTCCAGTATGTAATTGTGGATACGCCACCGTTAGGCATCGTAGTTGATGCAGCTGTAATCGGTCAATATTGTGATGGAGCAATCATGGTAATTGAAAAGGATGTTACAAGCTATCGTGTGTGCCAAAAAGTAAAAGCACAGTTGGAAAAGAGCGGATGCAAGGTACTTGGGGCCGTACTTAATAAGGTGAATGGCAGAGGTAAAAGTTATTACGGCGGAAAATATGGGAAACACAGTAAATATGGTGCATATGATAACGCGGATTATCTTGCCTCCGATGAAAAATAGTCTATGATGAGCAAAAAGAAAAAACAGGTCATAGCGCTGACTTCCTTGTTGGGCTTAATTTTAATTGGCATTTTGGCTTTTTTGTATTTTCTAAAACCTGATGATGGTCATTCGACAGAATATAAAGAGAGTGAACGCGAGGATTCGGTAGTATACGGTGGGAAAGAATACAAGTACAATGAGCATTTAAGCAATTACCTTTTTATGGGTATTGACACCAGAGAATTTGCGGAAGACGAACAGACAAGGTACGAGAATGGTCGTGCAGACGCACTGTTTCTGATTTCCTATGACCGTGTGAAAAAGACAGTAACAAGCATTTCCATACCAAGGGATACTATGGCAAGTGTTCATGTGTATTCGGTAGATGGTACAGACTTAGGACTGACTAGGGAACATATTTCTATGCAGTATTTGTATGGTGATGGAAAAGATAAAAGTTGCCGTTTGATGAAGGAGACCGTTTCTACTTTACTATACGGCATTCCAATTCAGGGATATTGTTCGCTGAATATGGATGGGATACCGGTTGCAGTAGAAACTTTGGATGGAGTGAAATTAATCGTTCCGGATGATACCTTGGAACAAGTGGAACCGAAATTCCAAGAAGGTGCTGAAGTTGTTGTTACAGCCGAGGACGCAGAGTTGTTTGTTCGTTACCGAGATACGAAGCAGTCTCAGAGTGCGATGGATCGTACCGAGCGTCAAAAGGTATTCATGGCGGCATTTGTGGATAAAGCAAAACAAAAAGCAGAAGATAACACAGAATTGGTTGTGGATATGTTCGACAGCCTGAAACCATATATGGCTACAAATATGAGTACAGATTTGTTCGCACAGTTGTTGGATGCCAAATATGATTCTGATAATAAAATCATAGATATTCCGGGGGAAAAGGTTGACGGAAGTCAATTTGACGAGTATCATGTAAATGAGACGCAATTATATGAATTTATACTTCGGAATTTTTATAAAGAAGTGCAGGATGATTGATTATGAAAAGAAAGATTTTGATTACAGTCGGAATCCTCATTATAATTGCAGGCATACTTCTGGGTGCTCAGGGAATATATAAAAATATGGCTGAAGAAAATGCCGGGGAAATCTATGAGGATTTGAAGGTGGAATTTGACATAGAGCCGATTCTTGATATTCCGCAGCTGGAGGCTGGGCAGATAGATGTTCCGATTGATTTTGCAAGTTTAACAGCTGAATATCCGGATATCTATGCGTGGATTACAATCCCGGGAACAAAGATTGATTATCCGATTGTACAGCATGCAAGTGACAACGGTTATTACCTTAATCATACCATTGATGGACGTCAGCGAGTGGAAGGTGCTATTTTTACGGAGAATTATAACAGTAAGGATTTTAGCGACCCGAATACCTTGATATATGGACACAACATGAAGAATGGTTCTATGTTTAAGGGACTTCACAAATACAAAGATAAAAAATATATGTCAGAGCATGATGAACTCATTATTTATCAGGAAGGAAGAATCCTGCGATATAAGATTTTCGCGGCCTATGTATATGATAGTCGGCATCTGATGCTGAGCTTTGATTTTGATGATGAAAATATTTTTCGTTCATATTTAAATTCTGTTTTGACAAAAAAGGATATGAGTAGTAATATAGATATAACGGTAGATGTGACAGAAAAAGATAAGATTATTACATTGTCTACGTGTAATAATAATGACAAACAGAGATATCTAGTACAGGCAGTACTATTATCTATACAAGAATAAGAAAGGAAAGAGGTTAACATGAAAAAGAAAGTTTTAGCAGGGATTATGATGGCAGCTATGATGATGGTTTCTGTAATGAGCGTTTCAGCAGCAGGAAGCAAAACTGAGGAAGTAGATGCAAGCGGTAATGCGGCTGGATACGCAGTTGAGGCAGAGGCAGACACATTTAAAGACTTAGACGCAGAAGTTCAAACTGCAATTAAAGATTTGAATGATGGCAAGATTTCAGACTCTATCGTAGCAGATATCGAAGACATTAAAACAACATTGTCTGGTAAGAAGTTAATTTGTCCTGTATTTGATTTGGAACCGACTGGGGATCATCCAAATTGTGCTAATGGACATACACTCAAATTAGACGTACCAGCTCTTAAAAACTGTGACCCTAAGTCAGTTGTAGTTCTTCACTACAGTGAGACTAGAGGATACTGGGAAGTTGTAACGGATGTTAAAATCGAAGGAACAACACTTACAGGTAAATTCCAAGATTTATCTCCAGTTGCTATCTATGCAAAAGTGACCACAGGTGGTGCAGCAGGTACATCTCCATCAACAGTTGGCACATCTTCTACATGGATGCTTTGGGCAGCAGTAGCAATCGTTGCACTTGGTGCAGGTGTTGTTGCAACTCAAAAGAAAAGCCGTTAATAATCTTTTAACATAAGAATAAAAACCTTGTCGACTCGCGAGCGACAAGGTTTTTTATTTCATAAAAATTTTTTTGTGTTTATAATTATATTGGGTATTTAAGACCTGTTAATGCTTCGAAACTGCATTTTACAGCCTCCTCGGACATATCACAGCGCAACAGATAAAGTGGCACTTTTTGAACCAGTAGGTCTACCAATTCCAGGGTTAAACCCGCTGCAAGGGAATCAGAAGGAAGATATACTTGCTTGAACAAAAGGGCAAGACAATCTTTTGGTTCTATTTTTTGGATTGAATTTTTGGTGCCACGTTGTACAAAACAAATTCCGTCTAGTGGCACGCTACAGTTTCTGTGCCAATTTTCTTTTCCTGCCCAAGGAGTTCCGTATATATGTGGAACGTCATCTAAAGAAATCAAGGGTTTATCACCGTTTACAATCTTCACATCATTCCCCAGATATTTTTTCCAAAGACGTATATGTGTACTTTTTCCGGTGCCACTTGGGGCAGTAAATAAGTAAGCCTTACCTTTGTATTCTATGGAAGCGCCATGCATTAACAAGCGGTTGTGGGAAGGTATGATTTCAGCCAATTTTCTTAAGGCTGCGAGAGTTTCTAAATATATGTTGGAAAACTGCATGTCTTCTGTAAGATTCTGTTCAGCGAATATATCCTCTTCGGTAACAGTAATGGAAAGATCAGGAAGCACGTCAGAAACCAGATAATCTTTTAGGAACTCTTTTAATTCCGGATATACACTATTTATCTCGATATTTTTATCAGCTAATTTCACAATAAATTTCATAATTACATACACCTCGCGATTTCTGTTCCCATTATACACCATTTCATAAAAAAAGTAAGTTATTATAGATTTTTTTTTTATGAAATGATATAATGAAACAAATTCATTGTATTAAAAGGAGATTGTTATGAACAAGAAGAATTTAAAATACATAATTGGTGTACTTATATTAGTTGTGGTAGTAGTTTTGGTTTTTGTGTTGTGTGGAAAAAAAGGAGAAGAAGAGAAAAAAAATCCTGATAATTCCCAAGGCGGACTTCAGGTGGAAGAAAGTGGCGAAGGTGACAGCATAGATTTTGAGGACTTCTTTGAGGATGACGAAGAGAATACAGATGCAGATAATACCGATAACAGCAATACTGACAATGGAAATACAGGTAATGGAAACACCGGAAATGGAAATACGGGTAACGGAAATACCGGAAATGGAAATACAGGTAACGGAAACACCGGAAATGGTAATACAGGAAATGGTAACACGGGTAATGGTGGCACAGGTAATGATGACACGGAAGAACCAGGTGATGACAAAGAGGATAATGGCGACGATAATGTTAAAAATGACGAGGAAACAAATTGGAGTCCGTTCTTTTAAAGCTTAAAGGTAGTGCAGTACGCACTACCTTTTGTTATGTATTTATCTAGTAGATATTTTGCAAAAAGTATGATATACTTTCAAATATATGGGCACATGCAAGGAGGAAATACTATGCGTATCAAAAATGGTTTTGTGTTACGTGAAGTGGCAGGTCAAAACATGGTTATTGCAACAGGTGAGGCTAGTAAAGATTTTCATGGAATGATCAAATTAAATAATACAGGAAAAGAAATCTGGCAAGGTATGCAAGATGGTTTGTCTGAAACAGAAATTGCAAAAGTTTTGCAGGAAAAGTATGAGATTGACATCGAGAAGGCCGAACAAGATACACGAGAATTTATCGGAAAAATGTTAGAGATGGGATTTGTAGTAAATGAATGATATCAAACAGATTGAGGACGTCATCAAAGAGCAGGGAATGTTGGTGTGTACTACGTCAGGTACAAGCATGTATCCTATGCTTAGAGATAGAAGAGACACAATTATAGTTATGCCATATGAAGGACGCTTGAAAAAGTATGATGTTCCATTGTATAAAAGCGGTTCCCGTTATATATTACATCGTATTGTCAAGGTGCGTGAACAGGATTATGTTATATGCGGTGACAATTGCGAACGAAAGGAATACGGTATAACAGACGAACAGATACTTGGTGTCTTGACTGGATTTTACAGAGGCGCAAAGCAGATGGATATGAGTAATTGGAAATATAAGGCATATGCACGTTTGGCATGTGCCACATTTCCATTCAGACGTATGCGGGGGTACATGAGAAGAATCGCTCATAGAGTATGGCATTTGTTTAGGAAAGGGAAAGAGAATGATTAGGAAGATAGTGCCTATTGTAACGATTGTACTTGCAGTAGGTTTGTTCATATTTTTGAGAATAGACGAAGCAAATGAAGCTGATAAAACGTCTCGATACAATGAGCTTTATGAACAGCGCAGGCCTTTAGAGGTGAAGAAGGAAGATTTGGAACAAGGGTTAAAAGATTTGGAAGAGGCGTATGAAGAGAGCAAGTCGCCAAATGGAGTGGTCCAGATTGTCTTTACCAACTTGGACAAAGAGGTATACAGCACCTGTTACCCACTTATGAAAAAATATGAGTATGTGGGAATGTTAGCGCTGTCTCCTACGGAGCTGCCGGGAGAAAAGGGCTGTATGTCTAAGAAGCAGTTTCAGGAGTTGATGGACGCAGGATGGGGCACTTGTATTACATGGCAAGAGGGAATACCTGTGGAAGAATGGTGGACCAATTTGCAGAATAAATTAATGGTGCTTGGGATTACGAAAGGACAGACCATGTACTTTCCAAAGGGAACTTATAGCTCGGAATTAGACAACACAATTTCGCAACTTGGTTTCACAATTGCAATGTCCAATACAATGGATGAAGATACACCCCTACAGTTTAAATATGAAGAGGGTGTTTGGCATATTGGAGCGGTGGGCATGATGAGTGAAAGACCTAGAGCTTGGCTCAGAGAAGCGGTGGCACAAGATGCGAACATTGCTTATTTGATTGGATTTGAAGAAGAAAAAACGCAAGAATTTTATAATCATAATTCTTTTGAAAATATGTTAAAAGCTTTTGGGGACTACGAGGCCACAGAAGAATTAATCGTAACAAATGTGGAAGATGCAAGAGATCATTACTATCGACGAATTGTAGGATTACCTGACGAAGTGGAATTTCAGTACCAAAGCAAAAAAGCAGAACTTGAAGAAGAATTGAATCGAGTTAAGGCTGAATTAAAAGAAATTAATGCAATGTACTAATTTGGTACAGCAGGAGAAAGAATGAAAACAATAAGATGGATAATCGTGGCTTTGAAAAAACGTAAATGGATGATTGTAACACTGACTGTCCTGCAAAGCGCAATGGCAATTAGTGGAATTCTCTTCGCGTTGTTGATGAGCCAGGTGATTGACAATGCATCTCCGGGAAAGAAAAGTGCATTTTGGCAATCGGTAATTGCCTTGGCTATTTTGATAGCGGTACAAATTTTGATGCGCTTTGTTAATCGGTTTTTGGAAGATGATACACATGCGGCAATTGAAAATAGACTGCGACAAAAAGCTATGCAGGGGATTTTGCAAAGCGATTTTAGCGATGTAAAGAGTTATCACACGGGTGAATTGATGAATCGAATCACATCTGATGTCTCCGTTGTAGCAGATGGAGCAATTACTTTAGTACCAAGTCTCGTATCCATGGTGGTGCGAATTGTAGGCGTACTTGCCGTTATGGGGGCTATTGACTGGAGTATTGCTGTTGTATTTTTATTGGGAGGCTCTCTGATTGCAGTGCTCTCCGTACTTCCGCGAAAATGGCAGAAGGGTCTGCATAAAAAAGTGCAGGAAGCAGACGGGGAAGTTCGAAGTTATCTCCAAGAATCTTTAGAAAGCTTGCTGGTAATCCATGCTTTTGGCTGTGAAAACAAAATTCAGTCGTTGAGTTCAAAGAAAATGGCCAAACACAGACAAATGAGAAGAAAGCGAACGAATTTGTACAATGTTATGGGAAGCGGATTGCGTCTTTGCATACAAGGTGGTTATATCTTCGGCTTCGCCTGGTGCGGAGTTGGAATTATGGAGGGGCGTATATCATATGGAACTCTCACTGCTGTGATACAGTTAATCGGGCAGATTCAAACACCGTTTGCAAACATTGGAAGTACTTTTCCGAAGTACTCTCAGATGCTTGCAAGTGCGGAACGTTTGATGGAGATTACAGAACAAAGTCGTACAAAAAAGGAAAAAGAAACGGACGAAACGCGCGAAGATGTGTATGCAAAAATGCAAAGTATATGTTTTCAGGACGTATCGTTTTCTTATGATGTTGACCGACCGGTGTTGAAGCAGGAATCTTTCACGGTACAGAAAGGGGAATTTGTTGCACTGATAGGAAGTAGCGGTATTGGAAAAAGTACGGTAATGAAACTTCTACTGTCTGTATATCAGCCTCAAGAAGGACAGATTCAAATTCAGACAGATGATGGCAACTTAAGCTTGTCGGAGTTGCCGGCAGGCATGTTTGCTTATGTTCCGCAGGGAAATTATTTGATGAGTGGACCGATTTGGGAAGTAGTTGGATTCGCTGAAAAGTCGGACACTATAGATAGAGCAAAAGTGGAAGAGGCGTGTAAGGCTGCTTGCGCCCACGAGTTTATATGTGAACTTCCAAACGGATATGAAACAGTCCTGGGAGAGCGTGGCCATGGTTTGTCAGAAGGACAGATGCAAAGACTTGCAGTGGCAAGGGCGGTATATAGTGGCTGTCCGATTCTGCTTTTGGATGAAGCGACATCTGCTTTGGATGGAGAAACAGAACAAAAGATGATTGCGAAGCTTAAACAAATGTCAGACTATACTGTTTTTTTAGTTACACATCGAAAAGATGTATGGGAATTATGTGATAGAGTGTTAGAACGTAGAGAATGATGGGGGAACAAGATGAATCGAAAGCAATTGCGAAACTCATTCTTATTATTGTTGACGGCGGTTATTTGGGGAAGTGCTTTTGTTGCGCAGAGCGTGGGAATGGATTATGTGGAACCCTTCACATTTATGTTTGCAAGGAGCATTATCGGAGGAATGGTACTGATTCCATGTGTTTTTCTTTTGGGAAAGATGAATCCCAAAAGAAAAAAAGCAACGCTTATAACGCGAGAGGAACTGATAGGCGGAATTTGTTGTGGAATTGCCTTGTTTGCAGCAAGTGCTTTTCAACAGATAGGAATTATACATACGACGGTAGGAAAAGCCGGTTTTATTACAGCTCTGTATGTGGTAATCGTACCAATATTAGGGCTGTTTATAAAGAAAAGAGTTAGTTTTTTAATCTGGATATGTGTGGCACTTTCTGTTATTGGTCTTTATCTACTTTGTATGCCGGCAGGGAAAATCTCGTTGGCGTATGGAGATTTATTGGTATTGATATGCGCGTTGTTGTTTTCATTTCATATTCTGATTATTGATTATTTTTCGCCAAAAGGAGACGGCATAAAAATATCCTGTATTCAGTTTTGGGTGTGTGGTATTCTCTCAGGTATTTTTATGTTATTTGTGGAAAACCCGTGTTGGCAAAACATTATGGATGCGAAATGGTCTATTCTTTATGCGGGAGTATTGTCAAGTGGTGTTGCATACACCCTCCAGGTTGTAGCGCAAAAGGGTATGAATCCAGCGATAGCGTCATTGATTCTGTGCTTGGAGTCGGTGGTGGCTGTTATTGCAGGATGGTTGATTTTGGGAGATACACTATCTACAAGAGAATTACTTGGTTGTATGTTTATGTTTGGCGCCATTGTGCTTGCACAGTTGCCACCACCAAAGAAAGGAAGGAAATAATATGGAGAACTATTTATCAAAAGTAAATGCCGGTGTGCTTTACCTAATTGTAGGAGTTGTACTTGCATTTATTGTTATGATGTGTTTGATATTTTTGATTAAGAGTTATCGCGCTGGGATTAAAATTGGAATGGATAAAGCAGTACTCAGGAAAACAATTGCATCTAGTGCAATGTTTACCTTGCTGCCATCCCTCAGTATTTTGTTAGGTGTTATTGCGCTCAGCGGGAAGTTGGGAGTACCATTTTCATGGCTGCGTTTGTCAGTAATTGGTTCGTTACAGTATGAGCTAAATGTTGCGGAAGCCGCAGCTAATAGTATGGGACTTGAACTGCAAGCAGAAGCATTGAGTATGAGTGCCTTTGCCACGATTGCATTGGTCATGACAATTTGCATTTTAGGTGGTGTTGTGTGCTGTCTGTTCTTCTTGAAAAAATACTTGAAGAAGTTGCAGAAAGCACCACAGAAAGAGACATCCGGAAAGCCGGGATTTGGTGAATATGCAACTACTGCTATGTTTGTAGGGCTTTGTGGTGCGTACATTAGTGCATACATAGGGGAAGCAATCTCCGGGAAAATGGTAAAAAATGTGGGATATGTGAAAGACAGTATGCCAATTATTGTTGCACTGATAGCAGCGGCAGCAATGGCCGTGTTTGAATATTTTATTCGCAAAAAAGGAAAAGCAGCACTGGAAAATTACAGTATTGCGGGCAGTATGTTAATTGCCATGGCAGGTGCGGTTTTGATTAACTTATTATAAGGAGGTAACAAAATGAACGAAAAAGAAAAGTTTTTTGAAGATTTTAATAATGGCCTCCACAGAATAGGTAAGATTACGATGTTTGTGGGACTTGTTGCACTGATAGCGGTTCCGTTTTTGATAGCGAATATCTACAAGGTTTCAGTTGATGGTGATGGATTTTGGGCAGGATTTCTGGCGGTGGCGTTGCTTTATATACCGATGTCAGCCGCGGAATTCTTAATCTACGTGCCGATGCTTGGTGCCGGTGGCAGTTACATTGCTTTCATTACAGGGAATGTGACAAACATGAAGATTCCATGTGCCATGAATGCAAGGGAAATTGCAGGTACACAAATCGGTACGCCGGAGAATGAAATTATTTCTACTATCAGTACGGCTACCAGCGCGATTGTTACTACTTTGGTTGTTGCAGTAGGAGTTGTTTTGATTATTCCGCTACAGCCAATTCTACAAAGTGAAACATTTGCACCTGCTTTTGACTATGTGGTTCCGGCACTTTTTGGTGCACTTGGACTTAAGTATTTTTCAAAGAGTCTGAAGATAGCGGTGGCTCCGGTGGTTTTGTTGTCTGTATTATGCATTGTCATTCCGAGTTTAGTGTCACAGACAAGTACCTTGATTATACCAAGTGGTGCGCTTGCGCTTTTGATTGCCTTTATATTGTTTAAAAAAGGGAAATTATAAGAGAGAAGGTATGGTGCAATGACAGCGTTATTTATAGTATTGGCACTGCTTATTGCCTTGATTGCAGTTGTACTTTTGCGTGCGGTATTTTTACATCCGACTCCGGCACAAAAGGCAAAGGTGCAATTGGATGTAGGTCCAAGGGCAGAAAAATATGGAAAACAGCTTTCCAAGTTGGTTCAGAAAGAGACCATATCCAGCAGATTTGATCCGGACAGAGAAAAGTTCTTGGAATTTCATAAAATTTTAGAAGAAATGTTTCCAAAGGTGCATGAGGGCTGCGAGAAGCATGTTTTTAACGGCAGTTTGCTCTTTAAATGGAAAGGAAAGGGTAAGTCTGAGCCGATTTTGTTTATGAGCCATCACGATGTAGTGGAGGCAACCGGCAACTGGGAGCATGAAGCTTTCTCCGGTGATATCGATAGTGAAGGACGTGTTTGGGGACGTGGAACAGTCGATACAAAAGCAAGTCTTTTTTGCATGCTGACAGCAGTGGAAGAGATGATTGCGGAAGGCTTTGAGCCAAATTGTGATGTGTACTTGGCAAGTAGCTGTACGGAAGAATGGAGTGGAGAAGGTGCTCCGTTGACCGTGGAATATTTGAAGAGCCAGGGAGTTAAATTTGCCTATCTGATGGATGAAGGCGGAATGATTTTGGAGGAGCCTGTTGGCGGAGTAAAAGGTACCTATGGCATGGTTGGTGTTCTGGAAAAAGGATACGGTGACGTCAAGTTTCTTGCAAAAAGCGGGGGAGGTCACGCAAGTGCGCCAAAGAAAAACACGCCGCTTGTCCGTTTGGGAAAATTCATGACTCATGTGGAGAAAAGGAGCCCATTTGTCAACAAATTCAGCCCGACGGTAAAAGAAATGTTTCGCCGGATGGCGCCAAATATGAGTTTGGGAATGAAGGTTATTTTTGCGAATATGTGGTTGTTTGAGGGGCTGTTGAAAAAATTACTTCCAACGATAAGCGCAGCAGCAGGTGCCATGCTTCACACTACCCTAGCCTTTACTATGGCAAAGGGTTCTGATGGACTAAACGTGCTTCCTCAGGAGGCATATGTAACAGGAAATATGAGATATATTCCGCATCAGGATATGGATGAAAGCATTGCTTTAATTTCCAATATTGCAAAGAAGTATGATATTGAAACAGAAGTTATATATAAGGATGGTGCGTGTCCGGTAGTGGATTATCAGAACGAGCCATTTCATTTGGTGGAAGAAGTGGCTTCAGAGGTATATCCGGGAATTGGAATTTGTCCGTATGTTATGACTGGTGGGACAGATGCGAAATTTTATCGCGATTTAAGCGAGAATTGTTTGCGATTTGCACCATTGTATATCAATGACCAGCAGTATGCCAGTATCCATGGTTTAAATGAGAATATTTATCAAGGTGCATTGCCACTCGGTGTTGATTTTTATAAGAAGATGATTGAGAGGTCCTAGAATATGAAGCGAGTTATGGCAGTTATTTTGACGGGATTGATGTTATTTACAATGAGTAGTTGTGGAGCATCCGAATTTGATGCGAAAGCTTATGTGCAGGCTGTTCTGGATGCAAAATTTCATAGAGAATATTCAGAGTATGCAGATATCGTGGGGATAACAGAAGAGGAAGCAAAGAAACAGATGGAAACAGAGTTCAGGGAATCTTTGAAATCCTCCATGGAGACTGAGCTGGCCCAATTGGATTTGAAGGCTAGCGAGGAAGAGATGGAACAGTATCTTCAGTTAGAAGCAGATGTGCGTGCAAAGGTCCGATACACCATCAAAGATGTTGTAAAAGATGATAAGGATAATTACACAGTTGATGTAGAGATTGTACCTGTGTTAGTTTATGAAGGATGGAGCGCAGATGTAAATGAACAGTTGACGTCGGCAGTTCAAAAAGGTGCAACATCGGAAGAGTATATGGGCATTATTCTCGAAAGTTTCAAAAAACATGTGGAAAAGGCTGAGAGTGGAGAGAAAGAAAGCTTCACATTCCATTTAACATGGAAGGAGAGCGAAGAAAAGATGGTTTACAGCATCAGTGAGAAAGAAATATTAAATGTGGAGTTGCTTGCCACAGGACAGAAAATAAAATAGTTGGATAATGATATGAGACGCAGCCTTGTATGGTTGCGTCTCATTTTTAGTTTAAGTTCATTTGCATATCACGGAAATCTTTTGGAGAAATTCCAAATTCTTTTTTAAATGCGCGATAGAAGCTGGAGTAGTCCCCAAATCCAAACATATGGTAAACTTCTGTGATGTTCTGATTTGTATAAAGGGCATCTCTGCAGAGCGCCAATCTTTTTTTGGTTATATATTGGTGAATGGATACACCGAAGGTATCCTTGAACACATGGGCAATGTGATATTTGCTTACATAAAATTTCTTTGCCAAACGATCCAATGATAAATCTTCTTCCAAATGATCTTCGATGTATTCGGTAAGCTGCTGGTATAGAACATGCTCTCCGCTTTTGCGTTTAGTAGTATTTTGTTCGTATGCCAAACGGTTGAGGCATAGTATTAGGTCATTTATACAGATGGAAATTTGTGTATCACGTCCAAATTTTTCCGTATGCATTTCTTCCAAAATACGCAACAGCTTGGATTGAATGGAATGAAATGCCATTTGGTCTGTGTGGAGAAGATAACAGTTTTCTGCCTTGGTATATTGCATAATATAAGCATAATCAGGGGAAGATTGAAGTAAGTGATTGCAATATTCCTCAGTAATCCAAAAAACAAAACGACGATAAGGTATGTCATAAGTTTTGATGACTGACCGATGTGAGAGCGCAGGCGGAATGAGCATAATATCTCCCGGCAGAATGGTGTACAGTTTGTCTTCAACTTGCATCTCTAAGTCGCCTTCCAAGAAAAAGCAGAATTCAAAGTAGTTATGCACGTGTAAATCTACTTTGGGAAGTGCACGGTCTTCATAATAATATAATTCAAAGTCCTTTGACAACATATATTGTCGTGGTTGAAAAGCAGTTTGCAGTTTCTTTCTCATAGTCATCTCCCAAAACACTTGTTTTATAAATATTAGCACAAAACAACAACTTTTGCAATGTATACAACAAGTAGTCCAATGGATTTTGGGGAGAAGATTTTTTATAATAGAAACAGTAGAGGAAAAATAAAAAGGTAGGTATGAAGTTATGGAAATGACATTAAGATGGTATGGTTCAAAATTTGACACTGTAACACTCAAACAAATTAGACAAATTCCGGGAGTAAGAGGGGTTATTACAACTCTTTATGACACACAACCGGGTGAAGTGTGGACACGCGAAGCAATACGTGCACTCAAAGAAGAGGTGGAAGCAGCAGGTCTTCACATTGCAGGTATTGAGAGCGTAAATGTACACGATGCAATCAAGACAGGCGCTCCGGACAGAGATTACTATATCGATAACTACATTCAATGTTTAGAAAACTTGGGTGAAGAGGGCATCAAATTGGTATGTTACAACTTTATGCCGGTATTTGACTGGACCAGAACAGAGTTGGCTCGTGAATTGGAAGATGGTTCTACTGTGCTTGCATACACTCAGGATGCAGTTGATGCATTGGAACCGGAAAAAATGTTTGAATCTATCGCGGGCGATATGAACGGAACAGTAATGCCAGGCTGGGAACCAGAAAGAATGGCGCGTGTAAAAGAGTTATTTGACTTATACAAAGACATTGATGACGAAAAGTTATTCCAAAACTTAATCTACTTCTTGGAAAGAATTATGCCGGTTTGTGACAAATATGACATTAACATGGCAATTCACCCAGACGATCCGGCATGGAGCGTATTTGGGCTTCCACGTATCATCATCAACAAAGAAAACATTCTTCGTATGGTAAACACTGTAGATAACAAGCATAACGGTGTAACTTTCTGTGCAGGTTCATACGGTACAAGCTTAAAGAATGACCTTCCGGACATGATTCGTTCATTAAAGGGAAGAATTCACTTTGCACACGTTCGTAACTTGAAGTTCATCACACCAACGAACTTCCAGGAAGCACCACACCTTTCTTCAGAAGGTACTTTCGATATGCACGCAATTATGAGAGCGTTATATGATATCGGATTTGACGGACCAATCAGACCGGACCACGGGCGTATGATTTGGGACGAAGTGGCAATGCCAGGTTACGGTTTATACGACAGAGCACTTGGAGCATGCTATCTACAAGGACTTTGGGAAGCAATTGAAAAAGAAGATAGAGCCAATAAATAGGAGGCATAGTAAATATGAAATTAAACGAACTAGGACTTCTTGATAGAAAGCAATGGGAAGAAAAAGGATATAATCTTCCACAGTTTGACAGGGCAAAAGTAACAGCAGCCACAAAAGAAAATCCATTCTGGATTCACTTCGGACCGGGCAATATTTTCCGTGCATTTCAAGCAAATGTAGTACAGAATCTCTTGAATCAGGGACTGATTGACCGAGGTCTAGTGGTAGCTGAAGGCTATGACTATGAAATCGTAGAAAAGATGAATCATCCACATGATGATTACAATCTTCTGGTAACACTAAAAGCAAATGGAACAGTAGAAAAGACAGTCATTGGTTCTGTAGTAGAATCGTTAACGGTTAATACAGAAAATGAGCAAGACTGGACACGTCTCAAAGAGATTTTTGGGAAAGCATCTCTTCAAATGGCATCTTTTACGATTACAGAAAAAGGATACAGCCTTGTAAATGGTAAGGGTGACCCACTTCCAGGTGTGGAAGATGACTTTATAAATGGACCTGCAAAAGCGATGAGCTATATGGGTAAAGTGGCAGCACTTGTTTATGCAAGATACGAAGCAGGGCGTAAACCAATCGCCATGGTAAGTATGGATAACTGTTCACATAATGGAGACAAGCTATTTGCAGCAATCAGCACATTTGCAGAAAAATGGGTAGAAAACGGTGTGGTAGATGCAGGATTTAGAGATTATGTAAACGATAAGAGCAAGGTTTCTTTCCCTTGGTCTATGATTGATAAGATTACTCCAAGACCGGATGCATCTGTAGAAGCTATTTTAAAGGCTGACGGTGTAGAAGAATTAGAGCCGGTTGTTACTTCAAAGAACACATGGGTTGCTCCATTTGTAAATGCAGAGGAAACGGAGTATCTTGTTATCGAAGATGCATTCCCGAATGGAAGACATGAGGCATTAGAAAAAGGTGGTCTCATGTTTACTGAACGTGAAACCGTAGACAAAGTAGAAAAGATGAAGGTTTGTACTTGTCTTAACCCACTTCATACCTGTCTTGCAGTATTCGGATGTATCTTAGGGTACGAAAAGATTTCTGAAGAAATGAAAGATGAGCAGCTGAAAAAATTAGTTGAGACAGTTGGTTATGTGGAAGGTCTTCCAGTAGTAGTTAATCCGGGTGTACTTGACCCGAAGGAATTTATTGACACCGTACTTCAAGTGCGTATTCCGAATCCGTTTATGCCGGATACACCACAACGCATTGCTACAGATACTTCACAAAAGTTAGCGATTCGTTTTGGTGAGACAATCAAAGCCTACGCAGCAACAGACGACTTGGATGTAGCAGATTTGAAATTAATTCCGGTTGTATTTGCCGGATGGTTAAGATATCTCATGGGTGTGAATGACAACGGTGAAAAATTCGAACTTAGCCCAGATCCACTGCTTGAAGCTGTATGCCCATATGTAGCAGGATTGGAATTGGGTAAAGAGGCTGATGTGGAAGCAGCAGTAAAACCACTTCTTGAGGATGCTAAGATTTGGGGAGTAAATCTCTATGAAGTTGGCATGGCAGAAAAAGTAGCCGGATACCTGAAGGAAATGATTGCCGGACCGGGAGCTGTCAGAGCAACACTGAAAAAATACGTATAAATATGAGGTGAAGAAAGATGAAGACATTTATGGATAAAGATTTCTTGCTGTCCACAGAGGCAGCAAAGAAATTGTATCATGAGTATGCAGCGGTAATGCCGATTATCGACTACCACTGCCACATTAATCCTCAGGAAATTTACGAGGATAGAAAATTTGATAACATCACACAGGTTTGGCTTGGCGGAGACCATTACAAATGGCGTCAAATGCGTTCCAACGGTGTGGAAGAAAAATACATTACAGGTGATGCAACAGACCGTGAGAAATTCCAAAAATGGGCAGAGACATTAGAACTTGCAATTGGAAATCCACTGTATCACTGGAGTCATTTGGAATTGAAGACATATTTCGGATACGAAGGAACCTTAAATGGTGATACAGCAGAAGAAGTATGGAATCTCTGCAATGCAAAACTTGCAGAAGATTGTATGACGGTAAGAAATATTATCAGACAATCCAATGTAACCTTACTTTGTACTACGGATGACCCGGCGGATTCTTTGGAATGGCATATTAAGATTAAAGAAGACCCTACTTTTGATGTACAGGTACTGCCGACTTGGAGACCGGATAAGGGAATGAATCTTGAGAAACCGGATTACTTAGATTATCTTGCGAAGCTTGAAGCAGTAAGCGGCGTGAAGATTGACAGCTTCCAGAGCCTTCTTTTAGCACTTCAGGTGCGAATGGATTTCTTTGAAGAAGTTGGATGTAAGGTTTCTGACCATGGTTTGGAATACATTATGTATGAACCTGCTTCGGACGAAGAAATCGAAGCAATTTTTACTAAGAGACTTGCAGGTGATATGGCAAGTAAAGAGGAAGAAAGAAAGTTTAAGACAGCTTACATGATTGCCATGGGAAGAGCATACAGTAAGAAGGGCTGGGCTATGCAACTGCATTACGGAGCGAAACGTGACAACAATCAGTTGATTTATCGTAGTTTAGGTCCGGATACTGGTGTTGACTGTATCAATACTTATGCGCCATCTTCTGAAATGGCAGATTACTTAAATGCGTTGGTTGTAACAGATGAGTTACCAAAGACCATTATCTACAGCTTGAATCCTACAGATAATGCAGCAATCGGAACTATCATCGGATGTTTCCAAGGTACAGAAGCAATCGGCAAGATTCAACAAGGTAGCGGATGGTGGTTCAATGACCACAAGCAAGGTATGAGAGACCAGATGATTTCACTTGGAAATCTTGGATTGCTTGGAAACTTTATTGGTATGCTGACAGACTCAAGAAGTTTCTTGTCATATACAAGACACGAGTATTTCCGCAGAATTATGTGTGACTTGATAGGTGACTGGGTAGAAAATGGTGAATATCCGGCAGATTATAAAGTGTTAGAGAAAATCGTAAAAGGTATTTCTTACAATAATGCAAAGAGATACTTCGGATTCGATTTGTAAAAGGAGAAAAGAGATGAACGAATTATTAACAAGAGTACAAGAAATGGGTGTAGTACCGGTAGTGGTATTAAATGATGCAAAAGATGCTGCTCCACTTGCAAAAGCACTTTGCGATGGTGGACTTCCATGTGCAGAAGTAACCTTCCGTACAGATGCGGCTGAAGAATCAATCCGCATTATGGCAACAGAGTTTCCAGAAATGTTAATCGGAGCAGGAACTGTGTTAACAATCGATCAAGTGGACCGTGCAGTAGCAGCAGGTGCGAAATTTATCGTTAGTCCAGGATTTGACCCGGAAATCGTAGATTACTGTTTGTCAAAAGATATCTTAGTTTTACCAGGATGTATTACTCCGTCAGAAGTGGCACAAGCTGTAAAACGTGGTTTGGAAGTAATCAAATTCTTCCCAGCTGAACAGTTTGGTGGAGTAGCAACAATCAAAGCATTAGCAGCGCCATATACAAATGTAAAATTCATGCCAACCGGTGGTGTGAGTGCAAAGAACCTTGCGGATTATCTTGGATTCAAGAAAATTGTTGCATGCGGCGGAAGCTGGATGGTAAAAGGTGACATGATTGCAGCAGGTGAATTTGACAAGATTAGTGAAATGACAGCTGAAGCAGTGGCATTGGTAAAAGGAATCAGAGGATAAGGAGTGGGGATTATGAATTTGAATTTAAGACCGGCAGAAGAATGTAAATTTGATGCAGTTTCATTAGGTGAAGTAATGCTTCGTCTTGACCCGGGCGAAGGACGTATTCGTACAGCTCGCAGCTTCCGTGCATGGGAAGGTGGCGGAGAATACAATGTTGTTCGTGGACTTAGAAGATGTTTTGGACTTAAAACTGCTGTTATCACAGCATTTGCTGATAACGAAGTAGGTATGTTAATGGAAGACTTCATTCTGCAAGGTGGAGTTGATACATCATTAATCAAATGGATGAAGACAGACGGTATTGGAAGAACTTGTCGTAACGGGCTTAACTTTACAGAAAGAGGATTCGGTATCCGTGGTGCAGTAGGATGCTCGGACCGTGCAAACACAGCAATCTCAAAAGCAACACCAGAAGATTTTGATTTTGATTATATCTTTGGTGAACTTGGAGTACGTTGGTTACACACAGGCGGTATCTATGCAGCATTATCTGAGCAGTCTTGTGAAACAGTGCTTGCAGCAATCAAAACCGCAAAGAAATACGGCACAATCGTATCTTATGACTTGAATTACCGTCCATCTATGTGGAGCGCAATCGGTGGACACGCAAAAGCTCAGGAAGTAAACAAAGAGATTGCAAAATACGTAGATGTTATGATTGGTAACGAAGAAGACTTCACAGCTTGCCTCGGATTTGAAATCGAAGGAAATGATGAAAACTTAAAAGAGTTAAACATCGAAGGCTACAAGAAGATGATTAACGAAGCGGTGAAGACATATCCTAATTTCAAAGCAGTAGGAACAACACTTCGTGAAGTAAAGACTGCAACAGTTAATGACTGGTCAGCTCTTTGCTGGGCAGGTGGAGAAATCTACAAAGCTAAAGACTACAAGGGACTTGAAATCATGGACCGTGTAGGTGGCGGTGACTCCTTCGCATCAGGTCTTATCTATGGCCTTATGACAACAGGTGATGCTGAAATTGCAGTAAACTACGGTGCAGCACACGGCGCACTTGCTATGACAACTCCTGGCGACACAACAATGGCTAGCAAGAAAGAAGTAGAAGCCATTATGGGCGGAGCAGGAGCGAGAGTTCAGAGATAATTGAAGATAGTATAGTTTAGAGAGTTCGCGTGAGCGGGCTCTCTTTTTGTGAGCGTGGATAATTTTGCGAGTTATCCACACTCTAATCATATATTTCTCTTAGCTATTCACATTTTAATAATTGTCTTCTGTCGCATTCACATGCTACAATATTTTCACATCAAACAAAACGCAGATTTAATCAAATCATTCTATGCGTTGGGGCGTTTTTAAGGACGTATCTGAAGTTCAAGACATGTCAGTCATGAAAATCAATTTGATGAAACTGAATATGGGAGGTCGAGGCCTATGATTGTAGTCTTGTAGTCGTGAAAATTATATTTACTCTGTTACAATAAGAAAATATGTGCTATAATTAGGAGGAAGAAAATGAATAAGAAACTAAAGATATACTTGGATACATCTGTTGTTAGTTATTTGCAACAAGAAGATGTACCTGAAAAGATGGAAATCACAAATCGGTTGTGGGAATTGTTTAAACAGAGACGATTTGAGTTATATTTGTCACATGTAACATTAGATGAAATTGATGATTGTCCTGAACCTAAAAGAAGTCAATTATTTGAACGCTTAGAAGAAGTTGAATATACGGTTATTGAAATTGGAGACAATGCGCTGGATGTTGCAGAGCAACTTGTTGCAATGAAAATATTGCCGCCAAAATGTTATGATGATTGCCAACATATTGCAGCAGCGGTTGAATATGGATGCGATTGTATTGTGTCGTGGAATTTCAAACATATTGTCAATATTCGAACTATCAGGGGCGTGCGAGCAATTACTAATTTGAAAGGATATAAACCGATTGAGATTTTGAATCCATCTGTATTATTGGAAAGTGAGGAATGATTATGAAACCACTAGACATTAGTCCTGATTTTACAATCGAAGATATTCATAAGATTCGTGAATACAACTACGAGATGACGAAGAATATGACAAGACAGGAAAAAATGGATTACTATAATGGTCGGGGGAGAAAAGTGCAACGTATGTTGCAAGAAATGAAAAATAAAACAAAATAGACAAAGGTTGTGTATTGAAAGCCTCGGCAGTGCCGAGGCTTCCCTATTTTCCACACTCCTTCCGATACCTCAGCGGTGAACACCCCGTAATCTTCTTAAACACATTCCCAAAATACGCAGACGAATTAAATCCGCACAGCTGCGAAATCTCTAACATATCCTTATCCGAAGATTCTAGAAAATTACAGGCGTTTTTGACCCTAATATTGTTGAGATAATCAATCATCGTAATTCCCATCGCATCTTTAAACACACGGCACAGGTGGTGCTTCGACACATGCATCTGCTCTGCAATCTGGTCAATCGAATGAATCTCCGAAAAATGTTTATTGATATATTTAATGATATTGCTGATTCGCTCATCATAAGTTGTATCCGGGGCACACTTGGAAAGCTTGCGAAGCAGTGTTGCAAGGTCTACTGCAAAGTCGGTCTGCCTAGTGTCATCCGCAAGAGATTTCAAGAGTCCTTTTAGTTCCTCTTGCATACTCTCTGGCGGAGAGATAAATACCTTATCGAAGCACTTTAGCAAATCTTTCATCGCGTTTGGGGTGTAGGTCTCAGCTAGATATTCGTATGTAAATCCGACAATGGTACGGAGCGAGTACGCACCACCTGTACGATGAAATTTATTCGGAGCAATCAAAACAAAGTCCCCTGCCGACACGGAAAAGAACTTATCTTCTACAAAATATTCGCGACTGCCGGCTTCCAAATAATACAATTCATAGGAATTATGGTAGTGCATGGCAGGCATGGAAAACTTTCTTGCAACGGTACTTACAAAATGGTCCGGTGTATTTTCATAAAACGCCATCTAATATCGCCTCCTAATATCAATATCTTACTAAAATAAGAGAAAAACGTCAATATCGTGATATAAAATATAGAAATGTTAGTATATAATGAGCGCAAATAGTGGGTAATGAGGCGATAAGCCGTCTTACCAAGCAAAAATAAGTATAGAGAGGGACAAATATGGAAAATTTAAACAGTAAAATGATTCAAAAAACAGAGAGACCGATTAAGGTAATTCAATTTGGTGAAGGAAATTTCCTTCGTGCATTTGTTGACTATATGATTGATGTTGCGAACGAGGCGGGAGTGTTTGACGGCAGCATCGCAATCGTGAAGCCAATTTCATTTGGAAGTCTGGAAATGTTTGAGAAACAGGATAACTTATACACAGTTGTTCTTCGCGGAAAAGAGAACGGACAGACAGTGAATGACAGCCGCATCGTTACTTCCGTTTCAAAAGTAATGGATTGTAAAGATGACTATGAAGATTATATGGGACTTGCCAAATTAGATACACTTCGTTTTGTTGTGTCAAATACAACTGAGGCAGGAATTGTACTTGACGAAAATGACAATTTCGATGGACTTCCAACTACATATCCTGGAAAATTAACAAAATTTTTGTATGAACGCTATAAAGCATTTGACGGGGATGCAAATAAAGGTCTCATTATTCTTCCGGTAGAATTAATTGAAAATAATGGTGGCAAATTAAGAGAATGTGTGTTGGCACTTTGCGATGCTTGGAAATTGCCATTAACGTTTAAAGTCTGGGTGCAAGCGGCCTGCGTATTCTGCAGTACGTTGGTAGACCGCATTGTAACAGGATATCCGAGAAACGAAGTAGCAGCTATCTGTGAGGAACTTGGATATCAGGATAACTTAGTTGACGTTGGCGAACCATTTGGTCTTTGGGTAATTGAGAGTGACAAAGATATCAGTGGGGAACTACCATTAGATAAAGCCGGACTTCCGGTTGTATTTACGGACAATCAAAAACCATACAGAGAGAGAAAAGTGCGTGTATTAAACGGTGCACATACAGCATCTGTGTTAGCAGGATTTCTCTATGGTCTGGACATTGTACGTGATTGTATGCATGATGAGATCATGGGCAAATTTATTCGACAAGTAGTGATGGAAGAAATCGTTCCACAGGTACCACTTCCAATTGAAGAAGTAAAAGCATTTGCAGCATCTGTGTTTGAACGTTTTGAGAATCCATTTATCGATCACGCCCTACTTTCCATATCACTCAACTCCGTTTCAAAGTGGAAAGCAAGGGTACTGCCATCATTTAAAGACCATGTTGCAAATAAGGGTGAATTGCCAAGACTCATTACATTTTCATTGGCAGCACTTTTTGCTTTCTACTCATCAGAGGATTTGAGAGAGGGTACTCTCTATGCAAAACGAGCAGATGGAACAGCATATGAGATTCATGACGATGCGCATGTGTTGGAATTCTTTGCTGCAAACAGTGGAAAAGAAGCAGGTGAGTTCGTGAAGGCAGCTTTATCCAATGAAGCATTCTGGGGCGAGGATTTGACCGCATATGAAGGCATGAAAGAGACTGTGGCTGAATGGCTCACACTGATTAAAGCAGATGCAAAAGATGCCCTTCAGAAAGTGTTAGGTATGTAATATGAAGGCAATTAAAATACATCCAAGTGATAAGGTGGCTGTAGCTATCAATACTTTAAAAGCACAAGAAACATTTGAAATTGATGGAAATGAATACGTAGCGAAAGCAGAGATTCCGGCAGGACATAAGATTGCAATCGCACCAATCAAAGCGGGTGAAAATATTATCAAATACGGATTCCCGATTGGTCATGCAAAAGTAGATATCACAGTGGGAGAGCATGTGCACTCTCACAACGTAAAGTCTAATCTTGGAGCACTCTTGGAATATACATATGAGCCTTCCATCCAAGAGGTAGAGAGAGTGCCGAGCCGTACTTTTAAGGGGTATCGAAGAAAAGACGGCAAAGTGGGTATTCGAAACGAAGTGTGGGTTGTTCCGACTGTGGGGTGCGTGAATTCAATTGTAAGAGAGATTGAAGCGCAATCGCAGCAATTCTTGCGTGAAAACATTGAGGGAATTTACGCGTATAATCATCCATATGGCTGTTCTCAGTTAGGAGCGGACTGGCAGATGACACTGGAGTATCTGTGCGGCTTGATTCGTCATCCAAACGCAGGTGCAGTGCTTGTGGTTGGTCTGGGATGTGAGAATGGAAATATTGATGAACTAAAGAAATTCCTCGGTGATTATGACAGCAATCGTGTCAAATTTTTGGTTTGCCAGGAAGAAGAGGATGAGATTGCAAAGGGGACAGAGATTATGAAGAAGCTCTGTGCATTTGCAAATCAGTTCGAGAGAGAGGAGTGCCCAGCATCAGAATTGGTGATTGGTCTGAAGTGTGGCGGCTCTGACGGATTTTCTGGCATCACGGCAAATCCACTTTTGGGATGTATTTCCGATAAGTTGATTGCACAAGGTGGTAGCTCTATTTTGACAGAGGTTCCGGAGATGTTTGGAGCGGAAACGATATTGATGAATCGCTGTCGCAACGAGGAGCTGTTTAACAAGACAGTAGATTTGATAAATGATTTTAAACAGTATTTTATGCGTTATGGGGAGAAGGTGGATGAAAATCCATCTCCAGGAAATAAAGCCGGTGGGATTACTACCTTGGAGGACAAGTCACTTGGCTGTACGCAAAAGGGTGGAACAAGCCCGGTGGAGGACGTTTTGAAATATGCAGAACCTGTAAAGGTACATGGTTTGTCCTTACTTAATGCACCTGGAAACGATTTGGTAGCTTCCAATGCGTTGGTAGCATCTGGAGCCCACGTTGTACTTTTTACAACTGGAAGAGGAACACCATTTGGATGCCCAGTGCCAACAGTCAAGGTATCAAGCAATACTGCACTTTATAATAAGAAGAAAGCATGGATTGATTATAATGCCGGAGCGTTATTAGACGGTGTCTCTATGCAAGAACTGACAGAAGACTTCTATGAATATCTGTTGAAATTGGCTTCAGGCGAAGTGTATGCGAAGTCAGAGATGCTGGATAAGCATGAACTAGCAATTTTTAAAGATGGGGTGACATTGTAAATGTATGAAGGGGAGATTTGCAAAATCTCCCCTTTTCCTATTATTTTTCTTCTGCTTTTTCATCCCAATAGGTACAATCGTTTCTTCCAATTACCTTTGAAGTAAATGGTGTACCATCATTTTTCTTATAATGCTTTGTGGCGCGGAATACATATTTTGCTCCGATATAAACGATTGGTATATTGAAGTATACAATTAAAATATTTCCCAAATCAGAAAACGCCCATAGATTACCAAGCTCTAAACCTGCAATATTACACAAGATACCGAACGCTGCCACAAACAAGCATATTGTGCGGACTGTGTTAATGCATCTCTTTGATGTACTAATACGATTAGCTACGATCTCAGAAAAGCTAATCATTCCAAGCAAACATGTATATGCAAACAAGCAGAAGCACAAACTTACAAGCACTGACATCACTGCGTTAAGTGCAGTTCCCGGCGTCAGCGCAGCTACAGATTCCGTAAACATTGGAAGCTTATCCAATTGGAGCCAAGCGGTTTCGCTACCACCGACAGGGCAGTCTCCTATCCAGCAATGAGCCATAACAACTACAAAACCTGTTAATGTACAAATAACGATGGTGTCAAGAAACACACCAAGCGAAGAGACGACGCCTTGTTCGCATGGGTGGTCTGCATCCGCTGCGGCTGCCGGCATTGTTATCGTACCCTGCCCAGCTTCGTTTGACATCAAACCACGTTTTACTCCTTGTGCCAATACCGTACCAAACAAACCACCGAAAATGGCATCCGGAGTAAATGCGCCGCCAAAGACCGCCTTGAAGAAGAACGGAATTCTTGTGAAATTAATAAGAATTAATGCCAATACCGTTGCAACATAGACTACCGCCATTACCGGCACCATCTTATCTGTCCATTTTGTTACTTTTTTGATTCCGCCAAATGCAACAACAGCAGTCATTATAACCACGATTGCTCCAACTATGTAGTAGAACATTGTGTCTGATTTAATTGCGTTGCCTGTTACTGTTTCTGCAATTCGTCCTACAGATGATACTACATTAAATCCTTGTGCCGGCAAACAACACAGTGCATATAAAATATATAGAACGGATAGAAAAACACCGATCCAAACTTTGTTTCCAAGCAACTTTCTTCCGTAGAAGGGAAGTCCACCAACAAATTCATCACCCTTTTTCTCTTTGAAAATTTGTGCCAGTGTACCCTCCATGTACGCAGTTGCCATTCCGAAGAACGCGGATACCCACATCCAAAACAGAGCTCCCGGACCACCAACTGCAATTGCACCGGTTACACCAATGATATTGCCTGGCCCAACTCGCATGGCTGTACTTAAGAAAAATGAGGCCAAAGGAGAAATTCCTGTCTTTGCATTTCTTTTTTCAACCAGTGTTTTGATTCCTTTTTTAAAATGCGTCACTTGAACAAATCCCAATCTAAAACTGAAGAAAAGTCCGGAACCAACAAGCACGATAATTGCCAGCGACAAATCTCCAAGTAGTGGAATTTTGCTGTACCACTCAAAATTTTTAGGAAAATCCCATAAAAAATCAGATACAGGAGTAACGAAACTAAAAATGTTGTTGATAGCCTCAAAAATTGCTTTCATAATGATCTCTCTCCTTGCATATTTCATTTCACTTATTATAACATAAATTATGATGTTTGGGATATTTTTCGAACAGGAATATAGTAGGAATCTTTAAGCCGCACTCGTACCGAAATGGAGGCGAAAAAAGAACATCAATGAAAAAACTCATTGATGTTCTTTGATAAATCTTACAAGGTATCGCCTCGTCTTACATATCCAGGTGTGTCAATGTCAGCAACTAATTCTTTGCAATGAATTAATTTTGAGTGTTTACCCACTACATAATTCTCAACATGGATACCTTCCTCAATGGTAGAGTTTGGAAGGATAATAGAATTCTTAATCACAGTGCCTTTCTTGATGACACAGCCACGCCCTACGATGGAATTTTCAATGGTTCCTTCGATGGTACATCCATTAGAGATTACAGATTGTTTAATGACAGCGGTATCAAAATAGTGTGTAGGACAAGAATCGTTTGTACGAGTATAAATCGGCCATTCTTCATCAAAGAGGTCTTTGGTATCTTCGTATTTAATCAAAGACATATTAGCATCATAATAACTCTTAAAATTCATAATTGCAGCAAAGTAACCTTCGTGCTTGTAGCCTCGGACATCTAACTCTTCGCATTCAATATTAATAATTTGAGCAAGTGTATACATGGAAGATAACGATCTTGCCTTGTTAATCAGGTCAATAAATAATGATTTTTTCATTACATAAGTGCCCATGAAAATATCTCTGTTCGATTCATCGCCACGATTTTTTACAACTGCTGAAACGCCACTTTGACGATTTAATGTTAAATAATGGCAATTCAAGAAGTTTACATTTGCGTTATTTACAGAATGATATAAAAGTGTAATGTCGGCACCGGATTTGATATGTTCTTTCAAAAGAAGATGAAAATCCATTTTGAATACCATATAGCTTGGAACAATTACTACGTATTCTTCTTTCATTTTCTGAATACTGTCAAGGTTTTCCCAGAATGCAGAAATATCGGTATTGTATATATCATTTTTGGAATGTCCTTCTGCAAAGAGAATCTGCAATTTTCCTTTTTTTGAATTAATGTTGTAATGACGACCGGAACCCAGATGTTCAATCAGTGATCTGGGATTATTTCCGGCAAATACCTGGATACGGTCGATTCCACTATTGCTCATATTAGAAACAGGAAAGTCGACAATACGATATCTGCCAAGGAAAGAGAACGCGCCAATCGGGCGGTATTCCTGCATTCCTTCCACCCAGATATGGTTACCGGATGTATTCACAATTCCAAATGCTTTAGCCATCTTATTCTACCCCCTCTACGTCGTTTGCAATTAGTTCAATGTGGTCGCTGTCCGCACTTCCTACAACAGCACCTTTACCTATTTTCACACCGTCAGCAACCAAAACACGGTGGACAACGGCGCCGTCTTCTACAATGGCGTTTGGCATTAGGACAGTGTCAAATACTTCTGCATTTGTTCCAACTTTTGCGCCGGTAAACAGAACAGAGTTTTTAACTGTACCATCAATCACACAGCCTTGTGTAATATAGGCACGCTTGATATCAGCATGTGCTCCAACATATTGTGGTAAGGTTGTCACATCCTCTGTATAAATTTTCCAAGAGGAGTCACCAAGGTCCAATTCATTCTTGTCGTCAAGAAGGTCCATATTGGCTTCCCACAAGGAATCAATGGTTCCGACATCTTTCCAATATCCTTTGAACTTGTACGCTTGAAGAATGCGACCATCATTCAATAAAGCAGGAATAATATCTTTACCAAAATCATGGTTGGAATCTTCTTTTACCATGTCTGCTACCAACATTTGACGAAGTAGTTTCCAATTAAAAATGTAGATACCCATGGAAGCAAGATTGCTCTTAGGAACCGGTGGCTTTTCCTCAAATTCAATAATGCGACCGGAATCATTGGTGTTCATAATACCGAAACGGCTGGCTTCATCCATAGGAACCTGAATAACTGCGATGGTTGCATCTGCATTATTTGCCTGATGATGAGCAAGCATATCGGCATAATCCATTTTGTAAATGTGGTCACCGGAAAGAATCAATACATATTCTGGATTATATGTATCAATAAAATCAATATTTTGTGAAATGGCATCAGCTGTTCCGCGATATACATCTAAGTTGGCATCAGCTTTTTCGCGTGGAGGCAGTACAAAAACACCACTGTCTTTGGCGTCTAAACCCCAACGTCTCCCGGCTGCCACATAGCTGTTTAATAAAATTGACTCATATTGTGTAAGCACACCAACGATATCAATACCGCTGTTTGCGCAGTTGCTAAGCGGGAAGTCTACGATGCGATATTTTCCACCGTATGAAACTGCAGGCTTTGCGACTTTGTTAGTTAAATCATGTAGACGAGATCCTCGGCCGCCAGCCAAAATCATCGCTAACATATCGTTTTGTTTCATATAGAACCCTCACTTTCAATTTCATGAATTATATTATACTCTTTTTTGTTTATTTTGGCTATTAATTCGAAAAAAATTCTGAAAAAATATAAAAAATTACCAAATAATTACATAAATCGACAATAATTATATATGAAAACTAATTGCGGTTGCAAAACATATCGGTTACAATGTCATGGGAAGGTGATGTTATGCATGAAAAACACGTATATTTCAATAGAAAGAAAATAATGACATTTGTTATTGTGGGAGTATGTGTTCTTGCGGCTGCAGCTGCAGGCATTTTTCTTGTTAACAATAGTAAAAAAGAAAGCATAGGCAAACCTATAGATAACAACGGTGTAAGCAAAGAGTTGGATATAGATGATCCATTCCGTGTTCTGATGGAGGCACAAAAAGAGAAGGAAGAAGTGGGCGCAGAGGTTGACATTTCAGATGCAAGGGATGAGAACCGAACAGGTGAAGTTACTTATGGAATTGATGTATCTATTTATCAAGGGACGATTGATTGGAAAAAGGTAGCAGAAGCAGGAATTGACTTTGCAATGATTCGTGTGGGTTATCGTACTATGGCAGATGGCATTATTAAAGCAGACAGCAATGCAAAATATAATATGCAGGAAGCAACGAAGCATGGGATTAAAGTCGGTGTATATTTCTTTTCAACGGCTATTTCTCAATCTGAAGCAGTAGAGGAAGCAAATTGGGTATCAGATTATATTGCAAAATATCAGATTACTTATCCAGTCGCCTATGACTGTGAGGGGTACGGCAAAACAAGTAGCAGACAGTATGATATGACGAATACGCAGCGAACAGATGCAGCGCTTGCTTTTATGAATCAAATCAAACAGCGTGGTTACTCACCGATGTTTTATGGAGCTAAAAGTGAAATGGAACATGATTTAAAATGGGAAATGAGTCGCATTTCTTCTATATACAGTGTGTGGGTTGCACAGTATCCTCCGGTCTATACGGCAACGACGGAATGTTCATACGAGGCGCCGTATGCCATGTGGCAATATACGAATCAAGGCAGTGTGTCAGGCATTCAAGATTCTGTAGACATGAATATTGCATATTTCGGATATGCGCACACAGAGGGTGCAAAAGATAAGGAGATGCCGGAAGATGTGGAGGCGGATGTAGAGGCTCTTGTGAATTTCCGAGCAGTAAATGAAACTGTCACCGCTAAGGAAAAAACAAATCTTCGGGATAAGCCGAGTCAGGGTGCAGACAGCAAGGTGATGCATACGCTCTTAAATGGAGAAACGGCAACTCGTACAGGGGTTAGCGATAGCGGTTGGTCGAGAGTGGAGTATAACGGAAAGAAGTATTATGCTGTTTCCAGTTATCTTACTACAGACCTAAGCCATAAACCGTCGAAGGAAGAAGCAGATGATGGTATCAAAACAGAATTCCGTGAGGTCAACGAACACATGACAGCAAAGGAGGCGACGAACTTGCGTGCTAAGCCGAGCGTAAATGATGAGATTGCACCTGTTGTTGTCCAAATAAAAAAAGGTGATGTGGTGGTCAGAACGGGAATGAATGATGAGCTTGGCTGGTCCAGGGTTATGTATAATGGACAAATCTTGTATTGTGTGAGCAGTCTGCTTGAACCAGTCCAATAATGAAAAAATAAAAAAAAGAAATACTTGACGAGGGCTTGTGTGTATGATAAGATATACGGGCGAATGGAAGTAGGTCTTTTTTTTATGCCTAAAATTAGGTAGTCTCGCAAACTACCATGTAACACGTAAAACATTGAAAAAAGCGAGGTGGAAGTTGTGCGTACAAGAATAACATTGGCATGTACAGAATGTAAACAACGTAACTACAATACAACTAAGGATAAGAAAACTCATCCTGAACGTATGGAGACAAAGAAATATTGTAGATTCTGTAAATCACACACATTACACAAAGAAACGAAGTAATATCGTTGAAAGGAGTGAATGTTATGTCTGAAACTACAGTAGAAAAACAAAAAAAGAAAAGCTGGTTCAAAGGTCTTAAAGCTGAATTTAAGAAAATCATTTGGCCGGATAAGAAAACACTTGCAAAACAAACAGTTGCAGTTATCGTTTGTTCCGTTCTCTTAGGAGCAATCATCGCGGTAGTCGATGCTTTAATGCAATATGGCATTGATTTCCTTGTAAGATAATGAAACTGTCAATGGGTAGAAAGGAGATTTTATGTCAGAAGCAAAATGGTATGTTGTTCATACTTATTCAGGGTATGAGAACAAAGTAAAAGCAAACATTGATAAGACAATTCAAAACAGACACCTTGAGGATCAAATCTTAGAAGTAAGAGTTCCGATGCAAGAAGTTGTGGAACTGAAGAACGGAACACAGAAAGCATCACAGAAAAAGATGTTTCCTGGATACGTAATGATTCATATGATTATGAATGATGACACATGGTATGTCGTAAGAAATACCAGAGGCGTAACAGGCTTCGTTGGTCCGGGATCAAAACCGGTTCCTCTTACAGATGCAGAGATCGATGCTTTAGGAATTATGGATGCAGAGGTTGTTTCAAACTATGAAATCGGTGAAACCATCGTAGTAACTTCAGGAGCATGGAAAGACACAGTCGGCATGGTTAAGGAAGTGAACAAGCAGAAACAGACCCTGACAATCAATGTAGAACTGTTCGGTCGCGAGACCCCAGTTGAGATTCAATTCTCAGAAGTAAAAAAAATGTAACAAAATAAGTGGGAGGGAAATCCCCGCAAATACCACAAGGAGGTACACAAAATGGCAAAGAAAGTACAAGGTTATATTAAATTACAAATTCCAGCTGGAAAAGCAACTCCAGCACCACCGGTAGGTCCTGCACTTGGACAACACGGTGTAAACATCGTTGAATTTACGAAACAATTCAATGCTAGAACTGCAGATCAAGGAGATTTAATCATCCCTGTAGTTATCACAGTTTACAATGACAGAAGCTTTAGCTTCATCACAAAGACACCACCGGCAGCTGTTCTTATTAAGAAAGCTTGCGGAATCAAATCTGGTTCAGGTGTTCCGAACAAAACAAAAGTAGCTACAATCACAAAGGCTCAATTAGAAGAAATTGCTAAATTGAAAATGCCTGACTTAAACGCTGCATCTGTAGAAGCTGCTATGAGCATGATCGCAGGAACATGCCGCAGTATGGGTGTAAAAGTAGCTGAATAATTGTAAACATGTTAAAACGTGGGAGGGCTCGCTCCCGATATTACCACTAGGAGGTTATTGAATATGAAAAGAGGAAAGAAATATCAAGAAGCTGCGAAACTTATCGAAAGAGGAAATCTTTACGA